>JBJXHC010000081.1:0-29894 GCA_046160825.1 Bacteroidota bacterium | reverse complement strand
CGTCCAACGAATCCAGACATAAAACAACAGCATCAATGACACTTTCGCGCAAAACGTGAGAATATGAACGATCCCCTGCACCATGGGAGAAAGTCCAAAGGATTCGAGATACGGAAACTGCCAGCCACCGAGAAACAACGTAACGATGAGTGCACTGGAGGTGATCATGTTTGCGTATTCGGCGAGGAAAAATGTCCCGAACTTCATTCCACTGTATTCCGTGTGGTAACCGCCGACGAGCTCGGGTTCTGCTTCGGGAAGATCGAACGGCAGGCGGTTCGTCTCGGCAAAGGAGGCGACCACAAACGTGATAAACCCGATGGGAGTAAGGAAGAGATTCCAGGAAAATCCGGCTTGCAGTTCCACGATCCGGTCAAGTTCGAGAGTTCCGGCGATCATGATCACACCGATAATCGAAAGCCCCATCGACAGTTCATAGCTGATGAGCTGCGCTGAGGAACGAAGGCCGCCGAGGAGTGAGTACTTATTATTGGAGGACCAGCCACTCAGCGTCACACCGTACACGCCGAGCGAAGTGAGAGCGAGAATATACAATACGCCGATGTTGACATCGGCAATCATCATCTTGACCTCATAGCCAAACAACGAGAGGGTGCTGCCGAACGGGATCACCGCAAACGTCACAAGAGCAACGGCGATTGATATTACCGGCGCAAGCATATGGAGAAACTTATCCGCCTTGAAGGGAACGATATCTTCCTTGATGAAGAGCTTGAGCACGTCCGCCGGAGATTGTAGTAATCCGAATGGACCCACGCGGTTCGGCCCGATGCGATTCTGAATGAATGCACTCACCCGCCGCTCAACGTAGACCAGGTTCGTCACCACAAAGAGAATAATCCCAAGGATGAGAACAATCTTTATCGAAGAGATTATGAGAAATTCCATCTGCCCTTTAAGCCAATTCCGATGTCGCTGCTTGTTGTTTCTGTTTCAGGGACATTCCCTTGTTTCCAAGTTTCATATACGTCATTCCCCGAAAGCCCTCGACATGCGTGCTGAGTTCAGCAAACACATCCTCTGCTGCGTTGTATTTGTATTTTGTTCCCATGATCGATGCTACGCCGGTAATGATTCTCCAACTTGGACGTGCATCGCGCCGTGCTCCTTTTGCCCACCGGTCGAACGGTGAACCAAACTTATCCAGCCTGCTTTGTGCAAAACCATCTGTTGATCGATCCTGTTCGATTGTTGCCACAGACGGGCGGATACGTTGCACTCGACCCTGGAAATTCGTGAACGTCCCATTCTTCTCGGCAAAGGTCGATGAGGACAACACGACATCGGCCAATGTTGTTGTGGCGTTCTGGAGTGTTGAGTGGACAACAAGAAATTCCAACTTTGGCAGAACTCTTGCTATGGCTGGATCAGATGCGATATCATCATCCAAAACATACAGTGCTTTGATCTGACCCTCGGCTATGGCCTTGATGATGCCTTCGAGGTTCAAACCCCCTTCACGCGGATACACACCAGTCTCAAGAGCACCACGAGCGTTCGGCGTCTTATCTGCCCGAATCAGAATCTGGTCTTCATCGCCATCAATAGTATGTCGTACGAAGTCGATATGTCTTGTACCAAGAACATCAATAACAAATTTTTGGAAAAGATAATTATCCTCATTGGTTGCATACGCCGAGCCGAGCGCAGCAATTTCCGACTTGCGGAAGGCCTTGAACTCGGAAGCAACTCGCGCCACGGCTTCATCCCAACCAACTTCCTCAAGTACGCCCAGCTCCTTCTTCATCATCGGTGATTTGATACGAAGATCCGAGTTCACCGGTTTGTATGTATTCAGTCTACCGGAATCGCACATCCAGTATTCATTCACTGACGGGTTGAACCGCGGAGTCTGGCGGAGAATTTCATTATTCCTTACCCAGCTATGCATGTTGCAGCCGCGTGAACAGCCGGGGCACACGGTCTCAGTGGACGACATCTCCCATACTCGCGCTTTGAACCGGAAGTCACGACTCGTCAGCGCCCCCACCGGACAAATATCAATCGTATTCATCGCATAGGGGTTGTCCAACTCCTCGCCGGGAAAAGTCGTCAGCTCAACATGTGTCCCGCGCTCCGTGAATGTGAGTTGGGGCTTCAGTGCGACCTCATCGCAAAACCGGACGCACCGTGAGCACATAATACAGCGCTCCATGTCCAACAGGACATTCGGGCCCAACTCCACACGTTTGGGTTTGTGGACTTTGTTTTCGTCAAAGCGGCTGTAGCCGACACTATGCGCATAAGCATAATCCTGAAGCTTGCATTCGCCTGCTTCGTCGCAAATCGGACAATCCAATGGATGGTTGATAAGAAGAAATTCCATCACTGCTTCGCGGGCGTTGACAACACGGGGATTGTTCGTATGAACAACCATCCCCTCGGCGACCTGTGTTGCGCAGGCGATCATCAACTTGGGGAGTTTCTCGACTTCCACAAGACACATGCGGCAATTGCCGGCCACGCTTAACTTCGGGTGCCAACAAAAATGCGGAACCTCCATCCCATTATCACGCGCCGCTTCGATAATGGACTGCTTCGGGTCTACATCGAGTTGTTTGCCGTCTATGGTTATCTTTGCCATCAGGTTCGTTGCATCTCCATTATCTGATCAGGAAAGAACGGAGTCGACGGGCGTATAGGAAAATCCAAATGCATCCGCCACACCCTTGTAGGTAATCTTCCCGGCGATCATGTTCAGCCCCAACTTAATTTCATTGTTGGTACGGACAGCTTCTTTGTAACCTTTATTTGCAATCTCCACTGCGTAGGACAACGTTGCATTCGTCAAAGCAACGGTCGATGTAAACGGAACTGCACCCGGCATATTGGCGACGCAATAATGCACCACACCGTCGATAACATAGGTTGGATTCTCGTGAGTCGTCGGCTTGCATGTTTCCACACACCCACCCTGGTCAACCGATACGTCGATGATCACCGACCCGGCCTTCATATCCTTGAGCATGTCACGAGTGACAAGGTGAGGCGCTTTGGCTCCGGGAATCAAGACGGCGCCAATGGTGATGTCAGCATGCATCGTGGTCTTGCGAATGTTGTAGGGATTGGACATCATTGTTACCACATTCCTCGGCATCACATCATCAAGGTAGCGTAGCCGGTAAAGATTATTGTCGAGTATGGTCACCCTTGCTCCCAATCCGGCAGCAATCTTGGCAGCATTCGTTCCGACAATTCCTCCGCCGATCACAACGACATCAGCCGGTTCGGTTCCTGGGACACCGGCCAGCAAGACTCCCCTTCCACCCATCGTTTTCTCAAGATACTTTGCGCCTTCCTGCGGGGCCATGCGTCCAGCCACCTCACTCATGGGAATCAGAAGCGGAAGCGAACCGTCAACGCGCTGCACGGTTTCATAGGCAATGGCAACGCAATGCGACTTCATCATTGCTTCAGTGAGCTCACGGCCGGAAGCAAAATGAAAATATGTGAAAACGATTTGTCCGGAACGGATAAGATTGTATTCAGGAGGCAGAGGCTCCTTTACCTTCATGATCATGTCGGAGCGCTCATACACTTCCGCAGGAGTCTTCACGACCTCCGCACCCGCGCCCTTGAAGGCATCATCCGAAAAACCACTTCCTATTCCAGCGCCGGCCTCCACCAATACTTTGTGACCATGTTTTCTCAGTGTCTCCGCGCCCACGGGAACAAGAGCTACCCTGTTCTCATTCGTTTTGATTTCTTTTGGTACGCCAATGACCATAGGTTTTTCTCGTTAAGGTTTGAATTGATAATGAAATCGACTTGTCCAATCAGGATGGTCGAATAATTACCCGGGAAAGGTCCTTCTCATGAAGAATATGATTCGCAACGCGCTGTACAGCATCGGAGGTGACTTCATCGATCTTTCTAATGACGGTATCAAGCGATGTAAATGATTCAAAGTACATCTCCCCACTTCCCAATCGCATCATCCTGCTCGACATATTCTCGAGACTCAGCATCATGGTTCCCTTGATTTGCGATTTTGTACGCTCAAGTTCCCCTCGTGAGATCGGTTTGTCGATAAGTTTCGAGAATTCTTTATGCATCAACGCGATGGCGTTATCGACATGCTTCTTGTCGGTTCCCACGTACGCGCCAAACACACCCGTGTCACTCAACATGTTCACGTACGAGTACACGCTATACGCGAGACCATGTTTTTCGCGAATACTTTGGTACAACCGGGAACTCATCCCCTCACCGAGCAAAGCATTCAACACCAGCAAGGGGTACCGGTCCTTGTGCTTGATGCCATACCCCATCGCACCAATGCACACATGAGCCTGGTTAATCGGACGTTTGTACTCTGCCACAGTGGGGTGTCCAGTTCGGATTCGGGGCGGGGTTCTCTTGGGCGCACCGTTGCCTGGTTGGAGTCCCTTAAACATTTTCTCCGCCAGACGCACCAATTGCCTGTGGTCGATATTCCCCGCAGCTGCAACCACGATTCGATCAGGACGATAAAAGCGGGTGAGATGAGATTGCAGGTCGTTCCGATTGAAACGATGCAGGTTCTCTTGCGTACCGATGATCGGAAATCCAATCGAATGTTCAGGGAGGAGTATCTTTTCAAAATAATCGTGGATGATATCTTCGGGATTGTCCTCGGCGTTCTTCAGTTCCTCAATAACGACAAGCTTTTCCTTTTCCAGTTCCTGCGGCTTGAATGTTCCGTTGAGAACGAGATCAGAAAGAACGTCCATGGCTTCAGCGAGATGCACATCCAGCACGCGTGCATAGAAGCATGTTTGCTCTTTCGTCGTGAATGCGTTCAGGTAACCGCCAAGTGATTCGAGGCTCCTTGCAATTTCAGGAACGGTACGGTTCTTCGTTCCCTTGAAGACCATGTGTTCGAGAAAATGGCTGATGCCGTTCTGTTGGGGAGATTCATCGCGTGAACCGACATTTGCCCATACACCAAGCGAAATTGAACGGACATACGGCAGGGTCTCACTCACAATCCGAACGCCGTTGTCAAGAACTGTTTTGTGATACACAACCTGCTCGGCATGTGCGGAAGGTTTGTTACTTGCATGTGAAGTTTTTTGCATGGACTCTCAAAGGTCGAATGTCATGAAGAACTGATGCTATTGCATGAAAACTGGAAAAATATATCCAATTCGGTCTAGAGAGTCAAGGTAAGCGCGGTCCACAGAACTCATCAAGAAGCAAGCAACGAGCGAAGTTTGGCGACCACCATGTCAATCGCTACCCTATTCTCACCGCCGCGCGGAATGATGACGTCCGCCCATCGGTTTGACGGTTCAACGAATTCCAGATGCATCGGCTTTACCGTTCTCATGTATTGATTCATCACGGACTCAACCGAACGCCCGCGTTCAAGAACATCACGCCGTATTCGCCGGAGAATTCGTTCGTCATCATCTGTATCGACATACACTTTGATGTCAAGCAGGTTGCGCAGTGCCTGATCCGCAAAAATAAGGATCCCTTCCACGATGATGATCGGACGAGGTTCGACGGTACGGGTTTCTCCGGTCCTCCGATACGTTGTATAGCTATAGACCGGCTGTTGAATGGGAAGATTGTCTTTTAACTGCTGCAGATGCCGGATAAAAAGGCTGGTATCATAGGCATCGGGATGATCAAAGTTGATCTGATCGGCAGGAACGCCATCGAAATCTGCAAGGTCTCGGTAGTACGCGTCGTGCTGTAGCAACGCAATGGAAGACGGGCCAAGGGCATCCGCAATCTCCCGGGTAACGGTTGTTTTTCCGGAGCTGCTACCACCTGCTATTCCGACGGTAAGGGGGTGAAGGTTCATTGAGTATCCAGATTCTTGATGTGGGTATTAATATACCATCTTCGCTACCCAACAAGCAATCGGTTTGCGTCGTGAGTGCTTTTTGAGTAGGTTAGAAAACATACAGATGGAAATAGACCATGACAGAAATTGTTCTCATTCTCGCCTTACTGTATCTTTGCCTGATGATCGTGTTCGCAGTATTTGCATCAAGAGCACAATATCCATCAGTCGCTGAATACAGACCAACCGTTTCAATTGTGATCGCTGCCCGCGACGAAGAAGCAAATATCGCTGAGTGCCTCGACTCGATCGTCCGACTCGTCTATCCCAGGGAGTTGCTTCAGGTAATAATTATTGATGATGCCTCAACAGATCGAACGGCAGAACTTGCCGCACAGTACGTCAATGTCCATGACTGGATATCCATTATTCATGCAAAGAAAACACCGCATCTCAAAGGCAAGGCCAATGCACTTGCACAAGGAATTGATGCAACAACCGGGGAGATCATTATGATGACCGACGCTGATTGTATCGTTCCAGAGGGATGGGTGGAGAACACAGTCAAATACTACCTCCACGACAATATTGGAATTGTTGCAGGTTTCACCTCTCTCCGAGCACGATCCATGTTTGAATGTGCTCAGGCGCTTGATTGGTTTGCGCTCGTTTCAGTTGCTGCGGCAACCGCCAGGATGGGCTCGCCTGTAACAGCCGTTGGCAACAACCTCTCATTCCGTCGGAAGGCATACGACAGTGTTGGAGGATACTCGCGCCTACCTCCGAGTCTCACAGAGGACTTCATACTCGTACGATCCATCGTTACGCAAACGTACTATCGCTGCATCTTCCCTATGGATCCCGATGGCTTGGTCGAGAGTAAGCCTTGTCAATCGTTGAGGGAATTGTTTCTGCAGAAGAAAAGATGGTTTATCGGAGGACTGGATATGGGATGGAAACAGATCGCGATATTCACTGCTGCGTTTCTCTTAAACGGATTGATCATCGTGACTTTGCTTGGTGAACACGGATGGATGGGGTGGGTTGTTATGAGCGGAAAGTGTGTTGCTGACCTGCTGGTATTGTTCCCTTCATTGCGAACATTTTCCCGCTGGCAGATGCTGCGGGGTTTCATTGCGTACGAATTGTATTCCTTCCTCTATGTGTTAATCTTCCCCCTCGTCCTCACCGTTTCTCGTTCCGTGGTATGGAAACACCGAATTCTGAACAAATAAAAAAGAACCCTTCAAGTTGTGGAGGGTTCTTTGAGATGGATGCACTCTGAAGTTAGCTATGATCGGGCTCGGGCACTGGCAATACCCAATCGTTTGAGTTTGTACCTGAAGGTCTGTTCCGTCATACCGAGAAACTGAGCCGCTTTTGATTGATTAAAACCAAAACGCTCGAGAGACCTTTCGATTATTCCCTTCTCAATGACATCAAGCGACCTATCCAGTATGAATTCCTGACCTGCCATAATATTGTTGATCATCTTCACCACCTCGGTCTTCTCATCGACCAGTTCCGGTGGCAACACAAACCGGCCATCGTTCGAGAAGAGCACTGAACGATCAACGACAGCTTTTAATTCACGGATATTCTCTTTCCATGTCTGACGAACCAAGACTTCGATTGCATTGATATCAATAACGAGGTCGCCGAGGCCGAGTTCTTTGGATATCTCATCTGAAAAATGCCGAACAAGCAATGGTATATCTTCCGGCCTCTCTCTGAGCGGTGGAATCTGGACTGTTTCAAATTCAAATAACTTGGCATAGAGATCCTCCAATAGCTTGCGACGGTCACGCAGGTCTACCGGATTTGCCTTCATTGTCATAACGAGTCGAATATCGACATTGGAATCCACGTTGCTACCAATGCGACGTGTTGTTCGCTCGTTGATAAAATTGAGAATCTTCATTTGATTTCGGAAGCTCGCTTCTTCGATCTCTTCTATCAAAACGGTCCCGCCATTTGCAATCTCGAAGAGCCCTCGTTTTGATGTGTAGGGCAATCCCTCAACGCCGCGATCGAAACCAAACAGCACGAACTCCAATTCCCGATCATCCATCACCGAGAGATTGATGGACATGAATGGGCCGTCGTTCGTGTTTGCCTTTCCGATGTGGTATATGTTCTTAGCGACCGCACCTTTGCCGACACCCGCTTCACCCACAATGACAACATCTTTGCGCAGAGTACCAAGGCGTATAATATCGGCTCGTAGTTGCTCTGCCGCAATGCTCTTTCCGACCATGGCGTACTCAAAAGAGACACCACCAGCAGGCTGACTAGTGCCGATCCCTCTATCCAAGGCATTTTTTGATCTAAACTTGTCCAGAAAATCTGACATTTACGAATCCCAATCCAAAGTTAGAAATTGTTCCACAAAAGGAAAGCCGTTACTCTTGTTCCGGCTTTGCAAACATTCTACCAAGAGTTGTTTTTCTGTCGAGGAAGTGAGTAATAACTATTTCGTCCAGCCAATCGCGCCACCGAGTCACCCCAGCTGGTCTCACAACAATTTCCTGCTCATAATACTCGCCATTTGCCGAGGTGATGAATCGCAGTCGCAGGAAGAAAAAGAGTGCGATGATGAGGAGGATTCCGGCAGACAGATACTGCCCAATCCCTACGATCTCCGCAAATGACTGCCACTCCAGGGTCTTGATAAAACTCCATGCATGAAAGATCTCCATGGAACAGAGGACAAGAAAAAGGAACATGATCTTGTCAATATATGCACCTTGCGGTGGATCCTTCTTGTACTGGTATCCAAAAAAGAGAAGTATGAACCCCAGACACAGCACGTTCATGTAGATCATATTTTCATATAACGGAGCAAATACCAGAATCACATAGTTCGATCCGAACAGGTAGGGGTAGAGTTGATCAACTCGCCTGGTCTTTTCATTCTGATAATATGTCCCAACCGATTTCCCGTCTTGATACATGTGCAACTCGGTGATACTCGTGAGTTCTTTTTTTGATGGTTCTGTCTTGTTCCTGTCAATAAACCCCTCGCGGGCAGCACTCAGTTCCTTCCAGTTAAGAACAGATTCAGTCTTATGCGCATGCTTTGGATCAACGAGAAAAGGTGCATAGTAAAAATAAAAGAATGACCCAACGATAGCAAAAGAAACAATGTACTTTTGGTACGACTTGAATTCCCTGAATATCGTGTCAATAGTGAGGTAGACAATTGACAAGGAAAATAACAAGATATGCCCCGAAAAACCGACGTACAGCCAGAAGAGATACCGAAGTTCAGGGCTTAAGATAAAATTGTACACATGAAACAGTAACGAGATGCTAAAATAAAAGAAAAAATTAACGAAGATCAATCTATTTTTTCTGGTTGGCTCACACCGAATTATAAAAAACGAAATTACAAATAAAAGAACTTGGAGGGCATAGCTGACAAATCCTGAAGTAGTGATCCCACCATGGGGAAAGAGAAACGACAACAAACTGGCTGCGATCATGAAAAGCCAAACAATGACGATTTTCCTCGCCAGACCAAAACCGGATTTTTTTGTATTCCTAGAGTTCACATCGCCTCTGTTATTTTATTGAGAACAATATAATTCTCAGTATCGTCAAAACCAAGGCATATACGCAGAAATTTTCAATTTTACGCATTTTATGTGTGCATCATCACGTAATACGAGTAAATACTGAATAATGCAGGGATACTAATAAAAAACTTGCCCATATTCTACGATAATATTAAATTATCTACGAATCAAATCGATAATGTCGCAATTATTTTCAATTCTTCTTTTGTATTTAACGAAATCCTACTTGGCCGCATCTTGATAACCTAACCGTGGTCAATTCATAATAAACAACATAAATACCTCAGGAGGTTTAATGACACAATTCTCAAAGCGAGTCCGCTCGTTATCAATCGCAGTACTGATGATTGCTCTCGCCAATATTGCTATATCGTTTGCCGCTGGCCAGAAAAGTGTACTTTCGGTTCAGTCGGACACTTTCGGACCAAGGGCCATAACACCATCTCTTCCGGACACACCTCGGCCAAGAGGCATATTACCATCTCTTCCGGACACACCTCGGCCTTAGTATTTCACAGGATAACCTTACATTAGAACCACTTGAGTTATTCAAGTGGTTTTTTTATTATATTTATCATTAGTGTTGAAGTCTATCACATATTGTATCGGGTCGTTTCTGGTTGCCCTGCTCACAACTACACTCGCGGGTGTAAATTGGTTGAATAGGGATCCACTTGAACTTGCAAATTTTTCATACGGTCTGACCTATTCATCACTGTTGCTCTTCATCCTGGCATCCCATGAATTCGGTCATTATCTCGCTGCTCGAAGGCACTTAGTTGATGTCACCCTTCCACTTTTCATCCCGTTCCCTTCGGTAGGGGTACTGGGACTCCTCAACCCATTCGGGACGCTAGGGGCAGTTATTCGTTTGAAGTCCCAAATTCCATCGCGAAGGGTGTTATTCGATATCGGGGCATCAGGACCAATCGCTGGATTTGTGGCAAGTATATTGGTGCTCACTTGGGGCTTTAGCAGTCTCCCCTCCATAGAGTATCTGCATTCGATTCATCCCGAATATGCTTTTATGGAAGATATCCCTGAAGGTGGTTGGAAATTTGGAGAACCACTGATGTTCTCTTTCATGGCTCGATTGTTTGCCCCACATGGAGCCTTCATCCCACCAATGAATGAAGTTTATCACTACCCTTCTCTCTGTGTCGGTTGGTTTGGTCTGTTGGTCACATCCATTAATTTGATTCCAGCAGGACAACTGGATGGTGGACATATCTCCTATGCTATGTTCGGAAACCGTTATCATCTTATCGCCGGAATGTCCATCGTTCTCCTCTTTATCCTTGGACTGGCTGGATTCCTTCCCGACATCGGGATTCCCATCTCCTTTGGTTACACAGGTTGGCTATTCTGGGCACTCTTACTGGTTTTTTCCATTCGAGTGTTGAAACTCAATCGTCCGGCCGTTGAAGACCAAACTCCACTCGACCCTATGCGCAAGATTCTGGGATGGATCTGTTGTCTCATTTTTGTTTTGTCATTTTCTCTCGTTCCCTTTACTTTCAGTGCCGCGGTAGGATAGTTCCTTGATTTTGTATCAAGCTTTTTGTAGCTTGACAATGTTAAGAGTTCATGTCGATCACAGATAGAGGTCTGATGGCTTGTTGGTAACGAGTTTTGTCTTTCACTTACGGATTCAGAAACCAGCATTCCATTGAGACCACCAATTTCAAGAAAATTAAAAGCCGAGCCTCACCATATCAAGCGTGGGGTTCGGTTTTTTGTTCCCGGAAAACGAAGCCTCGTCATG
Source organism: Bacteroidota bacterium (assembly GCA_046160825.1). Lineage (GTDB taxonomy): Bacteria > Bacteroidota > Ignavibacteria > UBA10030 > UBA6906 > JBJXHC01. The sequence continues at coordinate 18,754 of JBJXHC010000081.1, read as the reverse complement.
CGTATTCCCCTCTACCTTGTTATAGTCTCAGCATTCTTTTTCCTATCATCATGCGAAACCAACGATATCGGTCCGACCGATATTGTAGGAGTTCCGCCAACCGTTGGGTCAGCCGCCCTCTCAGTAAATACTGTCAACATTGACACTCTTGTCGTGTCTGATGATACTTACATAATCACATTCAGTGCCGTAGTACATGTAACCGATTCCGACGGATATGCGGACATCGCCAACGTGGAAGCCGAGATAGTCAGACCCACCGCCAGTTCCCCTTTCTTGAGCGAGAACTTAGCTGACGACGGGCTTGCACCTGACACAGCCGCTTTAGATGGAATATTCTCTAAAGCTATTTCATTCCAGGTCACAAGAGCACAAACGGGCATTTACCGCATTCGTTTTTCCTCCCGCGATATCTCCAACCTGCGGAGCAACACTACAGAACTGGCATTACTCATAACAAGAACGAATACCCCGCCGCATCTTGATGCACAGAGTCTTGTTGCACCCGACACGCTCACTCGCCCAACCTCCGGTTTTATCCCATTCTTCGTGAGCATTTCGGCTCTGGATAAAGACGGCTTGGCGGATATCAATCAAGTGTATCTTAAGAATCTCAACAGTCAAAACAGAGACTATCTTCTTGATGACGGTGGCATACCTCAAGGCGGCATCAGCAGCGGCGACGAGTTTGCCGGTGACGGTATTTTCTCGGTCACACTTGCTCTACCTTTTGACACGCCTCAGGGGACGTATCCTTTCGCCCTACAAGCAACTGATTCATTCGGAGACACGAGCGTAGCTGTCCCATATACACTTACTGTTCAATAGACATATCTATGCGCACACTTCCCCTCGTTCTACTTGGCTTGAGTACAATTCCCGGAATTGCACAAATCCCGATGACCAATTCACCTCTGCTAACCAACTCTTCGGCGCAGATTGGTCTACCGCCAAGCAACTCAGTCGCACATATGTCGACACAAGGAACGGATATTTGGATTGGAAGCAGCAAAGGACTTGCCCGCTCTTTGGATGGCGCGCGCTCATGGGAGAGTTTCCGTGGAGTGCCGGAGTTCCCAACACCGGGTATTTTCTCGGTAGCTGTTCGAGGCAATACGATCTTCACATCAGCAGGATTTACTAAAGAGGTGAACGACCAGAGTGTTCAAACCGGAGCGGGATACACATACTCCACCAACTATGGAACAAGCTGGACATTCATACCCCAAACGCTGGATGCCTTGGATGATAGCCTCGTACCCTATGGCATCAATACAGTGAAATTCCTTCCGATCGTCGTACCCGAACAGAATGTTACCTTCGATGCGGCTCTCTCTGATTCGTTTGTCTGGATTGCGAGCTGGTCGAGTGGATTGCGCAGGTCGAGCAACTTCGGTCAAACTTGGGAACGCATCGTCCTTCCTTCGGACAACAGAAGCACAATCTCGCCGGATGATCCGCTCGGCAATTACGTTGTTGATCCACGACAGCACAATAATTTTCTCGTCTTCTCCGTATTTGTTCAGGATGATTCCACAATATGGGCCGGAACTGCAGGTGGAGTGAATCGATCGACCGATGCAGGCAGAAGTTGGGTCAAATTCTCCACGCTTAATCAAGCATCTCCGATTCTCGGCAATTGGGTGATCGCTATCGGAGGCCAACAGCTCTCAACGGGATACCGCATCTGGATAACAAACTGGCAGGCCGATCTCGATCCGAACGAACAATTTGGCATCAGCTATTCAGATGACGGCGGGAGAATTTGGAAGAATGCTCTTCACGGACTCCGAGCCTATGACTTTGCTTTCAAGGATTCGATAGCATATGTCGCAACAGACGATGGACTCTATCGTTCTGCGGATGGAGGACTCTCCTGGACGAGTTCAGGTACAATCGTTGATCCCAATTCTCGCAACCGACTCACAACAAGAACATTTTTTTCCGTCGGCGTTGTCGCTGATACGGTATATGCCGGAACTGGGGGTGGGATTGTGAAGACCACTGACAGTGACAGTCAGCCGTTTGGTTACTCGTGGGAGGTGTTCCGGACCTATCGGCCTGTGGGAAATTCCAATACCACGTACGCGTATCCCAATCCATTTTCACCGGATGACGAGAATGTTCGTTTCCACTATTCGACTCAAGGACGACCGGCAACAGTGACTGTGGAGATATTCGATTTTAGTATGCATCGGGTACGCACAGTGGTAAAGGATGCACAACGTTTCGGTACCGGAGAATATGATGAGATTTGGAATGGCCGTGATGACAACAACGTACAAGTTGCAAACGGTGTGTACTTTTATCGCGTAGTCATTAGCGACGATGAACCCATCTGGGGGAAAGTGATGGTACTGCAATAGATGAGAACTCGAGTATTTATCCCTTTGATTCTCAGCTGTGGGATTCTTTTTCTTGCCCAGCATGCGTCTGCACAATTCGGAGGTAAAGCCGGCGCGTTCAGCAGAATGGGATTTGGAGCGCGAGGGATCGGATTGGGCAACGCAATGACCGCAGTTTCGACTGGTGATCTTGTCGGATATTACAATCCTGCCGCACTACCGTTTGCGCGGGACATCAACATCGCAGCCACGTTCGGGATACTCTCGCTCGACAGGAAGCTCAATTTCCTGAGTTATACCCAGCCCGTGCATCCCTCTGCGGGCATCGCATTCGGCATTATCAATTCCGGGGTTTCAGACATTGACGGTCGGGATTTCGACGGTGAACCCACCGGCCCTCTGAATACCTCCGAGAACCAGATATTCCTTGCCTTCGCAAATCAGTTCAAGGGGGGACTGAGTCTCGGCATTACTCTCAAACTGTATCATCATCGCCTCTACACAGACGTCGCATCCACGATTGTTGGCCTCGACTTCGGGGGAATGATGAAAGTGTCCGAGAGCATAACCATCGGTGCAAGTGTACGCGACATTAATTCCGAATACAAATGGGACACATCGATTCTGTATGGGCAAGATGGCAACAGTACAATCGACAAATTTCCGATCCTATTTTCCTTCGGAGCGTCATATATTCTCCCGGATAGCATGGGTCTCGTCGCCGTTGATGTTGAAGCAAGCAATCAAAAGACTCTGTTAGCGCGGGTCGGTGTGGAAGTACCTTTGATTCCTGAACTCACGTTGCGCGCGGGAATAGATAGAATCGACCTGAAGGAAAAGGGGAATGGAATCAAACCGACATTTGGATTTACTGTACGAAAAGGATTTGGCGATTGGGTGCCCGCTCTGAACTACGCATACGTTGTCGAACCATTTGTGTCAACCGGAATGCACGTGATTTCACTATCGGTGGTGTTATAATGAGAAACAAATGTATCGTAATTGTCGCGATAGCCCTCCTCTCCTTACAATTTGCTATAGCCGGGGTTGGAGAATCAGGATTCTCTTTTCTCAAACTCGGAATATCAGGCCAGGCAGTGGCAATGTCCGATGCCACCAGTGCGCATGTTTCCGGGGCGGCAGCAACATTCTACAATCCTGCCGGTTTGGTGCAAGCTGAACATCCGGACGATGGAACACAATTATTGTTTATGCACAAGGAATGGATTCAAGATGCCCGAACTCAGTTTCTTGGGGTCCGCAGCTCGTTGGGCGATGAGAGTGCTTTCGGCATTTCCCTGAACAATACGACTGTTTCCGAAATTGAAATTCGCAGGAGACCTGGAGCGGCTGAAGGAACATTCACGGCAAGGAATTTCTCTCTTGGTGTTTCCTATGCCCAGATGTTCGGCGAAAATATCAGCGGAGGAGTCACGGCGAAGTTTCTCTATGAAAAACTTCTCGTTGATGAAGCTTCGGGGTTTGCGTTCGATATCGGCACGCAGATCGTCACCCCGATTGAAGGTCTCGCGGTTGGAGCGACAATTGCCAATATCGGAAGCGTCAGCAAACTCAGGACTGAAAGTTCGACCCTGCCGACTTATGCAAGAGTAGGACCCGCCTATCATATGGAGATTCCCGACATATCATCGGCAGTGCTTATCGCTGCCGATCTGATTCACATTTTTCCAGATGGTGTATCTCTGGTGGGTGTTGGAGGAGAGATTTCGTTTCAACAGATGATCGCTGTGCGGACGGGATATCAATTGGGATCAGAAGCGCGGGGTTTTTCTGCAGGCGTCGGGGTAACATATGGAATGTTTACCCTCGACTACGCTTTCGCTCCTCTTTCCAATGATCTCGGTAGCACACACACAATCGCCCTCTCACTCAACCTCTGAGCAGTTCAAGGCTGATTGGGGAAGTTACTGAACCCGGTGAAACCTTCCGGATCGGTGAGTCAAAACGTGGTGGACCACTGCATCAAGATCAATCATCTGAATGCACTCGAGATTATAGGGACACTTTTTCTTCCAGCACGGCGAACATGCCAGACCTTCCGGAATCAGTTTAACACCATTCTCAAACAGATCAATTTCTGTCCAACAGCTTACTCCGAACCATACAATCACATATTTCTGCAATGCAATTGCCGCATGCATCCCAAACGAATCCCCCGAAATGACCACATCGCATATGTTCACATAGCAAAGCCCACGTCGCACACCCTCGGTCGTTGGCGTATTAATGACGGCGTCTCCCACCTGTCGATAGATCTCCGCGTTCCGCAGCATATCCTCCGGACCACCGAGGAGCACCAGCCGCACACCTGACTCGAATGATAATCGTTTGATGAGAGTAACATGTTGTTCAATTGTCATTTTTTTGTTGGGGTACAACTCCGAGCATCCCGTGTTGAATCCCACCACCAATTCCTTGCCACTGAGTCCGAGGCTTCGCTTATATTCCTCACAGAAGGCCTTTTCAGCATCGGACAAGTGTACCAGATACCTGTCACGTTTGTATTTAAGTTGGAACTGTTCACATTGCAGTTGCGACACAGTTTTCTGGTTGACACGGAACTTCAAGTGATCATCCAAACCAAGAATAAAATTCTCTCTCGCCTCTTTGTTCAAGGGAACAATCACGCCATTCTTATTCAACGCGAATCCCAATTTCTTCGTGGCCGTGAGGCTGTTCGTAAACGCGCACGAGCGTCCGGATTTGTCAACATTTAGAACAACGTCAAACTTCATTTGCTGAAGTATGAGCCAACTCTCCGGTTCCCAAAGGTACACTCTGTCAATAAGAGGATTGTTGGCAAGAAGAGGTGCTGCGTTCTTCAGTGTGATCCAATAGACGGTGCTGCGTGGGTACTTTTTCTTCAAGGGTGGGAGAATACTCGCTGTGACGAGCACGTTGCCCATCGCATCGAGGTTGACGATGAGGATTTTCTTCCCAATTGGATCGTTGTCAACACACTCTTGGTAACATCGCGTATCGGGGAAGCAGGGTTTGTATCCGGTAAAGTGCTTGCAATCGGGAATACGCAACCTGGCCTTCTTTTTCTTCGATTGCTTCTTCATGATAGGGATATTTGGTTCTTCGACAAGAGTGCCACTGTAGCTGAATAGACCGTCTCGACTGAAAGCTCTTGCATACAAGGATGTTTGATCGGACATGTTGTGAGATTACAGCCAAGGCACTCAACGGATTCATTCCGTATGACCATGTGACGATCTCCGTAAGGCCCTTGCAGTTTCGTGTTCGTCGGTCCAAAGATCCCCAACACCGGAACACCCACGGCCGCTGTAATGTGCATCGGCCCTGAATCGTTGCTGATGACCACTGTACACTTCTTGAGCAGCGCTCCAAGTTGAGGCAATGTTGTCGGCGGAGGGATAAATGCACTATTCTGCATCATCCCCGCTACCTGCCGAACCTCCTCAAGCTGTCCGGGCCCCCAAGTAAGTACAACGGTTGCATTCAATGTTTCTGATATCCTATCTGCCAGTTTTGCAAATCGCTCAATGGGCCACCTCTTCGTATACCAGCCACCGCCTGTGTTCAGCGCTATCAATCGCCTTCCCGTCAGTTGTGATTCAGCAAGGAATCCCTGCACATACTCCTCGTCAGCGGAAGCGATTGGAAAGTAGAGATTGCGATCTTGAATTGCAACCCCGATGCGTTCCAGGGCATCCAGATTAAATTGTGTGTTATGGACTTCTCCTCCCCTCGGCTCGACGAGAATATTGTACGCGTATGTTCTTCCACGAAACTTGTACCCGACCCGGTATCGGGCACCGCTTAACCGGGTCACGAGCGCGGTACGCGGATTCCCAAAGAGGTCAATGACCAGGTCATAACCACGGTTCCGAACCAACCGGATTAGACCAAGCCCACTCATTGATGAACGGTCATAAATGAGGAGGCCGTTCACGTTTGGATTTCCCCGTATAATATCATCACTCGGCGGCTCGGTAAGAAAATCCAACTCAGTATCGGGAAAGGCAAGACGCAAGTTCTTCAAGACGATCGTGGAAAGAAGCACGTCGCCGACAGCACGAAGTTTGATGACAAGTATTTTCTTGACAAGCTGGCGGTCTATCATGACGGAAACTGGATATTGTCAAGAAGCATGAAATCCCGATTCTTGCGCGAGCGTTCGAGCGGCAGAGTCTGTCGAAAGTTCTTGGCCTCGTATGTACACATTCCGGATATTGGACAACTACCGCAGGTGGGATTGTTTGAGCGACAAATCGAACGGCCAAACCGGATCAGATTTGTATGAAAGGTATACCCTTTCCCTTTTGGGAAAAACCCATGCATCTGGTGAAATGTCTGTTCAGGCGTCTTCGTGTCAACAAAACCAAGTCGATTGCATATTCGATGGACGTGCGTATCCACGGGAAACACATCGCGCCCCATTGAGAAGAGCAGAACACAAGAGGCTGTCTTTACTCCGACACCCTTGATTGCAGTTAATTCCTCAATAACCTGATCATCGGTCATTGTATGAATATCAACAAGATCATAAACACCAAATCGGCGATGGACTACGGCGAGGGTCTGCTTAATGCGGAGGGATTTCTGATTCGCCATTCCTCCAATGCGAATGGCAGTCTTTATTCGTTGAAGAGGAGCCTTCGCAAGCTTGTCCCAACCGGGATACATCTCCTTCAATCGAACATACGCACGATGGCTGTTCTTGTCGTTTGTGTTCTGCGAGAGAATGGTTGCGATGAGCATTTCCAACGGATCAGGAAGTTGGTCACGTTGTCGGGTAATCCCGAGAGAGCGCTCCAATGCAACGGCAATGGTGCGAACCCGGGAGCGGAGTTTCGATGGGTTACTTATTGACTGGAGGGACTTCTTCAAAAATCTCACTGCTTTCATTTACATTGAAGAACTCCTCGTGAAGCCTGTTGAGAGCTTCAGGAATCTGATCTTCGTCAATCACAAACGTGAGACTGGAATCGGATGCACCGAACGAAATCAAAGCAACATTCATTGATCCCAGAGAACCGAATACGCGTTCGATGATATTGCTACGGCTGCGGATTCCATCGCCCACCAGACACACACTCCCCTTTTTTTCCATCACGTGTGCTGTTCCAAGCTTCTGTAGTTCATGCAGCAGGCCGTCCGTCATGTACTTCTGTTCCAAGGCCAGGGAAATACTGTACTCCGAAGTCACCATCAGACCGGAGAGGACGTTATGCCGATTGAGGATGTTGAAAACGCCTTCCCAAAAAAGATATTGGTTCAACCTCTTCTTCGGGCTTACAGTAACAATCACCATGTTATTTTTGTAGGCGATGGACTTGATCACCGGGGCGGCGGCGCCGGGATTCGCATTAACCCACGTGCCTGTACTTGCTTCACGTTTCGAATTGAGAATTTGTACAGGGATTCCCTTCTCAAGAACCGGAAGCATTGTGTTGGGATGAAGTACCTTCGCCCCAAAATATGACAATTCAAATGCCTCTGCGAAAGTCATTTGCCGGATTTTCCGCGGGTTCTTTATGACGCGGGGGTCGCATGTGAGAATCCCATCGACGTCAGTCCAGATTTGAACACGATCGGCGTTCATCGCCGCAGCAATAATTGACGCTGAATAGTCAGAGCTTTCGCGTCCCATGGTCGTGTACGCTCCATCGTGGGTAACCCCGATAAAGCCTTGAGTCACGGGAACACTACCGGCGCTGATAAGCGGAAGAATATTGTCTTTCAATCGTTGTTCGACGATTTCGACAATGGGCTCAGCCCGTCCGAAATTCTCGTCGGTCACCATGAAATCCCTGGCATCAACCCAGAGTGCCTTCACACCTGCCTCTTGAAGGGCTACGGCGACTATCCGAGAGGAAAGACGTTCTCCATAGGAGCAAATTGCATCCTTGGAGCGGGGAGTCAGTTCACGGAGAATGGAAATGCCCTTGACAATGGCTTTGATTTCGTTCAAATGATGGAATAGAACCGCTTCAAGTTCGGCGGCGCTGGACCTTGATTTGATCAGATTATCAATTATTCTGGTATGACGTTCAAACAGACTTGATACGATTGCAATAGCCTCGGTTTCATCTCCTAACGCAGCAATACGGGCTGTTTTTTCCAGTTCGTTTGTAGCCTTCGCAATCGCGGAAATGACAACCACGGGCTGAAAAGAGAGGTGGGATTTGACGATTCTGACAACGTTGGACATTGCTGCGGCATCCTCATTGGAGGTGCCACCGAACTTCATAACGATCATCGGGCGTGCTTTTCTCTTAAAAGGCTCAGTTTACCACTGGTGAAGATATGAATTCGAGCATGGATTAGCAAAATAATCCCGAACCGGGAAACCCCGTGGAACATTTTTGGCTTGGTTTTGGTTAATGTATTGTGTATATTGAACCTGTAACTAGACGTAAAAGGAAAGCTCCAAATGAAGAAAATCGCAGTCAATGTTTGCAGGGATTGTGGGAACCAGTTCCGCGGACAGACCGGCTCATATCGGTGCCCCGATTGTAGGAAGAAAGAGATTCAGTATAAGCAGCAGCGGGAGAAAATGCGTCGAAACCTGCCGTTCTATCTGAAAACGGACATCTGATTCCGTATTCCTTGCGTGCATGAAAGTATGAATGCCTTCCTCAAACGAGGAGGGCATTTTTTTGTGTTACCCCACCGGCCCCCTTCCAACCACTCACCCTCAATAGCGAGTGACATAATCACTCATAGTGAGCGCAAACATGATAACAAGCCAGAAAAAACCGGCACAGGCAAAAATCCTGACCAGCTTTGTACCGTATCGGACGTGCATAAAGTACAAGACGACAAGAACCGCCTTCACAACGGCAATTGTAAGTGCCACAAGTATGTTGAATCTGCCAAGATCTATGTACGCCGCTGCGACAGTAAGGATAAACAGACCGAGCAGGGCAATCGCAACCTTGTAGTATGTTCTCTTTGGAACGATCATCGTACTCTATGCATGGACACGGATGAGATACAATAACGGGTATAGGAATATCCAGACAATGTCAACAAAGTGCCAATAAAGGCCAAAGAGTTCAACGGGCTGGTAGTACTCTGCCGTGTATTTACCACGTCGGGCAAAAACAATCATAATCACAAGAATCACCATGCCGATGATCATGTGTAATCCATGAATGCCCGTCATGGCAAAATAGAGTGAGAAGTAAATCTGCGCACTCTGCGCGAACGGCTCCTCAAATCGAAATCCCGCACCTGGGAATAATCCCTCCTCGAATTTATGAGCGTACTCATAGCTCTTGATACCGAGAAATACAAGCCCCAGCAAGAGGGTGAAGATCATAAACCGTACAGTTTGGGTACGCTTTCCCTCCTGAGCCGCGTGTACTGCCAGAGCCATGGTCAGACTACTGCCGAGGAGAATAAACGTATTGACGGCACCGAGCATAACGTCCAGTTTCTGACTTGCCGCTACAAACATTTCCGGATTCGAAGAGCGATACACGAGGTAGGAAATAAACAGGCCACCAAAGAAGAGAACTTCCGTTGCGAGGAAGGCCCACATACCGAGCGTAGCTGCTTCACGCTGTTGGGGCATATCTTCAAAGTGATGAGCCACTGCTGATGAATGCGGATCAGACACGACCGTCTTTCTCCTCGGGATAAGCGTACGGTTCTTCGGTTACTATCGGCACGGTTTCAAAATTATGTGTGATGGGTGGTGATTGGGTCTGCCATTCCAGTCCTGTTGCGTTCCACGGGTTTGGTCCAACATCCTTGGGTTTGCGAAGCGACCACAGAAGGTAGACCATGGGAATCAAGTATCCCAGTCCGAGGATCGATGCACCCGCAGTGGACATGATATTCAAAACCTGAAATTCATCCGGGTACACATAATATCTCCGCGGCATCCCGAGATATCCGAGAATGAACTGTGGAAAGAACGTGAGATTGAAGCCCACGAACAGGATCAATGCCGAGAACTTCGCCCACGCCTCGTTGTACATCCTCCCTGTAATCTTCGGCCACCAGAAGTGAATCCCCGCAAGGTACCCCATCACCGCACCTCCAACCATGATATAATGGAAGTGGGCAACCACAAAATATGTGTCCGTAAGATGCACATCCGTGGCAAGTGAGGCAAGGAACAAACCCGTCAAGCCGCCGATCGTGAACAACCCGATGAAGCCGAAGCCATAGAGCACCGGCGTCCGGAACTCAATCGTTCCCTTGTACAATGTGGCGGTCCAGTTAAACACTTTGATCGCAGAAGGAATTGCAACAAGGAAACTGAGACCGGAGAACACCATCCCTGCATACACCGACTGACCGCTGACAAACATGTGATGTCCCCAGACAAGGAATCCGAAAACTGCTATCGCCATCACTGCGAAGGCCATGAAATTATAGCCGAATATTCTCTTGCGTGCAAAACAGGTCACGACTTCACTTACAACACCCATCGAGGGCAATACCATGATGTACACGGCGGGATGCGAATAAAACCAGAAGAGGTGTTGAAACAGAATCGGATCTCCACCAAGGGCGGGATCAAAAATGCCGGCCCCGGCAACTCGTTCGAAACCAAGCAAGAAAAGCGTAATCGCTATGACCGGAGTACCGAGAACAGTAATAACGCTCGTGGCATACATTGACCAGATAAACAAAGGCAGCTTGAACCACGTCAGTCCGGGTGCGCGCATTTTGTGAATGGTGGCAATGAAGTTCATTGCTGTCAGGATCGTAGAGAATCCGGTGATAAACAGCCCTACCACAACGGGAACAACGTTGGTCAAGGAGTATGCGCTGCTATACGGTGTATAGAACGTCCATCCGGTGTCCACTCCACCAGCAACCATGACAACCAGCGTGATAATTGCACCCACATTATAGACATACCAACTCAGCAGGTTCAGTCGAGGGAATGCAAGGTCCCGTGCCCCAATCATCATCGGTACGAGGAAATTCCCAAGGACCGCTGGAATAGAAGGAATAAGGAAGAAGAAAATCATCGCAATGCCATGCATCGTGAACAACCGGTTATACGTTTCGGCTGTAACGATATCGCCTTGCGGGGTCATTAACTCGAGACGCAACAATACCGCAAAGAAGCCACCGATAAAGAAAAAGAGTGTAATCGAAAACAAGTACAGGATCGCAATGCGTTTATGGTCAACGGTGAGTAACCATGAACGCAGGCCGTATCCCGCGTGGATATAATCTTCATCGTGTTTTACTGCGTGACTGCTCATTCCAATTTCCTCGTTGCTGCAACCGGTTCCGCCCCCAGAGACTTCACGTACTCAACAATGTGGTTAAGCTGTTCCTGATTGAGCTGATCCTTGTACGTCGGCATCATCGGCTGGTACCCTTGCGTGAGTTTCTTATTGGGACTCAGAATGGATTCCCGAATGTACTCTTCGTTTGCCGTTACAGTTTCTCCCGAAGCGAGCTTTACTTGCTTGCCAAACAATCCCACGAGTGCCGGGCCCCGTTGTGTCGGACCGGACTTATGGCATGTCTGGCAGCCATATTGCTGGAAGAGTTGTTCGCCCGTAACCGCCATCGTCGCGCTGCCTGCACCGGAAAGCCATTGCTCGTAGTCCGCCTGTTCCATCACTACGACCTTGCCAATCATCCCGGAATGCGAGGTCCCGCAATACTCCGCGCAGAAAAGATGATACTCACCCGTTTTCGTTGCTTCAAACCATTGGGTACTGTACCGACCCGGCAGCACATCCTGCTTGATGCGGAATGCCGGGATATAAAAGCTATGAATGACATCCTGCGAAGTCATAATCAATCGTACCGGCTTCCCGATGGGTACATGAAGTTCATTAATCTCGCGGTTGCCTTCCGGATGCTGCACTTTCCACATCCATTGCTTTCCCACGACATATATTTCCATCGCACCCGGTGGAGCGACATGCATGTCAAAAAATATCCTCGCAGCCCATACAAAAATACCAATGCTAATGAATAATGGTATGATTGACCATGCAAGTTCAAGTTTGAGATTATCATGCACAGCGCCTGCACGGGATGCCTTTGAGCCCTTGCGATAGCGAACGGCTGAGTACACAAGTCCAATCACGATAACCAGACTGAAAAACAGGCTGACCATCACGAGGAAATAGTAGAGAGCGTCGATCTCGCCAGCGACAGTCGAAGCTCTATCAGGTAGTAAAGGAAAACTCCACATATCCGTTTGCGTGCCTAATGTTGTACCGGCTGCAATGACCGTTTCCGGTCACGTCTGAAATTCATAAACATATACCCCCCGAGAAGAACAATAGCAAGTCCGCCGCCGACACGAAGAAGATTCGAGACCATCATCCCATACGTCCCTGTCAGCGGATCGTAATGATAGCACAGCAGCAGCAGCTTGTCCACCGGTGTACCAATCCGGTTCTCAGCTGCTTCCATCAATGAAAAGCGGAGGTCCTTTGCCACGTACTCGATACCATATAAATAACGGGCAAGCTTTCCCTTCGGTGTGGCAACCATGATGCCGCTTGCGTGCGCATAATGACCCGTTTGCTCATCGTACATGTACCGGAATCCGACGGCATCAGCCAACCGGGTAATCGACTCCTGGTCACCGGTGAGAAAGTGCCATCCCCCTTCCACTCCTTGACGTTCGTACTCTTCGACATAGTGCGCCTTCTTTTCCGCCGCAAGCTCATGCCCTTCACGGGGATCAATGCTTACAGTGATAACGTCGAACTCTGTTCCAGCAGTGAACTGAATCGTCTTGAATGTCTCCACCATGCCATTCAGGATCTGGGTGCAGAGCATGGGACAATTGTAATAGACGAGCGAGATAATCACGGGCTTCTCCCCGAAATACTCGTCTAAGGTTATGGTTTCCCCTTTCTCGTTCCTGAATTTCAAATCGAGGGGAATCTGTTCATTGAGCTTCTGGTCAATGCCGACTTCCTTGAACGCCCGCGACCCTGAATTTGTTTGGCCTATGAGTGGGTTCGCCTGCGCGTAAGCCTCATGTGTAAAGCAAAAGAGCATCAGACCAAGAGCAGCTGTCATTCCTGTCATCTTCAGATTCATTACTGTTCGTTTCCTTCCCTCTGCGGGAGCCCATCCTCCAGCGTTAGTTGCTTCGCCCTTTCAATCGGTACTCGTGCCCACCCTGAATCTTTGTCGGCCCATCCATAACTTGTCAGCACGGAATCCTCTGCCTTGCGCATCATCAATAGCGTATCATGAGGACTCGCTTGCAGTCTCGGTATGGACAGATTGGATACTTCCTCTTCGTTGGCAAACGTACCAGGTTGCGCACCGGGATTCTCCGAGTAAGCAGTGAAGACCCTGTATGCAAAAAATGAAATCACGAATCCTGCTGCCATAACACCGAGCAAGCCAATGCCGGTGAACATCAAGTTCTTAAAATCCGCATCGCTCGTCTCGTGCCGACGTTTGATCGAATCATCTGTTGTATGATCGTGCTTCGGGTCGGCCATGCTCAATGTCCTTCCGTGCCGTCAAACCGCGGATCGTGCAACGGCAACAATGGTTTTCCCTTCAACTGCCACATGAACACGGCAACCCACATCCCGCCGATTGCAATCGGTGCGATAATGTCGAGCCAATGCAGACGCACCTGGTTGTGACTGAATGCAGGAATAATCGTCCAGAACAAATCAACCAGTCGCATGACGAATACACCCGCAGCGATTTTTGAAAGCGCATTGAGTACGCGCTTCGTTCTCCTTGACAGCAACAACAGAAACGGAACAAAGAAATGGCCGATAAGAAGAATGACGGCAACGACATTCCATCCTGTCCCCAATCGGCGAATGTACCAGAAATTATCTTCAGGGAGATTGCCCGACCAGATGATGATGAACTGCGAGAATGCCAGATATGCCCACAGTATCGTGAACGCCATCAGCAGGTTGCCAAGGTGATGAATATGCCTCGTGGTCAGGACTTCAGAAATTGGCTCACGTTTTTCCAACATGCCAATCATCATAATGGCGAATGCGAATGTTGTGAGCACCGAGCCGACAATCAGCTGCATACCGTAGATTGTGGAGTACCATTCGGGTTCCAGAGACATCATCCAATCGACCGAAGCGAACGAGGCTGAGAGTACAAACACCACCATCGAAGGTCCGCTCAGGATCTTCATCTTCCTCGCAAGAGCCGGGTCGGCTGTTTGATCCTGCTTGAGCGACATTTTACTGAGCAAAAATGCGATGCCAATCCAGAGGACAAAGTACAGAGCCGCACGACCGATAAAAAACGGGACATTCAAGTAGCCGATTTTGTGATGGACCACATGGCTCGACTCGACAAATTCATGATCGGTCCAGTGGAAGATACTCTCCATCCCTATAAGAATCGGGAGAAACAAGAGCGCCATCAACGCCATGGTCCGCGCACCGGACTCGACGATTCGCTGAATGACGTTCCCCCAATGTCCCGATACCAGATGATGAAGAATCAGGACACCAAGACAGCCAAGGCTCAACCCGAACCACATCAGCCAACCGTAGAGATACGACTGGAAGAACTGGCGTGTAGACATGAGGGCGCCAGCCGCGAGCAACAATACGCCAACAGTGCCAACCACTGTTGCACGTTGCTGGATACGATTGAACTGCGGCTTGAGTGCGTCTATTCCATTCATTTCATTTGACCGGCAATTCGTTGTTGTTCATCGGGTGACAAATTCTTCAGCGGCACCCGGCGGCTGAGTTGCAATGCCCGGATGTAAGCGACAATTGCCCATCGGTCATTCACAGGCACACTGGCGGCGTAGCTGTACATCCTTCCAAATCCATTTGCAATCACGTCCACGTAGTATCCTGCCGGCTTCAGGCGAAGGCTGTCCGAATGGAACGAGTTCGGCTTCGGGAAACCGCGTTGAACGATCATCCCCATGCCATCACCCAACCGCCCATGACACGGAGTGCAGAACGTGTTGTACCTGTTCTCACCACGATTCATCAGTTCTTCGTCCACAGGGAATGGGAATTGATCTGCAAACACCCCGTTGATCTTCCCTGTGTACAGTAATGCATCCTCACGAAGATGACCACGAGCAACCGTACCTTCGGGCAATGTACGGGACGATTGACGATCGGCGAAGTGCTTGCTCTCCTCCAGCGGTTTCACACGTGCCTGATCGGCCATGTCGTTGCAACCCATAACGAGAACCAACACTGCAACCACGATAAGTATGTTAAATGCCTTATGCATCTTCAATGATCAACCACAAAAATATTTGCAGGCTTCAGGGTCTCAAGAAACACTTTTGTGGCTTCACGATTGAACTTTGGGTCTGTCGACTCAATGCAGAGGAAGAACTTATCCCTGCTCGCAAGTTCAAATCGATCCACATTAAACACCGGATGGACCGGCCGCGGGAGTCCGTTTCTGAAGAACACTCCGATGAATGTTCCCAACGCTGCAAAGAGAATCGTCATCTCAAACGTGATGGGAATCCACTGGGGCCAACTGTTCAGCGGCCTTCCGCCGATGTTTAGTGGATAGTCGTAACCCATCGAATAATACTGCATGAAAAAACCGGTCAGGCAACCCACGATGCCACAGCACAGAACGAAGAGCGAGAGCCTTGTGTGTTTGATCCGCAAGGCATCCGTCAGTTCTTCCATCGGGAATGGCGTATACGCGTCCATCTTGCGATAGCCGGTCTCGCTTGCCTTTAGCGCTGCGGCGAGAATCTCTTCCGGAGAATCAAACTCCGCCATCAAGCCGTATATGTCGGGCTTCTTCATGGCCTGCTATCCTGCATCCGCACTTGTATCAATCTTTCTCCCTTTCCACGGAAGGAGGTGTTTGATCTCGAAGATGGAAATCATCGGCATCACCCGGATGAAAAAATACATCAGCCACACGAACAACCCGATCGTACCGATATACAGTCCGATCTCCCATATGGTCGGCGAGTACATATCCCACGATGACGGCAGAAAATCCCTGTGCAGGCTCGTCACGATAATCACGAAGCGCTCCAACCACATACCGATATTGACGACGATAGAGATTGCGAGCAGCAGCATCGGCGTGGTACGGATCTTCTTCCACCAAAGTAATTGAGGTACCAGTCCGTTGCAGAAAATCAATGCGGCGTACGCCCACCAATACGGACCGGTGATGCGGTTCTTCATCATGAATCCCTCGTACTCGCTGCCGCTATAATATGCAAAGAACAATTCCATCATGTAGCCATAGAATACAACCAACCCGGTTGCCAGCATGATCTTTGCCATGTAGTCAAGATGACGGTCGGTGACAAACGCTTCGAGATGATACATCTTTCGGGCGGGAATCATCAGCGTCAACACCATGGCAAAGCCTGAATAGATTGCGCCCGCAACGAAGTATGGCGGGAACACCGTTGCATGCCAGCCGGGGAGCAAGCTCGCAGCAAAATCAAAACTCACAACGCTATGCACCGAGACAACAAGCGGCGTAGCGAGTCCGGCGAGCAACAAGTACGCGGTTTCGTATCGATGCCAATGCATTGCCGAACCACGCCATCCCATCGCCAACACACCATAGATGATTTTCTGCCACTTTTTCTTCGCGCGGTCGCGCATCGAGGCCAGGTCGGGGACAAGGCCGACATACCAAAAGAGAAATGACACGAGAAGATACGTGGAGATGGCAAAAACGTCCCACACAAGCGGACTGCGGAAATTCGGCCACATTGCCATCGTGTTGGGATACGGCGCGAGCCAGAATGCGAGCCAGGGGCGACCAAGATGAAACACCGGAAACATCGCCGCACAGATAACCGCGAAGAGGGTCATCGCTTCGGCAAACCGGTTGATGGCATTGCGCCAATGCTGATGGAGCAACAGCAGAACGGCGGAGATAAGCGTTCCCGCATGACCGATACCGATCCACCAGACGAGATTCGTGATATCGAAAGCCCAGCCGATCGGATTATTCAAACCCCAGACTCCGACGCCTTTGAAGAGCAACCACCCGACCGATGTGAGGAAGACAACGATGAGCACTGAAGTGATACCCAGTGTAATCATCATTCCTTTTGGGGTCTTCCGCTCAAGCACGGTTCCACTAATGTGGTCCGTGATCGTTGCATACGTTTGATCCGGTGCCACGAGCGGTGCGTTGGCTTTCACGCCTTCCCATTTTGGTTTCTTTTCCACGCTCTATCCTGCCTGTTCCGGGTTTTCGATCTCAGGGTTTGGGTTCGTCAACTTTGCGAGATACGATGTACGCGGCTTGGTGTTCAACTCCGCCAGCAAACCGTAGTCACGGGGATCCGACTTGAGTTGGGCAACCTTGCTCTGCTTGTCATTGATGTTACCAAACGTGATGGCTTGTGCAGGACACGCCGATTGACATGCGGTCTTCACTTCCCCATCACGAATCTCCCGGCCTTCTTTCTTTGCTTCAATCCTTGCTCCACTAATACGCTGAACGCAGTACGTACACTTCTCCATCACTCCACGGTTTCGCACCGTCACATCGGGGTTGTGCATCATCTGATACGTTTCGGTTTCCGTATCGGAGTATTGAAGGAAATTGAAACGACGCACCTTGTACGGACAGTTATTGGCACAATAGCGCGTGCCAACACACCGGTTATACGTCATCACGTTAAGACCTTCAGAGTCGTGTGTGGTTGCAGCGACCGGACACACGACTTCGCATGGAGCATTCTCGCAATGCACGCACGCGACCGGCTGTGTACGGACTTCCGGATTATCAAGACCACCTTCATAGTATCGATCGACCCGAATCCAATGCATCTCACGCCCATTCGCCACCTGCTCTTTGCCAACGACGGGAATATTATTCTCCGACTGGCATCCGATAACGCATGCATTGCAGCCGGTGCATGCATTCAGATCGATCACCATTCCCCACGCGTTATCTTTATACTCGAAAGGTGGATAGAGCGATTCTTCCGGTTTCGGATTGTGCGCCATCTCCTTTGCAAACGATGGGTTCGATTTGAATTCCGACACCGTCCCCGATCTGACAATCGCCCGACCCTCCATACTGCTATGGTCTTGCGTACACGCAAGCGTATACGTCTTGCCTGTTTTCCGAACCTCAAGCCCGGAGGCAAACCAGGCATTCGACTCACCGCGCAGAAGACTGGCATTCACACCAACACCACTCCCAACTTTGCCTGCCTGTTCGCGCCCGTATCCCAAATGCAATGTCATGGACTTATCCGGATGACCGACCCATATCCAGACCGGTGCTTCAACGGTTTTGCCATTGAGTTTCAATTCCACCACATCCTCGTTCTCAACTTCCAGCAACGCGGCGGTAGCCGGACTCATGTACGCGGCGTTGTCCCATGTAATTTTTGTAAGCGGCTTGGGTAGTTCCTGAAGCCAGCCATTGTTCGCATACCTTCCGTCCCACACACAGGGGTCGGGCCGGAAATTAATCTCGAGATCAGAAGA
>JBJXHC010000080.1:0-24804 GCA_046160825.1 Bacteroidota bacterium | reverse complement strand
GGGTTGGGAAAATTTTGGCGCAATGCAATCCTCTCCGGTATTTCATCCAGATCGTTTTCAATCCCCGTAACCATATCCACCAGATAGATACCGGCTGTTTCTGAACCACTGCGAACGCCTGCGTACACACGTTCGTTCAAAGTATCGACCAGTATGGCCTCAATCCCTGCAATGGGAAGGCCGATATCAAATCTGTGCCAGGATTCCGCGGCATCCGTAGTTCGGAACAACGGTATCGAGTCTCCATAGTGTCCAAAGAATAACTCGTCCGGACGTTCAGGGTTGATCGTCAGGATGTTTATCTCTCTGTTCTCCAGAGCAAGGCCCTGGTTCTTTTCGACCCAAGTCATCCCGCCATCAGTGCTCTTATACATCCCACCGGGGAGAGACCCTTCTGTAAACACTCCTGCATAAACAATGTTTGCATTACGCGGGTCTACCACCAGGCGAACCGCAATATCAAACGAGAATCCAAGAGAAAGTGGAGTCCATGTTATTCCCCGGTCTGTGCTCTTTACGATCTTATTATTGTACCCGAGGTAAATGATATTATTATTTGATGGCGCTATGGCCACAGATGTAATGGCATACCCGGCAATAGGAACATAAAGGGTGTCCCAGGACTGCCCGAGGTTGCTGCTACGATACAAGGAACGCACACCCACGCCCACATACACCATGTTCGGATCGCCCGGGTCAACATGTATTGCACGGACAGGATAGCCGCCACCAACAAACACAAGGTTCCATGTGGCTCCGCCGTCGTTGCTTTGGTGAATGTTGTTCCCGGTGGGAACAAAGAATCCCATCGTGGAAATCCACATCACTTGTGGATTTACCGGACTGATCCCGATTGCACCCAAATGAAATCCGTAAGGGCTTATGATGTCCCATGTTGCTCCATAGTCCGTACTCTTGAACAGGTCTTCCCTGCAGAATGCGTACACAGTATCACTACTAAAGGGGTGGATTGCGAATCCAGTTGCCCAATTCCCTTCGAGTGGCCCATTTGCCGGTCGCCAGACATTCGATTGAGAATATGAATTATCCACTGTGACGAGAAGAACCCACGCAATGAATATGTGCTTGCAGTAATACATTATCTAACCAGAACCATTTTTTGAGTAATTGTCTTGCCGCTTTGTACCATTTGACACAAATACAATCCACTCGCAACATCCCTGCCTTGTTCGTCACTGCCATTCCAACGAATAGCATAGGAGCCTCGTGGATAGTCACCCGAAGCGAGTATCCGCACAGGGCGACCGAGAATATCATATACGATTAGTGTAAGCCATCCCGATTGCGCGACATCAAAACGAATCTCTGTTTCAGGGTTGAATGGATTTGGGAAATTTTGTTGAAGAGAGCTTTCCCTCGGGTGAGATGATGAATTGTCTTGGCGCGCAAGTGCAGTAATGGGGATTGTGCGCATTGTCTCTGCAAAACGAATTTTTCCGACCCCAACACCCGGGCGGCTCGGTTTCCCTAGTGGTCCTACAAGATTATATTCGATATCGTTTTCAGGGTTGATGTCCCAGGAAAGCTCAACAGGTGCAACAGCGGAATCAACGGTGATACAAAGTGTTACTACGCCGCTATCTGCAAAAACGGTTTCCAGCATCTTTTGCGAAGCGAACCGGGCATCAAACGATGGGGGTGGTAATGGAGGCATCTCAATATCCGGGATTGCGTCGGGCGGCAGGAGTGTCCCGTTGCGAACGTACAGATCTTGGGAGTTGCCCATCGCGTCGCTGATGGTGAATCTGTCGTAGCCGTCAAACACCGACTCGATCCCACCTTCATATTCGCCATTGAGGTATAGTGTGCCTGCCTGAGTTGTCTTCACCCAAAATCCGCCACCGGGATAGAGCACACTTGCTAGTTGGTACCCACCCGCATATGAATAGAATGGAGAAGCGAGAATTCCAGGTGGGTCCGAGGTGACAGTTGAGGCATCAACTGGCGCGCTAATGGACCCAATGATGTTCCATCCTGGACCAACTGCCATACCCATCGACTCGACAAGCAACCCTGAATATTGTAAACTCTGTTCTCCGGGGAATTTGACCCACCAACCACGATTGCAGGACAGTTCCGTCGGTTCAAAATAACCATTATGCGCGTAACCAAAAACATTGTCCTCCACTGCTGTTGGATATACCGCGTTCGGGGCAAAGTTGTTAACAATGACCGGGATTCCCATCATGTTAAATCCCTTTTCGACAGAAGCAAATACATTAGCTTGAGTGAGCGGGAAACGCGCAGAATAGGTTTGATGAACACCAGTCCGATTGTCATTCCATGCAATAATCAGGTACTCACTTGTTGAAGAAAGGCCCAAATATTCGCCGCCATAGTTCTGGGTGGTCGGCGCAGGTGCCGGTATCCACTTGTGATCACTAATCTGATAGTATTTCCAATGAAGACCGTTGTCCACCGAACGGGCCAAGGTGACCTGTGTGTAATCGTTAAGTTCATCAACCTCGCTGTCGTAATATACCACGTTAACGCCCTCATACTGATCAACATGAACCTTTGGGTTCCATTGATCGGTTCGTGGACACGCATCGAATGGGCTGATTCTTCTTGCAGCGTCCCAATCCTCACCATTATTTCGTGAATCAACCATCCAGATATCTGGAAGTCTCTGTTCCACTTCTTGGGACTCACAAGGTATCGTTTTGTTTGCCCAAACTATGTAAAGTCTGCTAGGCGGATCGAACGCAACAGAAGGATGACTGTTTGCAGCAATCAGATTGATTGGAACCCCCTTTTCAAGGTTGCCGTTTGCTCCAATAAATCCAATGATTGGTATCATGAGGGTTGGGGCCCACGTCGCTCCGCCATCGGTCGAACGTGTATAACCAATCCCAGTTTCGGTTATCTCGGAATCTATCTGATAGAGAGCCCAACAAGCAAAGATGTCTCCACTGGGAAGAATAACCATGCTTACACCGCGACTCATATCTTCATTCGCAACAGTTGTACTGATTGGGACCGGTGTAGTGAAATTTCCGCCAGCAATAGAACGCGTGAACATGATTTGGTATGGAGGGCCCGTTAGTGCAGTTGTGTAGGCCAGGTATATGTTGCCTCTATGAGGGCTGCCGATATTATTATCAACGACCATGCACGGTGCCTCTACGCCTTCGCTTTCCACTATTGGGGCAGGAAGTTCCCACGTATCGCCACGATCTGTCGAAGCAACAATCCTAAGTATGGTCTGCGAAGATCCTCCCGGTCCCAAGGTACGGTCATTGTACGTAAACAATAGATTTGGAGCATCAGGAGGCAAGAAATTATTAAATTGAACACTTGGAGATTCAAACGGACCTGATTTTGATACGGTCGTTGTGGACCCACCCCAGTCCTTTCCAAAGTTGGTGGAGAGATAATGTCCAATTACATCATCTCCTGTCTTAAAATTGCTGGTCCCAACGACAATTCTACTCTCATCCGCCGGATCAATCGCGACGGCAGGCGACATCTGCGCTGTGGCCGCACTTTGCGGAAGGCGAATATTTGGGAAATGCGAAGGTGTACGAACCCCGGTTGGGCCGGAAGAATTTGTCAACGTGGTATCAAACACAAAAGAGGAAACCTGTGCGAACGCTGTATGTGACACAAGAAGCAGGAGCACGTAACTACCACGGAAAAATGTTTCCATTTGGAAATCCTCCGTTGCAAGTGACATGAGTGATGATTGGTTGTGTAGAATAAGCAATTTGACTAATCATAGCAATAACCCGGCTCGGTGAACCTCTTCGATCTCGGTTTGAGCCACATCCCACTTACATAATGCGATGTTATATGCGCCCCTAACGGGGCAGCCATCAACCCACGCATATAACACGCCATTATGCAAACTTGCCTACCAAGAATCATATCCGCTTGCAGTTGGATTGTCAGGCAAGTAAGCCGACGCACGGCGGTGTCTACTCATGAGCGGTTGCCAAATGCACGTCAACTGAAATTGTAAGCAAGAACAGTTGCCGTGCAATAGGCAAGAAGCCCGCACAGCAGTAGGTGTGCGTCAAACGTGCGAATGGGTTTGCCGCACACCAACTGCGTGATGCGCTTTCTCGTTTGCATCTATCCTGTCACCTTCTTAGCTTGCAAAAGTAATTCGACAGTCTGATGAAAAGGAGCGAAGTGATGGACGACCTAAAGTTGCGAAAGAAGAGGATCGCTCTGAAAGCAATGAGGCTCAAAGCAAGGCTACAGTTAGCAATGGAAGCATTACGGAAATCAGCTCGACGCGAGATCGAGAAATAGTGTTTATCAAAGGAGTCTTTCCGTGAAGCTATCCCAAGCCGTGTCGCGGATGCTGAAAGTCAAGCAGAGTCTCTTAGAGACGAAACGCAAACTCTCAATCAAGCTGGCGACCGGATCGACGCCAAAGGCGTCGGTCCATACTCTGGATATTCCTAAATAGTATGGTATTGCAAAACGAACACTCGCCTAAACCTTGGCATTTCTTATGAGGTGGATTTAGTAGAGCATATGGAATTCATCTGAATAATATCAACGACAGAGTGGAGCAACGGGTTCTGCAAGTGGGCATAGATTTCTGTAACCCTCGGAGAAGAATGGCCTAATAGCTTTTGAACGTGGTACAGCGATACACCCTTTTGCACCAGCAGACTTGCAAACGTGTGTCTGAGCGAGTGAAAGTGTAACCTCCTATCCATCCCCGCGGCCCGGACTGCCTGCCTAAACCTTCTGCTCACATGATTTGTCTGCGCAGTTCCACCTCTCTTGCCCGGAAACACCAACCCCGTTCGCTCTTGCGTCCTGTTCAGCATCTCGAACACTGACTGATTCATCGGGATCGCCCGGACCTTCCCGGACTTAACCTGATATGAGACACTGCTCTGTATCAGCATAACGCGGTTCACCATATCCACGTTGTTCCAGGTCAGGTGAAGGATCTCCCCAAGCCTCGCACCTGTCATGGCCGCAAATGTCACGATTCTCCTAAGCCACGGATCTCCAATTCCTTTTACCAGTTTCTCAAGTTGCTCCATTGTCAGATATGCGGGGATGCGTTGGGGACTTCGCACCGATGTGATTCCTTCGCATGGATTTTTGGCAACATATTCCCAACGGCGCAAGCAATTGAAGAACGCTTTGAACGCCCGGAGTTCGATGTTCACCGTTGCAGGGGAGACAGTCTTGAGCCGTTCGATCTTGTAGAGGTCGATTGTACGTGGGAGAATTATGTCAAGGGAGACATCGCCAGTAAATCTGAGGAGATTTCTTAAGGCGAGGTCGTACACTTGGTAGGTCTTTGTGCCAAACGTCGCTTTTACGTGCTGGATGTAGCTGGCAATATGGTGAGAGAGACCATTCGTTTCTTCATTGAGGGGCTTGTTATCGGTGGCGAGGAATATCTTGTATGCTTCCCGCTTGTTGCGTGTCCGCGTAGACTTCCAGATTCGTTTCGTCCCAACTTTAGCGACGATGTAGAAGATGCCGCGTTTGTCTTGAATGAGGCAGGCCATGTTTCCTCCATCTGAAGATGAAGGAACAGGTGGAAGTGTTAGGCGCTTGTGTTAGGCGTTCGTAGGAAGTGTGTGAAGGCGAATTGGAATCGAGGATTTTTCTAAGGCGGCGCCAACGTGACAGGCAGGCGCTCTAACCAAGCTGAGCTACCACCCCAATTGAATTGAATCACAATATGCGCTCTTGAACGAGGAAAAATAACAAGGAAGGCGTTCAAAAATTGCTCGACAAATATATGAAAAGACCGGAACTCATGCAAGAAGCGGACTAGAATCGCAGACCTTTATCTCCTCTCCGAGCATTCTCTCACCCCTTGCACCGTTCCGCCATTCTTGCTACCTTTTCACCGCTTAACATCGTCTTTCTTCGGTCAGAATTCTATCGACTTCGTTCCAACTCTACAAGCACCATTCAGGAGTTTTCTATGTATCACTATGTGCTACGTTTTGCAGCAGTCTCTCTCCTCCTTTCAGCAATGATGTTTAGTGCTTCTGGACAGGATATGGCCCGAAAGTCGGTCTTCAAGCGGATCACGCTTGAGCATGGCCTTCCTGCCGGAAAAGTGAGTGTGATTACGCAGACACGCGACGGGGTGATGTGGTTTGGTACGGGGGCTGGATTCTGCAAGTACGATAATGGTGCGATAACGGTCTATGCACCGGAATCGGGTTCGAGTTTCGGCAACGATGTCCGGGCAATGTACGAAGACCGGTCGGGCACTCTCTGGATCGGCATGTTTGGCGGCGGGATGTACCGGTTCGACCGTGTCAGCGGCAAGTTGACACAATATAAGAGCGGCGGACTGAATACCAACACGCTGAGCGACGACCGCGTCCTCTCCATCCTTGAAGACCGCGACGGCACAATGTGGATCGGCACAGTGAACGGATTGAACACGTTCGACCGGACGAATTTGAATTTCTCCCACATCAAGTATGACCCCGAGGTTCCCCTCAGTCTCAGTGAGAACCGGGTATGGCCTCTCGCCGAAGACCGCGCAGGCAATCTCTGGATCGGCACGCTGGGCGGCGGACTGAACAAACTCGATAAATCCACCGGCAGCATCCGCGTGTTTCGACGCGATGGTTCCATCTCCAACACTCTCGCAGGCAACTCCGTGACTGCCTTGTATTCCGATAAGAGCGGCAAACTATGGATCGGCCTGGAGAGCGCCGGACTCGATGAGTTTATCCATGAGAAGGATGAGTTTGACCGGCAGCGGGAGGAATTCAGACATCATCTTCATGGCATGAATATCTCTTCCATCTGCGAAGACACGCTCGGCAATATCGTTGTCGGCACATTGGGGAGTGGATTGAAAGTGGTTGATAAAAAGACGGGCGTCGTCACGTCATTCGGCAACGATCCGGCTGACCAGAAAACGTTGGGTGATAATCGCGTACGCTGTGTCTTTGTGGATGATGAAGGCATTCTCTGGATAGGCACGGACACCGGAGGCGTGAATGTCGTCATCCAGGAGGAAGTGAAAACAACGAAGCGGAAGAGGAAGATTTACTAGGTCCACCCTCCTGTTGATAGTTCGCGGGAAGGCGTTGTACCAGTGAAAGCAGAAACGGAATGTCCATCATCAACCTCAATGAATTCCAGCGGGCACTGTCGGAGACATATGTTCGATCACTACAGGTCATCCATGCTGCGCTTGCGATAGGTGTTATTACTTTTGCAGCCGTAGTGTATGTTGTGTACTCCAATCCGCCGGCAGAGAACCCGTCACTTGAAGACGCCGCAGAACTTCTCCAAACACTCACCATCATTCATGTACTTCTCGCCCTCTCTTGCTACCTCGCCGCACAGATAGCATTTACCAGGATCGCCGCACCGAACCAGGACGTGGTGGAAAACGTGCCTTCTGTCCAATCGTCACTCACCCGATTACGCTCCGCACTCATTGTCCGACTTGCGCTGTTTGAGGCCCCGGCATTCTTCGGGCTTATTGTTTGCATGCTCGGTGCGTTGAATGGCGTTTTGCACAGCCAACCCGAGTATTGGTTCAATACCTTCTCTTCCGTAATCATGCTCGGACTTGTCGTCATCACCTTCACCACGAGAGAAAAACTCGAACACACGTTCAGCGAGAAGATGACAAGAGGATGACAGGTGGTTTCGACAAGCTCAACCACCTTTCTCAATTTGCAGCGGTGTCTGAGCCTGTCGAAGACACTGCAAAACAACATCGTCCGCACGTCACTGGTTGCTTTTCGGACTTGCCGGGGACAAAGTACGAGGAAACTGCGCATAGTTTTTCGCCAACTCGGGAAGCAACCCATGTTTTCCGTTTATCAGCGCTTCTTTCTTTTTTCTGCTCCAACCCTGCACTTGTTTCTCTCTGTAGAAAGCCTGATCAATTCGGTTGTACTCTTCAAAGTAAACGAGCTTCACAGGCAAACGTTTTTTCGTGTGATTAGCTCCTTCGCCATCGTGATGCTGTGCCAATCGCAACTCGAGATTGTTGGTGCTGCCTGTGTAGTAACTGCCGTCAGCGCATTCGAGGATGTACATCCAGCCCTTCATAGGTTCTCTCCTATGTGAGGTGGTTTCGGCAAGCTCAACCACCTTTCTCAATTTGCCGCGTGTCTGAGTTTGTCGAAGACACCGCACACTGCGAACCAGACACAGAATTTCCATTAAGACTTCAATAAATTACGAACTTGGGGGGACAATGCAAACCAGTACAATACCCAAAGATCCAAAAAAGAGATGCGATCCCCATCTTCCTCCCCCTCCACACGCTTCTTGCATCCCCGCTGATTCTTCCATACCATATTCCCGTTCTTCAATTCAATTAAGAGCCCGGAAAATAACACATGTCTCAACGATTCTTCTCTGACGCTGATCTCGAACGCATAAAGACGGCGGTACAAACTGCGGAAAGCAAAACCTCGGGCGAAGTCGTCCCGTACATCGTGGAGCAAAGCGACGACTACGACGAGGCAGACTTGCGGAGTGCCCTGTTGTTGGGCCTTGTGCCCCTCACCATCGTCCTCGCTCTGCGTGTTTTTACCAACCGCTGGATCGAGTATGATGCGATGGAGCTTGCGGTCGCAACGCTCGTCTGTACGGCCCTTGGGTGGCTCGCCGGAAGATACATTTCTCCGCTGAAACGCCTCCTCGCCGGCAATGCACTGATGGATCGGCGTGTTGAACAACGCGCCGAAGAGGCATTTCTTTCGGAAGAAGTGTTCAATACACGCGGTCGAACGGGAATCCTGGTCTTCGTCAGTGTACTTGAGCATCGCGTGCTTGTCGTGGGCGATTCCGGCATCAATGCGAAAGTACAAAAATCCGAGTGGGATGCCGTCGTGCAACGCATCACCGAGGGAATCCGGTCTGGCCGGAAAGTCGAAGGCTTGATCGAAGGATTGACGATGTGCGGTGAACTGCTGAAGAAACATGGTGTGGCACGACCGTCCGATGACACGAACGAACTTCCCAATACGCTCCGTACCGATGGGTAAGACAGCCACATGTTGGTGCGCTGTTCTGCTTCTCCTCTTCTCCGCATTCCTCTACGCGGCAGACGTGCCGTTTCTCTCAGGAAGAGTGAACGATACCGCCGGGATACTCTTCCCGAACACCATCGACGATCTCGAAGCACTGTTGAAGACACACGAAGACTCGACCTCCAACCAGGTTGCCGTACTCACCATCGTAAGTCTTGATGGTGAACCGATTGAAAACTATTCAATGCGCGTTGTGGAGACATGGAAGCTCGGACACAAGGGAAAAGACAACGGCGTACTGCTGCTTGTTGCGCGTGATGACCGCGAAGTGCGGATTGAAGTCGGGTATGGGCTTGAAGGCAGCCTGCCGGATATTACCTGCAGCCGCATCGTGCAAAACGAAATTATCCCACGGTTCAAAGATGGTGACTTCGATGGCGGCGTGCGCGCCGGCGTGACATCAATCCTCGCTGCGATCAAAGGCGAATACACTGCCGACGACGCCGAAGGAACATCGGGCGACAGTATCGGGGGGCGCATCGTGGCCTTTCTGATGTTCTTTCTGGTGGTGGGACTCTTTACAGCAATTGCTGTTGTCTCCACGGGTTGTCAGTCGTGGTTCCTCTTTGTTTTTTTGATTCCCTTCTGGTTCCTGTTCCCCACTGCCATTCTCGGTTTCACTCCGGGCGTTATATTGTTCGTTCTGTATATCGTTGGCTTCATCGTTTCCAAATTCTTTTTCGCAGGCAGTGAGAAGGGAAAACGGTTGCAGAAGAAGTGGATTTCTTCCGGCATGTTTGCATCATCCGGTCGCGGCTGGTCATCCAGTGGCGGATCGTCAGGTGGAGGGTTTTCCGGTGGTGGTGGAAGTTTTGGAGGTGGAGGAGCGTCAGGCAAATGGTAGGAAAAAACCAATTACCAATTATCAACAAGCAATAAGCAATTGTCGGAAACGGGTTGAGAGTCAAATTAAAATTCAAAAAAGACCTTTGCGCCCCTTTGCAAAAACCTTCGCGTTCTTTGCGTTTATCTTCTCACATTTACTTCGTATTTCGGATTTGTTTGGGTTTTGAGATTTAGGATTTCGGACTTGTTTGGAGATTGGAGATTGGTGCTTGGTTCTTTGGAGTGAGCATGAACAATGACGGAAAGCAAGTGTGGCAAGTGCTCTTCCTGTTTGCGGGGATCAAGTTTGCGGTCCACCTCCTCGCCAATGCGTTGGGCGGATATGGATACTTCCGGGATGAATTCTATTACATCGCCTGTAGCGAACATCTCGCTCTCGGATACGTTGATCATCCTCCTCTTTCGATCTTCATTCTCGCGGTGTCCAGAGCGTTACTGGGGGACTCGATAATTGCGCTGCGCTTCCTACCAGCGGTTGCTGCCGCTGCAACTGTCTACCTCAGCGGACTGATGACACGTGAGCTTGGCGGTGGCATACGCGCTATCGTGCTTGCATGCACAGCGGCATTGATTGCTCCTGTCCATCTTGGTATCTCCAGTTTCTATTCCATGAACAGCTTCGATCTCTTCTTCTGGTCCCTCGCCCTGTACATTGTGATAGTGATGATCAAGCGTGACGACCCGAAGATGTGGCTCAGCTTTGGTCTGGTCGCCGGACTTGGCTTACAGAATAAAATCAGCATGGCGTTTCTCTGCTTTGGCATTCTGGTCGGGCTACTTCTCACCGAACATCGTCGCTGGCTCGTGACGAAATGGCTCTGGCTCGGCGTTATGATCGCCGCTCTCCTCTTCCTCCCTCATATCATCTGGCAAGTTGGCAACGATTGGCCGACGCTGGAGTTTATGCACAACGCCACAACGATGAAGAATGCTCCAATTACTGCCGCTGAGTTTCTTCTTGGTCAGGTGATGGAGCTTCATCCGCTCAACTTCCTTGTCTGGTTCCCGGGGTTACTGATGCTGTTCTTCCACCGGGAGATGAAGAAATGGAGAATCATCGGTTGGGCATACCTTGCGATACTGGTATTGTTCATAGTCCAACAAGCAAAGGTGTATTATCTGAGTCCCATCTATCCGGCGCTGTTTGCTGCCGGAGCAGTCGGCATTGAGATGTTCAGCAGTCGGCAAGGACGGCGTTGGGTGCAACCCGCGCTTGTCGGACTTCTTGCCACTGGTGGAATTCTCGTTGCACCGCTTGCGCTTCCCATTCTGCCGGTGGAAACGTACATCTCATACGCCCAAGCTCTGGGTCAAACTCCGAAAGCAGCCGAGCGACAGGAACTTGGCAAACTCCCCCAGCACTTTGCCGATAGGTTCGGATGGGAGGAAAAAGTCGCAGCCGTTGCACGTGCCTATAATCGGCTAACGCCGGAAGAGCGGGCACATTGTACCATTTACACCGACAATTATGGCCGTTGCGGAGCAATCGATTTTCTCGGAAAAAAATACGGCATTCCACGTGCCATCAGCGGACATAACAATTATTGGCTGTGGGGACCGGCGGATTCCACAGTCAACGTGGTGATTATTCTTGGCGGCGACAGGGAAGATCATGAACAGGTCTTCGATGAAGTGATTGAGACTGAAGTGGTAACCAACGAGTACTGCCTGCCGTACGAGAATAATCTCAGCGTGTTCATCTGCCGGGGGATGAAGGGTTCCTTGCACGAAGTGTGGCCACGAGTCAAAAAGTTCATATAATGCGGGAAGAATCAATTTCCATTTACAAACTCGCGTGAGATCATGACACAACGAACAGCGCTTCTCGCCGGTGCAACGGGATTGATTGGCAAACACTGCCTGCAACTTCTGCTGAATGATCCGGTATACTCCAAAGTCATTGTGCTCACGCGCCGCAAGCTGGACATTCAGCATGAGCGGCTTGAACAACACGTGCTGGATTTCGAAACGCTCGCACAGCATGCGGCGCTTATGAAAGCCGACGATGTGTTCTGCACACTCGGAACCACGAGAAAGAAATCAGGCGGGTCCCAGGCTGCATACGAGAAAATAGACTATCACTATCCTGTCCAAATCGCGACGTTAGCGCAGCGAAACGGCGCAACGCAATTCTTGATTGTCACATCTCTCGGTACGCGGCATGACTCCTCGGTCTTCTATCTCCGACTGAAGGCATAGACAGAGGAAGCGGTGAAGGCTATTCCGTTCATGTCTGTACACATATTCCGGCCCTCCATGCTGCTTGGAGAACGGGACGAGGTTCGGTGGGAGGATGTGTTTATTCCTCCATTAATGAAAATGCTGAGTGTTATGATGATAGGTCCATGGAAGAAGTTCCGAGCGATTGAAGGAAAGCTCGTTGCCATGGCCATGATAAATGTTGCAAAGGCTCATTCTCCCGGCATCCATTTCTATGAGTCCGATCAGATTCAGCCAATAGTATCCCAGGCATCTAGCAATTGATTTGTCCACCAAGGAATCGTACCTTGTAGCAGTTATCCAGCCTCAGTCCACCCTATTGTTATGAGTGTCATGGAAAATTCGATCATTAAGAAATTCGGCCTGCTGATTATCTTCGGTCTGGTCGGAGCAATTGCAATCTTCTCTTTGTACGAACAAGTCGCTCCAACTGCCTCCGTTGATCTCAAGTACACTCGCGGCGAGATCATGGACCAAGCCAGCGAGTATCTTTCAAACCTCGGCCATGACGTCTCATCGTACCAACTGGATGCCTGGTTCAATCTGAACGGGCAAGTACATTTGTATTTGCAGACCATCAACGGCATTGCCTACGCAAACAATGTTATCCGCGCCGATACGATCACCACCCACCATTGGTATCTGAATTGGTATGACAGAAACGTCCCTCCGAGTCAATCGACCGAATCATTTCAGGCGTGGGTTTCTCCCGGCGGACGAGTGCTCGGCTTCCAACACATTATCAAGGATTCAGCGGCGAGGCTCTCCATCCCGAGAGAAGAAGCCAGGGCACTTGCCGAAAAATTTCTGACGCGTCAGGGGATCAATCTCGCGTCACATAATCTCAAGTCTTCATCGGAAACCCAGCAGTCGAACCGCCTGGATCACCGGTTCGTGTGGTCCACCCGCGACACCGTGCTGGAAGGGACAATCTGGGTACAGGTGCTCGGTAACGAAGTCGGGGGGTATCGGATGAGCCACGCAACAAGTGGAGCATTTCAGCGTGAGTTCAGCGATATTGGAACAACTGCCACATTCCTCAGTACATCGTCGTTTGCAGTATTTTTTCTTCTCTTCTTCTTCATCGTTATTCTGTTCTTGAAGAAATACCATGAAGGTGAAGTGGGAACGAGAACAGCGGTACTTGTTTTTATCGGACTGTTTGCGGCATCCCTCCTTTCAACGATCAATATTTATCCGGTGATTGGCGCGGGCGTCGGCATGGGGGATCTCAACAGATTCAACACGCGTATCATCATGTTCGGATTCACCGTATTCATCTACCACGTGTTTGCCAGTGTGATGGTGTTTGCGGCGTGGAGCGTCGGCGAATCATCCTCACGCAGCGTCTGGCCGGCAAAATTAACAGGGGCGGACAGCATCATCTTTGGCAAGCTTTCAACGCTGGATGTTGCAGAAGGCGTGTTACGCGGATTCCTCTGGGGGTTGATCATTCTCGGCGGCTATGCAGCAGCGCTCGCGTGGTATCTCCCGACGTTCAAAAGCGGCATCTTCGTACAGGGCACGAGCGGAACTCCGGAAGCATTGGTGCCGTTTGTCCGGCCGGCCCTCGCAGGAATCACCGGAGCAATCATCACCGAGATCGTGTTCCGCATCTTCTTCATTTCGTATTTGAAGGAGAAGTTTAAACGCCCCTGGGTGGGTGTCATCATCTCCACCATCCTCTTTTGTTTTACCACGTTTGTTGTTTGGGAATTGCCATTCGGATTCCTTCGCTTCACGGAATCATATATTATTCTCGCTCTCTTCGGATTTCTCTTCAGCTATCTGTTCATGAAATATGACCTGCTGACAACGCTGACGGCGAACTTCGTCATCATTGGATTCAATGAAGCCATTCCTCTCTTTACTTCGACGGGCGAGGGTTTCGTGGCGACACGCTGGCTGGCTCTTCTCTTGCTTGTGGCACCGATGTTCATTGCCGCAGCAGGTTTCGTAAAGCGAAAGAGGTTTGAGTTCACTCCTGCCACAATGCCTACACATATACAGCGAATCTCCGAGCGTGAGAGAATGGCAAAAGAGTTGGAGATCGCACGCCGCGTGCAGATGAGTCTGTTGCCCAAAACAAATCCGACCGCTGACGGGTATGACATCTCCGGAATCTGTATTCCTGCGCTTGAGGTTGGAGGCGACTACTACGACTTTGTGAACCTCGGCGGCAGGCAGATCGGCATCGCCATCGGCGATGTTTCAGGCAAGGGCGTTCCCGCTGCGATTTATATGACGTTGACGAAAGGCATTCTGCAATCGCATGCAGAAGACAATGTCTCACCCAAGGTCGTGCTGAGCAAGGTGAACAGCTTGATGTACCGGACAATTGATCGGAATTCATTCGTCAGCATGTTCTATGCAATACTCGATCCTGCGAAGAAGATCATCCGGTTTGCACGTGCGGGACAATGTCCGGTAATCATTACACAGGGTGGCGGTAAACAGGACATGCTCCTTACCCCAAAAGGCATGGCACTCGGACTCGAAATGGGGAAGGTATTCGACGCCGTGCTGGAAGAACAGGAAGTGCAACTCCATTCCGGTGAAGTTCTCGTTTTCTATACCGATGGGTTTACCGAGGCCATGACGGAAACCGGAGATGAATTTGGAGAACAGCGGTTAACGGAATCCCTTGCGCGCAACCGGCACAAATCGGCCAGCGAGATCATCAAAGGCATTTGCGATGACGTCGAGAAGTTCACCGACGGGCATCCACAACACGATGATATGACGATGGTGGTCGTGAAAGTGGGAACGAACAGTGATTGAGGATTGATGACTTGGGTCTTCTTGAGATGTGGGTGAAAACACTTCGTTCGCTTTGGATATGGACCGTTCCCGTGTTGTTGATACTGATCTGGCTTCCAATCCTTGGCATCATCCGACTGTTCGACCGCGATCCCGTGCGCTATCGCACGGGCCTGTGGTTCCGTCGACTGGGCGCCACGATGGTAAGAACAAATCCCTCGTGGCATCTTTCCACCCTCGGCTCACTGGATATCAATCCCCATCTCCCCTACGTTGTTGTCTGTAACCATCAATCGTTCGCCGACATTCCTCTGATCAGCACACTGCCGTGGGAGATGAAGTGGCTTGCGAAGACAGAGCTGTTCCGTTTTCCGATCATTGGCTGGATGCTCAAAATGGCAGGAGATATTCCTGTAGATCGAGGCGATAGGCGCAAAGGAGCCCAGTCATTGCTGCGGGCAAAGTGGTACCTGGAGAATTCGTGTTCTGTTATCTTCTTCCCTGAGGGAACCCGGTCACCGGATGGTCGAGTTCAGAAATTTAACGAAGGAGCATTTCATATTGCCGTCAGGAATAGCATCCCCATTCTCCCTCTCGCCATTGATGGATCGTTTGGCGCCCTGCCGAAAAACACCTGGATCTATGGCGACTCGTCAGAAATCAAGCTGGCCGTTCTAGACCCCATCGAAAGCACCGGAAAGAATGTTACCGCTCTGTGTGACGAAGTCAGAGAAAAAATCATCCGTCAGATTGCAGTGTGGAGAGGAGTCGGGCATGAAGAAGTTGCCGCGCAAAACACAGCGAGCCCGCCAGTGAATACTGAGTCTTGAGTTTTTATTTTCTTCGGTTCTCATTCGACAGTTCACATTTCGCTTTTCGCCTTTTTCATTCCTAAACTTCCCTTAATCTCGTCTTAATCTCCAGTTAATCTCTGTGTTGTATTTTGCACAACGGTTTGTTGTCCAACGAACCGCAGGAAAATCCCGAGACGGCAACACTACCGCCTCAGTGGACTTACCGGCTGACTCGTTCGGACACGTGCAGCCCATGTAAAATCCGACCATGTCATGGGCTGCATGATTTTCAAGAGAGAGAAGCTGCAACCATCCCCGACTCCGTGATGAATCAGGCGGTGCAGAAGGCGGGTCGGGGATGATGCAGTATTGTCCCACCCCAAAACTGAAATCCCCATGTGGCATGATTAAAACGGGCTGATTCCCAAAAACAGCAAAGCAACCATTGCACGGCAGAGTTTTCGCGCTGTTACGCTGGCATCAGGAAGACCCGGTGAACGACACCGGAATTCGTCGCAACGATTTTTTGGGGAACCAGAAGTTCCCGCCGCGGTCTACCTCACCAACGTCAACTTCCTCGTCTGTTCAAACTCGCCTGCTTGCAGCCTGTAGAGATATAGCCCGCTCGAAAGTCCCAGTGCATCGAAGATCGCAGAGTGGTATCCAGCAGACATTTTTTCATCAACAAGAAGAGCCACTCTTTCACCGAGGAGATTAAACACTTCAAGCCGAACGTCTATCTCACGCGGCAAGGCATAAGAAATGACTGTGGAGGGATTGAACGGATTCGGATAATTCTGTGAAAGAACAAATTCGGATGGAATTCCCGGCTCTATCTCTCCAACTGATGTTGCCAGCCTTGAAAAATTTCTCGGCTCACTGAATACTCCCCACCCCGCGTTGTTCCCCGCCCGCACCTTCCACCAATACGTTTGGCTTGCAATCAATTGCCGAACCATTCGGGACGAGTCAGTCAGTGTCGAATCAACCGTACCTGTTGTGAACAGCGAATCCGTTGACACGTGGAGCCAGTAGCGCTCATTTGCTGTGCCGGCACGCTGCCATACAAGGAGCACACTGTCTTCCGCAACGGATGTCCCATTGGCTGGTGAGACAAGACTGACCTGACCGGGCAACTGTTGGGTAGTGAAGTTCCACACTGCGGAAGTGGCGCCGAAACCTCCGGCATTCTTCGCGCGGGCTCTCCAGAAATATCTGGTACCGGACGCAAGAGATACTATCTTTTGGTTTACGGTGAGTGTCGTGTCATTCACAACCGTGGTCGAGAACAGCGAATCCTGTGAAACCTCAACGCTATAACCGGTAACGCTAAACACTACTCCCCATTGCAGCGTCAGAGTGGACGCGAGATTAATGGAATTGTTGGCTGGCGAAGTCAGTGTCGGTGCATTGGGCGGTGCGACAACTGTACGGAAATTCCATACATCCGACCAACCGCTAGTTCCCTGTGCATTCTTCCCGCGCACACGCCAGTAATACAATCTGTTGTTGAGCAATCCACTGGCGATGCGTGAAGTATCGGTCAGTGTGGAATCGTTGACCTGAAGAGTTGTGAATGCCACCTCTGTTGCAACCTGAAGGTGATATGTCGCCGCGCCAGCCACACTGCGCCAGCGTATCGGCACCGAAAGAGGAAGATTCGTGGATGCGTTCGCCGGACTCACCTGTTGTGGCGTCCCGACTGAGCCGATGGAAAAATTCACATTCGAAATATCAAAGAACACATTGCCGACCGCTTCAACCTTGATACGGGCGGTGGAGTTCAGAATATTCGGAATAGTGACTGCCTGGGCTCCATCATTCGGTGTATTTGCCGCAAGCACAGTCGGGAAGGTCTGCCCACCATTGGTGGAGAGGAGAATGTTCACCGAAGAACAATTGATGGGAGATTGATTGGTGTTTGCAACATTCCATCGTACGGTATCCGTCGAATTCATCAGCCAGGTGACCGATGTATTGGGCGACGTGATGACGAATGGACCCGCTGTACCTATAACATCGACACCTGTGGCGTCTGAGCCTACGCCTCCACCCCCTGCTCTGTTGTCACGAACAGTCAACCGGAATATCATCAAGCGCGCATAGCTCGGAAGAAGCTCGCCGATTGTTTGTGTATTGTTGAGAATATCCGACATGCGCGGAAAGGTACGTGTGGGATTACCGGTACCTTTGAAGCTACGGAAGATCGGCGCGTTGCCGGTTGGTGCATTGGGCGAACCGCCCGGACCAAGGTCAAACTCTTCCCATGTATATGTCAACGAATCGCCATCAACATCATTCCCGACTCCCGGCAATGAGAATGGCGTTCCAATCGGAATGGAATAGCCGGTCGGATTTGCGTCAACACCCGGAGGGTTATTTCCCGTAAAGGTGATGACCGGACAGCCGCTCCCGACTCCGATCGTGGTATAGGCCACTATCTCGTCGGTACTGATCCCGTGAAAATAATCATCACTAAAATTCTGTGTGTTGTGTGCACCGCATATTCCCGCATACGCCATGATCGTTGATCCACTGCCAGGCTCGTATGCTGTTCCGGCATTACGATTGCCGCCGCCACAGGCACCCGACGTACCATTGAAACTGTGGTTTGCTCCAAACTGGTGTCCCATCTCGTGCGCAACATAGTCAACATAGAACGGATCGCCGATGGGAGACGGCAAACCTGTGACACCCTCGGCCTTCTCGCCGTTCCGGCAAATCACGCCAAGACCGGCGACACCGCCACCACCAGTACTAAAGACGTGACCAAAATCGTAGTTGGCCGAACCAATGATATTGTCCAACGTGGTTTGGTTCTGACCGAGCATTGCCACACCATTGTTATTCGAGTATGGATCTGAGCCAGAGTTTGTGTAAATGATCTGGTCATTGTTCGCGACAAGCTGCATCCTCACTGCTACTTCACGCTCATAGATGCCATTGACCCTGTTCACCGCTACAACAACTGCCGCAAGTGCCAGTGGAACAGTGCCGCCATGAAACGCCGCGTATTCACCCGTACATGCAACCGCGACGCGATATGTTCTCAGTTCCTCACCTATCCTCGTTGAGGAAGTCCGGCTTGCAACAAGCTGCGCTATTTCTTTCGCCCTCTCACCCCCCGGATCAACAACATCAATTTCCTCGAAGTTTCTCGCCTCGCCAAGCCTTGCAGAGTGCTTGAAGTAACTGATGTACACCTGTGTGTTGCCGCGGCTGTATGGATCGATGTAGATCGTGGGTCCGGCAGAGAGGATCATTGCGTGAAAGCCCTCTGGTGTAACATCGAACCTTACGGTCGCAGTGGGGTCATCTATTCCCTGACCGAGATATGTTCTGATCTCCGGATACCGTATTGCAAGTTCCGGTGCCATGATGGGAGATTCGACAACACTGAAACGACCGAAGCCGCCATCGGGCAAAGGAAGCGCAATGGTAACCGGAGACTCTTTCAGACGAATGCTTCCCTCCATCGGCGACCGGCGCAACACCGTCCCGAGGAATTCAAGGTTCAACCTCAGTGTACGGTACTCAACCGGAATGATGAGCCGCTCCTGTCCTGAGGATACCTGTGACTCTTGAATGTCGGACCAGAGTCCATCATCGCTTTGTGCCGCGTACATGCCAACGGCGAGAATGAAGCTAAGCACACACGTTACCAGAGTTCGCATTGTGGTTCTCCTGAATCTTCGTATGTAAGATGTAATTATCGAAATGACTGTACAGATGGGAGTCTAAAATATAGAAGAAGTGGCCGAGAAGCAACCAGATTTTAGACATGTCGGCTCTTCTACGACCACCTTTTTGAGTCTATTCCCGGATGCAAGACGAACAATGGCATTGCACATGTCTCGTGTATTCCGTACGATTTGTCAGAACACAAACAGGGAATGCATGCGTAGATCAATCAAGGAAGCCAGCCTTATCATTGTTGTGTCAGCGATGCTTGGCTTCTGCTATACCGGACTGACCGCAAAGGGATTCTTCGCTCCGGTCAAGACCGCTACCACATCGCAACCCGTCGCTGCTCCAGAAATCATCACATTCGACGAGGCAAAGCAGGCCTACGAATCCGGTGATGCGATATTCGTGGACGCACGGCATGGATTCGATTTCCAACTCGGACACATCAAGGGTGCGGTGAATATTCCCTTGAAAGATGCGCAGGAAAGTCCGGAGATCCTCACCATCCTCCCCAAAGAGAACATGCTCATCACCTATTGCGACGGCGAAGACTGCAACTCGAGCATTACGCTTGCCGCAAAGCTGGACTCCCTCGGCTACAAGAACGTGAGAGTGTTTTTTGGAGGGTGGAAAGAATGGCAAGCAGGCAACTTGCCTACAGAAAAAACAGAGTGAGATGAGGGGATGGGAGATTTGGCCTGCCCGCCGAAGCGCAAGCGTAGGCGGGGATTTGAGATTTGAGATTTAGAGATTTGAAAGTTCACCCATGAAGTCTCTTCTGGAAAACGATTATGTAGTCTTTGCTGCCCGGGTCCTTCTCGGGATGGTCTTCCTTGTTGCGAGTATCGACAAAGTAGCCGACCCCGCGGCATTCGCTGTCTCTATCCAGAACTATAAAATCATTTCCCAGCCGTTCACGATGCTTGTCGCAACGATTCTCCCCTGGGTGGAACTACTCTGCGCACTCGGGTTGCTCTTCGGCTTCAGAATCAAAGCAAGCGCCTTCCTCTGCTTTATTATGCTCCTTGTCTTCACGCTCGGTGTCGTTTCCGGACTTATTCGCGGACTCGACATCTCCTGCGGCTGTTTTACGCAGGACCCTTCGGTGGGCAGAATCGGTTGGACCAAAGTATTTGAAAATGTGGGAATGCTTCTGGTTGCACTTATGCTTCTCTTCTCGAGAGGTAAAAAATTTGCAATAGAGAAAGACATACAATAGTTCAGTCGGACCCACAACCAGCCGGAAAGAACAAACGCCACGAACTCTCCTCCACCTTCGACCTTGCAAATGAACTTCACACTCGTCAGTCCCGATCTTCTTCAACGACTTGCCGGCATTGTCGGGGCGGAAAATATCCACTCGGACGCTGAATCCCTTTCGCTCTACGGCCAGGATGAAACCGAAGATTTCTCTTTCCCACCGGAAGTTGTGGTAAAGCCAGCGACAACCGCACAAGTGTCTGCAGTGTTGAAGCTCGCCAACGAACACGGCATCGCTGTTACTCCACGCGGCGGAGGTACCGGGCTTTCGGGCGGAGCGCTTGCCGTACATGGCGGGATATGTTTGTCGATGGAGAAGTTCAACAAGATCATTGAGGTTGATGAGAAGAACTCCCAGGCAATTGTTGAACCGGGAGTGATCACACAGAAGTTTCAGGAAGAAGTGGAAGGCCGTGGACTCTTCTATCCACCCGACCCCGCATCGCGAGGGAGTTGTCATCTCGGTGGCAACCTTGCGGAATGCGCCGGCGGACCGCGCGCAGTCAAGTACGGCGTAACGAAGGACTATGTGCTGGGTATCGAGGCCGTCCTTCCAACGGGTGAGATCATCAATACCGGCGGGCGGGTGTTGAAGAACGTCACAGGTTACAATCTCACGCAACTCATCATCGGCAGTGAGGGAACGCTTGCCGTCATTACAAAGATTATCTTCCGGTTGATTCCCTTGCCGAAGATGCGGAAAGTGTTACTTGTTGCTTTTGGTTCAATCGAAGATGCGGCATCGGCAGTGGCAAGTATTTTTCAGGAAGGAATCACACCGTCGGCTCTGGAGTTTATGGAGAAGTCGGCGGTGAAAGCGGCAGAGGAACGGTTGGGAAAGAAATTCCCCAATGGCGAAGCTGAGGCGCAGTTGCTGATTGAAGTCGATGGCAACTACGAAGAAAGTCTGAATAAGGATATTGAAATCATCGCCGGAGTGGTGGAACGCTACAAGCCGCTTGATGTGTTGCTTGCCGAGGATAAACAGAAGGTGGCAGACGTCTGGGCGTTGAGACGAAGTATGGGTGAAGCAGTGAAATCAATCTCTGTGTACAAGGAGGAAGACACCGTAGTACCGAGGGCGAACCTGCCCCAGCTTGTCCGGGGCGTGAAGGAGATTTGCGGCAAGTATGGCATCACGTCCATCTGCTATGGTCACGCCGGCGACGGGAATGTCCACGTGAACATCCTGAAAGACAAACTCTCCGATGAAGTCTGGGAGAAACATATCGACACCGCGATCCGCGAGATATTCCAGCTTACGGTATCACTTGGCGGAACGATCTCCGGCGAGCATGGCATCGGCTGGTCGCAGAAGTCTTACCTCCCCATTGCACTTTCAGAAGCCGAACTGAATTTGATGAAAGAGATCAAGAGGACGTTTGACCCGAACGGAATCCTGAATCCGGGAAAGATTTTCTCTGATCAAGCATAGTCGGAGTATTGGAGTGGTGGAGCGATGGAATCATGACCGATTCGCGGGAAGAGCTGACCTAGAATCCAGAATCTGCAATCCACAATCCATTCCGCCGTCGCTTGGCTCAAACCCCCAACCCCTAACCTCATTTTTTCACCAGCTCCACTCGCCGGTTCTTTGCCCGCCCATCTTCAGTTCGGTTATCGGCGACCGGTTTTTCGAGTCCATGTCCGACCGATGAAAGCCTTGAGCCATCAATCCCCTGTTCAACAATTGCGGCAACCACGGAAGCGGCACGTTCATCGGAAAGTTTCTTGTTCGACGCGGCGTCGCCCACATTGTCGGTATGGCCTTCCACGCTGATTTTCAAATCAGCATTTCCTTTCATCAGAGCAACAATCTGATCGATGATGGGGCGCGACTCCGGCTTGATGGTTGCTTTGCCTGTGTCAAAATGAATATCGAGGGGGATGAAGCCATCCTTGTTGAGAGCGTCAAGCATATCTGAGGCGGAGATCACCTGCATCATTTCCCCTTTTTCAAGGACTGTCAGGATGTAGCGATGGCAACCGCGTGCATCCGCCATTGCGGTCAGTTCCACCCACACCTCGGCGCCGGCTTTCTCCTTTTTCATGGTGATGGTCTTCTTGCCTTCATAGACAACCGTGCCGCCGATTTTCTCGAAGGCAGTCTTGTAGTTGCGCTCTACCTCAATCCTGCTGGCACGTTGTTCACCGGATTTTATATAGTACGTGACGGTCACCTTTCGCCCTTCCACATATTCAGTCCTTGTCGGGCCAACCGGAAATTTGTACCCGTCAAATCCTACCTCGATGTAGTTGGTAATAACATAGCCCGGCATGCGCGTGGGAAATAGCGGATGGTCTTTGCTGTTCTTGATGTCCTTTGATTGGGCAAAAGTGATCGGCTGAAGTAGCAAGGCTCCCAACACACTCAGCAATATTAATCGAATCATTTTGACCTCCAATTAGGCTGTCCATAAAACAGAAGCGGCTCCACCTTTTCGATGGAGCCGCCTGTTGCACTTACTTCACTCTGAAGAACTCGATTCTCCGGTTCTTCTGTTTGTTTTCCTTCGAGTCGTTTGGTGCGATCGGGTTATCGGGACCGAAGCCTTTCGTTGCAATCCGGTCGCCGGAAATTCCCTTCGCCACCAGCCACTCCTTGACCGCATCGGCGCGGGCTTGCGAGAGTTTCATGTTGGAAGCCTTCTTGCCGACATTGTCCGTGTAACCGTGAATCTCGACTTCGATCTCCGGACTCTGGAACAATGTATTGTATGCCTTCTCCAGAATTGCTTCCGACTCCGGCGTGATTGCTGACTTACCAGTCTCGAAGACGATACCATCCAACACAATTGCCTTGCCCACTTCGACCTTGACTTCTTCTTTCACATCGTCTGTTGCATCAAGAGGGTTCGTGCCGCGCGCAACTTCCACACCGTCACCTATGGTGCCCCCATCCG
Organism: Bacteroidota bacterium; assembly: GCA_046160825.1. Lineage (GTDB taxonomy): Bacteria > Bacteroidota > Ignavibacteria > UBA10030 > UBA6906 > JBJXHC01. The sequence goes on along the minus strand of JBJXHC010000080.1, from coordinate 1,305 downwards.
TATCGGCCTTGAGTGGATCGGTCTTGCGCATGTTGACTTCATCACCGTCGGCAAGCGTGTCGCCGTCGGTATCGGCCTTCATGGGATCAGTCTTGTGGGTATTCGCTTCATTGCCGTCCGTCAACTGATCACCATCGGTGTCCATTTTCAACGCATCAGTCTTGGTGGTGTTGACCTCTTCGCCATCGGACAACCCATCGGCATCTGAATCGGCGGCGTTGGGATTGGTCTTGTGCAAGTTGACTTCATTGCCATCAGATAGACTGTCGCCATCCGTGTCGGCCTTCAATGGATTGGTACTTGTGGCCTTCACTTCTTGCCCATCCTTCAATCCATCACCATCGGAATCCGCGTTACGTTTGTCAGTGCCGAGCGCTTTCTCCTCGTCGTTGGTCAATCCATCGCCATCGGGGTCGGCAGAGCCGCTCTCACCAAGCACGGTAAAGCCCGCGCCGAAGTTCCAGTACGCGTCGTTGCCGCCACGCACGACGGCATTGAGATTATCCTTGAATGCGAAATTAAATCCACCGGTAACTTCCAATACAACATTTTCCGATGTCAGGAACTGTAACCCGACTCCCGCGGGCGCATACAACATCCATCCCTTTGTCTTCTCACCTGCAGTCGCACCGGGCGGAATGTCCTCTATGTCATAACGGAGAACGCCGGCTCCACCGTAGATGTACGGGTTCCAGGAGTCGGAAGCCATCGGACTGAACACGAGTCTGTAATCAATCGGGAAAATGAGCGTACGGTATTGAATTCCTTTCACGTAGCCGGCACCAACACCAAGCTCTCCCTGGACGTGATCGAACAGGCTATAACGCATGAACGCACGGGCATAGTGATCGAGCTTTTTGTCCTTAAGCTCAGTCTGGCCAAATGTCCCACCGAACGTGGCACCAAAGCCAATACCCTGATCCTTGAATTGAGCAAACGATACTGTTGCCAACGCCATGAGACATGCGAGTGCAATGAAGGGTTGTATCCGTTGACCCATAACTCTCCTCTGGAATGTTGAATAAATCAAATTGGGATGGTACGTCATTCCACCAAACGAAGCGCAGCAAACCGGAGGATATGCTTCGTGGTTGCCCTGACGTTACATCTTGCGGCGTGAAAAGATAGGTGTTTTAGGATGGAATTTCAAGCCAACGCGTTTCAAATTTTCAGACCAATTCTTCTGTCTCGTCCGTCCATAGGTTGACAGTGTGAGTTAGAAAGTTAAGCTGCATAACGCATTTCCGGTGTCATCATTCCCAAGCTGAGATGCGGGCGCTCAGTGTTGTAGATGGAGACTGCTTC
>JBJXHC010000079.1:0-38397 GCA_046160825.1 Bacteroidota bacterium | reverse complement strand
CTGTGTACCGTATTCTGACACCTTTGTACGGCGTGATTGTCCGTGCTGACCGGGCGCATAATTGCGACGCTCGACGGGACACTTTTCGGTGAAGCACTTTGTGCCCTTGAGAAACAGTTTTTGTTTCTCTCGTCTGCACAACCTGCAACTTGCATCAATGTATCTTCCCATAAACCAATAGCTCCTTGATCTTACACTCTTCGCCGCTTTGGCGGACGACAACCATTGTGAGGGATCGGGGTGACATCTCGAATGCTGCTGATCTCGAGTCCGGCAACCTGCAACGCCCGAATGGCAGCCTCACGCCCTGAACCAGGCCCCTTCACGAACACCTCCACCTTGCGCAACCCAAGATCGTGCGCCACCTTCGCTGCCGCCTCTGCTGAAACTTGTGCAGCGAATGGTGTGTTTTTCCGTGAGCCCTTGAAACCGTTTTTCCCGGCAGATGACCAACTGATCGTATTCCCGTAAATATCGGTAATAGTCACGATCACATTGTTGAACGTCGCTTTCACAAACACCTTGCCGCTGACGTCCACCTGGATCTTTTTTCTTTTCTTTACTGCATCCGATGCACCTGTGGTTTTTGCCACCGATACCTCCTTCAATATAAAACCGCGTTACTCGAACCAGCCAGCCTGTTAGGTCTTGGCCGCGACCTTCTTCTTGCCGGCAACTGTCTTTCTCTTTCCTTTACGCGTCCGTGCATTGGTGCGCGTTCGCTGACCACGCGCCGGAAGCCCCTTGCGGTGGCGGATGCCGCGATAACAACCGATGTCCATCAAGCGCTTGATGTTCATCTGGACTTCGCTCCGAAGAGCGCCCTCCACTCTGAACTCACCCGTGATGATGCCGCGGATTTTTGCCACCTCATCGTCTGACAGGTCACTGATTTTTTTATTGAAGTCAATCCCTGCCTTGCGTAAAATTGCTTGCGCGGACGTATGGCCTATGCCGTAGATATACGTAAGACCAATCACCGAGCGCTTCTTTTTGGGTAAATCTACTCCTGCTATACGAGCCAACCGTAATCCTCCTGGGTTAACCTTGACGCTGTTTGTGCTTGGGGTTCTTGCAAATCACCCGGACAGTTCCCTTGCGACGGATGATCTTACAGTTGATGCAAATTTTCTTGATAGATGATCGTACCTTCATGTCTGTCTTCCTTTGTCCGCTTCCTACTTGTACCGATAGGTGATGCGACCTTTGGTGAGATCGTACGGAGAAAGCTCCACCGTCACTTTGTCCCCCACCAGAATCTTAATAAAGTTCATCCTCATCTTGCCGGAAATATGGGCGAGAATATTGTGCCCGTTTTCAAGACTCACCTTGAACATTGCATTGGGCAACGTATCGGTGATCACTCCGTCAACTTTGATGGGACCTTGTTTCGCCATACAGATACTTACCAGAAATTTATCTGGTGAGAATTTCCGCCTCTCCCTGTGTCACGACCACCGTGTGCTCAAAATGAGCGGAGGGTTTTCCATCCGCCGTCCGTACCGTCCACCCGTCTGCATCGACATGCACTTTGTGCGAACCTGCGTTCACCATCGGTTCGATCGCCAGCGCCATGCCTTCTTTCAAGATGATGCCTGTTCCCGCTGTGCCAAAATTCGGAACCGCCGGTTCTTCATGCAGGCTCTTACCGATACCATGCCCGACGAGATCACGAACCACGGAATATCCCTTCGACTCCACATATTCCTGAACCGCATGTGAAACATCATGAAGGTGGTTTCCTTCCCGCACCATCGCAATACCCTTGTAAAGCGATTCCTCGGTCACCTGCATGAGTCTCTTCTTCTCAGCTGATGCGATTCCGACTGCAAATGTTCTGGCACCATCGCCAAAGTAGCCGTTTTTCTTCACACCAACATCCACAGAAACCACCTGGCCTTCTTCCAGTACCCGACCGTTTGGAATACCGTGAACAACTTCATCGTCAACCGAAACACACAGCGTACCGGGAAACAGGTTATTCCTATCGTGTCCGTACCCTTTGAACGCCGGCACAGCTCCCTTCGATCGGATATACCCTTCAGCCAGCTCGTCGAGTTCTCTGGTGTGAACACCAGGTGCGATCCGTGCTCCAACCAATGCCAGAACCTCTGCAACAATGCGGCAGCTTTCCCGCATCAGTTCTATCTCACGTTTCGATTTTATCGGCACTCTACCCATATGCTGCGCAGGTCACTCCCCGCACTCAACGAAGCCGTCCCTTCATCTTCCCGGACTTCATGAAGCCGTCATAGTGCCTCATGAGCAAGTGCGACTCGACTTGCTGCAACGTATCCAATGCCACACCCACCATAATCAAGAGACTTGTGCCACCAAAAAATTGAGCAAATGTTGCCGTCACTCCAAACCTCTGCACAAACGCAGGAAGGATGGCAATAATCGCGAGAAAAATTGAACCCGGGAGGGTGATTTTCGTCAGAATGTTATCGATAAAATCTGCTGTCGGTTTACCCGGACGTATCCCCGGAATAAATCCTCCCTGCTTTTGCATATTCTCCGAGACATCCTTGGGATTGAATGCAATAGCAGTATAAAAGTAAGTGAAGAATATGATCATCAAGCCAAAGAACAATGAATATGTCAGAGATGTGTATTCGAAATACCCTGCAATACCCTGCATGAACTCGCTTTCTGGAAAGAACGTCAGGATCGTACTCGGGATGAACATGATGGACTGAGCAAAAATGATCGGCATGACGCCTGCGGTATTCACACGCATCGGGATATACTGTGTAACGCCTCCATACACTTTTCTTCCAACAACCCGCTTTGCATACTGCACAGGGATACGGCGCGTCCCTTGCGTCACGAGCACGACACCGGCGATAATCGCAACCATCAATCCAATCAACAGTAATGAGATGATCAAGTTGCCGCTGAGCATGAATTGATCGACTATCGAATGTGGAAACCGTGCAATAATGCCGATGAAAATGATGAGCGAGATACCGTTGCCAAGACCGCGTTCGGTAATCTGTTCACCAAGCCACATCATGAACATTGTTCCCGCTGTCAGGAAGATAACGGTGCTTACGGTAAATGCGATCCCTTGCACTTCCGGAGGTACAATCGGTACACCGCCGATATTCATACTGGTGAGACGCACGCTCACACCCCAACCCTGAAGAGCCGCGATGACCACTGTACCATACCGCGTAAGTTGCGTCAACTTCCGACGCCCTTCTTCACCTTCCTTGGAAAGCTTTTGGAAATACGGTACGACTGCTCCGAGAAGCTGGAGAATGATTGATGAACTGATGTACGGCATGATGCCGAGAGCGAAAATCGCAGCATTACTGAACGCGCCACCGACGAACAGATCATACAGTCCGAACAGGGTGTTCGACGCCTGGTTCTTTACCGCCTCAGCCAGCAACACGGCATCGACGCCGGGCAGCGTGATATGCGAACCGATTCGCACAACAATCAGGATCGCCGCAGTGAACAAAATCCTCGTGCGGAGTTCTTGAATCTTGAAAATGTTACGGAAACTCTCTGTCAGGTTGGCCATTATTCTTTCGGGGTTGAACTGATCGTTTGTGCTTTGCCACCGGCAGTCTCGATCTTCTGTGCTGCCGACTTGCTGAACGCGTGAGCGGAAACCGTCAACTTACTCTTGAGGTCGCCGTTCCCGAGAACTTTCACCGGCTGCGTCCGTTTCTTCACCACCCCGAGCTTCACAAGCACTTCCGGATCAATTACTCCGCCCTGGATTCTTCCATCGACGGCCAACTTTTCCAATGTCACGATATTAACGATCTGATATTCCACGCGGAAGGGACTATTGAAACCACGCTTAGGTACGCGACGGGCAAGAGGCATCTGCCCACCTTCGAACCACGCACGGTGCTTTGTGCCTGAGCGCGAACCCGCGCCCTTGTGTCCGCGTGTAGATGTCCCTCCGTGTCCGGATCCCTGTCCGCGACCGATACGCTTTCTTTTCTTTCGAGATCCCTTTGCAGGGGTCAGATTACTGAGAATATCTATTGCCATAACTCATCCTTTTCGTGCAGTGACTACCGGACTTCTTCCACCTTGACAAGGTGGAAAACCTTCCTGAGCATTCCGCGAATCTGCGGTGAATCATTATGCTCGACAGAATAATTCGGCCGGCCAAGCCCCAGTGCTTTGATCGTCAATTTCTGTTTCTTGATTTGATCGATAACGCTGCGTATCTGCGTGATCTTCAGTTTCTTTGCCATGTCTGCTACTCCAAGGTTACTGTGTAACAGGCGCCGATACAGTCTCTCGTGCGCCGAACAATTCCGATAGACTCATTCCGCGTTTCGCTGCCACGGTTTTTGCATCCACCAATTTCAACAGGGCCGCCATCGTGGCCTTCACCGCGTTATGGGGATTGGATGAACCCATCGACTTGGTGAGAATGTCGTGTACACCGGCTGACTCCAATACCGCACGTACACCACCACCCGCAATCAGTCCGGTTCCGGGAGATGCCGGCTTGAGCATTACCCGTCCTGCACCGAACTTGCCGATAACGGGATGAGGGATGGTACCATGAACGATCGGCACCAACACCACATGCTTTTTCGCATCATCAACGCCCTTGGAAATTGCATCGGCAACTTCGTTTGCCTTTCCGAGGCCTATCCCGACGTGTCCTTTTCCATCACCTACGACGACGATTGCGTTGAAACTGAAACGGCGTCCACCCTTCACGACTTTCGCGACGCGGTTGATGTGGACCAACTTGTCTTTCAGCTCGAGTTCACTTGCCTTGATACGTGCCAACGTTGTCCCTTTGTTGATGCTGATGAATAACTTGCCTTGGTTCCTGTTTTGCTGTCGGGAGAGGATTCGAACCTCTACTCACGGCTCCAAAGGCCGCTGTCCTACCCTTAGACGACCCGACAATCCGGGCTCCCGAAATCAGCCGAGGTGAATCAGAATTTCAATCCGCCTTCGCGGGCACCATCAGCAAGCGCCTTGACGACGCCATGATAGAGATAGCCATTCCGGTCGAACACCACCTGCGTGATGTTCTTTTCCTTCGCCAACTTCGCCGCCAATTCCCCGACACGCTTGCTCACTTGCATCTGGCCCTTCTTTTCCTTGAACTCTTCCTTCAATGCCTTTGAGACATCGGAAACGGAAACCAAGGTCTTCCCACTCTTATCATCGACTATCTGAGCATAGACGTGCTTGATACTACGGTACACGGTGAGACGTGGACGCTCCGCGGTGCCCGTAATACGCATCCGGATGTGTTTCTTCAGACGTTGTCTGTTCTCTGCTGTACGTTTGGTAATCATTGGTGGTTCCTAAGAATTACAAAAAAGTACGGTTACTTCGCACCGCTCGCGGCAGCAGCCTTGCCTGCCTTACGACGGATATATTCGCCCTCATACTTCACGCCCTTCCCCTTGTACGGTTCGGGTGGTCTGAATGAGCGAATCTTCGCGGCAACCTGCCCCACAAGCTGCTTGTCAATTCCACTCACGGTGATGTTTGTTTGCACGGGCACCTCGATCTTCACACCGTCCGGAGGTTGAAACAGAATCGGATGAGAATATCCGAGGAGCAACTGAAGTTTCTTTCCCTTCAACTCCGCACGATATCCAACACCGACAAGTTCCATTTTCCTGGAGTATCCTTCAGTAACCCCCTTGATCATGTTCTGAATGAGAGCACGCCACAGGCCATGCAACGCGCGATACTGCTTGACGTCTGAATGACGTGAAACCAGTACCTGGTTGTCCTTCACCTCGATACTGATGTCGGGGTGAATGCTGGCACTCAACTCGCCCTTGGGCCCGGTCACCTTGATGTCCTGACCGCTCTGCTGCACTTTAACTCCTGTAACAATCGCTACAGGTTTTCGACCAACTCGTGACACGTTGTTTTCTCCTTGCTCAAAAATTCCTTACCAGACTTCACAGAGAACTTCGCCACCCATTTTTGCCAGACGCGCTTGCTTGTCCGTCATGAGTCCACGCGAAGTGGAAATCACAGCGACACCAAGGCCACCGAGCACGCGTGGCACAGATTCAGAATCGACATACTTCCGCAGACCGGGTTTGCTGACGCGCTTGAGACCGCCAATCACGGGAGATCCACCACTGTACTTCAACTGGATGCGGAGGACGCCCTGGGGGCCTTCTTTTGTTTCAGTATAACCAGCGATAAACTTGTGCTCAAGCAACAGCTTTGTAAGCGCGCGCTTCAGGTTTGATACTGGAACATCAACACGTTTGTGCTTCGCTTGCAATGCATTGCGCAAGCGCGTGAGATAGTCTGCTACCGGATCTGTCATTGTCATAACTTAAAACTCCTGCCTACTGAACACGAAATACGTTATTACCAACTCGCCTTGGTTACTCCGGGAATCTTCCCTTCAAGGGCAAGTTCACGAAAAGCGATACGGGAGAGTCCGAATTTCCTCATGTATGCCCGGGGTCGGCCACTCAGACTGCAACGATTATGCAAACGGGTCGGGTTTGAATTACGCGGCAACTTCTGAAGTCCGGCGTAATCTCCCTTCTCTTTTAACTCCTTGCGAAGGGCGTCATATTTCGCCACCAGTCTGCGCCGTTTTGCCTCTCGCGCTATCGAACTTTTCTTTGCCATCCCTGTACCGACTCCTGCTATTATGCTTTCTGGGTTTCCAAAACTTCTTCACGCTTCACAAAAGGCATTCCAAATGCCTTCAGCAACTCGTATGCTTCCTGATCCGTCTTTGCCGTGGTCACAAACGTAAGGTCCATTCCCATCACCCGCGTAATTTTATCAACATCAATTTCGGGGAACACCGTGTGTTCCTTGATGCCGATGGTATAGTTACCCCGTCCGTCGAACGATTTGTCGGACAACCCGCGGAAGTCACGAAGGCGGGGGATTGCAATACTGATGAATCGATCCATGAATTCGTACATCTTGCCCTTGCGCAACGTTACCCGACAGCCGATGGGCATCTTCTCACGCAACTTGAAATTTGAGATCGATTTCTTCGCGCGAGTGACCACAACTTTCTGACCGACGATCGCCTCGAGTTCATGAATAGCGGCATCAACAAGCTTGGCATCCTGCGTGGCAGCGCCTACGCCTGAATTGATGCAGATCTTTTCGATCTTCGGTACCTGCATGACGCTCTTATAGTTGAAACGCTTCATCATCGCAGGGATCACATCATTGCGATAGGTTGCGGCAAGTCGCGCTGGAATTTTTTCCTCAACCACCTTGCCGGATTTCGCCGGCTTGTCAGGGGCTTGAGCTGCTTTGGTCTTTACGACCTTTTCTTTTTTTTGTTTTTCTTCGCTCATATCGAATAGTAGTTGGTGTTAGAACATTTCTCCGCTGACCTTCGCAACGCGCAGGCGCTTTCGCTTGCCTGTTGTATCGTCCTTTACTTCCTTCGTCCCGACGCGTGTCGGTTCATTTGTCTTCGGGTCAAGCAACATCACATTGGAGACATGAATCGACGCTTCCTTTTGCACAATGCCGCCTTGTGGATTCCGCTGGTTCGGCTTTGTGTGTCGCTTGATGATATTCACGCCCTCGATGATGAGGCGGCTCTTCTCGGGAAATACTTTCAGTACCTTACCGGTCTTTCCCCGCGAGTTGCCAGCTATGACGGTCACATTATCGTTCTTCCGGATTTTCATGCCATTCCTTAAAAGCGTTATAAAACTTCAGGTGCCAGGGAAACAATCTTCATGTATTGTCTCTCTCTCAATTCACGCGCAACAGGACCGAAAATACGGCTCCCGCGCGGCTCACCTTGTTCATTGATCAAGACAGCGGCGTTTTCATCAAATCTGATGAACGAACCGTCTTTACGTCGCGTTTCTTTTGTCGTCCGCACTATCACCGCCCTAGCAACTTCGCCTTTCTTGACGGCGGCGCCCGGAATGGCGGACTTCACCGACACAACAACGAGATCGCCTAAACCGGCATAGCGACGATCTGAACCACCGAGCACGCGTATGCATCGCACTTTTTTTGCGCCGGAGTTATCGGCAACAACGAGGTTTGTTTCTTCTTGTATCATAATGACATCCTCTTTCCCGGTTGCTTACTTGGCACGTTCCACAATTTCGACTAATCTCCAGCGCTTGCGCTTGCTGAGGGGTCGCGTCTCCATCACCTTCACCGTGTCTCCAATCCCTGCCTCACGCTTTTCATCGTGTGCCATCAATGTTGAGGTACGTCTGAAGTATTTCTTATAGATCGGATGGGGTACCCGTCGCTCAATGCTGACGACAATACTTTTTTCCATTTTGTTACTGACAACCTTGCCAACACGCACTTTACGTCGCGTGGTTCGGGCCGGCTTTTGTGCTGTTTGTTGCGCTGTTGTCATACGGTTACACCCTTACCTTGTCCGGCAGTGTTCTTCTGGTGAATCAACGTCTTCAGCCGTGCAATACTTCGCCGGACCAATCGGACTTTAATGGGACTTTCCAACTGACTGGTGGCCAACTGGAACCGGAGGTTCGCCAGGTTCATTTGTTCGTCGTCGAGTCGCTTCTTCAGTTCTTCAACAGGTAGCTGTCGCATGTCTGCGACTTTCATGGTCTCATTTGTCATGGATTATGCACCTTCGTAATCGGGTCGAATACTGATTTTTGTTTTGATAGGGAGTTTATGGGAAGCGAGGTTCAGCGCTTCCACCGCGACCTGCTTGGATGTCCCCCCAATTTCGAACATAATCCTGCCCGGCTTCACCACCGCCACCCAGTATTCAGGAGCACCTTTACCTTTTCCCATACGAGTCTCTGCGGGTTTCTTCGTCACCGGTTTGTCCGGGAAAATCCGTATCCATACTTTTCCTTCACGCTTCATCATACGGGTGAGCGCCACACGTGCCGCTTCAATCTGACGCTGTGTGATCCACGCCGGTTCGAGCGCTTTCAGACCGAAGTCGCCGAAAGCAACCGTCGCACCGCGCGTCGCCTTACCCCTCATTCTGCCGCGTTGCGCTTTTCTGTACTTAACCCTCTTGGGCATCAACATGATACTCTACTCCGAGTTCTAATTACTGCTGGCCTTGACCACCGCGACGCTGGCCTTGATGCTGATGATGTTGCGGGGCACTTGTCACCTGCTGCCCACCGATAATTTCACCCTTGCAAATCCACACCTTCACTCCAATAGCTCCATACACTGTTCGCGCAGTCGCTGTTGCATAGTCAATGTCTGCCCGCAATGTGTGTAATGGAATGCGGCCTTCCTTGTACTGTTCACGACGCGCCATTTCGGCTCCACCAAGACGGCCGGAAGCCATGACACGTACCCCTTCAGCTCCCATCCTCATTGCTGCCGTGATTCCGTTCTTCATTGCACGACGGAATGCGATACGTCCTTCGAGCTGCTGTGCAATATTCTCCGCCACCAGGAATGCATCAAGTTCGGGTCTCTTAATTTCATTGATAAGGATTTTCACTTCCTTATTGGTGATCTTCTTCAATTCTTCTTCAAGCTGGGAAATTTCTTTGCCGCTACGTCCAATAACGATACCGGGACGTGATGTGTTAATCGTAATCACCGCTCTTTTCGGGGTACGCTCAATGAGTATCCGCGAAATTCCTGCCTTCTTCAGGCGGTTTCGGACATAGTTCCTGACGGTCATGTCTTCATTCAACTTACCGGCAAACGATTTCTCGTCATACCAGTTGGAGTCCCACGAGCGAATGATCCCCAGACGCAAACCGATCGGATGAACTTTTTGTCCCAAGCAACCTCCCTAACGAATACGTTTCTTTACGACGATGCCTTCCCGGCACTCTTTTTCTTTACGATTTTCTTCTCTGCCTTCGGTGCGCTTTTTTCAGCCTTGACTGCAGGCTTCGGCGGTGCTGCCTTCTTTTCAAGATCACGTGCAGAAACAACAATCGTCACGTGATTGGAACGTTTGCGGATCCGGTATGCGCGCCCCATTGGAGCGGGACTGATACGCTTCATCACCATACCCGCGTCAACAAAAGCTTCCTTTACAAGGATGTTCTCTTCTTCCAAACGACCGGCGTCGTCCTTGTTCTGAAGATTGGAAATAGCCGATCGCAACACCTTCTCTGCAACTTTCGACGCGTGCTTCGGTGAAAAGTGCAACAGATGCAGGGCAACGTTGGCGGACTTTCCGCGGATCAAATCAATCACCAGTCGCATTTTCCGTGGTGATGTTCCGATATACCTATTAATGGCGCGTGCTTCCATGTCTCGTCCTTATTCCTCCGAATTATCCGGCGGAGGTGGTTTCTTCTTTTTTAATGCCAGGGTGTACCCGGAACATGCGTGTCGGTGCAAACTCGCCGAGCTTGTGCCCGACCATACCTTCATGAATGTACACGGGAATAAACTTGTTACCATTATGCACTGCAAATGTATGGCCTACGAAATCAGGCGAGATCGTCGATGCACGTGACCATGTCTTGATCACTTTTTTCTGATTCGACTTGTTCAGTGCCTGCACCTGCTCCTGCACTCTTACACTGACGAACGGGCCTTTTTTGAGCGAACGACTCATACGTTATCCTTTGGGTCTCTTACTTTCTGCGTTTCACAATATACTTGCTTGAAGGATTCTTTCTCCAGCGCGTCTTCTTCCCCTTTGTCTTCCAACCCCACGGAGACACGGGATGCGGATTGCCCTGAGGAGACTTTCCTTCGCCGCCGCCATGAGGATGATCCACCGGATTCTGCACCACGCCACGCGACTGTGGTCGAATACCCAGCCAGCGCGACCGCCCCGCCTTACCAAGACTCAAGTTTTCGTGTTCGGAGTTGCTGACCGTACCAATAGTCGCCGAGCAGTCCACCGGAATATTCCGTATTTCCCCCGACGGCATCTTGAGCTGTGCGAACTTGCCCTCTTTTGCCATCAGTTGAACGGCCATTCCTGCACTGCGCGCAATCTGGGCACCTTTTCCCGGCCGCATCTCGATATTATGCACAAATGTTCCTGCTGGAATATTTGCAAGTGGCATCGAGTTACCGTTCTTGATCTCAGCGTCTGAACCAGACCGCAGCACGTCACCAACCTTTATACCTTCAGCGGCGATAATATACCGGCGTTCACCATCCGTATATTGCATGAGGGCGATTCGAGCGGAACGGTTTGGATCGTATTCAATTGCTGTAACCTTCGCGTCCATGCCGGTCTTGTTCCGCTTGAAATCAATGATCCGATAAAACCGTTTGTGTCCGCCGCCTCTATGCCGGGATGTTATACGACCGGTGTTGTTGCGACCGCCCGTCCTTTTCAGGGGTTCGATCAGCGATTTTTCAGGCTCCGTCTTTGTGATTTCCTCAAAAGTGGAAACCGACATCCATCGGGTGCCCGGCGTATTTGGCTTTAGTTTTCTATTTGGCATGGTGATTTTTCTTTCGTACTCTGCGTTCGGTCGGCCGAGATCGGTCTAGACATTCTGGAAATATTCGATCTTGTCCCCGTCCTTCAAGCGAACAATTGCTTTCTTCCATGACGACGTCCGACCGGCAAACCGGCCCTTCCGCGTCAATTGAGACTTTGACTTTCCCTTGTGACGCATCGTGCGAACACCAAGAACGGTCACATTAAACTTCTTCTCCACTGCCCGCGCAATTTCAATCTTGTTGGCACCACCGGCTACTTCAAACGCGTAGTGCCCTTTATCCTGCATTGCAGTTATTTTTTCAGTGACAATCGGACGCTTGAGAATTTCGATCATGGCGATTTCGGTCCGTCAGTTCTTGAACGTATTTTGAAGTGCTTCCACCGCGCTCTTCTGAATGAGCAACATCTTATTGTTGAGAAGGTCATACGTCGATGCTTTCTCCGCTTCCAGAATATTCAATGTGGGAATATTCCGTCCTGACCGTACAACATTCACGTCGCTCTTTGTTGTCAGTAGCAGGGTTTTTGTCGTCTTCAATTCCAGCGCCTTCAGAATTGCCACCATCTCGCTGGTTTTCGGGGCCTCAATGGTGAAGTCTTCAACGATCTTGATCTGGCCATCTTTCGCCTTATGGGAAAGCGCCGATTTGCGTGCGAGCTTTTTCAGCTTCGATGGAAGTTTATTGGAATAGTCGCGCGGCTCCGGTCCGAAGATTGAACCACCGCCACTCATGAGTGGAGAACGCGACGTTCCCTGACGAGCCATACCGGTGGATTTTTGCTTGAACGGCTTCTTGCCACCTCCGCGCACTTCTGCGCGTGTCTTGACGTCGGATGTACCCTGGCGCTGATTGCCGAGATACACCCGCACCGCCTGATACAACACGTGCTGATTCGGCTCTATACCGAAGATGTCGGAAGAAAGGGTTACCTTTTCACCGCTCTTCGAGCCATCCTTCTTATAAACTTCAAGTTCCATTGGCTGCATCTCTTACTGTTAGGCTTTCTTCTTGTGGATTTCGAGATATCCATTAATCGAACCCGGCACCGAACCCTTCACGAGCAACAAATTCGAGTCGGCAATTACACCAACAACCTTCAGGTTGCGTACGGTAATCTGCTCCCCGCCCATTCGTCCGGCCATGCGCATACCCTTGAACACGCGTGATGGGTGAGACGACGAGCCTATTGATCCCGGCGCTCGCTCACGGTCACTTTGTCCGTGTGTCCTGAACCCGCCCCCGAAGTGGTGACGCTTTACAACACCCTGGAAACCGCGACCTTTGGACGTGCCGATAATCGAGACAACATCGCCCTTGGTGAACACGCTCTCCACCTTGATTTCCTGTCCCGGCTGAATCTCGGCGATACCTTTGCCGCGGAATTCACGAAGGATGCGCATCGGCTTGGATTTTGATTTCGCAAAATGCCCGTGAAGCGGCTTGTTGACGAGTCGTTCTTTTTTCTCATCAAAACCAAGCTGCACGGCTTCGTAGCCATCGCGGTCCTCAGTCTTGATCTGAGTAACGAAACACGGCCCCGCCTCAATCACAGTGCATGGAATCACCTGACCAGTTTCATCAAAAATGCTGGTCATTCCGATTTTCTTACCTAATAGTCCTGTCATCTTGCATCCATATAAAAGAAATTACGACAGCCCCACGGCAAAACGCCGTGCCTTCGGCCAACGCACATCCATCAGGACAGCGCCAGCATCAATTCGCCGTTTATTCATCCCGTCGATATGTAGTTCGACAGAACGAGCACTTCGCAAAACAGAATATCCGGAGTTACACTTTGATCTCGACGTCAACTCCTGCGGGTAAATCGAGCTTCATCAGGGAGTCTACCGTCTTGTTGGTCGAGTTGAGAATATCGATCAGCCGTTTGTGTGAACGCGTCTCGAATTGTTCTCTCGACTTCTTATCAACGTGAGGTGAACGAAGCACAGTATAGACCGTACGCTTCGTGGGCAACGGAATCGGGCCAGCAACCACAGCGCCTGTTGACTTCACAGTCTTGATGATCTTTTCCGCAGACTTGTCGATCAGGTTGTGATCGTACGATTTGAGTTTGATTCGTATTTTTTGTCCGGCCACTTTGTTTCTACTCCGTGTAATCAAACCACAAGAAAGAGAGCAGCACAAGCTGCTCTCCACGAACCATCATTACTCAACAATTTTTGTTACAACACCCGCACCGACCGTGTGTCCACCTTCGCGGATAGCGAAACGAAGACCTTCTTCCATGGCGATGTTGGTGATTAATTCAATGCTCATACCGTCGATGTTATCACCAGGCATGACCATTTCCATACCGCCTGGCAATGTCGCCACTCCCGTCACGTCGGTTGTGCGGAAATAAAACTGTGGTCGGTACCCCGTAAAGAACGGCGTGTGACGGCCACCTTCTTCTTTCTTCAACACGTACACCTGGGCAGAGAACTTCTTGTGAGGCGTGATGGAACCCGGCTTGGCAATAACCATTCCACGCTCAAGCATTGTCTTATCAACACCACGGAGCAACAATCCGGCGTTATCACCAGCCGTTACTTCGTCCAATTCCTTGCGGAACATTTCCGCACCCGTGATGACACTCTTCATGTGGGCACCGAGCCCGATGATCTCGACTTCCTCGCCGACCTTTGCCTTGCCGCGTTCCACACGACCGGTACCAACGGTACCGCGACCTGTAATGGAAAACACGTCTTCGACCGGCATAAGGAATGGCTTGTCAACTTCACGCTGCGGCACCGGAATATAACTGTCCACTGCATCCATCAAATCCATGATGGACTTGAACGCCGGATCATCCGATTTGCTATCGGGTCGGACGGCGGCTTCCATTGCCTTCAACGCGCTTCCGCGGATAATAGGAATCTCATCTCCGGGGAATTCATACTTCTTGAGCAGATCACGCAACTCCAGCTCCACAAGATCAAGCAACTCCGGATCGTCCACCGCGTCCACCTTGTTCATAAACACGACAATCCTGGGCACGCCTACTTGACGGGCAAGAAGAATGTGTTCTCGTGTCTGCGGCATCGGTCCGTCTGTCGCGGCAACAACGAGAATGGCACCGTCCATCTGGGCGGCACCGGTGATCATGTTCTTCACGTAGTCGGCATGTCCCGGGCAATCGACGTGAGCATAATGGCGTTTTTCTGTCGCGTACTCAACGTGTGCCGTTGCGATGGTAATACCACGTTCACGTTCTTCGGGAGCGTTATCGATACTGTCGAACGTACGAATCTGCGAAAGCCCCTTCTTTGCCAGCACCATGGTGATGGCTGCGGTCAGCGTGGTCTTCCCGTGATCAACGTGTCCAATTGTACCGACGTTGAGATGCGGTTTGTCTCGTGTGAATTTCTCTTTTGCCATGGTTGCACTCCTTAACTAAAAAAGGACTGATGTGTTCTTATTTTCGGGGCTATGCTGCCTTACCCTTGACTTTTTCTATGATCTGCTCGGCAACACTCTTCGGGGTTTCATCGTAATGCGACAGCTCCATCGTATAGATCGCACGTCCCTGCGTCATCGACCGCAGCGCGGTGGAATAACCAAACATCTCGGACAAAGGAACCGCGGCCTTAACGACCTGCGCGTCCTTGCGCGGAGTCATGCCTTCGATCTTTCCGCGACGGGAATTCAAATCGCCGATGACATCGCCCATGTACTCCTCAGGAGTAACCACTTCCACACCCATGATCGGTTCGAGCAAGACCGGATTGGCCTTGCGGGCCGCTTCCTTGAAAGCCATGGAGCCGGCGACCTTGAAAGCCATTTCCGATGAATCGACGTCGTGATACGATCCGTCAAAAAGTTTCACCTTGATATCTTCCATGGGATATCCCGCCAGCACGCCGTTTTTCATCGCCTCGACAATCCCCTGCTCGACCGGTCTGATAAATTCTTTTGGAATTACTCCACCGACAATGGCATTCTCAAACTCGAAGCCTTTTCCGATTTCGTTCGGTTCGAGTTCAATCCAGACATGACCAAACTGACCACGTCCACCGGATTGACGTACGAACTTACCTTCAGCCTCCACCTTCTTGCGGATGGTTTCTTTGTAGGCGACCTGCGGCTTACCGATGTTCGCCTCGACGCGAAACTCGCGCTTCATGCGATCCACAATAATCTCAAGATGCAATTCTCCCATACCACTAATAATGGTCTGCCCGGTTTCTTCGTTCGAAGAAATGCGTAGCGTGGGATCTTCCTCGGCAAGTTTCGCCATCGCCTCGCCCATCTTCTCTTGGTCCGCCTTTGTCTTCGGTTCAATGGCAACGTGGATCACAGGATCAGGGAATGTCATTTTCTCAAGAACGATCTGATCGGCCTCATCGCACAGGGTATCGCCGGTGCGGGTGAACTTCAAACCCACGGCCGCAACGATGTCACCGGAATATGCCTCATCGACATCTTCCCGTGTGTTGGCATGCATACGCAGAATGCGACTGATGCGTTCCTTCTTTTCGGAGATGGAATTGAAGACGTACGAACCCGACTTAAGCGTGCCTGAATAAACCCGGAAGTATGTCAATTTTCCGACAAAGGGGTCTGTCATGATCTTGAAAGCGAGTGCCGTAAACTTTTCCTTATCGTCAATCTTGCGGACCATCTTGTCCGTCATATTCACGTGATGACCTGTGACGGTTCCTTCATTCAAATCCACAGGGGACGGGAGATAATCAATCACGGCATCCAATAAAGACTGGACACCCTTGTTCTTGAACGATGAGCCGCATAACACCGGAACAATGCTCACCTTCAATGCCGCGCGACGGAGAACAACCATGATTTCTTTTGGAGTAATATCCTTTCCCTCGAGATACTTCTCCAGCAAAGAATCATCCTCATCGGAAATCGCTTCCAACATTTTCGTCCGATGTACCTGCGCTTTCGCCTGCATATCGTGGGGGATATCCATATCCTCCCACTCGGCGCCCAACGACGATTCCTTGTACATGCGGGCTTTCATCGTCACAAGATCAATAATACCCGAAAAAATATCGCCTTCACCCACAGGAAGCTGAATAGGAACCGCATTTGCGCCAAGACGATCCTTCATCATCTGTACCGCGCCAAGGAAATCCGCTCCAACGCGATCCATCTTATTGACGAATGCGATACGTGGGACGCCATACTTGTCCATTTGACGCCAGACGGTCTCAGATTGCGGCTCCACACCACCGACGGAACAAAACAATGCTATAGCACCATCAAGCACGCGCAGAGAACGCTCAACCTCAACAGTAAAATCAACGTGGCCCGGGGTATCAATGATGTTGATACGGTGACTATTCCAGAAGCACGTGGTGGCGGCGGAAGTAATGGTAATTCCACGTTCCTTCTCCTGCTCCATCCAGTCCATGGTTGCAGCACCATCATGGACTTCGCCCATGCGGTGAAGAACACCCGTATAGAACAAAATACGCTCTGTCGTCGTGGTTTTTCCCGCGTCGATGTGGGCGCTAATTCCGATGTTCCGTGTTCTCTCTAATGGGTACTGTCTGGGCATGATCTCAAAAACTCTTTCACATTCCTGTTACCACTTAAAATGGGCAAACGCCTTGTTTGCCTCGGCCATCTTGTGCGTCTCTTCCCGCTTCTTCACTGCGCTTCCCTCACCGCCGGCGGCGGCCATGAATTCTGCCGCGAGGCGTTGGGACATCGACCGATCCTTTCGTTCGCTTGCGTAATTGATCAGCCAGCGAATGGCGAGAGCCACACTGCGATCACCCCGGACTTCGGTCGGTACCTGATACGTCGCTCCGCCAACCCTTCGCGCCTTCACTTCAAGGACTGGCCTTGTGTTGCTCACTGCCTTCTTGAAAACATCAAGCCCCACTCCTTTGCCACGCTCTTCGATAAGAGCGAAGGAATCATATACAATACGGCGGGCAAGGTGCTTTTTTCCACTCTTCATCACAGAATTGATGAACTGCGAAACCAGAAGATCATTAAACTTCGGGTCGGGACTCGTGGTCCTTGATGATGCTAGTTTCTTTCTCACAGGATAACTATCTCAAAAAATGATTACGATTTGGCTCTTTTGGCGCCATATTTCGATCGGCCCTGCTTCCTATCGGCAACACCGGCTGTATCAAGCGTACCGCGGATAATATGATAGCGGACTCCAGGCAAATCCTTAACCCTGCCACCACGGATCATTACTATCGAGTGCTCCTGAAGGTTATGGCCTTCTCCGGGAATGTACGCCGTTACCTCAAGATGATTTGTCAGCCGAACACGAGCGACCTTACGAAGGGCAGAATTGGGCTTCTTGGGGGTTGTTGTATACACACGCGTGCAAACCCCACGCTTTTGAGGGCTTCCTTCCATAGCGGGAGCCTTACTCTTCCAAGTGACACGTTTCCGGCTTTTTCTGACCAGCTGGTTAATCGTTGGCAACGCTAACTCCGTAGGGTTTACAGCAAGGATGATCGGTTAAAGAAAGCTTGATAAGATACAAAAAAACACCTCTCTTGTCAAGAACCACTATCTGTTAGGCGCTCACTTTTTCTCTGCCGCGCACCTTTTTTGTTGGGACCTCCGGGCTTGCCTTCTCGCTGTCCACGCCTGGTTGGTGATCGACAGTAGTGACAATAATATCTCCAAAGTATTTAAGACCCGTACCAGCCGGAATGAGGTGTCCCATGATAACATTCTCTTTCAAGCCAAGCAGGTAGTCAACTTTTCCTTCGATGGCAGCATCGGTGAGTACCTTTGTTGTTTCCTGGAATGATGCGGCCGAGATAAAGCTATCCGTGGAAAGTGCGGCCGAGGTGATTCCAAGCAACACGGGCTCGGATGTCGCAGGCTCTGCATCACGATACTCGATCACCTTCTTGGCTTTCTTGCGTAGCTCACCATTGGTTTCGCGTGCCTTTTTCTTGAGAACAATCTGGCCGTTCTTGAACTTGGAGTCACCTTTACTGATGACCACAACCTTGTCGCGCAGACTCTCGTTCTCTGCATCAAACTTGAGCTTGTCAACAAAGTCGCCTTCAAGGAATTTCGTATCGCCCGAGTCAGCAACGCGCAGCTTCTGCATCATCTGACGAACAATGATTTCAATATGCTTGTCGTTGATCTTCACACCTTGAATGCGATACACTTCCTGGATTTCGTTGACAAGATATTCCTGCACAGCACCGACACCCTTGATGCGGAGAATATCATGCGGGTCGATTGCTCCATCAGACAAGCGTTCACCGGCGCGCACAACATCGTTCTCCTGCACCAACACATGCTTGCCGAGTGGTACCGCGTACTTCCGGACGTCCTTGCCATCATGGCTTGTGACTACGATTTCACGTGAGCCACGTTTTTGGGGACCAAAACTGACACTACCATCTATCTCTGAAACAACTGCCGGATCATTCGGGCTGCGCGCCTCGAATAATTCCGTCACACGTGGCAAGCCCCCGGTGATGTCCCGATTCTTGCCAATGTCTCTGGGAATTTTTACCAGAATTGTTCCCGGCCCGATCTCCTGTCCGTCATCGATCGCAAGGTGAGCACGAACGGGAATAATATAGCTTGCTAATTTTTGACCCTTCTTGTTTACGATCATCACACCAGGGCTTAGGGTCCGGTCGCGTGAATCGACAACAACTTTTTGGATGTGACCCGTCTGCTCGTCAGGTTCTTCACGATACGTAACATTTTCCTTCAGGTCCTGATACTTTACAATACCCGGATGCTCGGAGATAATCACCGCGTTATAAGGGTCCCACTCATATATAATCTCGCCTTTTGTGACCTTCGCCCCATCTCGAACGAGGAGAATTGCACCGTATGGGACATCATATTTTGTCAACATACGGTTGTCCTGGTCGAGAACATTCACAACACCACTTCGACCAGAGACGATGATCTTCGTGCCATCGTCATCCGGCATCTCAATAAACTTGATCCCCTCGTATTGCAACTTCCCATCGAACTTTGACTGCACCTGGGACTGGGAAGCGATCAGACTTGCCGTACCACCCGTGTGGAATGTACGAAGCGTCAACTGCGTACCCGGTTCACCAATAGACTGAGCCGCAATGATACCAACCGTTTCGCCCGGTTGAATGAGTTTGCCTGTCGTCAGATTTCTGCCGTAGCAGAGCGCACAGATCCCGCGCTTCGACTCGCATGTCAGCACTGAGCGGATCTCAACGGTTTCAATCGAGGTTTCGGCAACGCTATTGGACTTCTCTTCATCAATTACCTCACCCGACCGAACAATAATGTCGCCAGACATCGGATCCACGACATCATGTACGGCAACACGCCCGAGAATACGTTCGGCCAGAGGTTCTTTTACGTCTTCCCCTTCCTTGAGGGCACCGGTAATTACACCACGAATTGTACCGCAATCCTCCTGCGAGATGATGGCATCCTGTGCCACATCCACCAGTCTTCGTGTCAGGTAGCCGGCATCCGCTGTTTTCAACGCGGTGTCAGCAAGACCCTTACGTGCACCGTGCGTTGAAATAAAATACTCGAGAATCGAGAGACCCTCGCGAAAGTTTGCAATGATCGGATTCTCAATTAACTCGCCGGTTGCGCCAGACAGACTTTTCTGTGGTTTCGCCATCAACCCGCGCATACCTGCAAGCTGACGCACCTGCTCTTTGGAACCGCGGGCACCGGAATCCACCATCATATATAGTGAATTGAATCCACTCCGTGAATGCTGAAGTGAATCGAATAATCGCTCTGCCACTCGCGTCGTCGCGCGGGTCCAAATATCGATTACCTTATTGTAGCGTTCACCATTGGTAATAAAGCCACGCGTATACTGGCTGTACACCTCGTCCACACTCTTCTGTGCTTTCGAGATGATTTCTTCCTTCTCTTTGGGAATCGTCACATCATCCAGACTGACCGAGAGCCCGCCCTTGGTGGCATACTTAAACCCGGTCTCTTTCAACCTGTCGAGGAACTCTGCCGTCTTCAGATTGCCGACTTTTCTGAATGAAGAAGCAATGATTTGTACCAGACGTTTTTTGTTGAGGAGTTCATTGATGTACCCGATCTCATGGGGAACTATTTGATTGAAGAGGACGCGTCCGGTCGTTGTCTCAACAAACTTTCCATCGATCCTTACCTTGATACGTGCATGAAGTCCGATCTTCCCGTAGTTGTGGGCGATGATAACTTCCTCCATATCGGAGAAGGTCATACCCTCACCAAGGTCTGCTGTTCTCGACTTCGTCAAGTAATAACACCCGAGCACTTGGTCCTGTGTCGGTGTTACAATCGGAGCACCGCTTGCGGGCGAGAGAATATTATGACTCGAGAGCATGAGGACCCGTGCTTCGAGTTGCGCATCAAACGACAACGGTACGTGTACGGCCATCTGATCGCCATCGAAATCTGCGTTGAATGCAGTACACACCATCGGGTGAATGCGTATAGCCTTACCCTCAACCAATACGGGTTGGAATGCCTGGATGCCGAGTCGGTGAAGTGTCGGGGCACGGTTCAACAGTACCGGATGACCATCAATGATATTCTCGAGGATCTCCCACACCTCCGGGCCTTTCTTGTCAACTGTCTTCTTCGCACTCTTCACAGTCTTAACAAAACCGCGCTCAATGAGCTTGCGGATGATAAAGGGCTTGAATAATTCCACCGCCATATCCTTCGGGAGACCGCACTGATGCAATTGCAGTTCGGGTCCGACAACGATAACGGAACGACCGGAATAGTCAACGCGCTTACCGAGAAGATTTTGACGGAAGCGGCCTTGTTTCCCCTTCAACATATCGGAAAGGGATTTGAGTGCACGATTGTTGTCACTACGAACGGCATTCACGCGGCGTGAATTATCAAAGAGTGAATCCACCGCCTCTTGCAACATACGTTTTTCATTCCGCAAGATGACGTCCGGAGCCTTGATTTCGATCAGGCGTTTCAAACGGTTGTTACGAATGATCACTCGTCGGTAGAGATCATTCAGGTCGGACGTTGCAAACCGTCCGCCTTCAAGAGGAACGAGAGGCCGGAGTTCGGGCGGGATCACTGGAATAATATCCAGCACCATCCACTCGGGCTTGTTCATCGGGCTTTCTTCCTGTTCACGGAATGCTTCCACTACGCGCAGGCGCTTGAGAGCATCCTGCTTTTTCTGGACAGAGGTCTCTTCGATGATTTGTGCGCGCAGTTCTGCAGCGAGAGCGTTAATGTCAACCTGCTTCAGGAGATCCTTGATCGCCTCGCCACCAATCTTTGCAACAAACCGACGTTTGTCTGTCGGTTCAAGGTCATCGTTGTTTGCAGGAACCGTAGCCAGAATTTCAAAGTACTGATCTTCAGAGATGAGATCGCGTTTCTGCAATCCCGTTGTACCGGGATTGACCACGACATAGGATTCATAGTAGATGACCTTCTCGAGATCTTTGGCCGACATCCCAAGAATATATCCGATCTTCGACGGAAGTGACCGGAAATACCAGATATGTACCACCGGAACGGCCAGAGCAATGTGCCCCATCCGTTCGCGCCGCACACTCTTTTGCGTTACTTCAACACCGCACCGGTCGCAGATAATACCGCGATAACGGATGCGTTTGTACTTGCCGCAATGACATTCCCAGTCGCGCACCGGGCCGAAGATCTTCTCGCAGAACAAACCATCCTTCTCCGGACGGAATGAACGGTAGTTGATCGTTTCCGGCTTTGTCACTTCTCCGTGCGACCGCTGCAAAATCAGATCGGACGACGCCAGACTGATGACAATCCTGGTGAAATTCTTCTTTGGCTCTCTCTCGTGATGCATGAACGACATTGTGTTCCTCCAAACTGTATCAATATTGCGGTCGGGACACTGCGTCCCGATCTCAATGGATACGACATCCCTTAATCGAGCTTGACGTCCAGACCCAGACCCATCAGCTCACGAACGAGCACATTAAACGACTCCGGAATATTCGATTCCGGCAGGTTATCACCCTTGACAATCGCTTCATAAACCTTGGCGCGACCAGAAACGTCGTCGCTCTTCACCGTCAGCATCTCCTGAAGAACGTGGGCGGCACCGTAACCTTCGAGAGCCCACACTTCCATTTCTCCGAAACGCTGGCCTCCGAACTGCGCCTTGCCACCAAGCGGTTGCTGGGTAATAAGCGAGTACGGCCCGATGGACCGCGCATGAATCTTGTCGTCCACAAGGTGGGAAAGCTTCAACATGTAGATATATCCCACCGTCACTTCCTGGTCGAACGGTTCGCCGATACGTCCATCATGAAGGATCGTCTTTGAGCTTTTGTTCAAACCGGCCTTCTCGAGTTCACCCTGAACATCCTCCCACGTTGCACCGTCGAAAATGGGTGAGGCGTAATGAGCACCAAGCTCCTTCGCCGCCCAGCCCAGGGCTGTTTCATACAACTGTCCGAGATTCATTCGCGAAGGAACGCCGAGGGGATTGAGCACGATATCCACGGGAGTCCCATCCGGTAGAAACGGCATGTCTGCAGCCGGCACGATTCGCGAGACGACACCCTTGTTACCGTGTCGGCCAGCCATCTTATCACCGACGGAGAGCTTGCGCTTCTTGGCGACATATACCTTCGCCAGTTGAACAACACCTGGAGGCAATTCGTCACCGAGTTGAATCTTGTTTTTCTCGTGCCGGAATTCCTCTTCAATACTTCCCAGACGATCAAAGTAATTGGAGAAGATTTTGTGGACGACCGTGTTCTTACGTTTGTCTTCCACCCACTCGGCATTGTAATCCAGCTTCTCCAGATCTTCATATGCCTGAAAAGTATCCGCCTTGAACGCCGTACCGCTACGGAAAACGACGTTGCCATCCGTGTCACGCACACCGGCGGATTTCTCATCGGCAAGTGTGGCATCAAGCTTTCTTCCCAGCCGCTCGCGCAATTCGGAGAGCATCTTCCTCCGCTGGCGGTCAAGTGCATCGGTCCGGCGTTTATCCTCTTTCTTTGATTCTGCATCCTTCTTCTTGCGGCTGAAGAGTTTTGTCGAGATAACCACCCCCTTCATTCCGGGAGGAGCTTTCAATGATGCATCCTTCACGTCACCAGCCTTTTCGCCGAAGATTGCCTTGAGCAGCTTTTCTTCCGGTGTGGGATCAGACTCACCTTTCGGCGTGATCTTTCCAATCAGGATATCGCCTTCGACAACCTCCGCACCAATGCGTACGATGCCATTCTCATCCAGGTCCTTGGTGGCGTCTTCGCTGACGTTCGGTATTTCCCGCGTCAATTCCTCTTCCCCGCGCTTGGTATCGCGGACTTGAAGTTCAAACTCTTCAATGTGTATGGAGGTGAAAACGTCTTGTGAGACAATCCTCTCACTCAGGATAATGGCATCTTCAAAATTGTAACCGTTCCAAGGCATGAACGCAACAAGAACATTACGGCCAAGGGCAAGTTCACCACCATCGGTCGCAGGTCCGTCGGCAAGTACATCGCCCTTCTTCAATTTGTCGCCCGGCTTTACGATGGCCTTCTGATTGATGCAGGTGTCCTGATTCGTTCGGAAGAACTTCGTCAGCTTGTACTCGACACGGCGTTTATCATCGAACGAGACGATTGCTTCCGTACTGTTCTCGTCGATGTCATATAACACAACAATCCGATCGGCGTCCACGTAGTCCACAATCCCGTTGCGCTCGGCAACAACCAGTGTACGCGAGTCACGCGCAATCTTCTCTTCGAGTCCGGTACCCACCACCGGTGCTTCCGGACGCAACAGGGGAACGGATTGCCGTTGCATATTCGATCCCATGAGCGCACGGTTCGCGTCATCATGCTCAAGGAACGGAATCAATCCCGCGGCCGCGCTAACGATCTGGTTCGGAGCCACGTCCATGTATTGAGATTCCATGGCGCCAACCACCGGGAAATCGCCCTGGTATCTGGCCTTCACACGATCACTCACGAATGATCCCTTGCTGTCCACCGGGGCATTCGCCTGGGCAATGGTATAATTATCCTCTTGCTCTGCCGTCAGGAACTCAATCTCATCAAGGACACGACCATTCTTGACCTTGCGATACGGCGTCTCAATGAAACCGAACTCATTCACGCGTGCGTGAATACAAAGAGATGAAATCAAGCCGATGTTCGGGCCTTCGGGGGTTTCAATTGGACAGAGCCGCCCATAGTGTGTGTAATGCACGTCGCGTACCTCGAACCCTGCGCGCTCTCGGGTAAGACCACCCGGACCAAGGGCCGACATGCGACGTTTGTTGGTCAACTCGGCAAGCGGATTTGTTTGATCCATGAATTGCGAAAGCGGGTTCGTCCCGAAAAATGCGTTGATGACACTGCTGATCGTTCGGGCATTCACCAGGTCTTGAGGCGTCATGTTTTCGTTGTCACGAATATTCATACGCTCACGGATGGTGCGGGCCATGCGCGCCAGACCGATATTAAATTGCTGTGCGATCTGTTCTCCCACGGTTCGCACACGACGGTTGCCCAAGTGATCGATATCGTCCACCGAGCGCTTGCCCTGCTGGAGTTCAATCAAATAGTTGATGATGGCGACGATGTCCTGCTTGGTCAGCGTGGTCGTGGTGACCGGTATATCGAGATTCAGCTTGCTGTTGATGCGGTAGCGACCCACATCGCCAAGGTCGTACCTCTTCTCGTTGAAGAATAACCGGTCGATGAGAGTCTTGGCTGTATCCAGATCGGGAGCGTCGCCCGAACGAAGTTGACGATAAATCGTGCCGAGAGCATCCTCCTCCGACCGGGAGGCATCTTTCAAAATGGTATTTGCAATAACTGAAGTTTCATTTCCCTGCAACTTCAGGAAGCGCAGCTTTTTTATGGTCGACTTTTTGATACGCTTGACGTGGTCCTCAGTCAGCGTTGCATCCTTGCTGATAAAAATCTCACCGGTTTTCTTGTCGACAACATCGCTACAGATAACCCGTCCTTCATAATCCTTCATATCGACTTTATTGACGTCGATTTCTTCCACCAGTCCGAACAGCTCAAGAATTTCATCATCGGAAGAATAGCCGAGCGCGCGCAAGAGGGTGGTGACCGGGAATTTCTTCTTCCGGTCAATGTAGGCATACATGATGTTGTTAATGTCGGTCGAGAATTCCACCCATGAACCGCGGAACGGAATAATGCGGGCGGAGAAGATCGGCGTTCCGTTCGGGTGAATCGATTCGCTGAAGAAGACACCGGGCGAGCGATGCAATTGACTGACCACCACACGCTCGGCACCATTGATAATGTAGGTACCACGGTGCGTCATTGTCGGCAGGTTGCCGAGATAGACATCCTGTTCAATCGTGTTGATGTAGCTCTTGCCATCTTCCGCTTTCTGGGAAAGCCTGAGCTTTGCTTTCAGTGGAATGGCATAGGTCAACCCACGCTCCTCACACTCACCGACGGAGTATTTGGGTTTCTCCACGTAGTATTCGACAAATTCGAGAAGGAAATTTTCCCGAGCGTCCGTGATCGGAAAGTTCATCTTGAAAACTGCTTGGAGGCCCTTGTTCTTCCTGCGCGCTGGCACGATGTCGGCCTGTAAAAAACTCTCCCACGATTCGAGCTGGATGTTCAGCAAATCCGGTGCGTCGATTATTTCGGGGATCTTTCCGAAACTGATGCGTTTGTTGGATTGGTTCTTCAAAAGCCCCGCTCCTTACCTTGCTTGTGTGGTGCTGCTATTACGTTCATTTCGGCGGCGGACAACAGACAATCACCGACGATAAAAAGACAAAGCTTCCCAACCCGGCATCTCATGTATTGACGCTGGCGGAAGCACCTCATAATATCATGTAGTTGAGAGTCGGCGCAATTCGCAGGAAAAATTTGGAGAAACGATGGTATGTTATCGGAACCGCCCCCATCGCATACCGACTGGCCACATCCCACTCTTCATCAATGAAACACCAAGCCGATGATCTGAAGAGTCTTCTGATTACCGGCTTGTGTGTTCATTATTTCATCATACTGAGCAACACTTTATAACTCTGAAAAATTTCTCTGAACAAGAAAAGCTACTTCAACTCGACTTTTGCGCCTGCTTCTTCGAGTTCCTTTTTCAGCTTTTCTGCATCGTCCTTCGAAATACCTTCCTTTACGGGCTTTGGGGCACCGTCAACGAGATCCTTCGCTTCCTTGAGGCCGAGGCCGGTTGCTGCACGCACAACCTTGATAACATTGATTTTCTGGGCACCGGCTTCCTTCAGAAGCACGGTAAATTCAGTCTTTTCTTCGGCTGCTGCTGGGGCCGCACCGCCTGCGGGCATCATACCACCCATCATCATTGGTGCTGCGGCTGTTACTCCGAACTTATCCTCAAGGGCTTTCTTGAGTTCGACGGCTTCGAGAAGTGTAAGCTTCTCAATTTTCTCAACGATTTCTACGACTGACATGTTGCTTTCTCCTTACGTAAGTATGAACAATTTCAGGTTCCCACGCCTGGTTCACAGGACATGCACTGCACATTATGCAGCTTTTTTCTTTTCAATTTCACCAATAACACTGACAATATCCCGCAACACTGCGTTGATCACCGTCGGCACACCTGCCAGCGGAGCCTGGATACTTCCCAGGATGCTTGCCATCATCTCTTTGCGTGACGGAAGTTTCGCCAATTCCAGAAGCTTCGATCCGTCGTACACTTGCTTCTCGAGCACACAGACTTTCAACGAGAGCTTGCTGTGTTTCTCCTTGAATTTCTGAATGACTTTTGCCGGCACAACCGGGTCATCGTAGGCAAAGGCAACGCCGGTAGGACCGACGAGCATGTCGCAGACTTTGTCGTATCCGGTGGCATTCTCAAGAGCTTTGCGGACAAGCGTATTCTTCACAACTCTGTAGTCAACACCAACCTTGCGGAACTCGCGACGCAACTCCGTTGCTTGTTCTACAGTCAGACCATTAAAGTCAGTGAAGAACATCCCGCGCGCCCGGCCAACCTTCTCCGATACGGCAGCGACAATTTCTTCTTTTTCCGAACGTTTCATAATTTTTCCCTACGTAGCGTAGGCCTTACAGGTTGAGTCCACTGAGAAGCCCCGGTCAACGAACCACCAGGCAATAGACAAAACGTGAATTGTAATGTGAGTGCGTAAGCTTGTTTAGTGGGCTATGAGTTGCGCCTTGTCGATCTTGATTCCCGGTCCCATCGTACTTGATATGGCGATGGTCTTGACATACGTGCCTTTGGCCGATGCCGGTTTCAATCGTACAACGGTGTTCAGGAACGCGTGAATATTATCTGACAACTGTTTTGCCTCGAAGTTTGCCTTACCGATGGAGGTATGAATTATACCAGCTTTGTCGACGCGGAATTCGATTTTTCCTGCTTTCACTTCCTTGACTGCCTTCGCGACGTCAGCGGTGACGGTACCACTCTTGGGGTTAGGCATCAGTCCTCTCGGACCAAGCACTTTACCCAGCTTTCCAACTTCACCCATCACATCGGGTGTCGCAATGATAACGTCAATATCTGCCCAGCCGCTCTGAATCTTTGCAATGTATTCGACAAGTCCGGCATGCTCTGCACCGGCCGCCTTTGCTTCTTCGTCTTTCGGGGGTTTTGCGAGAACGAGAACGCGCACTTCACGACCGATTCCGTGCGGCAAGGCAACGGTTCCGCGAATAGCCTGATCGGCTTTCTTGGGATCAACGCCGAGACGGATGGCGATATCAACCGATTCCACAAACTTTGAAGTAGCACCTTCCTTGACTTTCGCTATCGCCTCGTCGATCGTGTAGGTCTTTTCGAGATCAATCTTGGATCTTACGGCCTTGAGCCGTTTGCTGAGTTGCATATGGATATCCTTTCGTGGTGCGGACGTGACGCTGTGCGTCACTCCCACGGTATGTGATTAGTCTTCGACAGTAACGCCCATGCTTCGGGCGGTTCCTGCAATCATGCTCATTGCTGCCTCAATGCTTGCGGCATTCAAATCAGGCATTTTCAATTCGGCGATGTCGCGCACCTGCTTCGTCGTAACCTTCCCGACTTTCACGCGATTCGGTTCTGCCGAACCCTTTTCGATTTTTGCCGCTTTCACTATAAGGGTTGCTGCGGGCGGGGTCTTGGTAATGAATGTAAACGATTTGTCCGAAAACACCGTGATCACCACGGGGATGATCATTCCGGCCTGGGCCTGGGTTCGTGCGTTAAACTGCTTGCAGAACTCCATGATGTTCACACCCTTTTGACCGAGGGCGGGACCAACCGGAGGAGCCGGATTGGCGGCACCTGCCGGAATCTGCAACTTCACAAAGCCGGTAATTTTTTTCATAACTCTCTCTTACATGATACGTGCATGAACGGGAATTACTTTTCTGCTTCCACCTGACTGAAATCCAACTCCACAGGTGTTTTACGTCCGAAGATCGACACCATCACCTTGAGTTTCATCTTCTCTTCACTGACTTCCTGAACGAAGCCGCTGAAGTTGTTGAACGGACCGTCGGTCACTTTCACTGCATCTCCAGTCTTGAACGGAACCTCAAGCACCTCAACATCTTTTCGTTCTTCTATCTTTCCAATGAGCCGGCGAATCTCGGCTGCTTGCAGTGGGGCCGGTGCATTCTTTGGTCCGACGAAACTGATAACTGATGGCGTATTGAGAACGATATGAGTCGTCGTCTTATCCAACTCTGCTTCGATAAGGATGTAACCTGGGAAAAAAGTGCGCGTCTTGCTCCTCTTCTTTCCATCCTTCACTTCGAACACCTTCTCGGAAGGTACGATCACCGAGGACACCTTCTCGCTCAATCCTGCCTGGGCGATCTCATTCTCGATGTACGCTTTTACTTTATTTTCATGCCCCGAATATGTTCGGAGCACATACCACTTTTTATCCAAGGACTCTCCCGCTTAGAGGATTCTCTTCAGCACTTCACTGACCGCCGTGTCGACGACAAACACAAAGGCGGAAACAACAATACAAACCACGAGCACAATGACCGTCGAGTCGCGCAGATCTTCTTTTTTCGGCCATGTGACTTTGTTCATTTCCTTCACGACGTCGGTGAAGAAACCAATGATTTTTTCT
Source organism: Bacteroidota bacterium (assembly GCA_046160825.1). Lineage (GTDB taxonomy): Bacteria > Bacteroidota > Ignavibacteria > UBA10030 > UBA6906 > JBJXHC01. The sequence continues at coordinate 9,029 of JBJXHC010000079.1, read as the reverse complement.
TTCATAAACACCCTGTCTCGACTGATGTTCTTGTGTATTCTCTCGCACGAGCGATCACCACATCACATTATACGGGTGATCTCTCCAATCGCACGTGAGGAGGGACTTGAACCCCCAACCTGCGGTTTTGGAGACCGCTGCTCTAGCCAATTGAGCTACTCACGTATCGTCCGCAGAATGACTTTTCAACGCTGGTGAACGAAGCTCGCCCCCACCTCCCACGCCTACAAGGTCAACGCGTTTCTTTGTGTGTTGTGTGCTTGCTGCAGAAGCGGCAGAACTTTTTATATTCAACGCGACCGGTTTGTTTCTTTTTGTTCTTGGTGGTCGAATAGTTGCGCTGCTTGCAATCAGTGCATTCCAAAGTGATGATATCTCTCACGGCCTACTCCAAAGAATTTCGTTTACATGGTACTGATCGAGCTTGCGACCGGGATTGAACCGGTGACCTCTTCCTTACCAAGGAAGTGCTCTACCAACTGAGCTACGCAAGCAACCTATGCTTGCTTCACGCTTCGAGCGGGAGACGGGACTCGAACCCGCGACCAACAGCTTGGAAGGCTGTGACTCTACCAACTGAGTTACTCCCGCGTTCGCTCGCCTGTCAATTCCGTATCTCGCGTGGGCAGGGAAGGATTCGAACCTCCGAAGGCGTAAGCCGACAGATTTACAGTCTGTTGCGTTTAACCACTTCGCTACCTGCCCGAACTCGCCAGCTTCTTATCAACCAGCACATGGAGCTGGCGATGGGACTCGAACCCGCAACCTGCTGATTACAAATCAGCTGCTCTGCCAATTGAGCTACGCCAGCGCAAAACAGCCCCACCCCTCAGCCATGATGCCAAGGGCACAATTCGCCTGTACTAGGGGTTTGGTTAAGAGCTGAGCACACAAATATAAAAAAAAGTGCCTAAGAGTCAATCGGAAAGACAAAGGATTGAATAATTTTCCGCCCGACGAGCTTTACTTGGGTGCCCGAACAGTCTGCAGTCCTCTTTGGGCTTCAATCGAACTGGGGTCATATTGAATAGCTGATTCAAATGCCCTTGCGGCTTCTTCTACGTCTCCTGCCCTATAATAGTAGGCTCCACGTGCGCTGAGAGATGCCCCATAAAACCTTGGAAACATCACTTCCAGCCTGCCCGATCGTGTAAAAGGCTTATACTGGTAAACAGGAAAATCTGTTGCATGAAATGCGTTGTCCTTGAATATCCTGAACGCCAAACCGTCCGGTACCTTTTGGAACCCCTGAGTGAATTCAGGCTCAACCTCATGGGTAACGTATACAGGCCTTTCAGCAAGGGTTCTATCGATCATTGAGCGTATCAATTGGACAAAACGGTCCTGGATGACTGACGGGTTGTAAGGTATATCATGCTCAAACTTGAACAGTTCCTCCGAGAATGCAGCCACCTCGTTTTTTGAGTTTTCAATCAGCCACGGATGTCGAACTCGAAGTTCGTCAAGATACCAGGACCTTCTCAGCAGTTCCTTATCCACAACCGCTATGTCGGTTCGCATCCCCTTCACATATTGGTAATAGTATGAAGCCGAAACCCAATAGTCCCACTGATATGAAAGTATCACTGCATTCGAGGGAAGCGATTTGAACATATTCATCGTGTAGTCTTCAACGAGGTAGTTCTTACTTTCGTCCACGTGATTGTAATTAAAGAAAAGCGGGAACAGGCAAATACCGAGAGCTACGAATGCCGCGTTCGCGTTACGGCCGAACCTCTGCAACAACATCAGAATTCCAGCACCGGCACACAGAGCAACGACAAGATACGCAAGCAAAAAATACGAATCGATATCATGAATGTCGTAATTGATTGAATACACAACGCAACCGACAAACAGTAGCAGGAATGTCCATGCGAGATGTCTGTTCGACCGAAAGAGTGAGACAATTCCCAAGGCGCCAAGAAGAAGTCCCACATAGGCAAACTCGCCGGGTATACTCTCAAGGAAATAATTGAACTGCCTGCTTGTTGCTTCAGTCGAAGAAAAAATCCAGACACGGTACTGCTTGCCTGTAAGGTGCCACAGAAACCGCTCGAGTGTAGTCGGGTTGCCCCAATTGAAGAGCGGAGATTGTGCGGCACGAATGGGAAGGTAAAGATAGACTGAGAGTCCGGCCAGAAATGGGACCGCAAGAAACCCGATTCTTTTCCAAGACTGTGCGTTGAATCCTTGCTTTACGAAATAGAAAAACAAAAATCCCGGTGCCAGCAACACCGTCGTCATGTGATTCGCAAAGCTGAAGCCAAGACTCAGCGCAAACAACAGCCACCAGCCGCGGCGTTCTCCCGCAACCCCTTCATTGGTGGAATCAAGTTCGGGAGAGTTGGCACGCAGGAATGAAAGAGTGACCAACGACAGGAAGAACACGTGAAGAGAATACACCTCCACCGAGAGCGCTGTTGACCAGTATGTTTCCGAGAACGCGAGTATCAAGACTGCACAAGCGCTTGCAACCAAAAGGGTGGCCTTTGAATCATCGTCGCGGCGTTGCCTTGATACCGGATTCTTAAGCATTCGAAGCACATCATGCGTGAGATGAAAAAACAGGAACGTTCCTGCAGCACAGAAGAAAGCCGACATCATGTTCAACCGGACAATTTCTTCCGACGCAATCGGAAGTTTGGAAAACACCCAGCCAAGAAGAGTGAAGAGTGGGTATCCGGTTGGATGCGCAATACCGAGAGTGCTCGCGACAGCCGCCAGTTCACCGCTATCGATGAAATTCACACTCGGGGCCAATGTCTTCAGATAAACGCCGAGTGCAAACAATGAAACAACAGCAGCAACTCCACTCGGGGATGAAAGAATTCGCTTGATCATGATCCTGCCTTGTCTTTCAGATTGTCTGCAGTTGTGAGGAAGATTTTTCGCACGGTCTGCATTGCCTTCTCGATGCTGGCCTTCATCTGTTGGCCCGAAGAACCGTCGTGAATCCGACCGAGCATATCCAAGTGTTCTCCTTCCGGGAGAAGTGATCCGTGTTCTTCCAATGCCAACCGTTTATACAATTCCAGTTTCCGATAAAGTGCGTACGCAGACGAAATGATTTTCCTGTCGTCTTTTGCCAGCCACGGTATCTCTTCAAGTGCCGTCATTGTTGGCATTCCGTGAAGCCTCCGGCCCAATTGCCCTGAAGCCAACATGCTCATCTGCACCAGAAATTCAACATCCACCATGCCGCCTGCACCGAGCTTGATATCAACGTGGTCGCTCCCTCTTGTACGACTGCGCGTCTCCATCTTGCGCCGCATTGCAACGATGTCTTCCACCCAATTCTGAGGCAACGGTGATTCGTACGCGAACTTCTTCACCCCATCAAGCAAGCGCTCACTGATCTTCTTATTCCCACATACAAACCGGAGGCGCGTCATTGATTGGCGTTCCCACAGAGACGCACGGTCATTTAGATATTGGTGGAAAGCCGAGGTCTCAACAACCAGCGGAGCGCTCCTCCCTTCGGGCCTCAAACGCGCATCGATATCGTACCCCTTTCCTTTTTCGCTAGATGCTGAGAGTCGTGTTGTAATCCTTTGGGCAAGCTTTTCCATCTTGTTCTTTTCAGCCGCCGACTTCGTCTCGACGAGAAGCAGGATATCAAGGTCAGCATCGAGGGAAATCTCTCGCGTCCCATACTTGCCGAGTGCAAATACCGCCAGAGGCACCGACTTCAGGCCAAAAGATTTCGTTTCGACACGCAGAATGTGATCGAATAGCGCGTCGGCCAGTGATGAAAGTTCAGCCGTAAATTCTGTGAATGTCGTCAGACCAAGAACATACCGGACGCTTGCTCGCAACTCATGAGTAATCCGATACTCCACGATGTCTGTTCGAGCTTTGATCTTGTGTGAAGGCTGAACAGACAGAGCTTCAACACCGGACGTGATTTCTTCAAACAATCCGGGCTGTAGGGCGAGTCCCTTTATAATTCTCGGACTGACACTGCACAGTTTGAGAACAAGATTCCTGAACCCCGGCTCCTTCATCTGACGATAAAACACATCGGGCAAACGTTGCGCGGAGGCGAGGTGCGCAAGATTCTGCAGAGTCAGGTCAGGACTTGGTGTTCGCGAGATGTCTGCAAACACCGCGGGCGCTGCTTCTCGAAATGCCTGCCGACTCCGCCCATCAAGGTCCTGGCGCTCCGTGAGAAGCGAGCCTCTGGTCAATGATTTCAGATGTTGCACAGCGCGCACCGGGCTCTGAAAACCATGAACCCCAAGCACTTGTTTCATCGCCGTATCACTCAATCCGCCTTCCACGATTGCAGCCAGGTCGTCTGTTTTGGTCTCAGAGCGAACTGAAAGAACCTGGTCAAATATCTTCTTCACATCTTTGAGATGACGCGCATAGTTTTCGACAAGCTTCGTGGAAGATTCCAGCCCTATCCGTTTCGCAAGGGAACTCAATGCATGCTGATCGTCCGGAAGTTTGTGTGTCTGTGTATTCATCGTCATTTGCAGCCGGTGTTCGATCGTCCGGAGAAATATATATGCTTCGGTGAGAGTAACTGCCTCCTTTTCATTCAATAGTCTTTCAGCAGACAAAGATCGAATCGCATCAAGAGTGTTGTTCCCGCGAATACTCTTTAGCTTCCCGCCGTTGATTAATTGCAGGGCTTGAACAATGAACTCGATGTCGCGTATTCCTCCCGCCCGCAGCTTGACATTCTCTTCACCTTCGATAGCCGATTCAATCCGTGCTTTGATCCGTGCAATGGACTCCTCCGGACGCTCGAAGAATGTCCGGGGATAAACAAACGGCTCAAGTTGCCGGATGAAGGTATCGCCCAATTCCTTTTTTCCGCCTACCGTACGTGCCTTGATCAGCATCTGACGTTCCCACAGCTCGCCACGCGATTCATAGTACAGCATGTAGCTGTTCATCGAACGCGCAAGCGGACCCGCGCCGCTCTCGGGTCTCAGCCGCATATCCACGCGGTACAAATGTCCTTCATTTGTACCAGTAGAAAGATTCTGCACCATTTTTTCACAGAGCTTATTGAAATACTCATGATACGTTGCACGTTTGCCCCGTGCATCCTCTAACTCGCCCTCATTTTCATACACAAACAGGAGATCGATATCCGAGCTATAGTTCAGTTCGCAGCCACCGAGTTTTCCAAGTCCGATGATGGCGTATGGAACATCCGGTTTCGCCGGGAACTGCTCACTCAACTGTTGCTCCCCCACTTCGCATGAAGCATTGATGAGTGCATCAGCCAGAAGCGACAACTCTCGCGTAATTGTAACAAGGTTGGCTTCGCCTAAAATATCCCTCGCACCGATGCGAAGGATTTCCCTGCGCGCAAATCGCCTCAGAGCATTCAGTCGCCTGTCAGGTTTCTGAAATGTCTCAAACGACCGGCGCACTTCAGAGTCGTAGTATTCCTGTGTTCTTGACTTGAGAAGTGAATCAGAAGCAGTGAGCCATCGAAACAATTCCGGGTCGCGCACCAGAATATCGGCAAAGTACGCGGAGAACGCGAAGAGCTTCACAAGCACGTCGAGCAGCACCGGATACGCCACCAAGTCATTGAAGAGTGCCGCTTTATTGAGCGACTCCTCGCTGAACCGCACCAGGTTGGTCAATGCCTGGTCGGGATCTGGCGATTCACGCAAGCGCGCTTCCACCGCAGCAACCAGTTCTTCACCACTGACGCGTGTACCCGATGCAATGCAAGCGTCTGCAAGAGCCTTGAGGTTTCTATCGGCGCGGGCCGGGTCTGTGAATACTGCACGTACCCGGTGGGTCATGGGCTTGAGTGGCGGTGGTTGTTTCGGACTGTTATGCGGAACCATTGTACGGAAAAGTGGAGAGAAAGAAAAGACGGAAGACGATTCCTTTCTTTGCTCGTTCAAACCTGAGAGATGAACTCTCCCCCAGCCCCTCCCTTGGAAAGGGAGGGGAGTGGTGAACTAAATAATGGCGGGGACTACTCCTCTACTTTTTCAGAAAGATTTTTCTACAAACCAACACTCCCTTCGTAAGGAAGGGGAAAAGTTCAATCTGAGGAGGGAGAGTTAGTACAACTAACCAAACTGAGACTTACTGTAACATTAGCATTCCCGACTTGCCGTTTACCGAGCACTCCGCAATCGAAGGATGTGTGCGAGGGAAAAAAGCCAGAGAGTGAACCGCAAATCCGCGCATTCCCGAATCGACGGCTGGGTGGGGTGGCAAAACAAATCAAAGCTTGCGGTTTCAGCGCTTATTGCTTTTGTGCACGATGCTGAAACCGCATGAACCAATGGATTGAATTATCATTGTTGCGGGTTTCGATTCGGGAAAGTTCTCTTTCGTTACTTTCTCTTCAAAGAGAAAGTAACATTCAAGCACACCTTGAATCTTCCCTCCCTCTTGAATAAATTAAACCCATGAACAGAAAACATTTCCTCAAATCCCTCGCACTGTTGCCATTGGCAGGAGTAACCATGAAACTCAACGACCTTCACGCCATGACCGCACCATTGAAAAGAACGGACACCATGCCCCTACTCTTCGTCGGTCACGGCAGCCCAATGAACGCCATAGAACAAAATGAATTCTCAAAGGGCTGGTCTGTAATTGGCAAACAGTTGCCCCAACCGCAGGCGATACTCTGCGTCTCGGCGCACTGGGAAACAAACGGCACGTTCGTTACGGCGATGGAGAAGCCGCAAACCATCCATGACTTCGGTGGATTTCCGGAGGAGTTGTACGCAGTGGAATATCCCGCGCCGGGGAGTCCGGAGCTGGCACAACAAACAAAAGAGATTGTGAAGAAGGCGGCTGTTGAGCTTGACCAGCAATGGGGACTCGACCACGGTTGCTGGAGCGTGGTAAAGCACATGTACCCGGACGCCGATGTGCCTGTCATTCAACTGAGTATCGACCGGACGAAGCCGGCGCAATGGCACTATGAGCTTGCCCAGGATCTCGCAGCACTCAGGAAGAAAGGCGTGCTCATTCTCGGCAGCGGCAACATGGTACACAACCTGCGCCTTATCGACTGGCGTCACCCCGGCAACACGTTCGATTGGGCGGCGGAGATGAACGCTGCATTAAAGCAACGCATCGCAAAGAACGAACACCGCGACCTGATCCAGTATCAATCACTCGGCAACGCCGCAACATTGGCCATCCCCACTCCCGAACACTACCTGCCGATGCTCTATACCCTGGGATTGAAAACGAAGAATGAAGATGTGGAGTTCTTTAATGACAAGACGTTGATGGGATCGATCTCGATGACATCGTTTAGGGTTGGATAGTCTTTATCTAGGGATAACACATTCCCCTCTAGCTTGCCCGCCATCTTTGTGGCGGGAGAGGGGAACCGAAGGCCTGCCCGCCTTATGAGTTTCAGTGAGGCAGGCGGGGGTGTGTTAGCCAAGTGCCATTTCTCTTTAGAAGAGAAATGGCGAAAGAGAACTTCCGAAATCGAAACACTGGCTCTGGTGATTCAATTCTCTGGTTCATGCGATTTCAGCACCGGGCAATAAAGCAGTAAGCGCTGAAATCTCAATCAGGATTGGTTGGCCTGCACACACCGCCATCGATTTCGGCAAAACTCGGATTGGTATCTGAGGCGTGATATGAGAGGCCAAGCGATGGAGCGTTAATACAAGAAAAAGAAGGAGGCTGTTTGCTTTACCTAGAAAATCTCTTAATTTCTTCATGTGAAATTGCATGCTGTACGATTTACTGAGTCCTCATGCGATGAAAGTTACGACTCTATACAACTGACAATAGGTTAAGAGCATGGTTGATTTGAATCGGCATCTGTTCCCAATTGACATCATGTGTATTTGTGGACAAGTCGCCATAAAGAACAGCTCAAATGAAGTACCAGGGACAGCATGAATCTCAGGTTTGATCTGACGCGCGCTAAAGGCTACAAGAGTAGTTCTCAGATTTCTAGGGTCCTAACGGAGAACTGGGTTGCGCAAAATTCCTATTGCCCATCATGCGGAAGCAATAATTTATCTCAGTTTGGCAACAATAGCCCGGTCGCTGATTTCTTATGTGGGAAGTGCGAAGCAGAATACGAACTCAAAAGTAAGAAGGACAAGCTTACTTTGAAAGTCGTTGACGGTGCCTACGACTCGATGATTCGGAGAATAAACTCCAGAAATAATCCACATTTCTTTTTTCTTCACTACTCCCAAAGAGATTGGGAAGTCTTGAATTTTTTGGTAATACCTGGCCATTTCTTTGTCAGTGATATGATTGAACGAAGAAAACCTTTGGGCCTAAATGCTAGAAGGGCCGGATGGATTGGTTGCAACATCTTATTGGAGAGCATTCCATCTTCAGGGCGGATTTTTTTAGTCAAAGACAGGAAGCCCGAACGTAAACAGAAGGTCCGACAGATTTGGGACAGAACATCTTTTCTTCAAGCAGAAGAGAGCCAAAACCGTGGCTGGACTATAGAAATTATGAGAATCGTTGACACGTTCAGTAATCTCAGCTTTACCCTTCAAGACATTTATGCTTTTGAACCTATACTGAAAACAAAGTTCCCAATGAACAATTTTATCAAGGATAAGATAAGACAACAGCTACAGGTTCTCCGAGATAAGGGCTTATTAGAATTCAAGGGCAAGGGTTCATATGTAAAAGTACAGTAAACTAATTACAAGGAGTGGCGGATGAAATCTTATATCTTCGTCACATCTGAAGGGTACACCTATCAACCCAACTCAGAGTCTGAAGTTCCTGATATTGAAAATCTTCAAGTAATTGGCTTTGCCGCTGGAGTGAATGAGCAAGAGGCATTACGGAATTTATTGTCAGAAAATAGCTGGATTCAAGATTCATCTTTCAGCGAGGTGATGTGTTACCAGTTGCAACACGTAGCTTATGACAAGAAAGCAATAATGTTCAATCTGATGCACGTTGCTCGATGAATTCTTAAGTGTCAGCACTACATTCCTCTTTCCCAATTTTGTGCTCGACCGCTGCCTGCGCAACGGATTTGCCTTGAAGGAAGAGATCATCAAGACTCAGCACAACACCAAGTACGG
>JBJXHC010000078.1:0-3743 GCA_046160825.1 Bacteroidota bacterium | reverse complement strand
CATCAACTGCAACCCAACGCCCTGCGTTACTCGACGTGATGTCGAGGTTTGCGAACAAGATGCGTAACGACGATGGCTTTCGACTGGCCGAAGCCTTGGCCAAGTCAGATGAGTTCGATGGTATGTCCAGCCGAATTGGGCGAGGAGTAGTGGCGTGCCCCTGGCGGTATGGGAAGGTCGTCGAGATCAAGTTTAAAGACATCGAAGGCGGAGAAGTGAACCTCGAATCACTCAAGGGCAAGGTTGTACTCCTGGATTTTTGGTCAACAACGTGTGGACCGTGCATCGCGACAATACCCAAACTAAAGCGGTTGAAGGAGAAGTTCGGGAAGGAGTTTGAGAACATCGGTGTGAGTCTTGACGAAGACATCGTAAGCGTTAAACGCCTCTTGAGAGAGAAAAGCATTCAATGGCCGCAATTCTTCGACGGAAATGGGTGGCACAACGAAATCGCGAAAAAGTTTGGCGTGATTCGGCTGCCTACGGTTTGGCTAATTGACAAAAGGGGTAATCTCCGTGAGGTGGATCCCATCGAGGACTCTTTAGAAAGAAAGATCAAATTTCTTTTATCTGACTGATTGGACGATTTGTCCCTTCAATCGACACGAGCTGTCTCACTGTCCGATGATTTCAGATCAGTTAGACTTTGTATAATAGCTCTAACAGTTTGAACCGGTCCTTGGCTAGCGACTTCGCCGTCAAAGACTCGATGTTGTCATGACCGTGACTTCGTCCAGTGTTCTCCCTTCCATGTAACATTCGAACACCGCGCGCATTTTGACGGCCCGTTTAAGACTTCCCAAGGATTCGATATACTCAAGCCCGAGTTTCAGTACCTCCGGGGACGCCAATGTTTCCGAATCCGAGTTTCCTAAAGCAACGGTTGCCATCGCTTTGGCTAAGACCTGCTTCACCCGCCAGGTGATTCCGTCGGGGTTGCTTTGGTACATCGCAGCAGCCTCCGGGAAACAGTGGGGCGAAGTTCCACTCACCGCTTTAGCTTTGGTCAGTTCTTCCTGGAGGAGCGGGAAGATCGGGATGTCGACGGTTTCGCCCGTCTTGGCCGTCTTGACTGACAAGAACCCGGCTTTGCCATCCGCGTTTGCTGAGAATGTGTGAACAGGCAAGTATTATCACATCAAATCTCAAATTAAAATCAGGCGTTTTGGAGGTCTAACAATGCCCAGTCCTGCATCAGTTTATGGGGCGGGAGCACCCTCCCGATTCCACATGGATAGAGCTTCCGCATCCTTATCCTCGAATAACCGCCGAAGTGATTCAGCAGAAGTATGTCCGTCACACCAATATACGTTAAGCGAGTGATTGTGTAGATTATTTATCCTTGCTGTTGAGCCTCGATAATCCGAAGCAGTAGGGGTTCTCTGCAAAAAGCCGATGGCATCTTCATAGATTTGATCCCATCCCAGAGCCGCATCTCCAAAAGCAATCATTTTGGAGGGATTTAAGACGTCAGACACTCTTACTGGTTCATTTTCCTCCATCGGCCCTCGCAAGCCTAAACCATGAAAACTCCCTTGATTGGAGCTGACCATTCCTTGCGAGTTATAGCCGTAGAACAAATTTCGCCGCGGGTGCTCCCCTGAATTGTGAAGATACTTAGTGACAACTGAAGGACACCTAAATATCGATGGACTATCACTAAAATCCCATGCTCTAAGATCTGCTTCGGCAATGCTGTTGGCCCAGTTCCCTCGCATTTCTGGATACTTTTTCCTTGCTTCGGCTGTTGCGACGAACAATGGAAATGCTCCGTTGTCATTTACAAAAGTTGTTAAATAAAATCCCAGTTGCCGCATGTTGCTCTGGCATCGAACAGATTTTGATCGGCGTAGCCCGGCACTTACGGCAGCCGTTGTCAGCGTAACCAGCATAACTATAATGGCTATGGTTATTAGCAACTCAATAAGGGTGAATGCATTGAGAGATTGGAGATTGAATGTGCCACCGCGTTTTAGTTTGATAAGCGATGTTGATTCGATGGTAATGCGCATGGAAACTATTTCCTTTCACCTCGCTATCTCCGCCTCATCCACATAATAACAGGTAGAATCGCTAGTGTAGCCAGAATTACCGCTCCCGCAATGTTCACAGTCGCGCTTGGGGTTTGCTCTTTCAGATTCCTCATAGCATTAAATGTCTTCACTCGTTTCTGGAGCGCTTCTGATGAAGGATTAATCCTGTTAGTTTTTGTAAGGTACGAAAGCGTTGTGCCTAATTGGGCTTTGACTCGATGATCAACAACGCTTGCAACAGTATTCGTCCATTCCGCTTTGAAGACTCGCTCATCAATTTCGCCAGTGTTTAGTGACTCAGTGACGAGTGTGATCTTAAGTAGAGGAATCATAATCGGCTCACTCTCGGCGCTCTTCCTTACTGGCGTAGAAAATACGATTTGAGCCCGATTCGGTATCCTCTGATTTCCACCAAGGGCTTTCCACTCTACACTACACTCAGCTTCAGAAAATCCTTGGTCAAAAGGAGCAGGATACGGCCTCATCAACGGTTCTCCATTTTCAAATACCGTTTTGTTTTCAGCATCAACTTGTGGATACTTTCCTCTGTTCCAAAATTGTATACTACTGTTAGCTTCAATCAGTCTGTGAGTTCTCACAGAAGTATCAACTGGCATCCCAACCTTCCAGAACGCGTGACATTCTAGTTTTGGTCCAATCATTCGTTTGATTTCATCAAAATTGAATAATGTCCACGCGAAGTGAGCACCCCAGGAATCTGCTGTTAAAAACTTATTGCTCTGAATCGTGACCGCAGCATTGCCCTCCGCTGGTTCTTTAATAGGATAAGAGATAATGTCAACTAGTTCATCCTCCGAGAATGGCATGACTGATCGATGGACAGATCCTGGCGGGAAACCCCGATCCGGGTGCGTCAAGTTAAGTCGCCATGCTTCGTTTTTCCTCATGTAGACAAAATCACTTGTTGTCACCATGGGGGCATCGGGGTAAGGACTCTCGGCAAGTAGATTGTACTTTTCATCATAGAAGTTTGCCTCTGCTATGATTTTCCCCTTTGCCGTATATTCGGCTGCAGCAATCAACGCATGAAAAAGAATTGGTAGGAGATAGAGGAATTTTCTCAAGCGATTGTAATCCCCTCGAGTCATGCTCATATAACCAATCTTGACTTAGATGTTGCTGCTCAGCTCCACAGAAAGGAATGGTGGAGACACCTCATGTTCCTACACTTAATGACGGGATATTCAGACGCTCCGGCGGCGGAATTTGCAAGCACTATTGACAAACAATTGGCTTTTATGCGCAGAGAAGACAGGCGTTGAACGGAATCTCGACTCGGGACGTTGTGGGTGGCACAAAGTCCGTCGGAGCGGAAAAGCAGCCGTTCGATGGCCTGAGGTGGAACGGAATTCTGCCAAGCTGGTCCGGTGAACAGTGCGTAGCGACAGGGAAATAGCCGTTGAGTGGGAGCTGGGCGTAGTTCTTCCTTGCGTGACTTGCCTTCGTTGAGTTGGTGGCGCTGACTCAGGCGGCTTGTCGGAGATACTGTTGATGCAAGCCTCCGACCTTCGGTATCTCAATTATGTTTCCACGATTGGGCAACTCTACTGGCCGTGGGATCGGACTGTCGTGTGAATGCGATCTGTGTGGCCGCATCCTATGATGGTAATCGGTTGGCACTCCACATCCGCCGGATGTGCTGGATCACTTCCCGGTCTTTTCCGGGTCGCGCCTGTCGGCAACTGGACT
>JBJXHC010000077.1:0-27458 GCA_046160825.1 Bacteroidota bacterium | reverse complement strand
ACCTTGTTTTTTTCGGTGAAGACGATCCGGGTCGCTCGACGCTCGTTCTCAAAGAGTATTTCACGGGCGACCAAACAGAGATCACAAGAGACACACGCGAACAGCTTGTACTCGCCCTTGAGCCGAGAGACTATCGGGTATTTGTTGTGGAGAGGTGAAGTCCCGGTTACACGGCGAGAGCGTATTCCCTCGCGGCGCATTCGTCGCATATGCCATCCGCTGTGTACCGTCCCGAACATTCGCGGCACACCACAAGAGACTCCTCCATGCAGGTTCTGCAATGTACCTCCCCATGCAACGCTGAATCCGTTACACCCTGGAATTCATCAAGCTCCTGGATGCTGAGCGGATGTTCACACACACAGCACATGGAGTGCGAGATAGTTTGAAGTCGGTCGATGCGTGTCATGGTTCCTCCCTTTTCTGATTTTGTCGGTCGATGCCTTGGCTTAATAATACGACATATATGTCGTTTTGTCAAGCACAGTAAAACAAATATGTCGTGCTTGTCTTTGGAAAGCCGCGGCCCCTTTCGTATCTTGCTCATACCACACAATGCCAACAGGATGTTATGTCTGATGAAATAGCTGCTTATCCACGAGAGCTTACGACGATGGAAAGGTATTCCCGACTCTTTGTTGCGCCGGGGAGTGTCTTCGAGGCCATCCGCGACCTGCCGCCATCCCGCATCCACTGGCTGGTTCCCGTTCTGCTGTATATCCTCACAGCAACGGTGTGTGTGCAGATCATCGTTGGTCAGCCCGGACCGGCAGCGAGTCTGAAGGAGTTGAGCGAAAAGGAATTTCTACCGGTGATGGAGCAGTACATCACCGATGGCACCATCACGCGGCAACAGGCGGAATCCCTGATGCTGTTCATCACGCCAGGCACCACGCAGTTCTTCATTACACAACTTTTCAGCTCGGGCATCGTCTCGTTTATGACACTCTTTGTTGTCGGCTTTATGGTATGGCAACTTGGACGGTCGGTGCTCGGTCGTAATGTTGAGTACAAGAAAGTGTTGGAGATTATCGGTCTCACATTCCTCATCGGAATACTCGAACAGATTGTCTCGACCGTTCTGGTCGTCGCGACTGGCTCCGTCTTTGCCTCACCAAGTCCGGGCATCTTTTTCCTGCATGACACGGAAAGCGTTCTGTTTCCGATTCTTTCATCGATCAATCTCTTTATGTTGTGGCAATTATGGGTCGTCAGTTCCGGACTCTCATGGTTCTTCGAGCGTGAATTCCCGAAAGTGTTTGTGTTGGTCATGGCGCTCTGGCTATTGTGGACGATGGTGACAGTTGCTCCGGTTTTGATGAGTTGATGATGCGGGCGAACAAGGATACCACCCTCCCGTTATTTGGCGAGGACTCACCACATCGAAAGCCTGCTCCAATTTCTGAATATGTCGCCAGAAACAAGGAGCGCCTCCGCCGATGGGCAAGTAAAGGAGTTCGGTTCGGGACTTCTTCCTGGAAGTATCCGGGATGGAGGGAGTTGATCTACACCAAAGAGTATCCATCCAAGAAGGCATTCGAGCAGGAATGTCTCGGTGAGTTCTCTGAACTGTTTCCCACCGTATGTGCCGACTTCGCTCTTTATGATTTTCCGAAATTGGAGAAGATGCACATCATCCACGACCAGACAACGGATGATTTCAAGCTCTCTCTCAAAGTAACCGATCGTATTACAGTAAAGCGTTATCCGAATATTCCCCGTTACGGCCCGAACGCCGGGACCGAGAATCCGGACTTCCTGAATGTTGAATTGTTCGAAGACGCATTCCTCAAACCAATTGAAGCATTGAAGCACAAGTGTGGAGCGATCATTTTTGAGTTCTCCACGTTCCACCCGAACTCGGGAGTCTCATTTAAGAAGTATGTGGAGATGGTGAATGACTTTCTACAAAGACTGCCGAAAGAGTATCAATATGCCGTCGAGTTGCGCAACAGCGAGTTTCTCACAACCGAATATCTGAAGATGCTTGAATCACATGGCGTCGCCCATGTGCTCAACAATTGGACCCGCATGCCGCCGATCATCAATCAAATTCAACTTGCGGGTGTACTCACTGCACAGTTCTCGGTGGCTCGCGCACTGCTCAAGCCCGGGCGCACGTATGAACAAGCGGTGGAGATGTTCCAACCGTACGATGCCATCAAAGAAGAAAACCCTGAGCTGCGTATGGGAATTGTCGAGGCTGTCCGGAAGTGCATTACAGAAGGGCGCACATTGTATGTCTATGTAAACAACCGCGCCGAGGGGAATTCACCCAAAACGATTCAGGCGATCCTTGATACGCTTGATAAGTATCCGATTGAAAAGCTCTAGGCTGCCGAGCAAAGTGCCTTTATGAAAAAATACACGATTAAGAAATCCTCTTCTGCCGATTCCGCCCCGTCGTCACCACAACGTTTCCAAATCGACTATAAGAACCGATTGAATCCCGCCCAATACGAGGCGGCGACATCCGTGGATGGACCGCATCTTATTATCGCCGGTGCAGGAACCGGCAAGACCCGCACCATTACGTATCGCGTCGCGTACTTGGTTGAACTTGGCGTCAAGCCGGAATCAATCCTGCTGTTGACATTCACACGCAGGGCGGCACAAGAAATGCTGCGCCGGGCAACCATGTTGCTTGATTCCCGGTGCGAAAATGTTGCAGGGGGGACATTCCATGCGTTTGCCAACATCGTGCTGCGACAGTATGCGCCACTGGTGGGGTTTGATGCATCATTCACCATTCTCGATCAGGGAGACGCTGAGGATGTCGTTAACCTGTTGCGTACACGGATGAAATTCGATACGAGGGAAAAGAGGTTCCCGCGCAAGCAAACGCTTCTTGATATCTTTTCCAGATCCGTCAATACGGTCCAAACAATAGAGGCAGTGGTAAAGCAGGACCATCCTCATTTTCAGGAGCTTCTCAATGATATTCAGAATCTCCACAAAGCCTATGAGCAGTACAAAATGCAGCACAACCTGATGGACTATGACGACATGCTGGTGTTCTTGCGGAAGCTTTTGCGCGACCATGAGGCGGCACGCAATACATTATGCGAGCGTTACAAGTACATCATGGTGGATGAATACCAGGATACGAACAAGATTCAGGCGGAGATTGTGCAACTGCTGGCGGGCAAGCACCGGAACGTAATGGTGGTGGGAGATGATGCGCAGTCGATTTATTCGTTCCGCGGTGCGACGGTGCGCAATATCCTGGACTTTCCGGAAACGTTTGCAGGGTGCAAGCTCATCAAGCTGGAAGAAAACTACCGCAGCACTCAACCCATACTGAACCTGACGAATGAGATTCTACGGCAGGCGAGAGATTAGCTTTCGTTTTGCTCCACTGCGAACCGGTACCCGATCCCCGATTCGGTCAGAAACAATTGCGGGCTGGAAGGATCTTCTTCCAGCTTCTTGCGAAGCTGACCAAGATAGTCACCAAGTCAACCGGAATGGGTGTGCTGTTCTGCGGATCGGCATCCTTCAGTTTTTTGATTCTCTTTTGCACAGCATCAAGCAGTGCCGGATTGAGTTGCCCGTAATTCGAACCCGACGATGCCCCGGCATTGTAAGCGAATGAACCCGTTGCCGAAGACCGGTTCCCAAAATACTTCGGATCGCTAAATGACTGACCGATCAATTCTGAACCGATCGACTCTCCATTCTTCCGGATCAAACTTCCGTTTGCCTTCTCCGGAAAAATCAGTTGTGCAATTCCGGTCACCGCGAGCGGGTAGAGCAATCCCGTTAAGACGGTGAATAAGAGAACCGAAATGACAGATGAACGAAGATGTTTGAGAAACATGACATGTCCTTTGGATTATGAGGTCACCTTCATTGCGGCAGTCTCTCGTGTCCATACGCAATGGGACAATATTCAAGAATCCAACTACTTTGACAATGAAAGCAGTATCAATACCTGAGTGGAGAGGATAAAGATGTTGTAAAGATCAGGACTTAAAGGCGAGGCTCAGAGTGTAGGGGGAGTGATCGGTTGCGCTTGCAGATAGTAGATGTGCTCCTTTGGGGTCAGAGCATCGAATATCTCTTCGTTATGTGAGATCAGGAGAATGCCTTTGCCCGCGCTCAGTTTCTCCCGGAGCTTCGCGAGCACCCTTGTAATGCTCTCAAAGTCGAGTCCGTTGAGCGGTTCATCGAGAATCAGGATATCTGTATCGAGGAAAAGACTCCGACAGAGATTAAGCCGTTGTTTCTGTCCACCGCTTAATGTGTTTACATGTTTGTTCATGAACTCGTCGCTGATTGTGAAGTCAAACAGTTCGCCCAATGTTTTCCTGACGTCCTCCCTCGTGATCGGGTTTTTTGAGGGAAGGCCACCAAACGTCCCCATCACCGTGGAGTGGGGGTTGAGCGCTTCATCTGCGTGTTGGAAAACCATCGTCATCTTCTTTCCCCAGATATTGCTCTGCCAGAAGTTGCGTGGTGTATGTTCAGTCAGGATGATGTCGTCCAACGAAAGCCGCAGGTGCTCTCCCCGAATCAACCCCATCATCATTTTCACCAGAGTTGTTTTTCCTGTCCCGCTGGGTGCTTTGAGATAGATGAGCGAGCCGGGGAAAATCTCCAAAGACGAAGGTTCGTTTTCTGTTGAATGTTTGGAAATAGTGAGCCGCTGACCAAACGCAGCCGCGCCGCTCTCGACGCGCAACAGAGGCTTGCCTTCTCCAAAGAGCTTTGCGACGGGCTCTCTCTTTTGTTGGTTCAGCCAACCGAGGTAAATCTCCGGCTGAAAATTGCTCAACGCCAGGCCGGTTTCACTCAGACTCAACTCTTTGAATGAGACATCCTGCCTGAACGTGCCGTATGTTCCTGTCACCTCGCTTACCATCGAGTAGTCATGGGTGATGATAAGAGTTGTGAACGGGTGCTGTTGAAATCTTTTGAAGAGGAGAGAGAGGAAGACATTTCTAAAAAGATTATCCAGACTTCCCGTCGGTTCATCGAAGACGAAGAGACCGGGCTTGTTGGCTCCCGACGCGAGGAGGAGGTCGATTTTTTTCAACGCCATCACTAGGAAGAGACGCTGCTTCTCACCGCCACTGGGACGGTGGGGTTTTGGATAGACATCAAGCAACATCCCGATCTCTTCTTTGTTGCTTCCCTCCCATAATTCACTCAACAGTTCCGGTTCACCGGTGGCCTGGACAAGAGATCCCTCTCTTATCTGGTATCCCAACGGGAGGAGCGGATTGAGATGGGAAGAGGGCTCCTGGAACACGAAGAAACCGTTCTCCCGGATTGCCGGATCGGATCGGCGAAGGTAGCTGGTGTACGGCTCACGGTTGATTGTGACGGTGTATTCTTCCGGGTCAAGCAATCCGTAGATTGCGCGTGCAATCAACGATTTGCCAATTCCGGATTCACCAAAAAGGAAAGTGATGCGGTCACGCGGGATATGGAAATCCCGAATATCGACAAGTGTCCGTTGCCCCACTGCAATCTGTATGTCGAAGGTCAGTCTGTCCATGGTTCACATTACAACTTATGTTGCTTCACGAGACCGTAGGAAATCTTGTAGATGCAAAACAGCGTGTAGATGATAACGAACGCGAGGCTGAGGCCTTGCAGGTGTTGGAAAAACAGCGACGGCGCGTCGCTCATATTAGAGAAGACCCTGCCGATGGCAAGAATGTCCTGCTTGCTGTCCAGTTTCGCGAGCAGACTGCCGAGTGTCACCGGGAAGTTACTGAGACTGACCTCTGTCGAAAGACCGATGGAGATAATGAAGTCGATGCTGCATTGCAGGAAAATGGCAGCGCCGAAAATGGACACGAGCTTGTGCAGGAAATGCGCACGACTGTTCTTCCACAGGATATCCCGGTTGATGATACGGCTCTCCTTGATTCCGCAACACAGCATCGCCGGGAAGAAATCGAGTTTGCTGTAGTAGGCAATCCTTTCCCGAACAAGGTCAACCACCTCAAGGAACACAAAAAGACTGATCACCAGAGACATCCACATGAGCTGGGAGAGAGGACTCTGGAGAACCTCTTGCGCAATCAAAATCGTGAGGATTACATATCCGATAAGCGCTCCAACAATTTGCGGGATCGATCTGATAATGTTCAGTCCAAACGTGACAAGAAGGTACAATGCCCGTTGCCGTGACTCAAGAAAATGCAGCGCAATGCCGACAAGCCATCCAAGCGTCAACGACACGACGACGACGGCGAAGCAAGCCAATAGTGTATGGGCAAATGCCATCTGTACAAGAACAAACGCCGGTTGGTTCAGAAATATCGCATCCCAGATACCCAACGCCGTCAGGCCGCCCGCCCACAAAAGGAACCATCGGATATCCTGTCTTGCCAGCATTGTCATAAGCCGTTCTCGTAGGTCTGCGCCTCGCGATGAAACCAAACGTCCACGCCGATCTCCGTTGCTTTGACGACAAGGAATATTGCAACAATGATCGTGAGAACGACATCATACTGTTTATAAAGAATGTTCTGCAACATTTCGTATCCGAGGTGGCCTTGGATATTCAATGCCATTTCAATGATGATCAGGCCGGTAATCAAGAATGATCCGTGTTCCTTGAGCGACGGAATGTGTTGAAAGCGTGCATTCATATAGATGTGCCGGAAGACATGCGAGGGGAGTAGACGTCCGGGCCGCAGCACGGCTTTGACCGAAATGCCATCGGAAGTTCCCCAATGATATGATGCATTCAGGTTCTTGACGATTGCTGTGTCGACATATCCTTTCCGACTTTCGGCAATCAGGAATGTGTAGAACTTGCTGGTGGTGGTGATGAGCAGCCCGTTGGAAATTACCGCGAGAACAATCATGAAGAGAAAAGAATCCGTATCAAAGCCCGACCTGAGGGAATATGCAATGACATACGCCGGTGCGAACAGTACTGTATACGCAACAGCTTTGGTGAAAGCCTTCATCGGGAAAGCAAGTATCCTGACGAAGGAGGCGGGATTGTGTGCCTGCGGTCGACGGAGGTGCTCAACCATCTCTGCGAGATATGATTTCCTGCCCTGCTTGTTTCTCACGAAGCGGAGTATCGCAAGACTCCGGGCGGCATGGTAGGTCAACACCATCACCACGAGATAGCTGAGAATGAATTGCAGGTACATCGGCCACAGCCTCGACACTGTTGCCCAGGAGAGATTACGCTTTTCAGCGCCGCTCTTGAATTCTGTGCTCGCAAACTTTTCCTGCCGGAAGCGCTGAAGAACGTGAACAATCGAATCATTGGTGTCACCTCTGCCGGGCCGGAAAATATCGAGGGTCTCTTTCAACAGGGCGCGGTGCAGAGGATCGTTGAGATTGACTGAATCCAGATTGAGATGCGGCTCGATGGTTGTTACATGAGAAGCCTGATTCGAGAACCCTTCATCTGCCATGTACATTGCGACGGCACCCATCGTACACGACACGAGAAGGATGCTGAAGATATGCTCGGCAAGCGTTGCCTTCATCGCCTATCGAAGCCGGAGTGTTATTGTACCGGACGATTGCGCGACCGTGAGGTTGCCAGCGAGTGCGATGTTCTCAATGTCCTTCAGAAGATATTGAGTACTCTGGTGAAATTGTTCTGGCGGGAATGTGGTGTGGAGAGTGCAGATAATTGCTTTGGCAGAAGATTCGATATTCCATCTTGGTGCCTGCAGTTGCTGATTCAACTCACCATTAAAATGTTGGAAGAGGTTGACAAGCACGCGGTTTGCCTCATCAAGGCGCGCCCGTACCCGCTCAATTACAGCGGCTGGCAGGGAATCAAGTGCGGTTGCAATCTCACGCACGGTCTTCCAATCGCGTCCCTCTTTGGTTCCTGTGAGATTCAGCCAGCCATACGTCAGTGGTGTGTTCAGCGTTCCGTAGTATTTCCCGTTCCGGTTGCGAAACACTCTCACAACCTTCTGTCCGGCAGGGAGTGTACGCCCGGCAGATTTCATCGGTGCAAAGCGGACTGAATTATCGCTGAGAACTTGAACGGTATCCGCAACGACGGTTACAATACGAAAGTTCTCCTCTGCACCCAATGGTCCTGAATGGACGAGACCGCCATTCTTTTGTTTGAGGAGATAGAAAACCTCGCCGTTGATCTCCACCTGCATGCACCGGGTGAACCCATCGCTCAAGTGATCGTCGGCTTTGAGGATTTTCATCGGTACGTACGGAGCGATCATCTGTCGTTCCTGTCCGGTGGTCTCCTGCTGATATTTGCTGTAGACCGTGAGACGATCCGTGTGCTCGACGATCAAGTAGTCCGGGCCGGCTAGAATGGAAGTATGCACGGCCAACAAAAGGAACGAGAGCTTCATCACTCCAATCAATTTCCGCCCCGCTCCCGCCATCTTTTTATTGTCGAGAGCTGAGAAGCAACGCCGTAGAGATCGATGCTCGTTGCATCAAACTGCGTACTGAAGTATGCCAGCGACGGCAACGAGAACATCCAGACGCCGAGACACATCTCGCGCTCTAACTCGTCAATACGCCGCGCATACTCTTGTTTGTCGCCAATCTGTCTCGTGGACATGAATCCGTGGATATATTTCAGGAGTTGATTGATGTCGGCCCCTTCAACGGGATTCCGTGAATCGAGCCGGAAGAAATTTCTGTCCGCCTGGAACGAGTTGGGATTGACGACGGGAATTCCCGTTGCATCCTGTTCGGCAATCAGATTGATCCGGTACGTTTCGAGATCCGGCTCACGGAGAAAGATGTTGTACAGGTCAAACAGAAAATTACTCCGGTATCCGCTCACGGCCACAAGAACCGCGTCATAATCGCCGCGCTTGATATCATCGTTGGTTACGGCAAGGACTTTCATCTTGCCGCGGGTAACGGACGGATCATTGAGAATGTCGATCAATTCGGCATACTCCTCGCGGAATCCGTAGTTCATGCAGGCCCTGACCCTTAACGTATCGGGGAGGAGGCCGAGGTTGGCAGGAACATCCGCCAGCGCGGGCGTGATAATCTCCTCTTCAACATAATATGTGGAAGAAGGGAAGACACTGCGATTGATGTAGTCATGGAAATTGTCACGATTGCCCTTGTAGTCCGCAATGTGGCGGGCCTGTTCGGTGCCAACCTTGAAGAACCGGTCGACCACCGTCCGCGTGCTGATGAGATTCCGGATTTCCTTGCGCTGTTCACGCGCGAGACGCTCAACATTAAGAAAGAGAGCAAAAAATGTATTGCTGATATTTGATTTGTAGAAGAAGTCACCTGTATCGCTCAGGATGGGAGAGAGACTTCCGAATGGTGTTTCGAGAAGAACGTTGATCTTGCCGTTGCTCAGTTCCGTGGAGTATGTACTGTTATCAATAAACGGAGAAAGAATCACGTTGGGAATCAGGGCGTTGCCATCAGGATTTTTATAGTAATCGGAAACTCCGTCCTTCGGAGGGAGGCCCAGATATGAGGCCGTGCCTATCCGGTAGTTCAATGCGTTCATATCCGATCTGTCCGGCAGTACCTTGAACGAGAGTACTTCCTTGATGTCTGCTTCCTTCCAAATGCGGTCCCCACGGAATTGCATGCGGATGTTGTTCCCGCCGTCGGGTCCTTCAAATCCCATTGTTGGCAGAGCCTGCGAGACAAGGATGTAGTCCGGCGAAAGACTTCCAAGATTCAGAATACGGTTGAGTGTGAAGCTGAGGTCGGTTGCGGAAAAAAAATGATCGGCGGCTTTCGAGACCGTGAACTTGTCATCTTCCGTAACCACTTGCCAGCTATCGTGCCATCGTACCGCATTCTTCAACCGGAGAGTGACAACATTGTTTTGATCGATCCCGACGAACGTCCCGAGTCCATCCTCATATTCTATCCCGCTCGGCCCGGCTACCAGATTGAACAGGCCGTCGAATTGCACTTCGTCCAACTTATCGGCGAGCGCGTTTGTGCTGGGAAGATGAGGATCAACCGTGGGCTTCTGGTGGGCGATGAACGGAATGACAATCTCGTCCGAAAGGTCGGGCCGCGAAAGAAAATAGTACAAGAGACCGCCTGCGACGAGTACTACGGCTGCGATAACAAAGTAACGGGCGTTGGATGCGCTTGGCTTGGATGCCGGGTTCTGTGTTGTGGTTGATTCCACTGAATAATCTCCTGTGTGTGCCGGAAAGATATGTGCTCAGTTGACCGCGATGCTGATGAATCAGTTCTTCCTGATGATGGGAACCTGGGCCATGGTGCTGACCTCAAAGACCCGGAATCCCGGATACTTGAACCGGACTTCAAGGACATTTCTTCCGGCCTTATCCATTTGCACCGGAGTGATCAGAGCTTCGTAGTTGGTTTCGGCTGTTGGCGAAGTGATACGGAACCGTCCCTCGTTCTTGAGCGGCTTCTTATCAATGGTGATGGATTCATACCATTGCTCCAGCCCGGCCTTTTCGGCAATCTCCTGCGGCAGTTTCAGATTGATATCGAAGACAGGGAACTCCGCTTCCGACGGTATCTGCAGCCGGACACGGAACATGTATTCGTTCACGCCAGTGGCATTGTTTGTCACCGGGAGAGCAAAGAGCTTGCGATACTCCTTTGGCCGGATGATCCACTTTGCCGCTTGAACATCGCACTCGGTGATCAATCCTTTCACCTGTTTGTCCGATCCTTTATAGAATTTTCCATGCTCAACGATCGCACGGGCCTTCTCCACGCCGCGGTCTCTCATGTTCCGCGTGAATTCGGCATAGATGGCTTTAATGGAGTTCTCCGGCAATTGGATGTACTTGATTCCGTCGAGGTAGTCTTCAATCTGTTTTCTCTTGTTCAGCAGATCGTTCGATCCGCGTGAACTGAATGTCAGTTGATGTACGGGAAGGAATGCGGAATCGGTATAGAGTTGTGCAACGTTGTCAATTTCCATCTGATGGGCCTGAATGAACGCGTCAATGCGCTGTTCCGATGCGCTCTTGACTCCGGCATAGAGGTTGTCCTCCAATCGCTCCACGAGGAGGCCGCGCTGCAGCCGGATGTCGGCAGACGCGGATATGCCCGGTGTCTCGTGAAGTTCGCGCACGTACATCTCCGCCGCTGACCAGTCGCGTGATGCAATCTGCATCGAAGCGTTGCGCGCAGTGTTATACACTGCTTGAAGATCAGCTGCACGATTCGCGGCCGCGGCAATTTCTCTCCCGAGAATTGCTGCGCATGTATAGCTGCTGTAGCGATCGATATTGCTGGCGCGTGGTTCCGGAAGCGCCGCCTTGACCTCGTCGGCCTTTGCGAGAAGGTCAGAGTAGAACGATTCATTTGGAGAGGAAATGTTCGCTTCGAAGAATCCCCGGAGGGCATCATACTTCTTGTTGCTTGATTCCAGGGCAGCTGCTTCCTGGTTGAAACGGTTGATGAAACGGATGGCAGTCTCCGTCTCCAGAGGAATATGCTGTCCACATGCCTGATACAGTCCGCCCACAACATCGGCAGACGGGGCTGGCTCGACCTTTCTGATATCACGTTTATTCCGGAGGATGCCGTCGAGATAGGGCGACACTTCAGAGAGGCGAGTGAGGAGAACATCACAAGCCTTTGCCTTGACGCCTGCGGGAAATCGATCGCGCTGGGAAACGACTTCCGTGAAGTACGGTACCGCTTCGAGGAACGCGCCTGTATTTCCCCGTGTCTCCTTTTCCTTCTTCAAGAGATTCAACACTGCGGCGTAATTATCCTGGAAAGTCAATTCGTCGCTTACTTTTCCCCGGAGGGCAACATACTGTTCGTAGGCAGTGTCCTTTGATGCCGCAATATCGGGCGGGAAGACGCTCTGCAATTGCAACAACTCATCGTTCATGGATTTGAGCTTCGCCGTCCGTTGTTCAACGTACGGGAGCTCTCGATTGAAGTCGAGGACATCAACATTGAACGCCGCATCAATGGAATTGTAGAGCGAGCGATCAACAACATTGTCCGCGAGGACGCGCTTGTACTCGGCATGCTTGTTCTCGAATGTGTAACGCCATTGGGGTACATAACGGTACGTCATTTCAAGAAGAACGTTTTGCATGACGCTGTCTATCACCCAATACAACATCGGGACACGCGCCTCTATGGGATAGACGAACAAACTGTCGCTGGAGGCTGCCTCGTCCGCAATCGGAGTGACGGGGCCTTTGCCGTCGTCAAATGTGCTGGTGAGGTACGCGCGGAGTGAAGGCTTGGTGCGTGCAGTGAGTACAAGATAGAAGCGATCCTTCGTCGGTGGCGGGAATTTGATAAAGTACTTCCCATCCTTGTCAAGCTCGAAATGGTCTTTATCATTCTTGAGTTCGATGTATCCGCGCTCGCCGGAGAGAAGCGGCGGATCAGGCTCAAGTTCCTTGAATGTTACGCAACCGGGAATAGCAAGAAAGAGGAAGAGGAGCCAGGTGTGTACTTTCATATTGACATCTCCAACAGTGTGGGGGAATTCACGGCAGGAAATATAGCAAGTTTTGAGACGTGAACAAATGAGTTTTCTTTCATGTTCTTTCCTGTTATATCATACGCGAACAAGGAAAGGAAGGTTCCCTGTCCGTGGGATTGATTAACCCATCAGCAATTCCTACCTTGTTTGGAGTAACGAAAGGAGTAGCGCGATGACCGGTCCCCTGACACAACAACTCGCCAAACATTCCCTTTTGATTCTTGATGGCGCAATGGGTACAGAGCTTCAGCGTCGTGGCGTGGACACAGGTCTGCCTCTGTGGTCGGCAAACGCACTGATTGCCCATCCGGAAGCCGTTCTACAGATCCACAAAGACTATATCGAGGCCGGCGCCGATATCATCACAACAAATACGTTTCGTACCACGCGACGTACACTCAAGCGCGCCAATCTTCCGGATAGGTCGCAACAGCTTGTCCGACTTGCGGTTGAGCAGACGGTACGGGCGCGGGCTTCGTTCCCCGATCGTTCTGTACTGATCGCCGGCTCCATTGCTCCGCTGGAAGACTGCTATCGTCCCGATCTGGTCCCCTCAGAGACCGAACTTGAAGATGAGCATGGCGAACTTGCCTCCCGGCTCGTGGGTCTTGGAGTTGATTTCATCATCCTGGAAACAATGAATACCATCCGTGAGGCCCACGCGGCGTGCAGAGCCGCGGTGTCAACATGCAAGGAGGTTGTCGTCAGTTTTGTTTGCACTCCTGAGGGACAACTATTGAGTGGTGAATCGCTCGTTGATGCCGTCAACGCCATTCTCCCATTGCAACCGACAGGATTTTCGATTAATTGTGTGTCACCGCGTCATGCGTCATCTTCGATACGGCATCTGCAATCAATGTCATTGCTCCCGCTTGCTGTTTATGGCAACGTGGGTTTGCCGGAAAGTGATAAGCATGGATGGGAATTCACACACGACATTTCGGAGGACGAGTATGCCGTGTTTGCCGGACAGTGGAAACAGAGTGGTGCCCGCATCATCGGTGGATGCTGTGGTACGACGCCGGCGTATACTCGCGCACTACAAAAGCAACTCAACAGAATCGATCAACTCATTCAGGATAAGCACTTATGATCAGGCCGCGACAATTCCTTTTGTTTTCCCTATGTGCATTTCTTGTATGCGAATCTTTGGTCTCCCAGACGGATTCGACCAAACCTCTGTTCACGCACGAGGACATGTGGTTGATGAAACGGGTCGGCGCACCCGTGCCAAGTCCTGACGGGAAGCGGGTGGTCTTTTCGGTGACCGATCCGTCGTACGATGACAAAGAGCAACGCTCGGATCTTTGGATTGTGCCATCTGATGGACGTGCAAAACCGCGTCAACTGACTTTCAATCTTGCAGGGGAGGGAGGTATCGCATGGAGTCCGGATGGGAAGAAGATTGCATTCTCGGCAAAGCGCGAAGGGGACGAAGTTGGACAAATCTACATTCTGAATATCGCAGAAGGGGGCGAGGCCATCCGCTTCACATCGCTCTCGACCGGCGCCCGTGCACCGAAATGGCGTCCGGACGGCACAGGGTTGCTCTTTACCAGCAGCGTATTTCCGGGCGCGGCAACGGATTCGGCAAACAAAAACATTGCATCCGAGAGAAAAGCGCGCAAGTACAAGGCGCGGGTGTACGATGGGTACCCGATCCGCAGTTGGGACAGATGGTTGGACGATACCGAGCCGCATATCTTTGTACAGATGTTGGAAGATACAGCCAAGGCCAGGGATATTCTCGCGGGGACAAAGCTCGTTGATGAACCCGGCTTCAATGGGTCTGACGATCTCGGCGCTACGTGGACACCGGATGGTGGAAGTATCGTATTCAGTGCAACAACAAAACACAATGCTTCTGCCTATGCATTTGTCAACACGCACCTGTTTCTGGTGTCCACTGCCGGGAGTGAACCACAACAGCTTACTCCTGATAATGGGAGTTATTCAAGCCCAATGTTCTCTCCGGACGGCAAGTCGCTTATTCTTATTTTCAATCCGACCAATCAGTGGGAGTACAATGACAATCGTCTTGCGCGGATGTCCTGGCCTGAGAAGTCCTCGCCAACAATTCTCACGGAGTCACTGGACCGTTCTGTCGGCAGTTATGGGATTACGCCCGACAGTAAGGCCATTTATTTCCTTGCGGAGGAGGCTGGTCACGAAAAATTATTCTCCGTGGCTGTTTCCGGTGGTAGAGTAGAGCGTGTCTTTGATATGAATCTTGGTGTGTATTCAAACCTTGCGATTCCACCGAACGCACCGGACACAAAACTATTCGCACGGTGGGAGAGTGCATCGTCTCCCGCAGAAGTAGTTGCCATTGATCTCAAAAGAAAAGACCACAGGTTTCTCTCAAGCGTCAACACGGATCGTGCGCTCGGCCTTCATCTTCCGCCGTTGCGTGATTTCTGGTTCACGGGAAAATCGGGCAAGCGCGTCCATAACATGCTTGTCGTTCCTCCGGGCTTTGATGAAACCCAGTCGTATCCTCTTGTGGTAATGATTCACGGTGGTCCGCACACCATGTGGCGTGACTATTTCTTTCTGCGTTGGAATTATCATCTGCTTGCAACACCGGGGTACGTCATCCTCCTCACGGATTACACCGGTTCGACGGGGTATGGCGAAAAATTTTCTCAAGCGATTCAGGGTGATCCGTTCGTGGGCCCGGCTGCTGACATTCATGAAGGAATTGAAGAGGCGATCCGACGTTATGCATTTATTGATACAACCCGGGTGGCGGCAATGGGTGCAAGCTATGGCGGGCATATGGTCAACTGGCTGCAAGGGACAACCACCCGGTTTAAGTGTTTCGTCAGTCATGCGGGTTTGATCAACCTCGAATCACAGTGGGGAACGAGTGACGTGATTTATCACCGTGAGATAGGCAGCGGCGGACCCGTGTGGGAACAAGGGGACATCTGGCGCTCACAGAACCCGGCGCGAAAGGCGGCTAACTTTAAAACGCCGGTGCTCGTTACAGTGGGCGAAAATGACTTTCGGGTCCCCTT
Source organism: Bacteroidota bacterium (assembly GCA_046160825.1). Taxonomy (GTDB): domain Bacteria; phylum Bacteroidota; class Ignavibacteria; order UBA10030; family UBA6906; genus JBJXHC01. Next base: position 12,032 of record JBJXHC010000077.1, on the reverse strand, counting down.
GAATCAATCTCTGGAATATTGGAGCTACTTGCAGAGACTTCAAGTCCCCAGTCGCCTGATCGTCTTTCCGGATGAGAATCATTGGATTATGAAGGGCGAAAACAGCAGATTCTTTTATCGGGAAGTACATGCATGGTTGAAGAAACACCTGTCAAGCGGTAAACTGTAGTGTTCGGAAGATTCAGGTAATCACGGGTTGATTTTCAGTCAGTGTTTTCCTATGATGATGCGCCCCTAGGTGCTCAAAACCTGGTGTTCGCCTACATATTGGAGTTGATTTGGGTCTTTGTTCCCATTTTTTTGCAGTTACCATACGCTCCACACCTCACCATCATACATGCCCGTACGTTCGTCTGTGCGGGTTGCCCCAGAACGAGATTTTACACCACCTGTCAATTCACTCTTACAACTCACATTTATGGAGTCCCCAATGAGCGTTGCTTATCGCATGACGTTCGTGTTTGTACTAATACTGGCGGTTGCCGTCTCTGCTTTCGGAGAGTCGTTAGTGGCTACCAATCAGAAATCATTTGTTCCTGTTGTTCAATCCGAGAGTGGTATATTGCTCTGGAACAACACCATCATCAACACTGTGTCGAGTGGGATCGTCTCCAATGATCTTCGGGGGCGAAACCCCGACTCTTCACTCGTCCAAACCGCAGATGATTTTGTGGTGCCCGCGGGTGTTAAGTGGTTTGTTGATAGCCTTTGGGTTCGCGGGTTCTCCACTGTTGCTGGGTTGCCTGACTCATTTGCGGTGGCAGTCTATAACGACGATGCCGGCAAACCCGGCACGCTAGTTCACTTGGAGGCTGTAATCCCTGCCAACGGAATTAGGTTCGACAGCTTGAAACTTAAGCTAGGCGCGCCTGTTTCGCTGACAACAGGAACGTACTGGCTTTCAGTATATGCGGTTTACAATACCGGTACCGTGCTCAGTCAAACACGTTGGAATTGGTACACAGGTTCTATCCCCATTGGCCTCCAGGGTCATATCCAGGATTTCACCGGACTCTTCGGCATTCCCCCATTTCCATGGACACCACTCTCCAGTCTTGGTGTAACACAGCCTTCAACGCATTTCGCGATTTACGGCACGTCAGTGGAGCCGGCACAGGTTCTCGTGATGCTACAGGATACCACTCTCGGAACAGCCACACAAATCGGGCTGAAGAGAGCGGATAACGATACCGCCCTTGCGCGCATTTCACAGCAAGTAACGAACTTTGATGTCGTGTATCGCGACACATTACAGTCGGCTATCCCATCGTACCGATCATATAGCACACTCATTCTTATTGAGACGAGCTTTATCACCCCATCACTCCTGAAGGCCACGCAGAGGGATTCGATCAAGGCATTCCTCAATGCGGGCACGCCGTCGGCTCAGAAGTCGCTCGTTGTTTTCGGTGGCGATTTCGGTTACGCATACAGCAGAGCGGCTTCTGCACAGGCGGATGTGGTTCTTACTTCGGATCTCATGAAGTTTTTGTACCGTATTGATAATGGCAACGTCACTGCCCAGAGAAAAGTCGTGGGTATTGCCGTCAACACAGGCTTGCAGGATTCGATGGCTGCAGGAGCAGCAAACTTCTATCCGGACGGAGTGACGGTTCAGGCAGGTGGAGTAGCTCTCTTTGGATATGCGGGACGTGGTACCGTTGATACTGTCGGCGGCGTCGGCTACGACGGTGCCAATTACAACACAGCGGTGGTATTCCAGGATCCGCGCTACATGATTCCCAGCGCTGCAGACGCCGCGGGTGGATTCAAACGACAACTCTCCGGTGTGCTTGCATGGATCGCAGCAGCGGGCGGTGTGGTAACCGATGTGGATGAGAACCCATCGGCGGCAACCATCCCCGATGCGTATGAACTTGCGCAAAACTATCCTAACCCCTTCAACCCGACAACGAATATTCAGTACGCGTTGCCGCGTGCCGCCGAAGTGACATTGAAGATATTCAACGTCCTCGGTCAGGAAGTGGCGACACTCGTTGATGCGGTGCAGGAAGCCGGCAGGTTTGAAGCGACATGGAACGGTCGCACAAGCAACGGCCTCACCGTCTCCAGCGGAGTGTACTTCTATCAGTTGACCGTAAAGGGAAGCGGAACGACAGAGACATTCTCTTCGATGAAGAAAATGGTTTTGATGAAGTAACCCCTCTCTGTATTTATAAACAAAGCCCTGCCTCTTCATTGAGACAGGGCTTTGTTGTTTCTATGCTGTTGTGCAGTGGCACATTGACTTTGACGTGATGACTTGGTAGTTTGTCTCGTGCACTTCTTATCTTCTCGTTATCCACGATTCGACATTCAACATTTGTTCCCACATGGCTGACGACACTCGCATCGGTGGTGTTGATGATCGGTTCCCCGCGACACTGCACTCGGTAATTGCAGGCGTACAAAGCGCCCTATCAGAAGAGCGGACAAGAGCGTATGACCGCATCATCAGCTCTTATTGGAAGCCGGTATACAAATACATTCGCGTGAAATGGGGCAAGACCAACGAAGAGGCGAAGGACCTCACGCAGGGATTCTTTCTGCGCGTTATGGAGAAGGAATTCTTTCGGACATACAATCCGGGGAAGGCACGCTTCCGGACATTCCTGCGCGTGTGCCTTGATCGCTTTGTTGCCAACGAAGCACAGTCGGCGGCCCGACTGAAACGTGGCGGTGAAATCCAGTTCGTCTCACTCGACTTTCAGAGTGCGGATCAGGAGTTTCTCACCAGTGAGCCCCCTTCTCCCGACACGATAGAGAAGTATTTCGAACAGGAGTGGGTACGCTCATTGTTTTCTTCCGCTCTTGTGTTGATGAAGGAGCAGTGTTCCGTGGAAGGGAAGGACATCCACTTTTCCATTTTTTCCCGCTATCACCTTGCGGATGAAGAAGAATCCAGCCGTCTTAGCTACGACAGCATCGCTGCGGAGTTTGGCATTCCCGTGACAACGTTGACCAACCATCTTGCTTACGGACGACGCGAGTTCAAACGCATCGTGCTGCAGCAACTCCGCGAACTTACCGCAACAGAGGCGGAATTCCGTGAAGAGGCACGCTCGCTCCTCGGAGTTGAGTTATGACATGGATTTCCAACGACGCCGTCGCCCGTCTCCGCGATGCAATTGATCTGCCCGACCTCTCCGGGACAAAATACAGACTACCGCGGTTACTCGCGCGCGGTGGGATGGGCTCGGTCTACCTCGTCGAGGACACCACACTCAGTCGCACAGTGGCTCTGAAGGCCGTTGATGTCTCGGATTCCTCTGAGGCCGCTGCTGACCGCCTTAGAAAAGAGGCGCAGATCATTTCGCAGCTCGAGCATCCGGGTATCGTTCCGGTACATGATGTTGGTCTGTTGCCCGACGGGCGCATGTATTACACCATGAAGTACGTCCAGGGGGAACGGCTGGACGACTTTGCACATCAGAACCACACGGTCTCCGAACGCCTTCGCATATTCCAGAAGATCTGTGAGGCGGTGGCGTTTGCCCATGCCAGACGTGTGCTTCACCGTGATCTGAAGCCGGAGAATATTATGGTCGGAAGTTTCGGTGAAGTACTGGTGATGGATTGGGGGATAGCAAAGATTGTTGGGCCCAACGCGGATCAGGAGAATGATTCGGGGAATGCCATCACACCAGGGGACAACGCACAGAAGACACTCCATGGCGCAATCGTCGGCACGCCGGCGTACATGTCTCCCGAACAGGCGCGGGGGGAGGCCATTGATGAGCGGACGGACATCTTCGGACTTGGCGCTGTTCTTTATTCCCTGCTGACACAACAACCGCCAATGATAGCGGCAACCATCACCGGCATCCGCAAGAAAACACATGAATCCGTACAACGTCCACGACTTCTGAACCGTAAAATATCGAAGAGCCTCGATGCAATCTGTATGAGGGCCCTGGCCCCGGAGCCCGGCAATCGTTATTCGGATGTTGCTTCGCTGGCTGCTGATATTACCCGTTTTCTGGACGATCAATCCGTTTCGGCGTACAGAGAGAATACTCTGGAACGGATTGACCGATGGGTTGCCCACAACCGGTTCCTCGTTGTGCTGGTTCTCGCCTATCTGCTGATGCGCGTTCTCCTGTTGATTACTTCCGGGAGATAAAGGAATTGTGGGAAACGTGTAATAGAAGTATGAGCGGCTTTTCAATCCTCAACTCACTTCCAGGATGCCATGGCACTACTACTAGCAAGCATTATTCTTTCGTCATTTCTCCACAGTCAGGACAATGCGAAGGACGCGTGGTCACCACTGCGGTATTTTGTTGGCGAATGGGAAGGGTCGGGCGAGGGACAGTCCGGCAACTCCACAGTAAAGCGGACGTACCGTTTCATTCTTGGTGAACAGTTTCTGCAAGTGGGGAACACCTCGACATATCCTCCACAACAGTCCAATCCCAAAGGTGAGGTCCATAGCGATCTTGGCATTCTGAGTTATGACAAAGCGAGAAAGACATTCGTTGCCCGTCAGTTTCACATTGAGGGATTTGTGAACCAGTACGTGCTTGACAGCGTGAGTGCAAATGGAAAGACCCTGGTGTTTCTCACGGAGAGTATTGAGAATATTCCGAAGGGTTGGAAGGCGAAAGAGGAATATCAGATCGTGACCGACGATGAATTTGTCGAGACCTTCTCGCTTGCTGCTCCGGGAAAAGAATTCGAGGTGTACTCCACAACGCGATTGAAACGCAAACAATCCTAACCACACAACGTCACAAGAGGCAGCCATGTCACGCGTTATTCATTTTGAGATCCATGCGGAGAACCCCGACCGCGCCATCAAGTTCTACAGCAAAGTGCTGGGTTGGGAATTCACCAAGTTTGAATATGGCGAGGACTACTGGCTGATCAAAACAGGGCCGGATGACCAGCCTGGAATTAATGGTGGAATGGTCCGTCGCCGCGGGGCGATTGATGGTCAGGCTGTGATCGCGTATGTCTGCACGGTAAACACAAACTCGCTCGATGAATCCGTGGCCCTTGCCACAAAGAGTGGCGGGACGAATGTCGTCCCACGAATGGCAATTCCCGGTGTCGGGTATCTGGCGTACTGTAAAGACACCGAAGGGAATATCTTCGGCATGATGCAAGAAGATCCTTCGGCCGCCTGAACATGAGAACGCGAACGCTCTTTCTTGCCGCGGGTGCGGGGTTTCTCTATCTCCTCACGGTGAACGCACTGTTCTTTCCCTTGGTCTTTCCGGAGGGCCCGCCTGTCCGATATAGCAATCCACGCGCGGTTGATATGCCGCACTATCATCTGCTAGCGTTTTTCATCACGGCGTTGTTGATGGCATATATCTATCCGATGTTGTATCGCGGCGGCTCGATCTGGAAGGAAGGATTGCGCACCGGTATCATCCTTGCTCTATTCGTTTCGATACCTATGGGTTTGCATGAGTACGCAATGACCGATGTATCGTTTCTCGCCCAGGTCTTTCCTGCCCTCTGGGTAACAGTGACATGGGGAATTGCGGGAATTGTTATTGGGGCGGTGTATAAACTGAAACCTCACAACTAACTACGTTCTCAAAAAGAAGGAACATTCGCATGTCCAAACCAATTCTTGGCCTGATACTCGGTGGAATCCTCGGCGTGTTCGACGGCCTCACGGCACTCTTTACGCCCGAAGCCGCGCCGATGATTGTCGGTATTGTCATCGGCTCCACCGTCAAGGGACTGATTGCCGGCGTATTGATCGGGTACTTTGCAAAAAAGTTCAACTCACTGCCTCTCGGTATCCTCTTCGGCTTTGCCGTCGGGCTCATTCTTGCCTACCTCGTTGCTGCAATGCCGAGTGAAACCGGCGAGCACTATTATTTTGAGATCATGTTGCCCGGTAGTATCCTCGGTATCATCGTGGGATTTGCAACGCAGAAATATGGAAAGTCTGCGATGCAAAGACAGCCGGCGTAGCGTCATCTGTACGCGAAAAAGCTCTCCCCCACAAGACAGAGGAGAGCTTTTTGTATTGATAACGGGTCAAACTTATTTCATCAATATCATTTTTCTTTGTTCAATGAATGTTCCTGCTTCAAGCCGGTAGAAATACGCGCCGCTACTCAGTCCCGCTGCGTTGAACTCCGCACTATGACGGCCGGCTTCCTGTCTGCGGTTCACGAGGGTGGCGACTTCATTTCCCAGGAGATCATAAACCCTCAGTGTCACCGCATTACTTGTGGCTAATTGATAACTGATGACTGTTGATGGGTTGAACGGATTGGGATAGTTTTGTGAGAGACGGAATTCGTGGACAATGCCGTCATCATCATCTCCTACTGCTGTAAGCGGGCTTGTTGTCTTAAACATTCCGCGGCCATGTGTTGCGGCGAAGAGAATCTTATCGCTGTTGCGGAGATCCAGATCGGCAATGGCGACGTTGGCGAGTCCGCTGTTTTGTTGCGACCATGACGTTCCGCCATTTGTTGTCTCGAAGATGCCGAGATCCGTTCCAACGATCACGTTGTTCTGGTTCGCTGGATTGACCGCACCGGCATTTACCGGAATATCCGGGAGGTTGCCACTTGCGTTCGTCCATGATGTTCCCCGATTGGTGGTCAGGAACACATGTCCGGTGCCGAAGCCGGAATAGAGTGCCCATGCGCGGTCTACGTTGTTCGGGTCGATTACAACACGGGTGGTATAGCGGTTGGGAAGCGTCCCCGTTGTCACGTTTGTCCAGTTCGTTCCGCTGTTGGTCGTCACCTGTATACGTGATGTCGCGACAGCGCCGCTTGTTCCAACATAGATTACGGCAGGATTGCTCGGAGCAATCGCAATTGCACTGATAGTAGAGCCTGATGCTCCAACGCCTCCTGCACCATCGCCGGTCAGATCGGTGCTGATGGCACTCCACAGTGTGCCGCTGTTGGTGGTGAGGAATACGCGGTAGGTACCAGCCGCGATCCGCTGTGAGTTGGAGGGGTCCATCGTGAATGGCGCGATAAAAAGACACCGATCCGATGTGCCATCGAATGAGCCGCCTCCTGATGTGGGAATACCATTCATCGTTTTCGTCCAGGAGGAGCCGGAGTTGACTGATTTTTGAATATTCAGATAGACGTATTCAGTCCAGACAGTCGCTGGCGTAGTGAAGTCCACCCACGTGTGTCCGCCATCCCCGCCAAAAGCAACTGTCCATCCCGGACCGCCCGATGCGGCTTTGAGCGTGCCGTTGTCTTGTGTTCCACCATAGAAAATATCTGATGTCGGATGTATGGCTCCGCTGTAATATTGAATCGTTGCCAGCCCGCTCACCATCTCCGTGTAGCTTGTGCCGCCATTGGTCGTACGGAACACGCCACCATCGTTCCCGATCCACAGTGTACTTCCCGAGAACAACAAGACGTGTTGATCGGCGTGGACATACGGATAGCCCGCCCCTGAATACCAATTGCTGATCATCGTCCATGACGTGCCGTCGTTGGTGGTTTTGTAGAGATTGATCCCACCGACGTAGACGATGCTGGCATTTGCCGGATCAACTGCGATAACGTTGTTGTACCATCCCTGTCCGGCAAGGTGTGTCGCGCCACTCAAGGGGTCCATCGGTTTCGCAAGCGAATCCCACGATGTGCCAGCGTTGGTGCTTCTGAAAATACCGCGCGTAGTGTTGTTCGTCGCGTTGAAGACCGCGTACAATGTGCTGCCATTTGACGGGGCAATTGCCATACTGACGCGCGTATACCCTGATGCCGGAAGACCGCCGCCGGTAAGCTTCGCAAAGTTCGTACCGCCGTTGGTGGTTTTGTAGATACCGTCGGTGGAAAAATTACCGTAGCAGACATAGAACGTCAGAGGATCTGTGGGATGACGAACAATCTGCGTTGCGCGCAACGAAGTGAGACCTCCGTGTAGATACGTCCAGCTTGTTCCGCCGTTCGTTGTTCTGAACAATCCGGTATTTGATGCTGCGTATACTGTCGCCGGCGCATCCGAGCGAATGTACAGGTCGTTGATTTGATACGGGAAGCCGCCGCCACTGAAGCTTGTCTGCAATGTCCACGTGGTTCCACCGTTGGTGGATTTGAGGACGCCTGCTCCTCTGATGGCGTCACTGTTGAAGAATCCCTCGCCCGTTCCCGCGTAAAGGATGTTGGAGTTCGTCGGGTCGATGACAATGTCGCCGATGGCGAGGTTGTCTGCGAGATCGTTCGTGGGAAACCAGGAAGTACCGGCATTCGTCGTCTTGAAGATTCCCCCGCTTACCGATCCGCAATACATAATGCTTGCATTCCCGGGATCGATTGCGATGGAACGTGTCCTGCCGGCAATATTGTTTGGTCCGACTGCCGTCCATGATAGTGCGGAAGAATTCTCGTTCACATCAGGCAGGTTATTTTGCTGGATGTGTTCGAGGGCGCGTTCACGCCAACCGACAGGTATCTCTCCCGTCGGGATTGCACGCTGACCAAACCACCATTGCATTGCTTCGCCGGGATAACCTGCGTTCGGGTTGCCGTTGACCATCCGGTCGATCTTGCGCTTGAATTTCGGATTCGGGGTGTGATGGTCCGAGAGTATGTTGCGTTCGACCGTCCAATACATCCCGAATGAAAAGAGTAACGCACTGCACAACACCAACACAGTTCGTTGTACCATGAGACTTCCTTTCAGATATTATTCCAGTCCGTTATCAAACAAATACCATGTACCATTCTGGCCGAGGGAAATTTTTCCAATCAAGGAATCACCACTCTTCAAAGCCCGGACTTCCAGCAAGCGTACGTTCCGCGGGTTCCCCGATACAGGCTTTCCCTTGTCATCAAGAACAAATGCAGGCCGGACAGTGATGCGCTGACCCGGTTCCGCCAAACTCGTGGAATTATCCTCCGGGATAGCGGTTCTCAATTCAAGATGGACAAGGTAGTCGGTGTCGCCCATAAATTCGATACCTTCTACCACTGCACCGATGAGCGTTATGTTCTGTGTGACCGCAGCAGGAGGTGAAGGGGGTACCGACGTGGAAGGAACTTCGGGTGGTGGTGGGTCGGGTTTCTTGATGGAATCCTGGCGCTCGGAAGAAGAACAGCCAAATACAACGATGGAAAGCAACAAAAGAAACAGGATTCTCATCGGGGCAATCTCCTGAGTATATTATGACTTACTTGTTCCAAATATGCGCAGGATTGTCGAGAAATGCAAAACATTCTTGACTCTCGAATTTGTCCGGGATATATTTCCCCGGCTCATAATTGAATCTTGATAGAATGAATTTATTTGGAGATCAAAAAATATGGATACCGGGACGGATCACAGTCAGCAAATGAACCTCTTGATGAAGGGGGCGATTGAGGAGGCTCGAAAAGGATTGATGGAAGGTGGAATTCCCATCGGATCGGTTCTCGTTCGAGATAATATCATCGTCGGTCGTGGGCATAACCGGCGTGTGCAGGAAGACAACACAATGAAACATGCCGAGATCGACTGTCTGATCAATGCAGGGCGCATCGGCTCATACCGCAACACCGTTCTTTACTCGACATTGATGCCGTGCTATCTCTGTGCAGGTGCAGCCGTGCAGTTTCGGCTTCCCAGAGTTGTAGTTGGAGAGTCACGAACATTTCCCGGCGCAAGCGAATTCATGCGTCAACATGGCGTCGAGGTGATTGATCTTGACCTCGATGAGTGTGTGCAAATGATGGAACAGTTCATCACCGCCAAGCCTTCCCTGTGGAACGAGGACATCGGCGAATAGTATTTCTCAGGTTTGATGTCTTACGTGGAAAAAAGTGGCGCTCCCCCTTAGCGCCATTGAGAAAGGACTCATTCGCGGAATAGAAAACAACACGAGACGATCATCACGTGGCTTCACGTAATCTACTTCGTCACGATCATCTTCTTAACGCTTATGAACTCACCCGTCTGCAAGCGGTAGAAGTACACACCGCTGGCAAGTGTACTGGCGTCGAATTCCACCGACTTGAAGCCTGCATCTTGAATCCCATCAACCAATGTTGCGACCTCCTTGCCAAGCAGATCGTACACCCTCAACGACACCTGCAAAGCAACAGGAAGGTCGTATGAAATTACCGTCGTAGGATTAAAAGGATTCGGATAGTTCTGCTGCAGAGCAAGAGCATCTGGGATCAGTACCTGTTCATCCGATCCCTTGGTGACCACCTTCGCCAACTGTACGCCGTAGAACTCGTACCAGTCACCAGCATGAGCGTAGGGAACAAACCAGAAACGCAGGCGCGCATTCGCAACGCGGGTTGCGAAGTTCTTTGTCCTGAATACTATTTCCCCTCCACCGCATTGGCTTGGATTGCCTATGATGTCTATCAAAACATTGTTGAGGCCGTAGTTCGTGTATGGTGCGTCGTGACGGAAGAGTGACACGGACATATTCGTGCTTCCCTCAACACAAAATGTCAGTTTGTAGATGGTGTTCGGCTCGAGACTGATGCCGCTCTGGTATAGCTGCATAGTAGACCCGGGCTGGTCGATAGTGAGATCAAGCTTGACTCCGTAATTCACGAAGTTGCTAATCTGTGTTTGTCCTACACCATTGGTAGAGAAAATCCATGGTGACAATTCAGGCCAGAAGTCCCCGTTCTTGATGATGCCAGCTCCTTTCGTGAGCGTGATGTCGTCAATGAGGACTTCTGCAGATTTGTTGAAAGCCAGTCTCAGTCGAGCATCGGTCACCACGGTACTGAATCCGCTTGTCTTGAATTCCAGGTCGAACCATTGAAAATCCTCACTCGCGCCGGGGAAGTGAGCCTTCTTCTGGGCCACACCGTAAATTGTAAAGGGAGCCCCGTGTTTTAAGAGCGAGATCGTGAACGGTGCGGTGAACCAATTGTATCCTGAAGGGGGTTTCGTTTTGAGCGAAAGCGTGTACCACGTATTCGGCTCCAGACGAATACCGGATTGATACAGTTGTGTGTTCGATCCAGGCTGCACAACGGTGATGTGTGCTGAGTGCAAACTGTTGTCTCCAACACCATCGGTTTGAAAGGTTGCGGTCCCGTTTGTATAAAATACCCACGGGCTCGGACCCGATTCGAAACCCGGATTCCGGATAAGATTCTGCGCAGATGCGGTGAGGGTAAGTGCGGCAAGAAGAGCCAGCATTGCCATCACACCAAACACACCGGAGCAGAAATAGCAGTTGCGTTTCATAGATACCTCCTTTGTTGGTTAATTCTCTTCATCTAATCGTGCTACAGAGGGGTGAATAAAGTGGCGTCACTCCTGCCTTTGGCCTCAAGGATAACGCCACAGTTGGAAAGAACGAGTGGAGACACGACTCCGTCGTCTCCATGTTGAACACAAGGCAAACTACTTAGTCACGATCATCTTCTTGACGCTTATGAACTCACCCGTCTGCAAGCGGTAGAAGTACACACCGCTGGCAAGTGTACTGGCGTCGAATTCCACCGACTTGTAACCTGCATCTTGAATTTCATCAACCAACGTTGCGACCTCCTTGCCAAGCAGATCGTACACCCTCAACGACACCTGCAAAGCGACAGGAAGGTCGTATGATATTGCCGTGGTAGGATTAAAAGGATTGGGATAGTTCTGGTGCAACGCGAAGTCCGTTGGAACTTCCACCGGAACAATACCCTTAGCAAGTGACGCCTTCTCTAGAACTACATTGTCGAGGTAGAACTTGTCCCCCGCCGCATCGTAGGGAGCGAACCAGAATCTCAATCGACTATCACTGGTTGTACCCGCAAACCCCGTCGTTGTGAACACTCTTGAGAAATATTTCCATGCTGTCGTCAAGTCAACAACCCAGTTGTTTAGTCCGTAGTTGGTGTAAGGTGAAGTTTGCCGTTGTAGGAACATCGCCATATTGTGCCCGCTTGTAGAGTACGCCGAGAAACTCAACCGGTATGTTGTGCCGGCATCAAGGGGAAAGCCAGCTTGGTAAAGCTTGGTCCTTACCCCAATTTGTAGACAAAGAGAAAAGCCAGTATCTTCAAACAAAGGAGGAGATCTGGCATGGTTACGGAACGAACCCGAAAGAAATACGAACGGCAGTTCAAGATCGATGCAGTGAG
>JBJXHC010000076.1:0-12467 GCA_046160825.1 Bacteroidota bacterium | reverse complement strand
AACTACAAACAAACCCGAAATCACAAATACCAAATCCTAAGACAGATGCTCGGGTTTCCTGAGATTTGGATTTTGCTGTTTGGAACTTGTTTGCCATTTGGATTCTTGTTATTTGGCATTTGTTTGTTATTTGGACACTTGTAATTTATTTTTTATGGTTTTAACGCACTCTGTGGGTGTAGCTGCGAGAGTGACAAATCTTGTACAGTCTTCCTTTCCTTCCCAGGCCAGTTCTTCCTTCAGCGTATGCACCACGCCGTTCCAGAATCCCCCGAGTGCCACGATGGGCTTTTCGCTCATCAATCCTTTGTTCATCAACTCCCACACGGCGGCAAGTTCAAGCAAGGTGCCGGTTCCGCCCTTGAGGATGACATACGCATCACCTATTTCAACGAGTCGCATCATGCGTTCGATGAGCGTTGCTTTCATTTCCACACGATCAATCCACGGGTTGGCAGAAGTTTTTCCGAAGACGCCGGTAATCACGCCAACGGTTTGGCCGCCTGCGTCTTTCGCTCCGCGCGCCGATGCTTCCATGGTTCCGCCGAATCCGCCGTTGCAAAGGATATAGCCAGCCTGAGCGATCTCCTTGCCGAGTTCATAGGCTTGTTGGTACTCCGGTCCGCCTTCTTGGGGGCGTGAGCTGCCAAAGACAGTTACCGTTTTCTGCTGCTGTAGTTTCAATCCAGGAATTGTGTCGATCGGATTTCCCTCTCCAAAACAAATCAAAACTCAAAGCTCACAACTCAAATTACAAACAAAGTCCAAATCTCCAAATAACAAACAGCCAACTCTTTGGTGCTTTGTTCTTGAAATTTAGGATGTGTTTGGGTTTTGTTATTTGAATTTTTGAGAATTGACATATTGTCCATCAATCCAGAAATTGCCATGAGATGCCGATACGAATTTCCCTGTCGAGCACAGGATAGTATGGTGTTATAAAATACTGGGCGCTGGTCAGGTTTTCCCAGATAAAAGTTATGTACGCGCTGCCGATGTGTGCCATCAAGACAAAATCAACCGACGAGCCGCCGAGTGCTGTGGCAGAATTCGGAACATACACCAGTACCTCAGGATTGAATCTCTCGCCTTTGTATGATGAAAGGAACCGGCCTTTGAACCCGACCTTGAGATCAAGATTATCATTGAGAAGCTTGTTGCGATAGTAAATTCCTCCGCTTCCTGAAAATTCCGGATAGTTCTCCGAATGCAGTCCGGTACTTTCCGTTCTGCGAAGATATGATGCGACCCCGTCAATGGATAAGACCCACACCTTCAATGCGGCGCGTATCTCAACCCCCTGAGTTGTACGTTTATCGGCATGAACAAATTCAAGCGCGGGGAAAATATGAGCTACATTGAGCGCGGCAACAGAGAGTGCATCGTTCGTGTGTCGATGGAAATATTTCACTTGCGAAGAGAAATCGTCTCCTAGGTTAACATCGGCACCGATCTCGAGCAGTGTGTGCTTCTCAGCGGTTGTGTCAGGCGCTCGATCGACTATCGTGCCGAACCAATGTAGTTCTGTGTATGTTGGTAAACGTCGGGAAAAGGAGATCCCTCCGAACAACTTGATGTGCTCAGATATGCTCATCGTGAGGTCGCCGCCGAGCCCTATATGGGATTCCTTCAAATAATGATCATATCTTCCAAACCCGGCGACCGTAAACATTTCGCCAAGCGACATTTCTTCCTTTGCCCACACGCTGCCGATGACATTGCGCCTTCGACCCAAACTGGGACTTCCTTCAATTTGTCTGATCTCAAGATTTGCACCAAGGTTGAACCGCTGCAATTCCGTATCGAAATTCTGCGTGAACTGCGCGCCCATCCATGATGATCGATGGTCGGATCGAATGAAAATGCCGTTTGGATTTGGACGGTTCTCTTCGTCCCGATATTCCCGGAGGTTGTTCGAATAGTACAGGGTTAACATGGTTACGTTAGCCGTATCGCCAAGGAGCGTCCCAACAAATGACAGGTCAACGTCGTGTCGGTTGAGTTTCTCGTACGAGTCGGTGTTCACCATCGTTGCCTGCAGCGGATCGAAAGCCTGGAGGAATCTGGAGATCCCGGGAATGACGCCGCCGTTCATTTCTGTTTGCGTGTTGGTATAATACTCGGAAAGGATAATGTTGATATCACGTGAGACGTTATACCGGAGCTTCACGCGCGCATTCCACGCCTCATGCGCACTGTTCTCGAACCGGCCGCTGGTGCCTTGATGCTGAAAGCCGAGCGTTACATTGATCTTGCGTGAAATATTCTGGCTGAATGTTCCGTCGGTGTAGGAATAGTTGTAGCCTGTCTCCGAGTAATTGAGACGGGAGAGGGGTCGGTTGCTGTTGTAATTCTTGGTAACAAGATTCACTGCACCGCCGGTGCTGTTCAGTCCGTAGAGAAATGCCCGCGGCCCGGAGATGAATTCGATTCTATCGGCATATTCGGTCGCGAAATGATACATGTTGTATATGCCCGAAGCCGGATCGTTCAGCGGTCGACCATCCAGCGTGAACGCAATACTCCGCCAATCCATTCCACGAATAGTAAGCTGGTTGTACTGCCCCTCACTCGACTGATCTCTGATAAAAACCCCGGGCTTGCTTTCCAACAGGTTGCCGAGATACTTGTAGTCCAGCCAATGCTTGTCCTCTTGCGTGATTATCTGATCGGACCTGAGATGACGATCGTACGTCCCCACCAGCGAGGGAGAGGACATGCGTTCCAGCGAATCCGGCTTACCTTCAACATACGCGCTATCGGAAGAATCCCCGGGGAGCGAATCGGGACGGGCAAGAACGGAATCAATCGGGACGGAGAGAGAGTCTGTAGTTTGGCCGAACACAGGCATTGAACTGTGGAGAGTAAGTAGAAGCACACTGGAGAGAGAAATGTTATTCAGCAAAGCATCGTCGGAAATGGGTGAAAGATGCGGAAAATATATTCAGAAGCATGTAGAGAAGCAAGGATCACGAAGTTGTTATGGACGGAAGTGCGGCCCTGTCAAGAACGTGCGATATCCTCGCTGTTCCAGTTTCTCCGCAGTGACTTTCGCCTCAACCGTATTTCTGAATATTCCGAACACCGACGATCCGCTTCCTGACATTAGTGCGAAGGCTGCACCGCCGTCCGTGATCTGTTGCTTCACTTGTTGAATCTTCGGGAACTCTTTGAATACCACTTCCTCGAAATCGTTTCGTAATTTTCCGGAGAACGCAATCGGATCCGACATGCCGTGTTGCAGCAATTGCATGAGTTCCTCTTTTGTCGGCCCGCCTCCGGGCTTCATGTGTTGGTACGCCCATGCAGTCGAGACATGAGTATCCGGATAACAGAGGAGGATGGTGAATGGAACATCAATCGGAAAATACTCCAACACGTCACCTCGTCCGCTTGCAATAGCTGAACCCTGACCAAGAAAGTACGGTATATCAGAACCAAGCCGCAGGGCTATGCGACGCAGATCCGACTCGACGACAGTGCGATTCCAGACAGCCGGAAGTTGTTGAAGGACTATCGCTGCGTCGGAACTGCCGCCACCGAGTCCGGCGCCGACCGGAATGTTCTTTGTGATATGAATGCTTACACCATCGCTGATGCGAAGAAAGCGTTGAAGAGCAACAGCAGCCTTGTGGCAGAGGTTTGTTTCTCCTCCGGGCGCGTCGGCAGATGTGCTGGTCACTTCGATGGTCGTCGCGGGTTCCAATCGTATCTCGTCGAAGAGATTGACGCGATGGAAGACCGTCAGGATGTCGTGATATCCATCCGGACGTTTGCCGGTGATGTAAAGGCCAATGTTGACCTTGGCGTATGCGCGGTGTGTGAATGGCACGGGCATAAGAATAATGAATCAATCAGCAATTAGCAATGAGCGGACCAGGCGTTGTGGCTGAAATGACTCGCCGTCTCATAGACTCGCGACTGTTTCACTCCAATCTTATTGTCGTAGACCCGCCGTGATCATCTTGTGGCGGGCTGATGGCGAAATTGCAGATTGCTCTGTTGTTGCTCATTGGCTCGTTTTTTTGTATTTTCGTCCCACAAATCTGTACATAATCATTTCACAACCCCGGCCAATGAATGGCGTTCAGACTCCCCAGACTTCAACTCCACAATAAGATTCTCCTCGCCCTTCTTTTTGGTGCGCTGTTCGGCGCATTCTTCAATGTCAGTAAGTACAAGATCGCCCTTACGTACACTGACCCTTACGGCGAACGTCAGACCGAACAGGTTGAACACTGGAGCAGTATTCAGATTATTACCCTTGGTTCGAATGAGGTTCTCGTATCGTTCGGTTCGGATGATCAACTCAAATTCCTCTCGTATTTCAATAAGCTCTCCAAAGATGAGAAGAAGAGCGTCGCTGTTCTCGTGAGCTTCGACGCGTCCACGCCGCGTCAGTACACGCGTATTGTCTTAGTGGAAAAAGTGAAAACCATTGCGCTCTGGATCAAACCTGTGGGCACGGTGTTCATTCGACTTCTGATGTTTGTTGCCATCCCCTTGGTCCTTTCGTCACTCATTGTCGGAGCCGCAAGCCTTGGAGACATTAGGAAGGTAGGGAGGATTGGAGCGAAGACCATTGGGTTTTACCTGTTGACAATTGTCTCAGCAATCAGTCTCGGACTTCTGCTGGTCAATACGATCCAACCGGGCACCCGTCTTTCTGATGATGCGCGTGAAAAGCTCATGGTAGAATTTCAAGGTGGTATTCAGGAAAAAATCCAGCAGGAAACCTCGGTTGACCTCGTGGATATGTTCGTGCGTATTGTGGCGACGAATCCCATCAAGGCAATGGCTGATGGTGATATGCTTCAGATTATCTTCTTTGCTTTGATGGTCGGGGTGAGTTTGACCATGATCGCGAAGGAGAAAGCCAACCACGTTGTCGGGTTCTTCGATGGGTTCAGTGACCTGATGATCAAGATGGTGGACCTGATCATGAAGGTTGCGCCGTACGGGGTTTTTGCATTGATCGCTGCGACTGTCGGTGAGTTCGGGTTCGACATTCTTCAAACTCTTGCCTGGTATGCAGGCACGCTCATCGTCGGATTCCTCATCCACCAGTTTGTTACTCTGGGTGCCATCGTGAAGGTGTTCGGGGGCATGAGTCCGATAAAATTCTTCAGAGGAATCAAGGACGTGATGCTTGTTGCTTTCAGTTCAAGTTCGAGCGCAGCAACGCTTCCCATCAATATGGAATCGTGCGAGAAGAATCTCGGCGTGCCGAAGGAAATTACGAGCTTCGTGTTGCCTCTCGGTGCCACGGTAAACATGGATGGCACTTCGATGTATCAGGCGGTCGCGACGGTGTTCATTGCGCAGGTGTATGGAGTCGAGCTTGGCCTTGCGGAACAACTCACGATCTTGATTACGGCCGTGCTTGCGTCGGTTGGTACTGCTCCGGTGCCGGGTGTCGGGTTGATCATGCTCATTATTGTGCTGCGGTCAGTGAATGTACCGGAAGAGGGCTTGGCGTTGATTCTCGGTGTTGATCGAATCATTGATATGTGTCGGACCGTCTTGAACGTGTCGGGTGATGCCGCGGTTGCCGTCATCATTGCCAAACAGGAAGGCGTTCTGGATTCATCCGCCGGAGAGACAGCATGATCGTGAGTGTTCAGAACATCCGAATCGGAGAGAAGCAACCGCTGGTGTTGATTGCTGGCCCGTGCGTCGTTGAGAGTCGTGATCTTGTCATGCGAACAGCGGAGACCGTGAAGAGAACAGCCGCAAAGTATGGCATCCCGGTCATTTTCAAATCATCCTATCGCAAGGCCAATCGCACAAGCGGAACAGCCTTTGCCGGTTTGGGTATGGATGAAGGGCTGAAAATTCTAGCGGAAGTGAAGAAGAATCTCGGGCTTCCAATTCTCACAGACATTCATTCGGAAAGCGAGGCGGCACCGGCGGCCGAGGTTGCAGATGTATTGCAGATTCCGGCATTCCTCTGCCGGCAAACAGAACTGCTGCACGCCGCGGGGAAGACGGGAAAGGTGGTGAACATTAAGAAGGGACAGTTCCTTGCGCCCGGCGATATGAAACACGCAGCGGAGAAAGTGAAGGAGACCGGAAACTCCAACATACTTCTCACAGAGCGTGGCACCACATTCGGCTACCATAATCTCATCGTTGATATGCGGAGCTTGAAGATTATGTCGGACCTTGGTTATCCGGTGATACTGGATGCAACCCATTCGGTGCAATTGCCCGGTGCTGATACAAGCGCCGCGCAAACCGGGGGACAACCCGAGTTTATCTTTCCCCTTGCGCGCGCGGGAGTGGCGGCCGGATGCAGCGGCTTGTTCGTTGAAGTTCATCCTGATCCACAGAAGGCGCTCAGCGATTCTGCAAGTCAGTTGAAGCTCGAACTGCTGGATTCCTTGCTCCATCAGGTAACCGGGATTGATAAATTCGTGAAAGGATTGTGATGGCGGACAGCAGAACATTATTGAACAGTGCGCGTAAACTGAAAATGTTGATCTTCGATGTTGACGGCGTCATGACCGACGGGGGGATTTACTATTCGGCGAGTGGTGCGGAACTGAAACGGTTCAACGCACAGGATGGATATGGACTGACGCAAGCCCGACAGGCCGGCCTCAAGATCGGCCTCATCAGTGGGCGCACTTCCGAGGCCGTGGTGGAGCGGGGGCGTGACATCCATGCGGACGAAGTCCTGCAAGGGATCGGCGACAAACTTGCGGCGGCAACGGAAGTTGCTCAGCGGCAAGGCGTGACTCTCAGGGAGATGTCGTTTATGGGCGATGACTTGTTCGACTTGCCACTTCTGAAAGCCGTCGGACTTTCAGCCGCGCCTGCGAATGCCAGGCCTGAAGTACGCAAACGTGTCCACTTCCTCACGAAGGCAACAGGGGGCGAGGGCGCGGTTCGGGAATTCATTGATCTGGTGCTCCGACTTCGCGCACGCAGTTAGGAAAACAATGAGCGCCACGTATCCCAGACAGTTAAGAGCAAAGGAAATCGATCTCCTCGAGTCGGTGTTGCCCGTTGAAAGATCGGGCTATCGTGAGTATCGGGATCTTCTCAAACACATGCTGGTGCTCGGTGAAGGTCGCAGAGGGAGCGGGAATCTTGTCCTTGGATTTGCGGGAGACACACCAGATATTACATCGCCACTGGCTCCTGTTGTTGCCTATGGCGTTATTGAAACCACACTCGATCAGTTCTCAATCACTGTCCGGGAATATGTGGGGAGCCAAATTGATGTTGAGATCGTTTCAAATCAGGGGGAGGAAATCCCGGATCACTTTGAAGAGAAACGGCGATGGACCTACTCAACATGGGAACCCGGACATGCTTCTCCGGCGACCGGTACTCCGGTTCGTCAGGTCGCCATTGATGACAATGTCACTCTCGCAATCGCACGGGAGGAGAAAAGGCTCTGGGTACATGATCGTCGAACGGGCATGGTTCTTCTTATTCCCATCACCAATTTTTATAATGAGTTGATGATCCACAAGAGCATACGTGACCCCAGGGTGGCGTTGCACTCGTCGCGGTTCTTCAGTGACACGGAGAATTATTCCGACGAGGATATATGCATGGCATTTCATTCCTACAATAAACTGAAACCCAAAGTCACGCTTGCTCATCCTCCCGTCGTCGCAAAACGGACAGGATGGTTGCATGGACTCCGCCGTCTCCTTGTCCCGAAGAAATGACAAAACGAATATGACCGACAAGAACGAAATTATTGAACATGGAAAGCGTGTCGTGCAGATTGAGGCGAAAGCCGTTGCCGACCTCGTTTCACGCATTGACGAACGCTTCGCGAACGCCGTCGATCTGTTGTTCCTCTGCAAGGGGCGTGTTATCGTCACCGGGGTGGGGAAGTCCGGCGTTATTGCACGCAAGTTCGTCGCTACTCTGAACTCGACCGGCACGCCGGCAATGTTCCTGCATCCGTCTGACGCGGTGCATGGTGATCTCGGCATGGTGCGGAATGGCGACGTTGTTGTCTGCATCTCCAAGAGTGGAGACACCTCCGAATTGAAAATTCTCGTCCCGATGTTCAAACGCATTGGCGTTGGCATTATCAGTCTGGTGGGCAATCTCCAGTCATACCTCGCACGGGAATCCTCGGTCGTCCTGGATGCTTCAGTGGCTGAAGAAGCCTGTCCGCACGACCTTGCCCCGACTTCCTCGACAACAGCGACGCTGGTCTTGAGCGATGCGCTTGCCGTTACGCTTCTCGAACGCAGGAAATTCAGCAAGGATGATTTTGCCATGTTCCATCCGGGCGGGATGTTAGGCCGCAGGTTGTTGTTGAAGGTGGATGAAATCATGGTAACCAGTGAAGGAGTGCCGCGTGTTCCTTCCGAAGTGCAACTACGGGACGCGATTGTTGAGATCACGGGCAAGCGTCTTGGATGTACGTGTGTTGTGGATGCCAATGGCCGACTCGAAGGAGTCATCACCGATGGTGACCTCCGACGCTTGTTGCAGAAGACGCAGGATGTCACCAACCTGACGGCAGGCATGGTGATGACGAAGCGTCCGAAGACCATCGCTGCCGGAACGCTCGCCGTCATCGCGCTCCAGGAAATGGAATCGTTCAACATCACACAGATTATTGTTGTTGATCCGGACAACCATCCGGTCGGAGTAATTCACCTGCACGATCTGGTGAAGCTCGGTCTCCGCAGTGAGGAACCGTCATGAAATTCTCCGTGAACCTCTGTGCCCTCTGTGCCCTCTGTGCCCTCTGTGCCTCTGTGGTAATGTTTTCTATCGGCTGTGAAGAGAAGGCGAGACCGGCAGTGGTTCCGATTTCCCAAACCGAAATTCCCTCCCAGGAAAGTTGGAACAGTACCATCACATTCACCGATTCCGGGAAAGTGAAAGCCATTCTCTGGTCCGGCCACATCTCCGTTTTCTCGCCGCAGGAATACACGTTGTTTCAGGAGAGCCTGCACGTGGACTTCTACAATGAGTTTGAAGAGCACACATCGGCTCTGACCTCGCGTCGCGGGCGGCTGGATGATCGCACGCGCAACTTCGAGGCTTTCGAGAATGTCATTGTCGTATCAGACAGCGGCACAACACTGAAGACCGAGCGACTCTTCTGGACCAATACCACCCGCAAGATTCACACCGATGCCTACGTGGAGATTACATCGCCGACGGAAATTATCCGAGGCTATGGCATGGAGAGCGATCAGAGTCTGAAAAACTATAAAATCTTCCGTGTTACCGGTCAGGCTTTACCCAAGGAGTAGCGTAGTGCTAGTGTTTGAACTATTCGGTCAAGCGGGGACGCTTGACCTACACCTCAGATCACTAGGTAGTAGGACAAACGTCTCGTTTGTCCGCTGCGTTTGGCCCGAGCAATGAAAATGTAGCACTACTTAGGAGTAGAATATTGAAGGCCGGATCACCCTTTCTTTTTGTCATTCTCTTTTTTTGCACTTCCTCGATAAATGCACAGGGCAAGCTCGTCATTGTAGAGAATGCCGACAGTCTTGTCGGTAAGGTGATTGATGGAGAAAATGCGCGTGAACTCATCGGCAACGTGCGCTTCTCGCAGGAAAACGTGCGGGTGAGTTGCGACCGTGCCTTGCAATATCTTGATCGGGGCTTGGTTGTCCTCACTGGGAATGTCGTTGTGCAAGATGACAGTATCATTCTCCGTGCGCCACGCGGACTGTACCACAGCGATTCACGGCGCGCTGAAGCATTCGACGATGTCAGTCTCACGGATGGAACGACGAACGTCACATCGAAGTACGGCCAGTATTTTATCGAGCCAAAGATTGCAACGTTTCGCACGGACGTGGCGGTGAAGGATACGGGCTCGGTGCTTACTTCGGACACGCTGACGTATTTCAGAACCGAGAAACGCTCGGTCGCAGAACGCAACGTTGCTATCTACAACAAACAGGATGACGTCACGATCTACGGAGAGCACTTTGAGAATTTTGCGCCGCAGCAGTTCAGTCGGATGACGGGTGAGCCGTACCTTGTGCAGTTCGATCGTGATCCCCGTGGGCGGATAGACACGCTCGTTGTCCGTTGCCGTGTCATGGAATCGTACCAGGATTCCACACGGCGGCTTGTGGCGATCGACAGCGTGGAAATCGTCCGGTCTGATCTTGCAGCCATCGGCGGACTCGCAACCTTCTTCACTGTTGGCGATAGCATTCTGCTGCGACAGGTTCCCGTTGTGTGGTACAGGCAATCACAGGTTTCCGGCGACTCGATCAATGTCTATCTCAAGGAACGAGCGCTGCATATTGTTGCCGTGTTGGGCAATGCGTTTGCCATCTCACAAAACGATACGCTTCGTCCAAGCCGGTTCGATCAGATCACCGGGGAAACGCTGCACATGTTTTTTGAGGATCAGGAATTGGATAAGATCACAGTGGATACTCGGGCCATAAGCGTTTATCATTTGTATGAAGACTCCGCTGCAAACGGCCTCAATAAAACCAGTGGCGACAGGCTGGTGCTCGACTTCGTCTTTGGCCAGGTCTCAGCAATCAGGATTTACGGCGGCGTGGAAGGACAGTACGTGCCGGAGAACCTTGTGCAAGGACATGAGATGGAATATGCTATTGCGGGATTCAACTGGCGGGAGGAGAGGCCGAGGATAACGAGAAAGTGATGAACAGGATAAGCCAAGGAGTGAATTGAGAATTGAATTGTCAAAAGAAAACACTGGGAGGACATCATGGATAAGTTAGCACCAACAGAATTGACGATGTGGCAAGACGACGGTAAGAAACCCTCTTTGAAAATGAGCGCGCAAGAAATCAATGAGAAATACGTAAAAGGTGAGCAGAGGATTATTACTGAATCAAACAGAGAGAAGCTGCCGAACTTTGTGGAAGCTCTCCGTAGACAGAACTACATGACTTTGCGTCCTTTTTATCAGCGCCGAAAGAGATGGGATGAAGAGAGGCAATCAACACTAATTGAGTCATTTATTATCAATGTTCCTGTTCCGCCGATCTTCCTGTATGAAAAGAGTTATAATTCCTACGAGGTGATGGACGGCCAGCAAAGAATAACAGCAATCAAAGACTTTTATGATGACAAGTTAAGGCTAACTGGACTTGAAATTTGGCATGAGTTAAATGGCATGCTCTACAAGGATCTTCCGAATCAGGTAAAAGCAGGTATAGATCGGAGGTCAATTTCTTCCATTGTTCTACTGAAAGAGTCCGCACCTGATGACGAAGAAGCAATGCTCTTGAGGCAACTCGTATTTGAGAGGCTTAATACAGGTGGGGTGAAGCTCGAAAAACAAGAGGTACGAAATGCACTATACCAAGGTGGGCTGAACAATTTATTACTAGGACTTTCACGTTTAGAGGACTTCAGAAAGGCCTGGAATCTCCCATCGCATAGCGAAGATGAAGACAATGACGGATCGAATGCGGATATTTTTGGCATAGGATTCTTCCAAAAGATGGAAGACTTGGAAGTAATTTTGAGATTCTTCGCACTCCGACATGTGGAACATTATCGAGGCGGGCTCGCGGGATTTCTCGACTTGTACATGGTGCGTAGTAGGATGTTCACTAAGGAGGATATCATCTTTCTTCAGGATCTGTTTGTGCGAACTCTTAGACTTGGGCGAGAGATATTTGAGGATTTGATCTTTCAACATTTTGATCCAGGAAAACAAGATTGGATGGGGAAGAAGCAGAAACCATTTGCAGACGCAGTCATGGTTGGCTTATCGAGACATTTGGATCAAGCCGACATTCTTGGTAAGAAAAGACTTCAGGTCATTGAAGGAACCAAGAACCTGTTTAGCAAATATGAACCTGGGACCTTCAGTGGTAGGAATAATACCAAGGCTGATGTCCAGGGTCGTATTAATTACTTCTCAGAGATGTTAGATGAAGTAATCAAATCGTAGAATGTTCCCAGCGCTCCTCGATACTGCCGTTCAGAAAATCAACACAGCACGGAAGATGCTGGAAACAAGTGAAGAGGTGCGAGATTTTCTGGCTAATGGCGTTGTAACTATGCCCATTCATCTAGCTATTAGCCAAAAAGCACCTGCAACTAATGACTGGAAGGTGTTTGACCATTGTGCAACATTGACTCGACTTTATGCGGCATACGAAACCTTCGTTGAAGCGATCATAGGAGAGGTACTTGCCTTGATCCCTACGATGTTTGCCTACAATTCGCTCAGCGAAAAGTTTCAGACTGAACACAGGAATGGTATTTCAAATGTGTTGCAGCGGATGAACACGGAACGATTAACTAGCTTGTCGTTGGAAAAGGTCGTGCACGACTATGCAGAAGCATTGGCTGGCGTTAGCCCTTACGTAATATTGCCTCAAGCTCTCTTGAGACGTGAACAGAATATGCGACTGCATATCCTTGAACAGCTGTTCGCCCGTGTTGGAATTGATGGTATAACAGGGTGGATAGGGGATCATGCTTTGATGTGGAATTCACCCCATTTAATGGACAGTGAGTAAAGC
>JBJXHC010000075.1:0-73374 GCA_046160825.1 Bacteroidota bacterium | reverse complement strand
CAACACTACCAACAGGCTATACGGCAACAACCTGTAGCAACAGCTCAACAAGCGGTACCAACAGTAATTGCAGCCCGGCGCCAGTTGTGCTCAGCTCGAATTCGAGCACAAATCTGACGATCGACTTCGGTTATTGTCCGCCACCGCCGTGCGTTCCGGTGACATTCACTTTCTGCGGTAGTACATCAACCTGTGGAACAGTGGGTAACATCCGCACCTTCACGGTCAACGGCATCTCAGTCAAGGTGAGTGCATTCAGCCGACTGAAGACCTCAGCGACCTGGGATAAGGCGTACCTTGGTCTCTACAGCTATGGCTTCGGCGTCACTGACAAGTATGAAGGTAGTGGCAGCTCTAACAAGCACCGCGTGGATAACATCGACAAGAACAACTACGTCATGTTCGAGTTCTCCACACCCGTTACGATCGGTAAGGCGTATCTGGATGCAGTGTTGACTGATAGCGACATTTCTGTGTGGTATGGAACATTCGCTTCGCCATACACGAACCACCTGAATCTGAGCGACGCCGTGCTGGGTAGCATGGTGACCGAGCAGAATACCACGACAAGCAGCAGCGCTCGTTGGGCAACATTCAATGGTGGACAAGTCACTGCCAATGTTCTGGTTATCGCGGCCGATGTCATGGACACGAATCCGGAGGACTGGTTCAAGATCAGAAAGATCGAAGTCGTCTGCCCGACAGGTACATCAGGAGCGGCAAACACTGAGATGCCGGGCGACGAGACCGAAGATCCGACAACAGAGAGCACGCCTACAACGTATCAGTTGATGCAGAATTATCCGAATCCTTTCAATCCGGAAACGGAAATTGCATTCCTTATTCCTGAGGCGGGCGATGTAACATTGCGCATCTACAACACGCTTGGTCAGGAAGTAAAGACGCTGGTCGAAGGTAACCTCGAAGCAGGGTCTTATTCCATGCGTTGGGATGCAACGGACAACCTAGGAAACAAGCTCAGCAGCGGTATGTATATGTACGTGTTGCGAGCAAAGGACTTCACTTCCGTCAAGAAGATGAGTCTCTTGAAGTAAGGTCAACTGCTAAACAGTTTCCTTTCTGCCTCCATTGTGCCGCCCGTGTGGTTTATCGGGCGGCACAGTGTTTTTTATTCACGCCGAATCTTTCATCAACTCCAGCCGTATGAGATTCTGAAAATAGATCGATATCCCGTGTCAACCGTCCCCCTGCCTTGATTGTCTAATCAATACCAAATACACGAAAAGGTTCTCCGTATGCCCGTTGCCGACGAACGGCAACTCATCATTGAGGCAAAGGAGGGAAACCATCAGGCATTCCGCCAGCTCGTTGAACGACACATGAAGCAGGCATACAACATCGCCTACGGATTTCTCCATCATCACGAGCTTGCACAGGACGTGACACAGGATGCATTTGTCCGTGTGTATCATGCCTTACCATCATTTCGCGGAGACGCCGAATTTTCCACATGGCTTTATCGGATCATCACAAACCTCGCGTTGAATCGGATGAAGATGGAGAAATCCCGCGTGCAGCGATTTGAAGCCAACGGCAACGGGGAACTTAACGCAATAAGCCGGGACAGTGGCTCAGCAGAAAACAAGGAGTTGAGAGACCACGTCGAAAGAGCATTGCATGAACTTCCCACGCTTCAGAGGTCAGTCGTGATTCTACGGCATCTTGAGGGACTCTCCACGCGGCAAGTGAGCGGCATACTGAGTTGTTCGGAAGGGACAGTGAAGACACACCTGTTCCGGGGACTGAAAAAACTGAGGAAACGGTTGGAGTATTTTCGGACGGAAATTACATGATGACGCACAAGAGGATTCAAAAACAACTTTACGATTATCTCCTTACAGACCTGACTGATGAGATGAAACGCGAGGTCGAGCAACATCTCAGCGGATGTACGCTCTGTAACACCGAATTGCAGTCTTTGCGCTCGACGCTTTCACTCGTTAACCCCTTCTCATCGTCCCCCGCAGACTCCAGAGGGCCAGAGTTCTGGGATGAGTTCGCCACCAGCATTACAGAGCGGATTGCTGATCAGGCGCCAGCCAGAAACAGATGGTGGACTTCAATTCGTGAGTCAATGCAAAGCATAGTCGTGCCCCAACGACGGCTCTTGATTTCAGTCGGAGGCGTGATAGCCATTGTTGGAATAATAATGTTTGGATGGAACACATGGCAGCACCGCTCACCTGAAGAATCATTCTCCTCCATTCAACGCTCTGAACAAATCGCTTTTGTTGAGGATCCACTTGGACAGTACTTCCGTCGTTCCAAGGTTCTTCTTGTAGGACTTTCCAACATGAAAACCGCAGACGGAATCCCTGTTGATCTCACCGCTGAACGTTCGATCTCACGAGAATTGATCCGTGAGGCAAGGGCATTCGGAGATGAACCTCTCGATCCGCGATCAACCCTGCTGCTAAGAGACCTTCAGAAGATCCTTGTCGAGTTGGCAAACATGGAGCAGACAACCGATATCCCGAATGTCGAGATCATTCGGAGCGGGATCCGGCAGGAGAACCTTCTCTTCAAGATTCGTATGGCGGAAGCCACAAGGGATTCGGTACGAACGATGCAGGCAAAGTATTCATACTACGAGGATAATCTATGAGGCAATCACTGCTATTCCATTCTGCTTTCGCTCTGCTGGCGACAGCTACCATTCTACATGCACAACCATCAACACCGCTACCACGCGCAGCAGCGGCGCCTCGACCGGATCGAGCACCAGCCCTTTCCTTGGGGGCACTTCAGCCGGAGCAGTCGGACGATCCCGCGTACAGTACGTATCGCGAGGGATACACACTGATTCTGAACGAACGGTGGGATGAAGCACGAAAAAAACTTGCCGATGTTATCGCCAAACATCCAAAGAGCGACTACGCGGATGACGCTCGATACTGGACGGCATATGCTCTTCGCCACCAGGATCACAAAAAGGCCAGAGCCGCGTATGAGGCATTTGTTGAAGCATACCCGAAGAGCAGCTACTATGACGACGCTGTGGCCGATCTTGCGCAGCTTGAATCGGACGGAGTGTACGTCATTGCTCCCGGTGAGGGCACTCCAACAGCGATCAGTATCACCAAATCGCCGGGAGGCGGCTACTCCGTCGCACCTCACATGCGTGATGTCGAGAGACAACTGAGACGACAAAGCAGATCCATGGCGCGTTGGCGGCATCCGGCAATGAGCATTGGCACTCCCATGGCGTTTGAGAATAGGCGGGAACTTGACCCGGAAACACGATTGAAGATGGAAGCACTGTATGCCCTCGGCGAGGCCAAGGAAGATGAGAAGTCTTTTTCCACCCTGCGAGATATTGCTCTTGATAGCAAACAGGCACTCGCACTCCGCGAGGCTTCACTGGATGTTCTTGTTGATTTCAAGAAGCACGACATTCTCCCCGTACTTATGGAAATCGCTCTCAAGGATACGCATGAACAGCTACAGGCCTACGCCATTGATTTCATCGGCAATGAAGCCCCGGATAAGAACAAATCGGTCGGTCTCCTTATCGAACTTTTCAATAATATCCCCAAGCACCGGGTCGAGACGGTCGAAACCATCTTTTATGCTATCGCCGAAGTCGGGAATGACAAAGCCGTGGACTTTCTCCGGACAGTTGCACTCACGCATGACAACTACCAGTTTCGACGGGACGCCGTGTATTATCTTGGAAACATCGGTGGTGAGAAAGCCCGATCCGCTCTCTACGAAATATTAAAAGGAAAGTAGCTCAGTACGTTAATTCATGACAACACGGAGGAATGACATGAAATCCATAATGCTTCTCGCCACCATAGTTCTTGCAACCGTCTTCAGTGGAAGCATAATGCCGTCCTTTACCGCACAACCGGATGATGGCAGAATTTCGAGAGCGAGATCAAAGGACCGGGGATGGCTCGGTGTTTCGATTCAGGATATGACGCCACGACTTGCCCGTTCAATGGATTCAAAAACCAACGAGGGCGCATTGGTTACCGAGGTACTGAATGATACCCCAGCCGATAAAGCCGGACTGCGTGAAGAAGACATCATCGTCGAATTTGATGGCAAGACCATTTCCGATGCGGATGATCTCACCGATGCAGTTCGTCGGACAAAACCCGGCGCCTCAGTGAATATTGCCGTGGTAAGAACCAACCAACGAACAACCATGCAAGCCGTGCTTGGATCGCAACCGAGACCACGGACAGCGGCCGTTATTCCTCCCATTGCTCCTCATCCCCCCTCAATCTCAACAACAGGGGTGCGCGGACTGCAACTTCGTGGCCTGAACGATCAGCTTGCCGAATACTTTCAAATTCCGGACAAGCGCGGGGTATTGGTGGAAGAAGTCGAAGAAGAAAGCAATGCAGAAAAAGCGGGCCTCAAAGCCGGCGATGTGATTACAAAAATCGGTCAGGATGCCGTTGAAGACGTCCGTGATGTTCGCAGAGCATTGAACCGATACGACGATGACGACAAAGTGGATATTGAAATCGTGCGAAAAGGAAATCAACAAAAACTGACGGTGGTTGCCGAGGACCTAAGTCCACGAAACGGATACCGGTATTATTTCAAGGGATCACCACATAGTGGATGGTGGGATGATAACGATTTTGATGAGTTCGAGTTTGAGATGGAGGGGCTTCGGCCCCACCTTGATAAACTAAAACTGGAACTGAATGGATTGAAGGATGACCTCAGAATTGATGCGCGTGAGTTGGGCCATTCCTTGCGCAAGAATCTCCCAAAAAGATTATCAGGGAAAAAGTGCGGGCAACTGTGGGATGTTGACAGTGTTTTGACCGTGACTCTTCCCTTGTAGCCGGGTCGGTTCTATTCATTCCAACCCCCGCTTCTCCATTATTATTCTTCACGATTCCAACCTTTTCTCGTTCTCAAGAGTCTAATCTCTTGATACCATCGCCCGGGCCTGTATGCAACGAGCTGATTTCAAGCAGATCCGGATTGTCAAAAAATGGATAACATTGAGACTTTATTGGGCGGTAAAGGCAACCATTGCGGCTCTCATCCGTATTCACTGGCGATGAGGACCATCGTCCTCGAAGAATTTAGAATTTAGTATCGGAAAACGATGATCCAAGGTTCGCTCGGACCCGTCCATCATCTCCATTCCTCATCAGTGCCGGTCACCCAAAATGCGGAACTGAACTGAACGGAACACACCATACGTGAGGAAGATAAGACCCTGGGAAACCGCAGGGTGTAGCACATTCAATCATCCTGTCAAAGACACAAGGGCCACTTCTCATGTTCCGATACTCCTTGTTGATGATTGCCGTTTTGGTGTGTGGACACTCTCTTCACTCGCAACCGGCAACCTCCATCAGCGCAATCCGGGCGAACGACCCGATTACCATCGATGGCATTCTTTCCGAGGCAGTATGGAGCCAGCCCGGGTTCACTCAGTTTGTACAACGTGATCCGGTCGAGGGGGGAACCCCAAGCCAAAGAACTGAGATCCGGATCGCGTACGATGATGCAGCGCTATATGTTGCTGCGCGAATGTACGATACCGCACCGGATTCTATTGCCGTTCGACTCAGCCGCCGCGATACATGGGGAGACGGCGATGCCATCATGTTCTTCGTTGACCCGTACTATGATCGCCGCAGTGGTTTCTATTTCGGACTTGACGCTGCAGGAACATTGTACGATGGTATCCTCGAGAACGACGACTGGGATGACAATAGCTGGGACGGAATTTGGGAAGGCAAGGTCACGATTGATAGTGAGGGTTGGGCCGCCGAGATGCGTATCCCCTTTTCCCAACTCCGCTTTCATGAACAGGAAAATACCATCTGGGGTATCAATTTCCGTCGCGACCTTACGCGCAATAATGAGCGTGACTATGTCGTGTTCACCCCAAAGAATGCCAATGGATTTGTCTCGCGCTTTGTCGATCTCGTTGGTATGCGTGGGATATCACCTGTCCGACAGTTCGAGGTGCTTCCGTATGTCACAACGAAAGCGGAGTTCACCCGCCACTCTGCCGGAGATCCATTCAACGACGGATCCAGGTACAGATCGCGCGTTGGTGCGGATTTCAAGCTTGCCCTCGGCAGCAACCTGACACTTGATGGCACAGTCTATCCGGACTTCGGTCAGGTGGAAGTTGATCCGGCGGTGGTAAACCTCAGCGACGTCGAATCGTTCTTTCAAGAGAAACGTCCGTTCTTTATCGAAGGGGCAAGTACACTCAGGTTCGGCCAGGGGGGAGCGACAAATAACTGGAGTTTCAATTGGAACACCCCCACGTTCTTCTACAGCCGCCGGATCGGACGCACTCCACAGGGAAGCCCCCCCTCCGCCGATTTTGCAGAAGTCCCATCGGGGACGGACATTCTTGGTGCGGCGAAGCTTACGGGGAAGGTGGGTAACAATTGGAATATCGGAACCATTCACGCGGTGACTGCCCGTGAACATGCAAACCTTGAACTATCGGGTTCGCGTTTCTCAGCAGAGGTCGAGCCTCTCACGTATTACGGCATCGCCCGCGCATTGAAGGAGATCGACAACGGACAGTTCGGTGTCGGCTTGATTGCAACGCAGACATCAAGGGCATTCAAGAATGCCGGACTGCGGGACCAGATGAATTCCTCCGGCAGTCTTGGTGGAATTGATGGGTGGATGTTCCTTGATTCATCCCGCACATGGGTTGTGACGGCCTATGGCGCTTTGTCGCATGTTGCAGGAACTCCGGATCGCATGCTCTCGCTCCAGCAAAGCTCGGCGCGCTATTATCAGCGACCTGATGCGGGCCACGTCCGTGTGGATAGCAACGCCACCTCCCTCACTGGCGGCATTGGTCGCCTGTTCTTTACCAAATCAAAAGGGAACTCGTTCTTCAATGGCTCACTCGGAGTTGTGAGTCAGGGTTTTTAAATGAACGACCTCGGTTTCCAATCGCGTACTGATGCCATCAATTCTCATCTCGCGGGCGGGTATATGTGGACGGAGCCGGGGGATTTCTATCGGTCGCTCGAACTTGGCGGCGCAGTCTTTCGGACCTACGATTTCGACGGCAACATTACGTGGGAAGGTTTGTGGAACTTCTTCTCCGTACAATTCCATAACTACTACAACATCAATCTGAAGTTCGCGTACAACCCGGAAACGATCAGCATCCGGAGAACACGTGGCGGGCCGGCGACCCTCACTCCTCCGGGACGTGAGTACTTTGTCGGATTCGAATCTGATACTCGTCGTGATTTCTTCCTGTATGTGGAATGGTATTCCTACTGGGCCGACTATACAAGGAACTGGACGCTCTGGACACAATTTAGCTGGCGACCGACGCAAAGTCTCTCCGTCAGCCTTTCGCCTGAACTCTACCGGAATTTCCAGGCGTCGCAATGGATCGGAGCGTTCAACGACCCAACCGCCACGTCAACGTATGGCAGGCGATATGTGTTTGGTGAAATGCAGCAGACGACATTCTCCACCAGCGTCCGGGTTGATTGGACGTTTACTCCGGAATTGAGTCTGCAAGTCTACATCCAGCCTCTGATCTCCGCTGGTGAGTTCACCAACTTCAAAGCACTCGCACGGAGTCGTTCCTACGATTTCGATACTTTCGGTGCCGGCAATGGGTCAACCGTCACAGAACAAACAAACCCCGATGGAAGCGTCACCTACACTGCTGATCCCGATGGGGGCGGCCCGGCCACACCAATCCAGTTCTCCAACCCTGATTTTAATTTCAAGTCATTGCGTGGTAACGCTGTGCTGCGATGGGAATTCCTTCCGGGCTCCACGATGTACTTCGTGTGGACACAGAGCCGCGAAGACTTTGAAGGTGAAGGAAATTTCAATTTCGGGCGTTCACTCAAGCGTCTCGTTACGGCTGACGCGGATAATATCTTCATGGTAAAAGTGGCATATTGGTGGAGTAAGTAAGAGTGGATTCTGGATTTGAGATGTGGGATTTTAGGTTTTGAGATTCTGGATTCTGGATGCCTTGCTTTTTCCCCTTCTAATTCCTGAATCCTCGTGCAGTAACAACTTGTCTTGCCAACTTGACATCAGAGGAGTACTTATTGATTTCCATTACCGTATTGACCGACCGTGGCGACAACCGCGGTAGTAGTTTCTCCGTTGACCAGAGTTGGAGCGAGTTCCTTCCTTCTCCTGTCGACCTCCATTTTACTTCACTCCATCCCGGAGGGATTCGCGGTAATCACTATCACAGAGTGCGCAAAGAGGTAATCGTTGTTCTCCACAACGATGAATGGACATTGCACTGGGACGAGGGCGTTGATACTCCGGTTGAGAGTCGCACATTCGCGGGCGCGGGCGCTGTTCTGCTCACCGTGGAGCCGCTCGCTTCGCACGCCATCGTCAATACAGGAAAGCTTGATCTCTTCACAATGGCATTGACGGACGCAAGGTTTGACCCACAGCAGCCGGATAGCTATCCGAGGAGGCTCAACTAAGTCGCAACGGCCGTGATAATCGGAGTTGATGAATTCCCCCTTTTTGCCTATCTTGAGCCATTCGAGTTCACACCTCCATTCCAATTCGACTGAACTTCATTGCGCACGTATCAGCTTTACATCAATAGTGAATTTGTTGATTCTTCAGAACGCCAGAGTTTCACCTCCATCAATCCCTTCAATCAGGAAGTTATTGCCTCATTTACACGTGCCGGTGTAGGCGACACACAAAAGGCAATCAAGGCTGCCCGCACAGCGTTTGACGAAGGACCCTGGCCGCGCATGTCCCGTGAGGAACGCGCATCGTACCTCAAAGCTATCTCCGATAAGATCAACGAAAACTCCACCCTCCTTACAGAACTCGAGGTCGCTGATTCCGGGTCGACGCTACGCAAGGCAAAAGAAGACATCTACCTCAGTGCACGCAACATGAACAGTTTTTCCAAACTCGCGCTGACTGATCTTGACGAGCCGCTGGACGCCGTCTCCAAGCCCGGCTTCAGCAAAAACTGGTTGCTCAGAGAACCCATCGGTGTTGTCTCGGCTATCATCCCATGGAACTTTCCTCTCAAGATGGCTATCTGGAAACTGGGGCCTGCCCTCGCAGCCGGCAACACCATCGTCCTCAAGCCATCCCAGGAAACTCCCGTCACCGCCATGGAGCTTGCGCGACTGATTCATGAGTGCGGACTGCCAAAGGGCGTCGTGAATATCATCACCGGGTTCGGCAGCGACGCCGGGCTTGAGATGACCAAGAACCCAATGGTGGACAAAGTGGCGTTTACCGGCTCGACTCCTGTTGGCCAGTCAATCATGCGCGCAGCAGCAGCGACACTCAAGAAGGTGACGCTTGAATGTGGTGGGAAGTCGGCCAACATCGTGCTTGACGACGCGGATATGGAAATGGCAGTTGATGGTGCACTGTACGCGATATTCTACCATCAGGGACAATGTTGCGAGGCCGGCACCAGGCTTTTTCTTCCGGAGGGCAAAGCAGACCAGTTCGTCAACCGCATGGTGGAAAAAACCCGTAAGATGAAAATCGGCGA
This sequence comes from Bacteroidota bacterium, assembly GCA_046160825.1. Classification (GTDB taxonomy): domain Bacteria; phylum Bacteroidota; class Ignavibacteria; order UBA10030; family UBA6906; genus JBJXHC01. The sequence goes on along the minus strand of JBJXHC010000075.1, from coordinate 63,866 downwards.
CCCAATGCAAATGAGCACCGACATCGGTCCGCTTGTTTCCAGGAAGCAGCAGGACATCGTCCTTGCCTACATCGCAAAGGGCAAGCAGGAAGGGGCCGACGTGGTTACCGGTGGTAAAATACCTGATGATCCTGAATGCGCACGCGGTTTCTTCGTTGAGCCAACAATTTTTGATCACGTCTTCAATTCGTCTTCGATTGCCCAGGAAGAGATATTCGGCCCGGTGTTGTCGGTAATTCGTTACAGGACAGTGGATGAAGCCGTGCGTATGGCAAACGATTCCGTGTTTGGTTTGGGTGGAGGCGTCTGGTCGAAGGATCCCGAGAAGGCAATGAGCGTTGCGCGGAGATTACGCACAGGAACTGTATGGATCAACGAATGGCATCTACTCAGTGAACGTGCGCCGTTCGGCGGATACAAACAGAGTGGCATCGGTCGGGAGTTTGGTATTGATGGATTGAAGGAGTACACAGAAGCGAAGCATGTCCACATTGACGAAGTCGGGACCCGCGCGAAGAAACCCTGGTATGACACAGTTGTTCCCAAGAACTAATGCAACAATCTGAGAGGATATGTTCATGAACAGAAAACGATTATCCAATGTACTGCTTGTTACCACTCTCACGGCGGTTTTATTCATGGGCTGCGCGGGAGAAAAGAAAATGGAGCCGGTTCCGGTCGGTGAAATGGTCGCCTATACTGACCCGGGAATCGGGTTCACCATCAGCTATCCCAAAGGCTGGGTGGCCAATACACAAGTGGGACAGGCGGTGTTTTACAACGCAGAAGGAGTGGAAGGAAAATTCCGCGTTCCGACAGATCCCGGAGCCATGGGTGTGGAGGTTGCAGTCCGCGTTACAAAAACCGCAGACCCCGCAGGAGCAATCAATCAACTCAAAACCGATTGGAGTCAATCGGGAGTCCAACTCGGACAAGAACAGAGCCTGACGGTGGCCGGGGCACAAGGGACGAAGGTCCCGTTTGTTGCAAACTACGGCGAAGGGAATATCATCAACAGTCATCATATTCTTATTGCCGGCGACTCCATCATGTATGATCTTGGCTTCTCCGGATTTGGAGAGCGCTACAACGCCCATGCAGCGGTGTTCGATGCCATACTCGCCTCCTTCCAGCTTCCAAAACCCAAGGAAGCTGGCGCCGATGAGACTCTACCGTCCGAGACATTCACAAGTTACGACGCAAAGATGTTCGCGTTCGAGTATCCGGAGAACTTCAACTTCACCAACCCTGCAAAAGGAAAGAATGAACTTGTTATCGGGTTGCGCGGTGTTCGGCTGGATTGCAATATCCAGTTCGATGTGTTCGGGGCTCAGGGCTTGACAGTAGAGAAGGTGTTCGACCAGAACAAGGACAAGTTCAGAGGTGCCACATTCGGCGATGCAAAGATCGGTGGCGAGGCCGCAAAGTATCTTACCTATTCCGCCAGCGGTGTGGTTGAGCGCCGGATTTATTTTGTTGTAAGGAACGACAAGGTTATGCGCGCGACATTCGATTGGTTCAAACCGCAACGCGCTGTGTACCTCCCGGTGTATGAGCGGGTTGTCAATTCCATCAAATTCAAGTAAGTAAGGAACCAATTCCGATGAAACATCCATCTTTATACGTTCTCATATTCTTGCTTGTGACAGTTTCAGGCGAGGCGCAGCAATCGCTCAGTCCGCGAGACTCGGTATCACTCACCCTTGATACCAATGTCGTCTCTGTGAACTATGGCCGGCCATCCATGCGGGGACGAAAGATCATGGGGGATCTCGTGCCGTGGGACAAAGTCTGGCGCACGGGTGCGAACGAGGCAACCCACTTCAAGACAAATTTCGACATGGTAATAGGTGGGGTTCCTGTTCCGCGCGGGACATACACGTTATGGACGATTCCTTCTCCCAACGGCTGGAAACTGATTCTGAACAAGCAGACCAAACAGTGGGGAACCGGTTATGAAGAATTCCAGGACCTTGCACGCTTCGATGCAGAAGTGACAACACTGGAGAAGCCGGTCGAGCAGTTTACCATTGCTCTCGAAAAAACCGGCGATGCATCCGGTACACTGCAACTGATGTGGGAAAACACTTTGGTCTCGACAAGATTTGAGAAGAGTAATACAATCCGGCCGATCAGTCCATTGGATTCGACGGAAGCGCTACTCGGCGGAGGCAGGGTTTTCATCAAGTACAGCAAACCCTTCATGCGCGGAAGAAACATTTGGGGTGTGCTGGTGCCGATGGATTCGATCTGGAGAACCGGTGCCAACCAGGCAACGGTGTTCTCAACGGAAAAGAGTCTCACTATCGGTGACAAGGATATCCCCACAGGAACATACACACTCTATTCGCTTCCAAGGAATGGTTCTTTCGAGCTTATCATCAGCAAGAAGGCTCCGGGATCGGCACAGTACGATCCGACGATGGACCTTGTACGTGTAGCGATGGTAATGAAAGAATCGGAAAAGACTATTGACCCATTCACCATCCAGCTTGAATCTTCCGGCGAGACAGGCTCGCTCTCACTTGGTTGGGAGAACAGAGTTTATACTGTGAGGCTTTCAGTCAAGTAGCAGTACCATCCTCACCAACAACGAAGGCGGGCGCTATGCCCGCCTTCGTTGTTTCAGGCTGCCCCGTTGTTTTCACCCCATTTTTCCGATCCAAGATTACCTCTCCCGGCTCAAAATTTCCTCTCCCTTCCGGAATCTGCCCAATTTGCTCCCTAAATGATTGAAAACATCGTGGTTGTAATGGCATAGGAGTTGACGTTGTCCAGAGGTTCAACTATTGTCAGGATTGATAAGCAATGGACAATATATCCATCAGGCTTAAGCTGGTAGTGCTATTTGTCTTATTCATCGCTGTGAACTCGCTGTTTATTTATCTCTACTTCCCTTCCCGCCTCGAAGACCAGGCGTTGAGGGCGAGTGTGGAGAAGGGCGACGGACTTGCAACGATGACGGCTTTTGTGGTTGCACCATCTCTCGTTGCTCGCGACAAGGCAACGACGCACGACGCATTCGAGAATGTCAAACAAAATCCCGAAATCGTTTACATTGTCGTTCTCGACGACTCCGGAAGAATCTTCGCGGCACACAACAAAGTCAAAGCGGACATGTTCCGTTACCGCAGTACAGGTATTGGCGAACGCTTCACACACGACGGGGAATTATATCGAACCGCAGCACCAATCATCCGCGGCGGTCGAACGATTGGACAAACATATCTCGGTCTCTCCTTGAGGAAAGTCCGTTCGGAAATTCATTGGACAAAAACAACGATCGCACTGGTAAGTCTCGCGATATTCGTCATCGGTGTTATTGCTGTGTACGGTATCAGTTTGATGGCCACAGGCCCGTTGCGACACATGGTACAAACGGCGGAACGTATCGCACGGGGTGATCATAAACGCAGGGCGACCGTGTATTCCAATGATGAGGTCGGCTACCTTGCGCGGTCATTTAATCAAATGGTGGATCGGTTGGAATCTGCGCGCCGCGAACTGGAGAACCTGAACCGCAACCTTGAAACACGAGTGAAAGAACGGACCAAGGAACTCTTGCAGGAAATTACTGAGCGGAAACAGGCGGAGGAAAAAATCCGTGAACAGGCAGCACTTCTCAATATTTCACAAGATGCCATTGTTGTCCGCGATTTTGATGACACAATAGTTTTTTGGAACACCGGCGCTGAGCAATTGTATGGATGGACAGGCGAAGAAGCAATTGGGTGCAAGTTTGCCGAGCTCCTGCAACACCCGACTGTTGCGTCAAGCGATCATGCATTGGATGCTCTTTTTAGGAATGGCGAATGGCGTGGGGAGCTTCGCCAAGTGACCAAGGAGGCAAAGGAAATCGTTGTGGAGAGTCGCTGGACAACCATCCGGGACACGGCGGGAAATCCGAAGTCCATACTTGTCGTCAGTTCGGATATCACAGAGAAGAAGATGATGGAAAAGCAATTTTTGCGCGCCCAGAGGATGGAAAGTATCGGTACACTGGCCGGAGGAATTGCACACGATTTAAATAACGTCCTTGCACCGATCCTCATGTCGGTGGAAGTCTTCCGCAGCCGATTCAAAGATGAGCCGAGCCAGAGGATGTTGGGCTCGCTGGAGCTCAGCGCCAAACGGGGAGCTGAAATGGTGAAACAGGTGTTGACATTTGCCCGTGGCGTTGAAGGAGAACGAATTACGCTTCAACCGCACCATCTCATCAAGGAGATGGAGAACATCGTCAAGGAAACATTCCCGCGGTCGATAGAGATCGTGACGCATGTCCCCCATGATATCTGGTCGTTTTCGGGCGATGCAACGCAATTGCATCAGGTATTGCTGAACCTTTCTGTCAATGCGCGCGATGCCATGCCGAACGGAGGAACACTTACCCTTTCACTTACGAACGAGCAGGTGGATGAAGCAACCGCGAGACGACATCAGGGCGCACACACAGGACCACACATGGTTCTTACGGTCGCAGATACCGGAACCGGCATTCCACAGGAGATTATTCACAAAATCTTTGATCCGTTCTTCACCACAAAAGATGTTGGAGTGGGAACGGGCCTGGGACTTTCGACGGTTCTTTCCATCGTGCGTGGGCACGGAGGTTTCGTTGCTGTCTCAAGTAGGGAATCGCGGGGCACGGAATTCAGGATCTATCTTCCGGCGGCCGATACGGATTCCGTACAATCCACCCTGGAATCGCGCCCACAGATGCTGCACGGAAACGGCGAATTGATTATGATCGTCGATGATGAGGCAGCCATTTGCCAGATTACGAAGGCCACGCTTGAATCATTCGGCTATCATGCCATTGTTGCTGGCGATGGGACCGAAGGCGTGGCTCTACACAGCCGCATGAAGGGACAAATTCGTTTGATTCTTACGGATATGATGATGCCGGTTATGAGCGGACCAGAAATGGTGCGTACCATTCGAGCCATCGATCAAACTGTAAAGATCGTTGCCTCCAGTGGGCTTTCTTCGGGATACACGGCACTGGATGAAGAGAGTGTGGATGCTGTCCTTCCGAAACCTTACACGGCGGACACGCTGCTTCGGACAATACATGATCTCCTCGTGGAGGAACACGTAACCTGATAAAAAAACGGAGGGCATTGACCTTGTGGCTCGAAGCCAATCTCACCGATGTGAGGTCAACGGCGCGACCAGACAACAAAGCTTTCGAGAGGGCGAGATGAATTTCACTCTTCAACAAATGGAAGTTTACACTTGTTTTTATAGGTTCGGGACACTCGAAGGAGCGGTGGATATACTCCACCCGGGAAGACGAATGGCCATCTCAGAACAGACACAGAAACGATGCATCGACTGAATGATCAAGTCACAGGCGTATTGCGGATTCTGTTAGTTAAAGAATCTCCCGCCGACGCGAGACTCATCGAGTTTTCTCTTGCAAAACTCCCCTTTCCTTCCAAGGTTGTCCGCGTCGACACACTCCAGGATATCGCCGTGGAGATCGAACAATTCCCCCCCGATTGTGTCCTCTCCGATTATTCACTCGCAGGCTTTAATGGCGTTGATGTACTGGCCGTCTTCAACGACCGAATGCCGAAAACACCGGTGATCATCGTCTCTGGAGCAAATTCAGAGGAAATCGCTGTCCGCTGTATGCACGCCGGCGCAACTGATTATATCAGCAAGGATCAACTCCATTTGCTTGGGCCTGCCATTCAAAATGCCCTGCGCTTGAAACACAAGAGTGATGCAACCACGCAAGCAGAAGCAGCTCTCCGACAGAGTGAGGCAACCCTGCGTCACATCGCAGACAACGTCTCCGATCTGATTGCCGTGGTGAATCCTGAGGGAATCCGATTAGACAATAGCCTCTCGTACAAAGAGATTCTGAATGACCCTGCCAATCTCCGGGGAACCGATTCATTCCAGGAGATTCACCCGGAAGATCGGGAGAGGATCAAAGAGATATTTGCGGAAACCATACGAACGGGTGTCGGAAAGCGGTCGGAGTATCGTTTTCTGCTCAAGGACGGCTCTGTTCGCCACATCGAATCCCAAGGCAACGTCGTATCCGACTCTACGGGCAAACCTTCCCGTGTTGTTATCGTGTCACGTGATGTTACTGAACGCAAACAGAATGAAGAACGTCTCCGCACAAGCGAGCAACGCTTCCGGTCGCTTATCGAGCACAGTTCCGAGGGCATTGCACTTGTCGATGCGGGGGGAACTATCATATATGCCGGACCATCCACCGAGCGTATTCTTGGTTACTCGGCCGTGGAATTCACAGGCATCAATGCGTTCTCGCTGATTCACCCGGATGATCATCCTGAGACCACCCGCCTGCTCACCCAACTCGTGCAACAAAGCGACGGCTCTGCCAGCGCAACCTATCGCATGAAGCACAAGGACGGGACATGGCGATGGATGGATGGAATCGGGACGAACCTGCTGGGAGATCCCGCCGTGGGTGCCATTGTCGTAAACTACCGTGACATCACCGAGCGGAAGGAAACTGTCGAGGCGTTGCGGACGAGTGAGGAACGCTACAGGGCTTTCGTCGAGCAAAGCTCCGAGGCAATCTGGCGATTTGAATTGGATCAGCCGATGCCCCTGACTCTCACCGAAGACCATCAGATTGATTTTATTTACGCGCACGGATATCTTGCCCAGTGTAACGACGTCATGGCCAGAATGTACGGACGGGTACGAGCAGAGGAATTGCAGGGAACCCGACTCAAAGACCTCCTGATCAGGAGCGATCAGCGGAACATCGAGTACCTGCAGGCCTTCCTCCGCTCAGGATACAGGCTTCTCAATGCCGAATCGCATGAGCCCGATAATGAAGGAATCATGCGCTACTTCCTGAACAACCTCGTCGGCATGGTCGAATCCGGTCACCTCGTGCGTGCATGGGGAACCCAGCGCGACATCTCAGACAGAAAGCAGACGGAAAGCCGACTCGCGATGCTTGCCCATGCTCTCCGGAGCATTGCCGAAGGCGTGGCACTGACCGACATTGATGACAATATTCTGTTCGTGAATGACGCTTTCCTTCGGATGTACGGGTATCGTGAGGACGAACTCATCGGCAGACATATCGGCAACGTGCGCTCGGCGCGCAATGCCCCTGAACTTGCAGAGACGATTCTGGGCCAGACTCTGCGCGACGGGTGGAAAGGGGAACTGTGGGATCAACGCAAGGATGGCACGGAGTTTCTCGTATCGCTTTCTAGATCTGTTGTGCGGGGCGAAACCGGGGAACCATTGGCGTTGATGAGTGTCGCACAGGACATCACCGAAAAGAAACGGGCAGATAAACTCCAGGATGCGGTGTATCGCATAGCGCAGGCAGCGGATGCCGCGCCACAGCTCGATGACCTGTATGTCGCGGTCCATCGCATTATTCAGGAAGTTATGCCCGCGAATAATTTCTATATCGCCCTGTATGACGAAAGCGACGACCTTCTCCACTTCTCCTATTTCGTGGATGAAGTTGACGTCCCTTCTCCTCCGATGCCTCCTGGCAAAGGCCTGACTGCTTATGTCCTGCGAACCGGGAGATCACTCTTGTGTCCCGATGACATCCTTACTGAACTTATCAGAAATGGCGAAGCAGAGCTTGTCGGAGCACCATCCCCCATCTGGCTGGGCGTACCATTGATCGTCGCCAATAAAACCATCGGTGCAATGGTGGTGCAACACTATGCCGATCCCAAAGCGTACGGCGTCGTGGAACAACACATGCTCGAATTCGTCTCATCCCAGGTTGCCAAAGTCATCGAAACGAAGCGTTCCGAGGTTGCCCTACGCGAAAGCGAAGAACGTTATCGACAGATGTTTGAGGATGATTTGACGGGTGATTTCATTTCGACTCCGGAGGGAAAAATCCATGCATGTAATCCGGCATTTGCGCGCATCTTCGGCTTTGGGTCTGTCGACGAGGCGCTGAAGAGCGACTACCGAGTTCTCCACAGCGGCATCGAAGCACGGAACAACATCTTTGAAGCTGTCCGCAAGATGAAAAAGCTCGAATATTATGAAACCGAACTGCGACGAAAAGATGGCAAACCTATTCATGTGGTTGCAAATCTTATCGGGACATTCAATGACCAGGGTGATCTCACGTCCGTGAAAGGATATCTGTTCGATGAAACGGACCGCAAACGTCTTGAGGATCAACTGTTGCAAGCACAAAAAATGGAGGCGGTCGGACAACTTGCCAGCGGTATTGCCCATGATTTCAACAACGTCATGGGGGTGACGCTCACGGCCGCGCAGATGATCAAGCATCACTCGTCCGACCTTCAGGTGGTACGTTATGCCAACATGGTTGAAGAAACCACGCTGCGCGGCGCGGCAATTGCAAAACAACTGCTGCAATTCTCGCGGGCAGAGGCCGCCAAGCTTTCTCCTGTTTCCCTTTCACACATCGTCACGGAGGTCAAGAAAATTCTTGACCATTCATTCCCGAAAACCATCGAGATCACCATCTCGATCAATATGAAACAGGGAGTGATCATGGGAGATGAGGGTCAGATCCATCAAGTGTTGTTGAACCTTTGCATCAACGCTCGCGACGCTATGCTCGCACATCCCGTTCGAGATGGCGGGAACCTGACGATCGCACTCGAATCCACTCCGGGCCAGTATCTTGAGGAGCGATTTGGTCTTCCAGCAAATGCCGAACATGCCGTTCTGCGGGTCTCAGACACGGGGACAGGAATTCCGCCTGAGGTACAGCGGAGAATCTTCGAACCGTTCTTCACGACAAAGGAGATCGGCAAGGGAACGGGGCTGGGACTTTCCATCGTTCATGGAATTGTTAAAGCACATCATGGACAGATTGAAGTACAAAGTCGGTTGGGGGAAGGGACGACTTTCTCGGTCTATTTCCCGATCATTGCCCAAAGAAACACATCGGAAATGTCATCGGAAACATGGCCATCACAGGGTTCCGGAGAAACAATCCTTGTCATTGAAGATGAGGAGATTCTTCGTTCTCTTATCGTCGACATGCTGAAGAAAGCAGGATATCTTGTTCTCGAAGCCCGCGATGGTGAAGAAGGAGTTGCTGTATACACGGCAAGGAAGGATGAGATTGATCTCGTTGTGTCGGATATGGGCCTGCCGAAACTCTCAGGAGAACAGGTCTTCCGTCAGTTGAGAAAGATCAATCCTTCAGTGAAAGTGTTGTTCAGTACCGGGTTCATCAGAGAGGAGAAGAAGAAGGAACTTCTTGATGCCGGGGCAATTGATTTTATCCACAAGCCGTACAAAATAGCTGAAATGTTAAATGGAATGCGACAGGCACTCGATTATACTCCGGAGCTTGCCTAACCCTCTATGCGGAACCGCGCCTCTTGAGGTCTGATCTCGTCATGAATGCGGATAAGCGCCCGATACGCATCCTGACTGCCACGTGTTGCTGCGTTACGGTAATAACGGGCAGCTTCACCTTTGCTTTTCATCATACCAAAACCCCGTTCATAACAATAGCCCAGAGCGACTTGGGCAAGGACTGAACCCTCCTCTATTCCCTTGTCCAGTTTGTGGGTCACCGAATCCGGATTGCCGGTTTCACTCATGATCATGGATGCTGCAAGACGAACTTCCGCTTCGATACTTCCCATGTCTCCTGCCTCTGTCCAAAGGTCGAAAGCCCGCTCTCTATTTTGATTCACCCAGCGACCGGAGAAGTAGCAAAGCCCCAGTTCAATCTTCGATGCGATATGTCCACGCCGTGCAGCCAGCGTCAGTAGTTCCAGTGCCTGTGCTTCGGTAACCCATGCGTGTCCCTTGAGCAATGGGTACTGGAGCCCCAGTGACGCGAGTGTTGCAAGACAGAACATCGCTTCTTCCTGGTTCTGCGCGGCACGCACGCGCAGTTCGGCAACGACTTGCTGCTGTTCCAACAAAGTCCAGAGAAGATCAAAGGCATGAGGCCCATCGAAGCGCACTGCCCGGATGTAATTCGACACGGCCCTCACTGGATCCTTTTTCATACCAACTCCCTTTTCATAACAGCGGCCAAGCACGGTAAGCGCCTCAGGACTTCCGGCATTGGCAGCACGCTGGACGGACTGCAATGCCGCGCTATCAAGATTCAGGGAGGTGTCGGGAGTGGCAGTACCAAGCGCTTTCTGCATTGCGGGTGTCGCCTCGCGCAGAAGGGCACTCAGGAGCATCTTGTCATCAACTTTTTTTGTTGTATCGCTGGCAAAGTCGATGAGGATTGGGGCCCATTGCTGACCTGACCGAGTCGGGGTTGTCGTCGCCGTGTACGGAGTCGTGGAATCATCGCCGTATCCGCGCTTAAGAAACTCCGGTAGCGCGTCTTTTGCAGGTTCATATCCCGAGTCGGCAGCAGCTCTGATCCATTGATATGCATCTTCCCAGTTGCGCGGGACAACAAGGTTGTCCGTGAGCAAATGTCCCATCGCAAACTGTGCTTCAGGCATACCTCGTTCTGCCGCCAGGGCGAACTGGCTATACGCTTCGAACGGATTCCATTCAACGCCCCAACCGTGTTCCAACAAAATACCCAGGTTGAATCGTGCTGACGCCAAACCTTGATCCGCTGCCTTCCGTGTCCAATACGCTCCCTTTGTCGAGTCGGCTGTGAGGCCGCGACCGATCAAATACCTCACGCCGAGTTCATACTGGGCTAGGAAATCACCCGAATTGGCTTTTTGAGTAAGCTGAAAGGTTTGCCACATCTGGTAGGTCGCATCGGATCGCTCGATGATCGCGGCGGGCTTCGGGTGACGATAATTCTTGAAGACCGGACTTATGAGGGTATCTTGAGAAAAAGCCCGCGAAGGCAGCACGAGAATGACCAACAACGGAAGAAGGAAATACAAGAAAGGAAGCCTCAACCCCACTCCTGCCAACACTCCGGAAATGTTTTGTGTTTCATGTCAGGGGTTGAAGATAAGAGATTGGGCTGGAAAAGCAAGATGAGATGAATACCCGCCGACCGAATCCCACCAGCCGGTCAGCGGGAATGCAAACATTACTCGTAACGCAGTGCCTCGATGGGATCAAGCGTCGAAGCCTTCCATGCCGGATAAACACCGAAGATCATGCCGACGAGGGAACAGACGATGACGCCGATGGCTGCCCAGTCCCACGGAATGACGACAGACGTCCCCAGCCAGAGTCCGATAACAAGATTACCGACGACAATGCCGAGGATGACACCAAGGATGCCCCCAATCTGGCAGAGGATAATCGCTTCGATAATGAATTGTGAGAGGACGTCGCTCTTTCGAGCACCGATGGCTTTGCGGATGCCGATTTCACGGGTCCGTTCTGTCACTGAGACCAGCATGATGTTCATGATGCCGATCCCCGCAGCCAGCAACGCGATCGAGCTGACGGCGAGAACGCCGAGCCGGAGGTAGATGGTGAAATCATTGAATTGCTTGAGTATGGAATCATTGGAGAAGTATCCGAAATCATCCTCTGCGCCCGGAGGAACATTACGCGCCACACGGAGGATCATGCGCGATTGCTCAAGAGCATCATCCACAACTTCGCGGCTCCGCGCCTTCACCATAACGTGGATATCCTTGTCCTTCCCGTACTTCTGAAAAAACGTCGTAATCGGGATGAGCACGAAGTTGTCCTGGTCGCCACCGAGGACGCCTCCCTTTGATTTCAATACACCAATCACCTGATAGACAGCACCATCCACACGAATCGATTGCCCCAATGGAGTCACACTCGGCGGGAATAGTTTTTCTACAATAGGGCTCCCTAATACTGCTACGCGTCGTCCGAGATCAAGATCCTCATTCGTAATGCCGCGACCGTAATCGACGACCCAATCGTTGGTAATCAGCCCTTCGGGGTTTTCGCCGGCGACGGAGACGTTGGGATTCGTTTTTTGTCCGTTCCACCATACCATCCTGCCAAACTCCCAAGCCTCAATCCCAACAGCTTCCGCCAGTGTTGCCTTATTCCGGATCTGGAGAGCCTGGTCGTATGTGATGTTCTTTCTGTTGCGGAATCTCCACCGCTCACGACCGCCACCAGGTCCGCCGGGAGGAAATTTCTGCAACTGCACGGTATTCGCTCCCAGTTGCATCATACCTTCTTCAATGGCATTGCGCAGAACACCCATCGCAGTCATAACCGAAATAATGGAGAATATACCGACAACGATGCCGACGAGAGTGAGTGACGAACGGAGCTTATTCGCACGCACGGCATTCAACGCCATTGCAAGGCTCTCTTTGAACATCGCCATGTCGAGCAGTCTTTTACTCATAACGTAGCGCCTCCACTGGATCCATCTTCGCTGCCCGATATGCGGGAAGGAAACCCGAAACGACTCCTACACCGACAGAAACAATCAATGCAATGAACACGACAGAAAACGGCATAGCGGCCTCAAGTTCCATCATGTTGCTCAGAACGATTACCAGGACAAACGAAACAAGGAGTCCGATAATACTTCCAAGAATACATAGCACGATGGACTCCGTGAGAAATTGTAACAGGATCGCCCGCTTCTTTGCCCCAATCGCCTTTCGGATCCCGATCTCACGTGTGCGCTCGGTAACCGAAACGAACATGATGTTCATGATTCCGATACCACCCACAAAGAGCGATAGGCCGGTAATGAACAACCCGATAACGCCAATGGTAAGACTAATCGGCCCGAACGCGCTTGTGAGTTGATCCGACGCATTGATACTGAAATCGCTTGGCGCGCCCGGCGGTATCCGGCGGATGTTTCGCATGATGCCTTCAACTTCGAGGCGTGCGTCCTCCAATGCCTTCTTGCTCACCGCTCTTACATGAATGGAAACATACCGCCTTCCACCGAAATGACTGATGAACGAGTGCAAAGGAAGGTACACCCTGTTGTCGCTTGTAAACTCGCCGAACATCCCCCCCTGCTTTTCAAACACACCAAGGACGGTGTAGGGATATCCATCAATACGAATGGTCTTACCGATGGGGTCGCCCATAGGAAATAAATTCTCCGCAACCGTTGCACCGATGGCACAGACCGGTCTTCCGCCGGACGATTCCTCTTCGGAGAAGAAACGACCGTCGATATCGGAATTCCCCGAGGTCTTCATATACGCAGAAGTAGTTCCCGTGATGAGGGCGCTTTCCATCTGGTTACTCTCAAACTTGACTATCCGACGTGTACCCATCACCGGGGCTACGGCATCGACCAGAGTCAACTGGCGCTCCAACTGGTCTGCATATTCCACTTTGAAGTCGCGTCGGTTGCGCATCGTTGACCAGTCCTCATTGGAAACCCATGGGAACTTCTCGACATACATCGTCTCGGTACCGAACGCGGAAGCGCTCCGCTCGAACGACTTGTTCAGGTAATCGATGACAGTCGCCATCAATGTCACAGAAAGAATCCCGATGAAAATGCCGAGCATCGTGAGCAGCGAGCGCATTTTGTTGGCCCGAATGGCCCCGAGTGAAATCGCCAGCCCTTCACGCAACTCTGTCAGAAAGTACATGCTTCCTCCGCGCGTACGTTATGCAATTGCATAAGTTTTCCTTTTCAAAACCTTCTCATCGCTCTCGATTTTACCATCTCGCAACCGGATGGTACGGTGCGCATGTTCCGCTATATCGGCCTCATGAGTCACAAGAATGATCGTGTTTCCCTGGCGGTGAAGTTCTTCAAACAACCCCATAATTTCTTCGCCGGTTTTTGAGTCGAGATTTCCCGTTGGTTCATCGGCAAGAATGATCGAGGGATTGGTGACAAGAGCTCGCGCTACAGCCACACGTTGGCGTTGACCGCCGGAAAGCTCATTCGGTTTATGATGAACGCGATCACCAAGGCCGACGTGTTGAAGCTTTTCCTCAGCACGGCGGCGGCGCTCGGCTGAACCGAGTCCTGCATAGATCAGCGGCAACTCGACGTTATGCAGTGCGTCCGAACGGGGGAGCAGATTGAATGTCTGAAATACGAATCCGATCTCCTTGTTCCTGATCTTTGCCAGTTCGTTGTCGTCCATATCACTGACGTTGATGCCGTTGAACTCATAGAGACCCGAGCTTGGCGTATCAAGGCAGCCGATGATATTCATGAGCGTCGATTTGCCGGATCCGGACGGACCCATAATCGCCACGTACTCATTCTTGCCAATTGCCAGAGAGGCACCACGCAGTGCCTGTACCTGCTCGGCTCCTCCCATGTCGTACGTCTTGACGATATTCTTCAGTTCGATGACGTTCATTGCTCTTCCTCTTTATGAGTTATGCGTTCTCGCCCTGTGTACGACCCTTCTCATTTTTCGGCTCCGAGACACGAACCTTCGTTCCATCTTCAAGCTCACGGTTGATTGCCTTGTAGCTGCCGGAAACGACTTCGACTCCCTCGCCAACCCCTTCAAGAATCTCAACGTGCGATGAGTTGCTGATCCCGCGCTTCACCGTCATGGTCTTCACGGCACCATTTTCCACAACAAAGATGACTTCATTGGGCTTCATAGCGCCGTTCGCTCCCGGACCGCCGCCATTCATCACAAACTCGCCCTGCTGGCCGTCCGTCTCACCATCCTTTTGCTCCATCTTCGGGGCACGCGTGGTGACACTTTGAATCGGCACAGCCAGTACGTTCTGTTTCGTTTCGGTTTCGATATCAGCAGTCATGGACATACCGGGGCGCAAGGTTATCCCCTTGTCGACGATACGCATCTTCACTTCAAAATTGGTGACCTCTTCCTGCGTACCCAGACCGCGGGTGTTTGCCGTGTTTGCAATCTCATAAATGATTGCATTGATCTTCCGGTCAGGCATCGCATCAACAGAGATGCGTGCAGTGTCTCCAACGGAAAGCAAGACAACATCTGTTTCACTCACGTCCACCCGCGCTTCCATGCGCGAAAGGTCGGCAACGGTCATCACGTCTGTCCCCTGAAACTGCTGCGTGCCAAGCACACGCTCACCAAGCTCGGAGTTCAATTGGCTCACCGTTCCGTCCATCGGAGCAAATACGGTGGTTTTCTTCAAACTCTCCTCGGCCTGATCAAGCGACGCTTTTGCCTGGGCATACTGTGCCTTGCTGGACTCAAAGGACGCCTTTGCCTGGTCATATTCCGATTCGGACACAAGATTCTTCTTATATAATTCCTCGAAGCGCTTGAATTCCGGTTCTGTCCGACTCAGAGCAGCCTTCGCCGAAAGCAATCCGGCAGAAAACTGATCACGCTGTGCAACATACGTATCAGGTTTGATCTTCATAAGCAGATCACCCTTCTTTACCTTTTGCCCTTCCTTCACGGGCAGAGCGACGATCTCACCGCTGACTTCCGGAGAGATCTTCACTTGGACTTCCGGTTGAATCTTTCCTGTCGCCGTCACGATTTGCGTGATCGTGTGGCGCTTCACCTTTTCCACCTGAATTTCCACCACCGTCTCCTTCTTGCTCCCGAGGAACAGCACCAAAGCGAGGACGATTACAACAACTCCGAGAGAGGAGAAGATGATGAGTTTTTTCTTTGATTTCTTGCCTGACATTATCAAGCACTCCTTTCGTGAAGTGAATACGTTCTAGTACGAGCGGTCGCCGATTGTGTACTCGAGATTCCGCTGAGCGATAATATATCCATATGCTGCATTGACTTTATTTGCCTGTGCACTGACATACCCTGCACTGGCGGTCAGGAGATCGAGTAACGTGCCGGCTCCGAGATTATACCGCTCTTCGGCGATCTTCAGATCTTCCTGAGCCGAACGTAAGCCTTTTTTGCTGACATCAACCGCCTTGCGCGCAGCTTCAAGATCAAGCAACGCTTTCTTTATCTGGACATTAATATCACGCTGGGCTTGCTGCACTGAGACCTCTGCGTTACGGCGTTCGACAATGGCAGACTGCAGAGACTGGTTCGTAGCAAATCCATCAAAGAGTGTCCAGCGTATCCCGATTCCCCAATTCAACGACTTATTGTCTGAAATTCTTGACAGCTCTCTGTTGGAGAGAGAATATCCCGCAGAAGCCCCGATCGTCGGCAGATAGCCCGCCCGCGCGGAGGAAACACCGGACTCAGTTGCTTCATAGTTTTGTTGCGCGCTCAAGTAGTCAGGTCGGGCAGCAATAGCCCGCTGTGTCAATTCGTTCAAGCCCGCGGTCTGTTGTTCCGGCGTTGCAGTTTCGAGTGTAGCGAGCTGGGCATTGAGTTCAGGGTCGCTGAACTGGAATTCCTCAAACGCATCGAGTCCGATGAGCGAGACAAAGTCCGCCTTGGATTTGTCGTATTCATTCTGTGTACGGATCAAATCCAGTTCATCCTCCGCCACCTGCGATTGCTGCCGGTAGACATCGGCAAGCGACAAGGCCCCGACACGGTTCGCCTCTGTAATGCGCTCAAGCTGCCTGCGATCGCGTTTGAGATTCTCTTCGCTCACTTTGACGAGCTGTTCATTCCGAAGAACCGTGACGTATGCCGATTCAGTCTGATATACTACTGACTGCCGTGCCCGCGCCGATGTGTACTCGGATGCGACTGCACTTGAGGTCGCTGCCCCGACATTACCCTCACGACGAAAACCATCGAAGATGGTGTAATTGAGATTGACACCCGTTGAGAAAGAATTATTCACACTGAACCCCGATGACCCCGGAATAATCTGCCCGTTGTCGAGCACAATTGAAGAAGCGCCGGGACTGTCGTTCTGGTATCGGTTCCAATTGGCGGATGCAGACACGGACGGAAGGTACTCGCCGCGGGCTGCAAGTGCCCTCGCCTGCGCCGACTCCACACTGTTCTGTGCCTGAACAACGTTTAGATTACGTTCCAATGCCGTCTGCTTCGCTTGCTCCAATGTGAGGGTTTTGGGCTGGGCAGTTGCAAGAGTCGTAGTCATCAGCAGTCCCGCAAGAAGAGAACTGCCTGATTTCGTGAAAGACCTCATGTATGGCTCCATGTTATTGGGGTTTTCGGAAGGAAATGACCGTCATCCTACTGTTGTATTAACAGATTAGACGTGACAACAGAAGCAAAAGTTTCAATATTGAACCCGGCTATTTCGTGGATGTTGAGAGGACATCGTCCTTTATTTGTAATAGATACTCCAAGGCCGCGTCGTGCTCATTGGGAATCTTCCCCTCAAGTACCGCCTCTTCTATAGCCGTTTTCAGCACCCCCACCATCTTCCCGGGGGCGAGTCCACACACAGCCATGATTTCTTCACCCTTGACGGGGGGTTGCCAATTGCGGAGTTTATCCTTCTCCTCCACTTCAACGATTTTCTGCATTACTACGTCATAGTTGCGGAGATACCGTTCCACAAGACGTGGGTTTTTGGAGGTGATGTCTGCCCGGCACAATTTCATCAGGTCATCGATGTCATCGCCGGTCTCAAAAACAAGTCTGCGCACGGCAGAGTCGGTCACGATTTCATCAACCAACACCATCGGGCGGAGATGGAGACGGACGAGCTTTTCGACGTAGGGTAGATGTTCCGTGGGGAACTTGAGTTTCCGGAAAATGGATTTCATCATTCGTGCGCCGAGTTCCTCATGTCCATGAAACGTCCAGCCGATACCCTCCTTGAATGCTTTGGTACGCGGCTTGGCGATATCATGCACCAGGGCAACAAAACGCAACCAAACATTGTCCGTAGTTTGGGCAATGTTGTCGACAACAATGCAGGTATGAAGAAACACGTCCTTATGATGATGATCCTTCCGTTGATCCACGCCTGCCATCTGTGCAATTTCAGGGAAAACAATCTGCATCACGCCAGCGTCAAACATCAGTCGAAGACCAACGGAAGGCTTCGGGGAACGGAGGATTTTCATCAACTCGTCGGAGATGCGTTCCTGAGAGATGATGGAGAGCCGTTCCCGCATCGTATGAATTGCGTCGAGTGCTCTCCCTTCAATGGTGAATTGCAGTTGTGACGCGAACCGTATCGCACGCATAATACGCAACGGGTCGTCCTCGAATGTCGTCACCGGATCCAACGGTGTTCGCAGAATGCCATCACGCAAATCCTGACGGCCGTTGAAGGGATCGTGCAGACGACCGTACGTGTCTTTATTCAAAGAGGCCGCGAGAGCATTCACGGTAAAATCACGACGTGCGAGGTCCTCTTCAAGTGTTCCAACCTGTACCTGCGGGTTGCGTGATTCAGGACCGTACTGCTCCTTTCTCGCACCGACAAACTCCACCTTCCCTCCTTCTATGGGAACCATTGCCGTCCCGAATTTTTCATGGACAACAACGGTGTGCACACCAAGAACACGCGCAACTGTACGTGCAAACATCACCCCGTCACCAAGGACGAGAATATCAATGTCCTTATCCTCCAACCCGAGTAACGTGTCGCGCACGTATCCGCCGACAACGAAGATCCGGATATTCTCCTTGTCGGCAATCGCACCAATCCGGTCGAGGAGATGATTGTTCAGAGAAATATGGTCGAACGCCTCGTTCATGACATCTGCATAATATGTTGACTGATTTTCTTCATGATGTTATCGGCCACTTCCAAGGCACGTTTGCCATCTTCGCCGGACACGAGGGGTGTGGCTCCCGTCCGCACACACTGGAGGAACAACTCAAGCTCATGCTTCAATGCGTTGACTTCCTTGACTTCCGGCTGCTCATAGACAATCTTCCGTTTGTGTTTCCCGGAACCAAGTTCGCCAAGCATCATTGTTCCCGGCACGGTGGGATCATCTTCCTTCAACAAACGAAACACCTCCGCCAGTCCTTCAGAAAAATCAATTGAGATGTATTCATTTTTTTGGAAGAGACGCATCTTTCTCATTTTCTTTTGCGAGATGCGTGACGCAGTGACATTCGCAACGCAGCCATTCTCGAACTGAATGCGGGCGTTTGCGATGTCAACACTGTCTGATACCACGGCCACGCCATTGGCATCAATGCGCGCGACAGGAGACCGGACAAAACTGAGGATAATGTCAATATCGTGTATCATCAGGTCCAGCACAACCGCCACATCGGTACCGCGCGGGTTGAACTGCGCCAACCTGTGCGACTCGACGAACATCGGATTGATATCATATTTTTCCAGGGCAAGAATCGCAGCATTGAACCGTTCGATGTGCCCCACTTGCAACGTCAGCTTCTTTTGACGGGCGAGCGTACACAGTTGCTCTGCCTGATTCACGGTATCAGTAATCGGTTTTTCCACAAAGACGTGCTTGCCACGTTCCAGTGCCGTCCGGACCGTCTCAAAATGTGTCGTCGTGGTTGTAGCAACCGTTACCGCCTGTACGTCCTGAAACAAAGTCTCTGCACTGGGATAGAGCTTTGTTCCGTATTCTGCCGCAACGCGTCCCGCCTTCTCCTGATCCACATCAAACACCCCGACAAATTGCGCCTCCGGAATCTGTGCAAGCATTTTCACATGCAACGATCCAAGATGCCCCACACCAAGCACACCGACGACTGTACGATCCATACTGCACTCCAATATTATCTCGATCCAGGAACCGCGCTATCACTCTGCCCGACACCAAAGCCTACAATACGATCGATTCCGCCAAACCGCACGTCGTTGTAATAAACAAACGCCGTGTACGTATTTGTCGTTCTCCAATCATTCCCCTCCAGTTCCAGCCAATCCTGTTCAACAACACTCCATTGCCGCTCATCCCAACTTCCTGTAACATATTGATAGTCGTACACACCACGTCGCAGCAATCGGCGCGCGGTGTAGATCCGCTCCGTGGGATCATACATCAATGTATCTTCTTGCAAGGGCCACCACTCATTGAATGACGCGACGAGATACACTCTTCGCTCGCCCCTTGTCAACTTCTCCCGTTGGCCTGCCGGATCCAGGCGAAACAGAACGTCAAGGTAGTCGGAGTTTATACCGGTGAACTTGTTGAGGTGCGCTCCCCCATTGTTATCCGGTTCCCCCTGCCAGTACAGGCGCGGCAAGTCCACTCCCTCCAGTGAACGAACAACCGCCTTGTTGGGAAACCGGTTTGCATTGCTCACATTGAGAACACGGTACTCATTTCCCGGATGAATGCTGGAAATGGAGAACCTCCGTGTGCCGGAGTTGTATCCTTCGACAACAGTATATGGATCCCTGTCCTGCGCATCAATCCGGTATGGATTGAAGAGACGACGGTTTTGATATATATCGACCATGGTGTAGTTGTATCCATCAATCTCGTCCGGCAGTTTTATTCCAACCGTAACCTTCTGAATTTGATTAAAGGGGGAAGACCTGTCCGTCATGAAATCGTTCGTTACCGTGACGAGTGTAGGCGAAATGTTATCCACAACGACGAACCTTCCCTCGGCATACACCGTGGCCTCATCCTTATCCATGATGCGGAAAATCCAATTCCCGGAATAATTGAACTTGACCACACCCTTTTCGTCAGGGAAACGGTTCGTGTAACGATATGCGTAGTGCTGTACACCGTTAGATGCCGGCTTGTATTCAAGATAGAACGATGTGTTATACATATCGTCCTGAATGAGAAGATTGTCTTCCGGAAGCCAATCGCGCGTGCAGTGGAGGAACCGGATCTTGAGCGGTGGCGGATCAGCCGCGAGGACATCGAATTGAATGGTGATGTATCCCGATGTAAAACGCGGCTTTCCCTTCGTGTACAAAGTATCGCGTACGACGACGGGAAAAACATCCTCACTGTTCAATCCGTACACACTCACACCCCGGAGGACAATATCTTTGCCACTACCGGGACTTCCTCCCAAAGAGGTCTGCATGCACACCGCGATCACAAACACTCCGGCTATGGAAGCCACCCTGCTCTTCATATTTTCCTCCACATCTTCCAGTGAGTCGTTGCACCGATGAACTGTCCGGGGTGTTCTGCCCCCGGATCAAATATCATTCTGTATTCAGTGCTTGGTGCTGAGGATGCGACAATCAGCTCCGCGACGCCATTATTCTCCAAGAGAATATCTTTACCTGAATAGTAAGCAAGAATTGGAGCACGCTCCGAAGCGACCACAGTCGAATCGCTGGCATGCGAACGGATCCAATATGCTATTGCAACCAACTCTTGCGCTTGGATGGTCTCTGCATGCATTGAAGGGACAATTCTTGAATGGAAATCCCATTGGCTCGTCGCGAGTATCAACCCGACAAGAACAAAGCTTGTTGCATAGAGAGTTCGTTCTCTATTTGTTATCATCAACAGCACCCTTACGGCAAGCATCGCATACGCAAACAACATCAGCAGGCCAGCTATCGCGAAGGTCCAGTCCTGGAAACCGGCCACTGCCAGCCACACAAGCAATGCGAACGGCACGGCATGCATACGAAACAGCGGTCGGAGTTCACTCCCCGCGCGCAATCCAAGAATTGATGCCACGAGAATTAGGAGACACGCCAAAGCCAGCACTATCGCAACCGGAAGCGAAGGTGGTTGCAGTTGCTCCACTGGAATGACAATCGGGACGAGTCCTCCGTCACCCATCGTCGATGCGTACAAAATCCAGGGGAGCCATGTGGCCACGCCAATCATCAACACACTCGCCGCGACTTTGATTCCTCTGCGGACAGAAAGAGAATTGACAAGCGCATCAGCAGCAACAAACAAAAGAAGAACGGCTCCCTGCCAGTGAGACAGTCCGCAGACCCCGGCAAAAACCGCTGCAAGGAGATACTCGTTACGAAGCATGAAGAACAGCGTCGCAAGTGTGAGTGCTGCCGCCAGCGGCATGGAGCTTCCTGAGCCGGCAAGCTGCAACAACCAGGGTTGTACAGCAACCAACAGAGCCGCGGAGAATCCCAGCAAACGATCCATAAGAATCTGTTGCGCAACAAGAAACCCAAACATGATAACGACGCAGGAGAAAAACAAGCTCAAGACCTTGGCGACCAGAAGGGGATCGAGATGGAGCCGTTCACCCAGGCCGATCAGTAATGTCCACGGGACACCAGGTGTGGTGCCATCGCTGTGCATCACGCGATGCTCAATACGCAGGATTTCAGTATACGTAGAGTCGGGTGTGTTTCCGAAATGCAACGTCGCTGTCAAATAGAAGACAAGGATAATCGCCGGCAGGGCAAACCTCGTAATCTTCCGGAAGAGGTCATCGTGCTCGTCGTTCACAGGCGACCCGGAAAGATCAGTGAAGGTGTGATTGGGTTCTTTCGCATGAAGATGATGAAAAATATAACCAATATCGTCGCGAATATCAACGAACGCTCACCTTGCAATTCGGACTTGAACTTGATACCTTGATGCCGCCATGAAAACACCTTCACTTGACAAACACATCGTACTCAGAAGAAATGAAGAGCATCGCATCACGGAGGGACATCCGTGGGTGTTCAGCAATGAAATCGTCGAAACACGTGGTACACCAGTCATTGGTGATGTCGTGGAGGTACTTTCATCTCGGAGAGAATCACTCGGTACCGGCTTGTACAACCCGCACTCTCTCATCGCCGTACGGATGCTGTCCTCAAACGTTGTAACGGTGGACGATGTATTTTTTACACAGCGTATCACCGACGCGCTCCGGTTACGCCAGACACTCTATCCTGACAGCACGGCATACAGGCTCGTCCACGGAGAGAGTGACTTCCTTCCCGGATTGGTGATTGACCGGTTCAATGACATTTTCGCCGTACAGGCTCTTTCATACGGAATGGACTCCCGCTTGCCGATTGTGTGTGACGTATTGGAAGCACTGTTTCATCCAATAGCTATTATTGAACGAGGTGAGTCTCCACTGCGAACCCTTGAAACCCTGCCGCTGCAAAATCGCATACTGCGCGGAGAGGTTTACACAACAGAAATCGTTGAGCATGGTCTCCGGTACACGGTGGACGTGCTGAAAGGGCAGAAGACCGGTTTCTTTCTGGACCAGCGGGAGAACAGGTTTGCCATACGGCGGTTCAGCAAGGGAGCGAGAGTGCTCGACTGCTTCTGTAACTACGGAGGCTTCGGATTAAATGCCGCGGCGGCGGGTGCAACAGAAGTGGTGGGAATAGACATTTCAGAAGAGGCGATACAGAAGGCATCCCACAACGCCTCCTTGAACGAATTGCGAACCATCCGATTTGAGCAAGCGGATGTATTCCAAAAGCTTGAAGAATTGCAGAATCACGGCGCGACGTTTGACGTCGTCGTTCTTGATCCCCCATCATTTACCAAGAACAGGAAGAATGTTCAAGCAGCAAGAAAAGGGTACCGGGAACTTCATATGAAAGCACTGTGCGTTACCCGACCGGGTGGCATTCTGATTACCGCTTCGTGTTCTCATCATATTGAACCCGGGGTTTTTCTCGACATCCTTGCAGAATCCGCTCAGCGTGTTGACCGACATATCCAAGTGCTTGATTGGCGAGGCGCAGCCCCCGATCATCCCATACTCCCGCGTGTGCCCGAGACACACTATCTGAAGTTTGCCATCCTCCGGGCCATCTGATTGCATTTCGCGCTAAAAGAAACTACCTTGAAGTGTGCAAATAATATTAAGAATAAGGTTGGTGGAGGTTGATATGGTGAAGGGAATGAAGCAACAGTTCTGGCTTGTTGTCGGACTGGTCATCTATGCATTTTCAAACGGCTCTGCACAGGAATCGTCCGGAATGCAGTTCGCATCTCCGGTCGCTGACTCCGCGCTGAACACTCCGGCTGCAGATCAGCCGCGTCTTAACGCATGGGGCATGGATATCCTGATATCAAACGATGGTTTCGGGCTGGGGACATTTTATAGAAGGGAATTTACGCCTGACCTGTTCGGGTTCGTGAACTTTTCCATTTCGGAGTCGAAGGATGGACGCGAGGTCGAACGTTATGATCCGTATACACAGGTTCCATTTGTTCCCGGTAAACTGAATCGCTTTCTCGTCATGCCATTGTTGTTTGGGCTTCAGCAACGACTCTTTCGGGAAGATATTATGGATACCTTCCGTCCGTACATCAATGCGGGTGCCGGACCTACGCTCATCTTTGCAGCACCATTCACGGAGATCACACAAACAACGACAGGATTTCAAACAAAGCAGGTGGAGTTCTTTAAGAGCCTCGGCAAAGGACAAGCACATTACACAGCCTCGGCCTTTATCGGAGCGGGTGCGAACTTCGGGTCGGACAAGAACAATCTCTTCGGTGTGAACTTCCGCTATTACTTTACTTATCTCTTCTCCGATGGATTGCCGTCTCTTTACAACGAACGGAGTGGTGAAGTGGCGGGGACAAAAAAAGATTTCGGCGGGTTCTTCATTACGTTGAACGTCGGCCTCTCCTACTAATTGCGAAAGGCACTGGAACCTCACGCAGGACCTCCCCTAAATCCATTGTGAATCCAGTGCCTTTCATTTGTTACTGCACAACCAATCTAATACAAATCTCGTCCCGACATAGTGATGAGAGTCACCGGCAGCACGAACATGTCGCACCAATTGTTATTTCGCAAGATAACTCTTCAAAACTTTTCCGGTATGTGAAGAAACAACCCGGGAGACCTCCTCAGGCGTTCCTTCCGCCACTATCCTCCCGCCCTCATCACCAGCCTCAGGCCCCAGATCGATGACGTAATCGGCGCATTTGATAACATCGAGGTTGTGCTCTATGAGGACCACGGAATTTCCCGCTTCGATAAGTGCGTTGAAACATCCGAGTAACCTTGCGATATCGTCAAAATGCAAACCGGTGGTCGGTTCATCAAGAATGAAAAGAGTGTGCCGCCCGTCATCAGATGCGTTCAGATGTGCCGCCAACTTGACACGTTGGGCTTCCCCACCCGAGAGTGTGGTCGCTGATTGTCCCAAACGTATGTAGCCGAGTCCCACGTCATTCAGTACTTTCATTTTTTGAGCAATCTTCCGGCCCGATGCATCGGCCCCGAAAAATTGAATCGATTCTGAAACCGTCATACGAAGCACGTCGTCAATATTCTTGCCGCGATACATCACCTGCAGTATTTCCGGACGATAGCGCGTCCCTTTGCATGCATCGCAGAGGAGGTAGAGGTCTGCAAGGAATTGCATTTCCACTTTCACTACGCCATCACCTTCACAGGACTCGCAGCGTCCCCCCGGAACGTTAAATGAAAAATGGCCCGGCTTGAAGCCGTGGATCCTTGATGCCTGAACACCCGCGAACAGATTGCGAATCTGGTCGAACACTTGTATGTATGTGATCGGATTCGAACGGGGGCTGCGGCCTATCGGCGATTGATCGACAAGCTCCACAACGCTGATCTGTTCGTAGCCCGAAATACTCCTGAATGCACCCACCGATTCAACAGGTTCCCCCTTTGCCCTTTTCACTCCCGCGTAAAGAATATCATGGACAAGGGAGCTCTTCCCGCTTCCACTCACACCCGTGACACACACGAGCTTGTTCAGCGGAAATCGAACCGAAACATCCTTGAGGTTGTTTGCCGACGCTCCATCAATTTTTATGAATGACCTCTCTCCTGTTCTCCTCTGCACCGGTATCGGTATGGCGAGTGTTCCATTCAAGTATTGGGCGGTCAGGGAGTTCTGTGCGTTCTGAATGTTTGATGCAGGGCCTGCGTAGACGATCTCACCACCGTGTTCGCCTGCACGCGGACCCATGTCAACGATGATATCACTTGCCTTCATCATATCCGCGTCATGTTCAACGACGATGACAGAGTTGCCGGCGTCACGCAATGCTTTCAGGAGTTTGATGAGCCTTTCATTGTCGCGAGGATGCAACCCAATGCTTGGTTCATCAAGAACGTAGAGGGCACCGACAAGCGAGGAACCAAGAGAGGTCGCAAGGTTTATGCGTTGCGACTCACCTCCGGAAAGCGTATTTGATAACCGGTCGAGTGTCAGGTACCCAATGCCCACCTCGTTCAGGTACGTGAGACGCTTTTTCAATTCGGAGAGAATACGTTTGGCAATTTCCTGCTCATACGGCGTGAGTTCCAATGATGTTATGAACTCTGCGGCCTGAGCAATGGTCAAACCAACAACGTCAGCGATGGTCCTGCCGCCAACCTTGACACTCAACGCTTCACGCCGCAAACGCGCCCCATTGCAAGCCGGGCATGTCGTGTAACCGCGATACCGGCTGAGGAGGACCCGATAGTAAATCTTATAGGATTTCTTCTCGACCATCTTGAAGAAACCCTTGATGCCGTCGTACTTTCCGAAACCATCGATGATCTTTTTCCGTTCCTCTTCATCCAGTTCTTTGAACGAAATGTCCGTCCGAATTTTCAACCCGGGCGCCAATTGAATCAGTTTCTCGAGAAAAGGTCTGAACTTCGGCGTCGACCACGGAGCAATCGCACCTTCGCTCAAACTCTTTGCCGGATCCGGTATCACGAGGTTCATATCAATTCCTACTGCACGGCCGAAGCCCTGGCACTCAGTACAGGCACCAAACGGGCTATTGAAGGAAAATAATTGTGGATCCGGTTCTTCATATCCAATGCCACATGTGGCACAAATGAAATTCTGATTGAACTGCAATCGCTCCCCTGTTTCCGGTAAGACAACAGCAGCGTTGCCATTCCCAGATGCAAACGCTGTTTCAATGGAATCGGCAAGTCGTGTGTTTTCATCACCCGCACGGAATACCACCCGGTCCACGAGCACGTGAACCGCTGCAAGCGAAATCTTCGCCGGGACTTTATCAGCATTCAGATCAATGGTCTGTTCACCAACAAGGACGCGGAAGAACCCTTCCTTCTTCAGGTTTGCAAAGGCCTCGGTGATACTTTCCCCCTCATGCATGGGAAGAGGAAAAGTAATCAAAGCCTTCAGCGCATCCGCACTGTTACTTTCCGCCAGCCGGACATTCAAAGCCGCAAGAACAGTTTGCACTGAATCCCTGGTTACCTGCTTCCCGCAATTGTAACAATACGTCCGCCCGGCCCGTGCATACAACAGGCGGAGATAGTCATAGACCTCGGTCGTGGTCCCAACAGTGGAGCGAGGATTACGTGTAAACGTCTTCTGTTCGATCGCAAGAGCAGGGCTGATACCCTGAATAAGATCGACATCCGGTTTGTCCATTCGCTCGAGGAACTGCCGCGCATACGACGATAGACTCTCCACGTACCGACGTTGTCCTTCCGCATACAGTGTATCGAATGCGAGACTTGACTTGCCGGACCCGCTTACGCCCGTAATGACGACCAGTGAATTTCGCGGAAGTTCAAGGTTGATGTTTTTGAGGTTATGGACGCGTGCCCCCCGAATTACGATCTTATCGTGGGCAACCGGGGCCGGTTGTTGTATTATTGTTCGTGTGCTTTTGCCTGACATCCGAGATTGTCTTCTGAATAATAAAAGAATGGGATTGAAACCTACTTCAATAGGGAACGAAAAGCAATTGCGTGCGTCGTCAACAAACAAAAAAGGAGCCTCCAAACCGAGAAGGCTCCCTCTTGAACAAGTAAACTGAATCGTGGACTAGTGTACTAGTCCGTTTATAGTCACATACGCCGACCCATTAGGCCCTGTGACACTGATAGAAACCGAAACCGCTGTTGCCTGATCCACTGTAAACGATCCGTCGCTGAGGCGGAAACCAAATTCTGTGCTCCCCGGACCGGCGAAGAGAAAATCATCCAACACGACGAGGCCGGCCTGGCCGAAGGCCAGTTGTACCTGGTTGACTTCCGCATTGGGATCAGGTGGAGGAGGAACTGATGCCTCCACTCTGATCGTTGTTCCACTACCGAGCGGATGGCCAAGAGCATCAGAGACGACGAACGTAATATTCTCGAATCCCTCATTCGGTATGTCGAACGTCCCGGGTGTAATCTGTGAAATTTGCGAGTGTCCACTCCACAAGATAAGTACGCTATCCTGCACAGGGGCACCGTTCTCTCCGATAGTACGAGCAACGACGTAGTGGTATCCATCACCATGCGGCTGTGCTGCATGTGTTCCGAATGGAACCGGGTTACCGCTGATGAGATCTGCCGAACCTTCACCATCCGCGCTGGTAAAGACACTTGCCTGAATCACGCCGGCACTGGTGCGATAATACACTGCAGTTCCCGACTCTACAGGGTTGCTATAGACATCACCGACGATAACTGAGATGGCATTCCGCTGACCGGCAATTCCAAGAGTTGGGAAATTGAACTGCTCTGGTGCAACGGTAAAATGCGTCTGGTCAGGAAAGCCCGCGTTGATAATAAGCCGGATCGGACTGGTGCTGATTGTTCTTCCTCCGACTGTCGTTGTAACGAGCATCTGAACCACACCTGATCTTATGCCGCTGTTAAAAGTCGTATATGCGCGACCGACAGCATTGGTGACCGCCGTCTGTGGAGAAACATACTCGCCACCGCCGGGCCCGCCAAGAGGGGTGAACGTGAGTATTACAGCATGGGCAGCGTCGATCGGCAGCCCGAGCGAATCGCGTACCTCAAAACTCAAGATGGAAGTTTCGTGTCCTCCAACCCCATAGACGGAAATCTCTGTCGGATTCGACCCGAGAAACGTTATTGTTTGCGCAAGTCCTGTTCCTCCACCTGTACCTCCGACGATCACTGACCGCGGAGTCATCAATACACTGAGAGGATATGATACACCCGGTTGAATCGTCACAGCAATCGAGGTGTCACGATATCCGGATTTCGTCAGAGTTAATGTTACGGAGATAGCACTGTCCAGTTCAAACAGGAATCTGTACGATCCATTTTCATCCGTCAACATTGTCTGTGAGCCCAGTGAGACTGTTTGCGCCTGGACGTTGACCTGCAAAAGAGGACTTCCGGTCGATGCATCGGTAATGATGCCGCTAACCTGCCCCTCGCCCTGTGTCGGCCCCTGGTCGTCTTTACATGCTCCGAAGAGCATTGCAGCCACGAGCACTGTGAGTATAACGTTCATTTTCATAAGCTCATCCCTGGTTGTGTGGACACGCGTTATAATTTTCAACGATTGGAATTATTGGGCTCGGGCCGGACCCGCTGTTCTTCGGCATTCCGTTCTTCCAGCCATCGCTCGAAATACTTGTCCTCTTTCTTCTGAGTAATGCGCTCCTGAAGGGTTGGAAGAAGTTCAGCCTTCAGCAGGATAATGAGTTCCTTCTTCTTTATTTCTTCACGATTGTATCCGAACAGATAGCGCAACCCAAACACGTACCACGGCAGGTCCTTCAGAAATGGAACACCCGTCCGAACAGTGCTTGCCTCGTTATTGTACAGACCGCCAATAATTGTCTCTTCGCCATCGAGAAGAAGGAGGTTGGTGTTCGCCTTGGTCTTGTTGATGATCGTGCTGACAGCGCCGGGAACAACCGAACTTCTTTCGACATCCACATCGAGGTGAACAAAGTTGACGCCCTGTTCGTTAATCACCTGCGGCTTGACATTGATGATAGTACCGGCGCTATAGAATTTGTCAATGAGATTTCCCGCAAAGTCTCTTTCCTTGATTGAGAAATCCTGGCCAACCTGGATACGGCCTTCTTCACCGGAACGTACAATCAACTGCGGGCCTGAGAGGACTTCACCCAGGTCGTAGTTCGAGAACATCCTCGCGACCAGGTTGATATTGGCAAAGCTGACTTTTGGTGTAATGTCGGTCTCGAAAATCTCGCTGGAGACCCTGTCAGCTCCTCCAAAGGTCGATGCGACCGCCACATCGTTTGTGCTTTTCATGAAGTTCCAATTGATGCCGACTTCATCCAGTTTCGTCAGGTTCACCTCAAAGAACACCGCCGTGATCTTTATTTCCCGGCTCCGGAATGTTGCAGACTCCTTTTGGATTCCTTCAACCTTGCCTTTGACTGCTGTGGCCTCTGTTCCGGTTGTGCCGCCGGTCAGCTGCAGATAGCTTTCATACTCTGCGTACCAAATGCCGTTCTTCCGGCAAATGGCTTCCAGAGCATCGCGCCACGGCATCGCCTGAATATCAATATTGATCGGCATTGAGCGCCTCTCCGTATCCACAATAATCTTGTTGATGAATCTCTTGCTCACTTCGCCAATTGCCATCAATGCCCTGTCCATCGGCGTGGACGGGGAAATGGATACAAGCTCGTCGGCAGAAGTGTACTCATTGAACACCTTACGTTCCGATGGACTTACCTGTCCGATCGCCGGCACGGTGATCACGAACACCAGAAGGACGACGAAAATATTGCATATTGTTTTCATGGTTTCCTCTACACTTATTTTTGGACGTTTGGAGTAATAGTAGTCGTTATGGGACCATATCGTATTTTCAATTCCACTTTTTCAATGATGCCACCTTTGTTCAGTGTTGCCTCAATACGACCCTCTTCCGGCACCACTCTGGTGATGTAGCCAAGATACACCTCATCGCCCGCTTCCAACGTCCGTATCGTATTATCCTGGTCGAGGACAAAAGCCTTACCCGGGATAACCGCCTTGAGATCCGAGCGCTCAATCTCAACGAGGGAACGAAGATTGGGAGCAATACCGCTGGCAATGACGGGAGAAAACGGATCCGTACCGAGATAGTTCGGAGTGATCGACCGCTCGCCCACTGAGTTCGACAATTCCGCCACGGAGGAGAAATAGGCTTGAACATCCGCTTCGAATGTCACGAGGATCTCGCCCTCATGTTCATCGGTTGCCACGATCTCGAGACCGCGCATGTTCATCGAAGGTACTTTGTAAAGTTTCCGACCGTTTTCAAGAAACCAGACAAATTTGTAGAAGCTCTCAAATGGAGCTTCACCCTTCAGGCTGTACGTATTGTAGCCATAGTTCCCTTTTTGTTGAGCCCCCGTGTATATCATGTCCAACTTCACCTTGCCGCTCAAATCGATCAGCCGGCTGAAGTACGCATACGTTTGGGCAGTGACATCCACCGGGGGAATGTCTTTGTTGCGTCCATCCCAACGTTGTTTGGTATCTGCAAGTGTCGTGCTCAGGTCATTAAATTGATTGACCAGATTGGGCGTGTTTTGCAATTCTTCATCAATTTGCTTGATCTGCAACTCGATGGCCTCTTCCTGTTTCGGGAGGTTAAATGCCCGGATGTACGTTCCGATGCTCAAAATCATAAGCACCAGAACTCCGAGGATAACGCTGTTTCGTATTGTATATGACACGGCTGTGTCTCCTTCTTATGACAATGCACTCATGATTACCTGGCGACCGGCTGCTGCACCGGAACCTCGATACTGTAGCGATAGACTTCCTGCTCACGAATCTTCTGAACGTTTACTTCCTTCAACACGGCATTGTCGAACAACGACGCCATGCGCGGGATACGGGTACGATAGACAGTAAACCCGTTGAGGGAGAGCACCCCTTTTTCTTTCGATGAAAAATCCGTAATCCAAATGGAGTTCAAATCTTCCACGCCATGTGAGAGCTGCGTGAACACCTTGCTCCACCGTTCACTTCCCGGTACAAGCGAGTCATACAAGGCAAGCGATGTTTGATATTTTGCAAGTTCAGCCTGCAACCCCTCAATGGATGTCATCATCGTCTTGTTCTCCGCAAGCTGGCTTTCCTTCAGCCGGAGCGTTTCCTGGTGAGCCACAATATCCTGACGCTTCTCACCGACAGAGAGTGTGAAGAAGAGGGTTGAAAAGAACAGGGTCGCCATCAAGAGGTAACCGTGCCACGAGAGTTTGAATACACGTTGACCTTCCCGGATAATGGACGGAAGAAGGTTGATTTGATAGAACGTGTCACTCGACGGATCGAGCGCTCGCCATGCGGCGCCGATCGGGATCGCAAACTCCGATAACGCTTCCTGCTGTTCCGGCGGAAGCGGGCTCGTGTCGAGTTGAGGGGCAAGCAGATAGTCGATTTCCTGATCCGGCAGTTGCTGCGCCAGGAAGTCCTTAAATCCTATCCGGCGCGATTCGCCGGCAAGAATGATCTTGCTGATGCGCGGGATCGCGAGATTGTCCTGCTCCAACAACAGCCTGCTATAGACGGTATTCTGCAAGTTGGGAGAGTCATATCCTTCGCCAATGATCGGGGCGAATTGGTAGAATTGCGTGCCGCGCATGAAAATCAGACGCGTAAATTCCACGCCGACATAGACAATGACCGAGACTTCCTGCGGTTGAAGTTCATAGTTCATCCGCACAATGTTCATGAGAGAAATATCGGCACTGTCGATCGCTGGAATATGCGGCAGACGATTGCCAATGAACCCTTTGATATTCTCCAGCGAGTTGATAAGACTCAATCCATCTTCACGAACAACAGTAAGCAGGTTCCCCTCGTCGGTGAGGATGGAATCCACTGCGTCTGCGGATGGTTGGAATGCCCGGACGTTCCGAAGTTCATTCAGCACCCGTTGCTTGAGCTTCTTTCCACGCAAGCCGAAATCGCTCTCAAAAAGGTGATAGTAGATCGCAGGCTCGGCGATGCTATACGTCAAGGAGTACTTCGTTGACGGATACGGCGCGAGCAACCCGAGAAGGACAGCGTTGTTGTCCTCGGACTGGCCATCCATTGTTACGTCCGGCCCTGAGTTCGCGGGAAGACTAAATGCGTCCGCTTCGCCTGCAAAAACCTGAGCGCCGACTTCCACAGTCTTGCGCTCTTCCATTTTGGAGACGAGTGTGCCGGACTTGAGTTCATGGACTGTCACCCGCTTGTCTTTCACCGTGAGGTGTGCAAGCTTGACATCCAATCCATCTACGAAGATGCCAAGGACCGTTTTACCACGTCCTTTCATAGAAGCCATAGGGGAATCCTGTCTTGTTTGTGATAAGTAAGTATCAATGGCTGCTCTCCGATTTTCAGTCTCCAACCGCGTTGAGATTCATAATCTGTTGGAATCTTCTCTTGTTATTTGCCGCAACAAGAGCATTCTCGAGAGACACTTGTTTTTGCGTATAAAGCCGTTTCAAATCCTGTTCCAGTGTGATCATTCCCTGCTCGCTGGACTCTGCCATCATCTGATAGATTTCGCCTGTGTTATTATTCTTGATTGCCGCTCGTACAGACGGGGTCGCGACCATCACTTCCTTGGCAAGGGCGAGCTTGCCGTCGAGGCTTGGCACCAGTTTCTGCGACATAACACACGTGACAGTATCGGCAAGTCTCAACCGCACACGCTCCTGTTCAATGGGAGGAACTTCCCCAATGATACGGTCGATTGTTTCCACCGCTGATCCCGTGTGAAGCGTCGAAAATACTTTGTGACCGCTATCCGTGATTTCCAGCGCGGTCATAATTGTATCCGGATCGCGCATTTCCCCAATGACCACAATGTCCGGATCCTGACGGAGGGATTGAATCGCACCCTCCTTGAAAGACAATACATCCCGGCCAACCTCACGATGACGGATGATGCAACGATCCGATTTGTGTACATATTCGATGGGCGAGGCAATGACCACCACATGCGCATCCACCGTGTGGTTGTTGGCGTCGATAATACTGTCGAGCGTGCTACTCTTGCCCGAACCGGTGATCCCGGTAATCAGTGTCAACCCTTGTGAAGAGTAACCAAGGCTCAACATCTTGGTCACGTTCGGATGAAGGTCCAAACCCTTGTACGGACGCACGTTCGCATTGATGGCACGCATATTCATCGCCAGTTGATCGAGATCGAAATATGCATCCGCACGGAACCGGTACATTATCTCGTCCTGGAGAATACTGTAGGAGAAGTCCAGGTTGCGGTTTTCAAACAGGAACAATCGCTGCCGTTCAATCAGGATGCTTTGAATGAGAACATTGAATTCATCTATGCTGAACTTGCCGAGGTCGGTGCTCGGTTTCTTGTCACCGTACACACGGTACCAAATACTCCCCGAGCAGCCGTAACCGCCAAGGTCGATATCCGACGCGTTAATCTTGGACATGCGAAGGAGATAGCTATCCATCAGCTTTCGCAACGCGGTGCGTTCCGCGGGCGACTGCTTGGCAACAAGATCGCCGATCAGCATCTGTCGCTCCATGCCCGGAGATGTTTCCGGAATCGATGCAGCAATTTCTCTCAGTGTTCGTATCGCTGTTTCAATCATAGTATCGGTATCTCGTTTCGTCTAGTCATCGGTCGTCGCAGACGCGATTTCTTCCAATGTCGTTACGCCATCCTTGATGCGTTCAATGCCGGCACGGCGGAGTGTCCACATGCCATCTTTGACTCCCTGGTTGCGTATTTTTTCCTCATCAACTTCCTCACCGGACTTGACAATCATTGCCCGGATTTCACGAGTGAAGTAGAGCGCTTCATGAATGGCTGCCCGGCCTTTATATCCGCCGCTGCATTTGTCGCATCCCAATGCTTCGTAAATCGTTCGTTCATCAAGATCTTGTTCAGTAAAACCAAACTTCAAATATACTTCACGATCGATTTCCTTTTTGTCGATCGCGCGTTTGCACACTTTGCAAAGCGTCCTGATGAGCCGTTGCGCCACAATGATGTTAATAGCATAGGCAATCAGGAACGGCTCGATCCCCATCTTGTAAAGACGGGAGACGGCACTGGGCGCATCGTTCGTGTGCAGCGTGGAAAACGTCAGGTGTCCTGTATTCGCAAGCTTGATGGCGATTTCCGCCGTGGCCTTATCGCGCATCTCACCAACGAGCACTATGTCGGGGTCGTGACGAAGAATACCGCGAATTGCCTGGTCAAAATTCATCTTAGGACCGATCTTGAGCTGCCGGGCCCCACGGATGATATACTCCACAGGTTCCTCAACAGTGAGTACGTTTACGGTCGGGTCAATAACCTGATGCAATGCTGCAACGAGTGTCGTGCTCTTGCCGCTTCCAGTGGGACCGGTAAGAATCACAATCCCCTGCGGCTTGGCGATCGCTTTATTAAAGAAATCCTTTGCCGGACCCTGGAGTCCAAGCTTGTCGAGATCCGTGATAACTTTCCGATCATCAAGAACACGAATGACGATGCTCTCAAACTTGTGTTTGAACTCAATACCAACGATCGGCATGATTGAGACACGGAAACGAATCATCGTATCGTCGATCATGCGTTGGATGAATCCATCCTGCGACATGTCACGCTCGAAGCGATCAACGTTCTTCGTCCTGTCTTTCACCACGGCGGCCACGGCCTCAGGAAGCGTGTTTTCCTGAATGTGCCAGAGTTTCAGGTTACCGTCGGTGCGGAACCAGAACTCCGTACGCTTTCCCTCTTTCGCAATGATATGAATGTCACTCGCCCCCTGGCGAACAGCTTCGACGAGAGCACCTTCAACGAGATTGACCAGCGCGCTCTTGCTGATTTCCGCTTCCAGCGCATCTTCGTCAACGGTTGATTCATCTTCCTTCACCTCCAGGCCAACATTGGAATCTTCAAGCAATCTCAGGAACTCGTTTTCCGGCGGAATAACCTGTTCCAGAAGATTCTGAAGTTCCTTCAAACGACAATAGGCCACCTCGTGTTTCTTGGCGGCAAAGTTACGTGTGATAAGTGGAATCCGACGGTCAGTTGGGTCTGCCGCGATGATCACCAGCTTGTCGGGTTGTTTCTCGTCGAACCTGAGAGGCAATATTTTTGCCTGCACAAGCAATGCCCGCGCGCTTTCAGGAAGAGCATCAATGAATTTCCGAATGAATTCTATCCGTGGCTTGTCAATATTCTCGTCGGGGAGATATATCTCGCGAAACGCGTAGAGACTGGCCACCTCCTTGAAAACGGAGTCGTGGTCTGCGTTGAAATCGTTGACCAGTATCTGGCCAAGATTACGCCGGTTCTTCTTCCCTTCGCCATCCTTGACCTTGAGAGACTTTTCCAGCGTCTCGTAGTCAATGATGCCCTTCTTGAGAAGAGCAAAACCTATTTTATCTGTTATGTCAACCTGAGACATTGTCCTGACTTTCAGGGGATTGGACATGTACGGTTTACGTAACCGGTGTATCAGTGTGCTGTTGCACGTTCGCACCCACAGCCGGATTCTTAGGCCTGATGGTCGCCGTCTCGGAAGAGACGATGGTCAATGCTGTCAGCACAACCATGATGACCATCGAGATCATTACCTGGATATAGTCGATGGCATTGCGCATCTTGTACGACGTTTCCTTCTCATAGTACTCGGCAAGCTGATGCGCCGTGTGTTTTACTGTTCCTGTTTCCGCACCGGAATGAAAGCGCGAAAGGGCCGTTTTTGTGAACACGCCCGTGGCTTCGAATGCCTCGGTGATACCGGAGCCCTTCTGGATCATCATGGGAAGAGCTACTGTCTTTATCTGATGCTCCATATACTTGTTGCCGCAGGCTTCGGAGGCCATGCGGATGACTTCGATATTCTCGCCCGCACCGCTGTACAGGGCATAGAACACCCGGCAAAATATTTCAATACTCATTTTGTGCAATAGCGAACCAATGGCGGGAACATGCCAGATATATTTATCAAGCAGGAAGCGCCCTTTCTCCGTCGTGAAGAACTTCATCGCGAGGATCAAGGGAATGACCGTTGCAATCATGATGAAAACGATATTCTCCACCAGAAAATCGCTGAACGCGAGGGTTGCCCTCGTCATTGGCGGCAGCTCAATCCCGAACTTCCTGAACAGACCTGCTGTAGCCGGGAAGATATAGCCCACATAGTATATGACCGCGCCGAAGAGAACGACCAACGTAACCATCGGCATGATCAATGCGCTCTTGAGATTCTTTTTGAACTCCGCCTGGCGTTCAAGAAACTTTGCCGTACTGTCATAGATCTCAGCCATGTTACCACTCTTCGAGGCAAGGCCAAGCATGTGTGCCGTGAATCGCCCGAAGACTGCCTCGTGCTTGACGAACGCCCGTTCACTATCCTTGCCCTGCTTTAATTCGGCGTTGATCTCTTTGATCGCCTCACGCAACGTGCGATTTTCAATGTCGTTTGTCAGAAGCTGCATGATCTCATTAAATGGAAGCTTCTGGCGGATCAAGTCGGCGCTCACGCGCACGAATGTTACAATCTCCGTGGCCGGTGGCTTTGCCTTGAGATTGAGAAACCGCTTTTGAATACGAATCACGCGGTAGCCCATCTTCTGGAGGGCTTCCTGGACCTCGCCTTTCGTAAAAGCCTTCTGCTCGCCGAGGACGGGTTTCTCTGTACCACGTTGTACTTTGTATACCCAGGTTGCACGCGGGACAACGTGGAGCAACTTGAAGTTTCTCTGTTGCGCCATCTGCACGGCCTTCTGCTTTGCAGAGCGAGGGGACTCCGCTTCCAGTATCCCCTGAACCGGCTTGCCGGCTGTCGTCACACCTTCTATTCTAAATTCTGGCATACGCTTATCCTTTGTTCGCTTAGCGTCCTGGTTCTTTCTTCCAACTCCATCACACGGTGTGCCGGAAATCACTTTGTCGTGTGGTCAAAAATTAAGGGGTAAGCTCCCCGATTGATTCCGCCTCACGTCTTACTAGATCCCCCACCTAGCAAAACAAGCGGACCAACAAAGGGAGTCACCCCGTTACTATTTCCCCTTCGCCTCAACCTTCTTCGCGACTTCCTCTGTTATTACTAATTATCAGCGACAATCAAGATGCTATCCGACCACACTGTCATTGTCATCTGCAAAGGTGTTTCTCCATCTGACCCAAGTTCACGTCCAAGACCGATAATCTGAACAGACGTCGCTGTGGCAGGAGCAGGGTCAGGGGAAAGTGTGTACGCGCCATTGGCATTCGTAGACTTGCTCGTGACTTTGCTCAGTGTCAAACCGCCGAAGGAGTTGTTGCCTCCTCCAAGCGTCTGTGGTCTCCGGTAGTACTTTTGTGCCTGCGCTGCATACTGGACAAGATCATTGGATATTGAATCCCGATTCGTTGCTGCGCCCTGATCGATGAACATCCACACTCCGATCGCAACACTGATTCCTATCAGCACAACCGCCACTATGATCAAGAGTAATTGTTGGGAGCCCATTTTCTTTCCGTTTTATGTGACTTGACAAAAAAAAGGGCTTCCGTAAGACGGAAGCCCCACCAGATCAATCTTTAGTTGTTGAACACAACCGCAGTGCTATCCGCAAACACTGTCATTTCAACTTCAACCGGGGTTGAACCATCATCACCCGTTTCCGTGCCTGTTCCTGTAATCACGATATTGGTTGCTGCCACTGTTCCAACCACGTACGAACCATTCGCATTCGCTGGCTTTGACGTGAGGTCATTGATCGTGGCAATAGCGGATCCGCCTGTTGAACCATCAAATGAACCCTGACCACCACCAAGTGCGATCGGGCGACGATAGTGCTGCTGTGCACGAGCCGCGAGATTCACGAGGTCGTTGGTCACTGCATCACGGTTTGCAGATACCGCGTTATCCTGGAACATCGTGATACCGACCGCGACTGCGATACCGACCACGATAACACCGAGGATGATCAATAAGAGTTGCTGCTGTCCCATTGTGTAGCTCCTTTTGGTTAGTTATTGTTATTTAATGAGGGAGATTGTTATTTTAATTTCTATTCTCTTGATAACTCTTTATTTCAATCCCTGTGCCAACATCGCTTCTGTTCAGGATCCAACATTTTTTCAACGGTTTGTAGCAATCTTCAAGTTCCGGAGCGAAAATTTGACCTCGTCGTGGTCATAATTTCCGCCCCAAATGGTAATGCTCTAATCCCCGGACGTCGAGGCGACGATTTCATCAAGCGTGGTAATGCCTCTCTTTACCAGTTCAATGCCGGACCGGCGAAGCGACTGCATGCCATGCTTCAGAGCGGCTGTTCTGATGGCCTCAAGGTCAATCCTGTCCGTACTGTCACCAATGATGATGCGTATCTCTGGCGTGACATACATTGATTCGTGGATTGCGGTGCGACCCTTGAATCCCTCAACACAGTTGATGCATCCCACGGGTTTGAAAAACTGCGTCTTCATGACCTCTTGTTGCGTGAACCCTGTTCTCTCAAGGATGTTATCCTGATGTTTTGGCATGGGCTGCTTGCACTTCTCGCATAGCTTGCGTACAAGCCTTTGTGCCACGACAATATTGAGTGCCTGGGCAACCAGGAAGGGCTCAACACCCATCTTGAACAAGCGCGAGACAACACTTGTAGCGTCGTTGGTATGGAGAGTTGAGAATGTCAGGTGACCGGTGTTCGCCAGCTTGATGGCAATGTCAGCAGTTATGCGATCACGAATCTCCCCCACCATGACAATATCCGGGTCATGCCGCAAGATTGCGCGCATGGCGTTGTCGAAATCCAATTTGTGACTCAGTTTGACCTGTCGGGCACCTTCAAGCAAGTATTCGACCGGATCCTCAACGGTAATGGTATTGAGGGTTGGGTTCATAACCGAGCGGAGTGCAGCAATCAATGTTGTACTCTTACCGCTACCTGTCGGCCCGCTGAGAATGACGATGCCATTCGGTTTCTCAATAGCATCCTTGAATACTTTCAACGAGTATGGGTCAAAACCAATTGTCGCGAGGGAAACCGAAGCATCCGCATCACGAAGAATTCGTATGACAACCGATTCGAATTTTCCATTCAACTCACGTGAAATAACAGGGATGATCGACATTCGAAAGCGAATCGTCTGGCTGTCAATAATTTTCTGCGCCGAGCCATCTTGTGCCGCCAGACGCTCAAATCGATCGAGGTTCAGTCCACGCCCCTTGACGACTGCAACTACAGCCTCGGCACGAGCATCGTCAACCGTGTACCACACCGTCAGGCGTCCGTCTATCCTGAAGCAAATGTCCGTTTTTCGCACACCACGGGGCACAAAATGGATATCACTTGCGCCAACCCTGACCGCGTCCGAAAGTACGTTCTCAATGAGGGCAACCAGTTGACTCCGGTTGATTTCCTTGTCGAGTGAATTGTCAAGGTCAACTTCATCCTCTTCATAGACTGTATCCGAAGCACCGCCGCCGCTGACATTCATCTGCTTTTCGAGAGTAACCTGTCGCCACCATTCTGCCCAGTCCTTCTCTTCCATGTAGCAGATTTCGAATTTCTTGTACGGGAAACTACGGGCAACTTCGTAGGCTTCGCGACCGGAGGGATTCGGTGTTACAACCAGCAGCTTGTCCGATTGATTCTCCGCAATCTCGTATGGCAGCACCTTGTGCTTCATTGCAAGAGCGCGAATAGATTCGGGCAAACCATTCAGAAGTTTGTTGACCATGACAGGCTGCAACCTCCGCGAACTCCGTTCGGAGAGGTCGATAATTCTGAATGAATAGAATTTTGCCACCTCGCGATGGAGCACATCGCGTGCGAGACCGAACTCTTCCGAGAGGATTTCAACAAGACGGCGTTTGTCTTTACTATTGGCGTCGTGACGCCGCGTCGATACCTCTAAAGCAATCTCTTCACTCACGATCTTGTTGCGTATAAGATGCTCAAGGAAGGAAGTCATGAACGGTCGCAGGGTGCGACCAGACTTTGTTCCTTCTTCCGAACCGATGCTTTCTTCCAACTGGGACATTGTTCCCTACCGTTTCAGATTTGTGAATGCTTGTCCACCAACGAATGTGCTTTAGACTGCCTTCGGGTGTTTTTCTTCTTTGAACCTCTCTATCAACGCCACAATATTTTCCACAGGCGTTGTTTTGTTGAAAAAGAAATCCAGGTTTGAGTCGAGAACCACATTGCGCGTATACTCATCATCATAACCCGAAACAAAAATGAACGGAATTTCCTCTGCCTCGGTGAACTCCCTGACGTAGCTGTGGAAGCGTACGCCATCAAGCGTGGGCATGAACACATCGGAAATGATGAGATCGACTTTTTGCTCTTCAAGAAGCTCGCGTGCTTGCTTCCCGTCCTCGGCCAGAAACACATCATAACCATAGTCGCGTAGCAGGTCTCCCATAAGGTTCAGGTAACCCTGGTTGTCGTCAACTACAAGAATTTTCATACTGTTTTCCCAAAAAGAGTGACTAAAGACCAATGCCTTGACGCAAACTGTCCAAGTGTAATCAAAGGTTACGCCAAAGGAAAAGAGGCCAAATCATGCTGAAAATTAGGTTGCGGGTGTAATAACAGGTAAGAATTACTTATGGCAGGCGTAAATGACGTGGGGTTTGAGGGAAAGAAGGGCTTCACCGAGGCCCGAACGCGTTTGGTATTGCTTAGCAGGTGTTCTCGAGAACAGCATTCACGATCAACGTTTCAAACTTCCAGAGGGATAGATACGTTTCGCCTTTTTATTGATGACTTCGAAGTGTGGGACACCAAAGAGGTTTCAGTACCACTGAACCGTTTGGTTATCGCAAGAATGAAACCTCCGAACATGATAATGGTTCCAATCCACACAAGACTAATAAAAGGCTTCACGCTCGCCTCAACAACGAACACGTCACGGTGGGAAACTGATCCTTCATCCGCTTGTATGTTAATTGTTACCGTGGATGTATTGGATCCACCCATACCCCCAACATTCATTGATACGAGCGCCACTGTCGCTTTCAACACCGTTGATTCCACTGGTTTGAAAGTCTGACGACCGTTTATATCGTACATGATCACCGGAGTAATCGTTTCATGTTGTTTGCCATCGGTAAGTTCAAGAACTGCACCGACCACCATTCCGCCCCCATCACCTGGCATTGTACTTTCGCCATGAGCATTCATTTCAAACTTCGCGAAAGTTGCCTTGTAGTCCCCGATGGCTGCCGGCCTGCCCTTTTCCATTATATAGGCTTTCCCGTCCTGGCCGGTGTGACGATGCCGGGATTGCTCCAGGGAAATGGGTGAAAGGTAGAAGTCGCCTGCCAGAAACGAAGCGATGTCCGGATTCTTCATGGTGCCCTGGCGATCAGTTTCAAACATCACGGGCGAGAGTTGGAGCTGGCTTCCATCCTTCTCGATCTTGACATCGAACGCGACTTTGTTATCCACTGTTGGATGGTGACCAACATACGTCAATGCGTAACCAAGGACATCCTGTGGCTGATCTTGTTGTAACGCGACCTGCATAGTCGAGTCGTACCTTCCTGAAGCGATCACACCGAGTAAGAAGATACCGAGGCCAATGTGGGCAAGCTTCCCACCCATCTGCTTTAAACCCATGCTTCGTAGTTTCCACACAAACCCGATATTCACCAGGATCGCAAAGAGCGAAGCCAGCACCACGACAAGCGTCATGACGTCCGAAACGCCGAGAATGAAAAGCAAACTCGTACCCGCAAGAGAGGCCAGGAGCCATCTGAATGATCGTCCGAGCACTGCACCGGTCGTGTCGGCCTTCCATTGCGCGAACAAAGTTAATCCAATCAGCAGCAGCATAACAACCACAAGTGGAGAATTCATTGTGTTGTAGAACGAGACATCCACAGTCGAGTTTCCGACAATCGGCAGACTGGTGCCAAACAGAATTATGCAGGCCATGAGAATGAGGATAAGTGTTCCGGAGGCAAGCAATGTCTCTTTGTTCATTAGGTTTGTGTCTATCTGGGTAGGGCGCAAGTCTTTCCGACGGATGAACATGAATCCCCCACCAATCATGGCAATGGCAAGAAGGAAGACAACCATCAACCAATACACTCCGGCACCGGGATCTGTAAATGAATGGACAGAAGAGTCTCCGAGAATACCACTACGTGTAAGAAATGTACTATAGATGGTCAAGAAGAAGGATGCAATCGCAAGTGCGAGATTCAGCCGCAGAAACTTTCCACTATTCCTTTGCACTATCAAGGTGTGAACAAATGCGACCCCCACAATCCACGGGACGAGAGACGAATTCTCAACCGGATCCCATCCCCAATATCCACCCCATCCAAGAACGCCGTATGCCCAATAAGCCCCGAGCATGATACCGATGCCAAGCACAAACACGCCGAACAGCAACCAACCGAGAGCTTGCGCACTGATCAATGTGTACTCCCTCTTCCACATACACGCCACTGCAAATGCAAACGGTACAGCCATTGCAGCAAACCCTACAAAAAGAACGGGCGGGTGAATCACCATCCAAATATTCTGGAGCAGCGGATTGAGCCCGCCTCCGTCAGCCGGGAGCTGGTTAAGCGGAAGTTCCGGGAGTTTCTCCCAAACAGATATGAACGGAGTTTTGGCAAACAACAGGAGAAGAAGGAAAGCCTGCACGCCCATGTACACGGCCATCACCCACGGTTCGTTCTTTCTTCGGGCAGTGTATGACCTAAGCACAAGTCCAATTAATGCAGAACAAAGAACCCAGAACAAGAAGCTTCCCTCCTGTCCGGCATAAAAGCTTGATATCAGGAAATGGAACGGCAGGTCACGCGAGCTGTAGCTGTAGACATACCCATTCGAAAAATCGTGTTGAAGCAGGAGAATCATCAATAACCCGGACATCGCAACGATCGTAGCAGTGCTAATCCGCAGCCACTGCCGCGCTCTTTTCATGGCAAGCGGATTGGCACTGGTTGCACGGTGGTATTGAACGATGGAAAAGAGTGACGAGGCGAGCGCGATTACAATGAGGGTATTTCCAAGGACATTCATGGCTTCTCCGGTTGTGAACTCGACTCATTAAATGTTCAACGGGCATGCCAAGAGAACTCAGATAAAAGCCGCGAATAGGGGCTGTTTCTGCATATTGACCTGACGTCATTCTCAGGTGTGACAAAAACCTTGACGCTATAAACCTTCAGAATGATAAAATTGAAAGTTGAGGTGGGAACGAGCACACTGGGTCGCGCCCTGGCAGCTTAACAGGGTGCGTATGTCACAGCGACCAGCAAGAGAAGCAACATTGGAAGGAATATGGCAAGAAAGAAACAAAAGACTCTCATCTCAAGCCCATTGTCATTTTAGAAAACCCGTTCGGTTCCGCGGACGTTGATCCTTCCGTTCATGTGCTTGGTTTTGTCTGAGATCAGCCCATTTGCGTTGACAATTCCGGGATGGCATCCGCTATTCCCACACTGTTGCACGGTCACAGGGCCGACATGCCCGATGGGCGGAAGACCGTGACATGTACCGCAGGCAGCTTCTGCCGACCCACCGGTCCAGAGTGGTGAAAACTGCGCACCGACGATCACCGTGTCAGTGTATGCAAACCGGTCAACCGAATCGGCATCAGCTCTTCGAGCTACAAAGTCACCATGGCAGAATGTGTTATTGCATTTCAATGTCGAAGCATCATACGAAGGATGCGGAACCCGTGTTCCACCTCCAGTTACAATGGTGCCTTGCGGACCCTGAAACGTCAACTCCGCTCCTGCAGAATTGTCTAAATGAGCTGGCGAGCCATACGTTGAAGTCGGCACGACGTGACATTCCGAACACGGAATGTCCGTTGCAAGAGCACCACCTGTTAGATGAATCTGATGAGCTCCGACACCTCTCGATGATGGGCTGACCATTCCCGTGAGATCACGTGGAGGCGCTGGATTGGAACTGCCATGACATGTAGCGCAGTTCTCAGGCCCGGCACTGTTGGTATGGCATTCAAGGCAACTGCTGCCTGCTGTGCCCCCACTGTAACTAACGCCATGACACGTTTGGCACGACCGCATATCCCAGTTGTTCACGCGAATAGTGTTTCCGTGGAAAGAGGGCGCAAGGGGATTTATCCAGCCCTCTCCGTGGATCTGAACACCCGGGTTTGTGGGAGCTGGCAAGTCCGACTTGAGATCCGCGCAACTCGAGATCCCCAACGTGGTCATCAGAACAACCGAGACTTTGTATGTTAGTCGCATGTTCATGGCGCTGATGTTCTTTCTTGAATACGTTGCGAAAACTATGGCGCTCTCAACTCGGCAATGGAAGACCGCAACAATTCATATGCATACCGGGTGTTGTGTACTCCGTGGCTTCCTTCATGCTCGATGAAGTAATAGTTGTAAATGGCCCCGGCTTTTGCTGCAGGGGCAATGCGCAACGGAGCCGATGCACTGGCACGGAGAAGATCGGTTGTTGGATTCAACCAGTTTCGTGCAA
Source organism: Bacteroidota bacterium (assembly GCA_046160825.1). Lineage (GTDB taxonomy): Bacteria > Bacteroidota > Ignavibacteria > UBA10030 > UBA6906 > JBJXHC01. The sequence continues at coordinate 19,176 of JBJXHC010000075.1, read as the reverse complement.
CAAGCAATTGCTTCAACGTATCAAGGTTCGCGTTAATTGCAGTTTGTGCTCCTACTGGTGCCGTTGTCGCACCGGCATAATTCACAGACGCAAATGAAGAACCGTGGCAACCGGCATCTCGGCAACCTGTAAGAACCGTTCCGGGCGTTCCTCCGAACTCGTACCCAACCTTGAATGTATGTCCGCCACCCTTGCCCGCCTGAGTTCCTGTTGGCTCGGCCATATGGCACGAGATGCACCCTTCCTGTTCGATTGCAAGGTTGGCGGTATGGTTTGAGTTTCCGGTGTATGTGTAGCCTGCAAACTTGAATCCTCCCGTGCCGCCCAACATCTGTCCATTGACGCCATAGTGCGGGTACCATCTACTGGATGTTATGACGATCGTGTCTGTAATTGCAGTTTTTGTCGGATCCGGCTTCGGGCTCATCGGCGATGTCTGTCGTGTCTGGTGGCATTGCAAGCAGAGATTACCCTTGCCATAATCGACTGTCACATCAGGTACTCCTTCTATGTACGAAGTTATAGTAACTGGTGCCTCAGTCCGCAATGAGAAATCCGCCCGAGCATGAGGCGAGTGACAGGCAAAGCAACCGGGGGGACTGGGATTGAGAATTTCAGACGCCAATTGGGTTTGAAATCCTCCCCTAGCTCTCTCAACGAAACCTTCAGTAGAGTGACATCCTGAGCAATTCACGCCGTTGCGATCCGAGTTACCACCAGTTGCGTGAATGGATGAACTAAACTGATACGATCGACCGGCAACATAATACACTGTATCAGCGTCCGCATCGTGGCACGTTGCACACCTGATCCCGGGCGCAAAACCCTCAAGGTCGACAGTGGCATTGGTACCATCTTTACCGGAAGGTCCTTCAGGACCCTCACAGCCGGCAAGGACCATGATTCCGAAAACAATTGTAATGACAAGCGCAAAAAAAGAAACAGATGTGGTTTTCATGATCGTTACTCCTGTGGATGAATCGTTCTCTGCATTCGGCATCATTAACTTAGCGAACCTGTCCTGATTCAGTGTGGCACGTCATGCAACTCGGGTCGCGGCCCTCAACATTGTGGCAACTTGCACAGTTCTCAATATCGCGGCGCGCTTCTTCAGCGTGGAGGCCGCCGCCCGTTCCCCGACCCAGCGTTGTGAATCCCGGAACCGAGTGTGACTTTGGCTTGAACACGCCCTGCGTAATGTTGCCACCCGCTTCATGGCATGTCGCACAGAATGTCTCCGTAGAGTGACATGAAGCGCAGTCCGATTGTTTGGCGCGTGCGTCAATGCCGTGCATGAAGCGATAGTTCAACTCATGCACATTCTGCAAGATCGTTCGTTTCGGCGAGTCCTTTGTCGAAGTCTTCGCGCGTGGTTCCACCATCAGGTCCTTCTGACGAAATGCTTTCAGCCCGGCTCCCTGGTGACATTGCTGGCAGAATGGCTCGCTGTGACATGTTTGACACGATGCCTGCAAGCCTCCGAGCCGTGCTTCGTCACGATGTGTGCGAAGAAAATCAGATCGCTTGTGGTCTGTCGGAATCAGCGTTACGAAATCCGTATGACATGATTCACAGGTGTTTGTGGCCTTGCGATCATTATGACACGTATTGCATGTAGCCATGTCGGGCAGGTTCTTTGCGCTGGAAAGGTCCACTTCCTCCACACCCTTATGGCACGTGGCGCACCCCACACCCGTCATCGCAAGATGGCTTTCGTGCGAGAAGATAATCTCCCGGTCAGCGACCGGACGCGCGACGATATTCTCCGGATTCGTGTGGCAGAACGCACAATCGTTTGTCACCTGTTCCTCATGGCACGTCGTACACTGGTCATGTGTACTTCGAAGGTCGTCCTTCGAAAACTTGCTTGTTGCACCGGAAGGATGGCACGTTGCGCAATCAGCACCCAATTCCTGAATATGCTTTTTGTGTGAGAACTTGATACCGGAAGGATGGGTGTCCTGAGTGTCCGGTATTGTATTTCCCGCAATGACGCGCAGGTTTGTCATTGTCGCAATGGCGAGAACCAGGGTCAACGTGGATGTGAAGAGAAGATATTTACGGATCATTCGGACCTCTCACTCAAACAGGTGTAACCGTTCGGTGAACCAGATATTCAACCCCACGTACAAACGCACATCATTTTCATAGACTTTATTCTTTAACCACTGTCCCTGAACATCGATCGAGAGCATTTGCAGGGGACGGGCAATCAGGCCAAGGGTTGCGGCAAGCGTGTTCTCGGTATTGTCGGCCACGTTGAGTTTGTATGAGGTGAACGAAACGCCGGCAGTTGGGATGAACATGCGTTCACAGAGCGGGTACGACCCTTGCAGCGAAATGGTACTTAGCTCGCCAGCGTATCCCGTACTTCCGCGGTAGCTGGCCGAGGCGTAGTCATTCGCCACTCCCACCGTGTAGCGAAAACTATTGTCCCCGGAGTATTGCACATACGCGCCACGGACGTACGTACGAACCGAGGGCATCACTATGTAATCCACACCGCCTTCCATTTCATCCGTTGTATGCGCGTTAAAGACCGCGAAGAATGAATTGCTGAACAGCCGCGGCGCACGATGAAGATATTCAGCACTCACAATCCATTCATCGGATGGATAGTAGCGAACGCCTACTTGTCCACGCTGGGTCTTTTCGTAGTCGATGTTATAGTCATACCGCACCCGGAAGCCTATGTTGGGGAGGGAATAAGAAATGTCGCCGCTTGCGTATTGCTCCTTCGTTTGGTTCGGATCAACATAGAGTGTTGTTGGATTGAAAAGTGAATCCGCCCGAAGTGCCCAGTAGCCGGGCCGCTCACGTTGCCGATTCATATAGCTGAGACCAAAGCGCCACTCATCAAGTGCTGTCATGAGAATCTGACCGCCAACGGTAAAATTCTTGTTGAGAGGCCCCCACTCTTTTATTGTCATGTCAAGCGGAGTGTTCGCCCCACCATACAGTGTCAGGCGAACTGATTTGTCCATGAAGTTCAGCCTGGTCAGCGCTCCATCAATCGTCCCCGAACCGACACCGACAAAGAATGGAACTCTTCCGAACGACAGGTCCGCGACATCAGCGATGTTCTTCCACTGTGCGTAGCCGTAGTAGAGCCTGTAATCCGGAAGTTCATCGAGCTTGCTTTGCAGCATTACGGCACCCTGAAAGTGGCCGTGAAGACTAAAGTCGTTTTGCGCAACGTCCAATAGCACCGACTGAAAGCCACGTGCGTATGTCTTCGAGACATCCACGGTGTCATATTGTTTCCATGTGTACACTGAAGTAATGAAACGACCGTTGACCAACTGCCCGAAAGCAAGTGAGGCACTGCATGCATACAATGCGACTATGGTAAGAAGGCGTGTATGATTCTTCGAGAAAGCAGTTTTTGCGCTCATGGTCCGATTCGCTCTCGGTGGATAGTTCAAATCCATTTAGACGTTGGCAATCTGCATGCCAACAGTGCTTCTTGAAAACCCTGCCAAACCCTTGAAAAACCTATGCTTCCGAAACCGGGAGACCGGCCTTTCTCAATACTTAGAAAGACACATCACCCCATTTATCAAAAATGAATCCTCATTGACCGGTATGACAATCCTTGCAATTCATTTCCTTCCAGATTTCACCGATGTCTTCAGGGTGCTGGAACTCAAGTCCCGCAATACTCAATGTTGTCGGAACGGGGTCGCTCCCTTGATACAGTATTGTATGGCAACTATTACAGTCTTTTGAGATCACCTTGCCGGTAGAGCTGACATGTTTCCCGTCGTGGCAACGGAAACAGCCCAGGTCCGTCATGTGTCCAATATTGTTGGGGTATGCCTTCCAGTTGACCTTCATCTTCGGGAAGAAATTTCGACTGAACTGGGTCTTAAGTTCTTCGGAGGCACTGGCGATGAGATCCTTCTTCTCTTCTGCCACAATGGGATATTGATCAGCATAGAAATTAGCCATCATCAATGGGATGCTGTCCATTGCTGCTTCGGTCGATGTATAGGGTTCTGTCAATGCCTGAATGGACGCGGTACGAATGCTTGGAAGGTCGGTGCTGATTCTTCCCAGGGCCAGGCTCTGGTCAACAATGCGGACAGGAGGACGATATATGTGTGAGGGCCTGTTGTGGCAGTCAATGCAGTCCATTCTGTTGGGTGAGACTTTCATCAGCTCGTCTATCGACTCCGTTGCATCGGAAGAGAGATACTCCGTCTCCTCACCTGTCAACTTATTTTTGGTTTTCACCCAGGGGATTGTCTGACGCTGGGTATCGGTTGCGACGTACGTGATTTCATTTGCAATATTCATATGCCAATGAATGCCGCTCGTCGGGCTACGGTCGGCGCTACCACCTCCCGTTTTCATCAAAAGGGCAATGGTCCATCGGGTGTTCTGTTCATCCGACTTGAAGTACGTGTTCACATATTTCTTCTCCCCGGCAAAGTGCGAAGGCCAGTGACACTGTTCGCATGTTTCCTGCGCTGGACGCAGGTTCGCTATCGGCGTTGGAATCGGCCGGGGATAGTTGTTGGCAATGACTGCGTAGACTTGGTACGCTCCGCTCAGCTTTGACCTCAGGTACCAATCGGCACCGGATCCAACATGGCACTCCACGCACTTCACACGTGCATGAGGAGAATTCAAGTACGCGGTAAATTCAGGTTCCATCACCGAATGACACGTCTCGCCGCAGAACTCGACTGATTCCGTCCATTCGAATGTCCTGTAGCTGCCGTACGCCGTGAACAAGAGGAAGATGATTGTTGCGCTGCCGAAAAGCATGATCGCGGCGCGTTGCCTCGGAATATTGAGATCAAGCGTAAAGGCCATCCGGCTGGCAGGTAGACCTTGGCGCAAACGGGCCTTCTCGCGGAGAATTCCGATCGGGATGGTGGCCAACCCGACAACCAACGGTACGGGAAGGATAACATAAGAGATAATGCCGATGTATGCAGGCGGATGATCCTGCGTGATATCGACCAGCGTGAGGAAGAGAATGGTTGCAAAGCTGACGCTCGCGAGCGCAGCACCTACGATGCTGATGGGATTATAGATCACATCCGGAAATCGGCGCTTCAAGTGGAACTCCGTAGTCAAGCGAACCGATGAATCAAATCCTCGCCGTCGATACACGCGGCCAGGGCTCAGCTATTTCTTTGGAAGGGCGTGTTCTATTTTTACCCACATCTCGTCCAACTTGAAAGCTGACTTGTGCGACGGGCTTTCAGCATTATGGCAGGTAACACAGAACTTCGCATCTTTCTGGCCGGGATCCATCCCCGCCGCCTTTGACTTTGCAAGATCACCCTTGCTATGAAGCATTTTGTATGCCGATGCCGCCCCGTGGCATGCTTCGCACGTGATGCCCTCTTCCTTCTTAAACGAGGCCTCAATATTCTTCGCTGCACCACCACCGGTCACGTGACACTTGAGGCATTCCGGACTTTCATGTGGCGCAGTCTTCAGTCCCTTGTCCTTCGCGATTTTTTTGGACGCGTCACTGAGTAATGTTTGATACGCTTTGGCGTGGGCACTCTTTTCCCAAACTGCGTACGCAGTTCCGCCTTTGCCCGACTTATGGCAGGCGGCGCACATCTTGGAACCTGTATACTTATTATCGGCAAGAGTAACGCCGATTGCAACAAGGGTAGCAAGCATGATTGCAGTGGCCCGCGTGGCTGATCTCATTTTTTTCTCCTTAGGCAATGGGTGACAGTAAGAAGTGAATCACATCAAGAAAAGAACGGTGAGCAACAACATCGTACTTGTAACCAATGTAACAAGGACTCGTTTTGTACACAAGCAATCCATGAAAATTGTGAACTGACGTAGTCATAATAATATTCATGCCAAAAAATAAGGTTTTTTCCCTTCTGAGGGAATCATCCACAAGGATGAAAAAGGGATGACACCCTCGATGACTCGTGTGTTAGCCCTCTCCACCTGTTTCTCCTTCAGATTCTTCCTTTCGCTTCAATTCCTCCAACTCCAGTGGATGTTCCTCATGCATTTCTTCTTCCGTGAGCGTCCCCTTCCAAAAAGCGACGTTGAGTGGATACGTATCGGGGTTGAAGATTACGAAGTAGAAATGCCAGACTATGATTGCAAGCGTCGCAAGCCAGGCCTCGTAATAGTGGATGGTGCGCGCAATATCCCATCCGAGTTTTGTGAGCAGGCCAATGAACATATTGTCGAACCAGAGGATGAACCCGGTCACGGCCATCACAAACGTTCCCCAGATGAGTGCCCAATACTCGGCCTTCTCAATGTAGCTGAAGCGTTTGAACCCCGGCTTGACGGATGCAAGTCCGAGGTTGTATTTCACAACGCCATACACATCGGTAAGATCGTTTCGCCCGGGAAGCATATCACGCAGAAGTTGCTTTCCTCTGGGGACAACAAGAACGTAGTAGATGTGATAAAGACTTACGAGTACCATCAGCACGCCGGCAATCCTGTGACTGAGACTCCGGAGGTCAAACATCATTGGACTAATATCGCGCACTGGAGCCACCCACCAGGCATCCGGAAACCGGAGTGCAAAACCTGTAAGCACAAGTGTTGTAAAACTGACGAGCAGAGTACCGTGCTGAATTCTTTCCCCCAGCGACATCCGCAGATACAACCTGTTTTCCGCTGGTGGGTGGTGGATCAATCCGCGGCGCTCCATCAATTTCCGCTTTGACTTCCTTATGAAATCGAGAAGATTATGGAGGAACATTCCGCCGATCGTCACAATAATCAGGACGATGTAGGAGGTGGCAACAAAATACAGAATCCTGTCCTCACCGGAAGTTGCGATGACATGCACGGAGCCTTTGGTGAAGTTCTCATTGGCACCGGGATGACATGTACCACATGTGTTCACAAGATTCTTGGCATGAATTCGAGATGTTGAATCTGTGGAGGGTTTGATGTCATGAATGCCGTGGCAGCTTGCGCAATTGGCAACCTCGATATCACCCGCTCTGCCTGCAAGACCATGGTAACTGTCCGCGAAACTCTGGAATCGGTCGCTGGCCAACCCGTACTTCTCGTTGAGTTTAACGGACGCATGACATGGCGAGCAGACCTGAACGGAAACATTCTTTGTGGAAACAGGCGAACGGTCGTCTTTTGGCGAGAGGATGTTATGCTCACCGTGACAGTCTGTACACGTCGCTGAAGCAGCAATCCCGGCAGCGACCGCCTTGCCATGAACGCTGAAGGCGTACTGCGATTCAACATCGCCGTGGCATTGGCCACACGTTGAGGCAATGTTTTTCTTTGCAACCTTTGACAGGGGGTCAGACCCCTTTCGCATTTCGTGACTGCTGTGGCAATCAGTACACGTTGCAGCCATGTCATTTCCATGCTTCAACGCCTGACCGTGAACACTCTGCTCATAGCTTGACACAAACCCGGCAGAGGGTCCAACCTTCGCACGGACATCCGGATTATCCAGATGACAGCTCAAACACACTGCCGCAACTTGCTTGTGGTTTGTGGTTGATGAGTCATTCAGCGCGGATTGAACTCCGTGTTCGCCATGACAGTCTATACAGGCCGGAGCCCCTTTTGTGCCGGCCTTGAAGGCTTTGCCATGGTCTGAAGCCATGAACTTGTTTTTCAGATCATTGTGACAAGTCGCGCAGACGCCAATACCAAATTCTTGCCTTGCATGGGGATCCTTTTCAGAGATTCTCTGAATCGCGTGCGTTGAATGACAGTCCGCGCAGGTAGCCGCAGCAGACCCATTTGCCTTCTTGAGAGCGTGGACGCTTTCCTTGTAATGGGTAAGCCCCTGGCTGTCGTGGCAGCTCATGCAGTCGACAGCTTTGATCTTCTTTGCATGCGGAATCTCATCGCCGGAAAGTCCTTCATGGCATCCGACGCATTCGAGATCGCCGTGTGCTGACTTCTGCAATGCGGGCGCATTCACAAAAAGGGAAATCGACTTTCCCTTCTTCTCCATTGAAAGGGTGTGCTCACCGTGACAGGTCAGACACTGATTGTTGTCCTGGGCAAGGAGGTCCAGTCCAGCAATCGAAGAGAAAATAAATGTGAGTATGAGTGTTGAGAGTTTCATCACCGTGCAAATCGACTGTTGTATCGACAATTCAACACCTTTCACAAGTTCAAACCACATGCCGAGGTGGAACGCAATAAATTGCTGGAATTGCGTCTCAAATAGGGCTGCATCTTCTCAATTGTGAGAAATATGGGTCGGAATGGATGCCAGTATTGAAAACCTCAACAGCTATTTCTGGAGGTGCAAATTCCGTCCAGTGGGGCAACATGAATGGGACTTGACTTTGTTCCCGCATCAACGACCTCCAGTCTGGAAGTGATGAGTACTTACACAGTCCCGATTCAATTTTCAACACATTTTCAACCCTATTGACAACAAGCAGATCCAGACAAAACCCTGGCTCCCATCCGAAGGTGCTGTTGCATTATTCAACTATATCATCTCACCTCATCGCATGTTCATTTTTGCAACAGACTCCAATCTGTTGTGTCGCATGAGCTTACACCGATAAAATTCCGTGGGTGATCTGGCAAACTTCTTGGGACTATTGCTCTTCGACAGAGGTGAACAGAATCCCAAAGGAGGTTGCCATGTCGCTCATACTTGCAATAATCACTGCGACAATCATCATTCTCATCCGAATGATGGCAAAAGAAAAACCCGAAGTCCGCCCTGAACCCGTAATGGTGAAGCGCTACATGCATCCGGGTCATACGTGGATGAGACAAACACGGGATGGAGATGTGATTATCGGCATCGATGATTTCGGCCAATCCGTCATCGGAATCGTTGAAGAGTTGGAGCTCCCACGATTGCTTCACAGCGTACGCCAGGGTGAGGTTGGATGGGTCGTACGACACGGTAATCGTGTGGTGCCCATGAGAAGTCCGGTGAGTGGCTGGGTAATCGAGAAAAACGAAATGGTAAGGAACAACCCTGAACTTGTCAATAGCTCTCCCTATGGTGATGGATGGTTATTCAAAGTGCGGCCAACGAAACTCAATTTCCAACTGAATAACCTCTTCACTGGAAGGGCGGCCATCAAATGGCAGGATATGGAACGCGCTGAACTGCTCCGGTTCTTTTCGAGAACACCTGGATTGATGTTCCAGGAAGGTGGGGTTCTGTTGCAGAATCTTTCGGACAAATGCTCGGACGATGAATGGCTGGCCATTGCTCACCAGTTTTTTCATGTCGATGTGCGTGACGGTGCATTAGTCACGGAAAAGAAATCGAAATCATAGAGGAGAATCTACCATGACAGTCCTACTCGTACTTTGCACACTGATTGTTTTCCTGGCTATCGACCATGTTGTTCAAAAAAAACGCAGCCAGCCCGCAGTGGTCCGAAAGCCGCTCCCAGCGACGTCGCGACTACTGCCTTTCCAACTTCCGAGTCATCTCCCGGAGGATGTCGAACTCGCTACCAACCATATGTGGATGCGGACCAACCACGATGGGACAATTACGCTGGGGGTTGACGGGTTTCTTAGCCGTCTGATGGGAGTAGTCGAAACCATCTCCGTCCCACCCGCTGGAGAGACGACGATACCCTCTTGTGCTGATTTTTCAGTGGGTGCGAACGGACGATCATTCCGCCTGGCAACACCTGTTGCCGGTGGAGTTGTCGAGCCAAACCCTGATGTTCTGAGAGACCCTTCGCTCATATTGACTGATCCGTATGGAAAGGGATGGCTTGTCCGCTTGAAATCAAGGGTTGACGATATTGCGGCATCAAAACAATACGTTGTCCGACAACCGTTAGAATGGTTGCGTGAGCAGGTGGCATTGGTACGGGACTTAATAGCAATGAAAGGCATGCAGGGACAATCTGTGATCCTACAGGAGGGCGGCCTGCCTGTAGATGGTGTTGTCCAGCAACTTGACGAACGCACGTGGGAGGATTTCAGTCAGGCCTTTACGGCTCTACGTAGCACAAAGGTCCCTCACCACAAGGAGACCGGCCAATGAGTACCTCAAAAGCGTTGCTTATCGATATCACCAAGTGCGTTGGATGTGGCGAATGCACACGCGCCTGCGCGGAAACGAACGGCCTTCCCCAGGAGGAAGGGCAAGAACTTTCCGCAACCCGATACACTGTGCTGAAGAACTTCCAAAATGACGAAGTCCATGTGCGCAAGCTGTGCATGCACTGTAACGAGCCGACCTGTGTTTCGGCGTGTCTGGTGGGAGCGTTCACAAAGACGGAAACCGGCGCCGTTATCTATGACGAGTCGAAGTGCATCGGGTGCCGGTACTGTATGCAGGCATGCCCGTTTGAGATTCCACGGTATGAGTGGAGCAGTCTTGCGCCAAGGGTCCAGAAGTGCAAGATGTGCTATGAGCGTGTGACTGCCGGCCAGCCGACAGCATGCGCCGAGGCGTGCCAGTTCGGAGCGACAACATTCGGTGATCGGGACGAGATAATCAAGGAAGCACGAAAGCGCATCGACGAGAATCCCAGGCAGTATGTGAATTACATCTATGGATTGAAAGAGGCCGGGGGAACTTCCGTCCTGTACATCTCCGCCATCCCGTTTGAGAAGCTCGGTTTCCCGATGAACATTCCGAACGAGCCGATCCCCAATCTCTCGTGGCGTGTGCTCTCACAAATTCCGAAGTATACGGTTGCAGCGAGCGTGGTCCTCTTCGGTATTCATTGGATCACAGCACGTCGGACAGAGGTAGCGAGGTTCGAAGCCGAGGAGTTGCGCAAAAAAGACGATCAAGCAAATACTAACACAAGGTGATGACTATGAAATTCCCTGGACTTCTTAAGATAACTTTTTGGAAAGTAGTTGCCGTGGCGTTGATGGTGGCAGGACTTGTGGCAACAATCCAGCGCTTCACTCTCGGCCTCGGGGCCACCACAAATCTTGCAGATACATTTCCGTGGGGATTATGGATCGGGTTCGATATTCTGGTCGGGGTCGGACTCGCAGCCGGCGGATTCACTATTGCGGCGGCAGTGTATATCTTCAACATTGAGCGGTTCAGACCAATCCTTCGACCCACTATTCTCACAGCGTTTCTCGGATATCTGCTTGTCATCGCAGGCCTGATGGTTGATCTCGGGCGTCCGTGGGCCATCTGGCACGCACTCATTTATTGGAACCCGAGATCGGTGATGTTCGAAGTTGCATGGTGCGTGATGCTGTACACGACAGTGCTCGCGTTGGAGTTTAGTCCCGTGGTTCTTGAACGCTTCCGGCTGAAGCGGGCCTTGAAGGTCGTCAAGGCAATCACGATTCCGTTGGTTGTTGCAGGTGTGCTTCTTTCCACACTCCACCAGTCCTCCCTCGGGTCGCTGTTCCTTATCATACCGGGGAGAATGCACCCGCTCTGGTATTCCAACGTCATTCCGTTTCTCTTCATCATCTCGTGCGTTGCGGCAGGATTGTGCATGACGATCTTTGAGTCCTTCCTCTCTGCGCGAGCATTCGGTAGAGAGATAGAACTGCCATTACTCTCCCAGTTGGCGAAAGTCGTGGTGGTTGTGCTTGCACTGTACTTCACCGTACGAATTCAGGATCTGGTGAATCGGGATGCATTGCAATACGTGTTTGAGCCAACGTACCAAAGCATAATGTTCATCGGGGAAGTCGTCCTGGGAGTCCTGGTTCCCTTCGCGCTGCTTCTGTTCAAGAAAGTCCGGACGAGCAAGGTTGGGCTGTTCTATTCATCAGTGCTTGTGTTGCTTGGGTTCGTCGCCCACAGATTGAATACTGCCATCACCAGCATGGAGCAGTGGCAAACGCGGACATACATTCCATCATGGCAGGAGCTCTCCATCACCATAGCTCTCGCTGCTTTTGGATTCGCTGCATTCTCGTTTGTGGCCAAGTACTCCGATGTGTTTGACAAGAAGACTGAGCTTGGTCATGTGGCAGCACCTGACTCCGTTCCGGAGCCAGGTACGCTATCGAATCTCAGGAAGAGTCTTGTCGCCGCAAATTCACGAGGATGATGTTGTGTTTGTCATTCCTGTTATTACAAAAGGGGACCATCTCCAGAGTTGACAAAAGACCGATCGGTCTGAAAAGGAAATATGCAGTTAGTCTTCAAATGGACGGAATCTCCGCGTATCCCGGCTGGCATGAATTGTGAACAAATTCAACGCGGGGGATTCCGTCTTTTCTCAGGATCGTATGAAACTCACGCGGACAATAGCATTCAGACTCTTCCTGGTGATTGTCTCAGTACAGACCATCATCCTGTTTGCGTTCACCTTCGCCGCCGTACAAATCCAGCAGTCTCACATTATGGAAAATGTGGTCATGGGAGCGACGAGGGTCAGCGACCTTATTGCCCGCTCTACGCGCCACAGCATGTTACTCAATCAAAAGGACGATGTTCGCAACATCATCGCCTCTGTCGGGGGTGAACCGGGACTCGAAGGCATCCGCATTTACAACAAACAGGGTGAAGTCATCTTTGGATCCATCCCGGACGAAGCGCACACCCAGGTGGATGTAAACGCTGAGGCATGTGTGAGTTGTCATTCGTCCACGCATCTCGACAGCATTTCTCAAACAACCGCCCAGCTCACGCGCGTTTTTAGCAAACCAAACGGCGACCGCGTTCTCGGGCTCATTACCCCGATCCGGAATGAACGACAATGTTCGGACGCAGCGTGTCATGCACACCCGGAATCGAAAACCATTCTGGGAGTTCTGGATGTGAAAATGTCTCTTGCGCAGGTGGACGTCCACCTGCAGCAAAGCAGGAACCAGCTCCTCCTCCTTTCATCGGGTGCCGTACTCCTGATCTCTTTGATCTCGGGAGGCTTCATTTGGATCGTCATCAACCGACCAGTTAAGCGACTGATGAGGGGAATGCAGTTGGTCTCTTCGGGCCAGTTGGATCAGAAGCTTGAAACAACATCGAGCGATGAGTTTGGCAAGCTCGCTGTGACGTTCAACCGTATGACGGAAGATCTCGTCACCGCGAGGGAGGAACTCACAGGATGGTCACGCACACTCGAACAAAAGGTGGAAGAAAAAACCGCAGACCTGGAGCGGGCACACAAGCATATGGTCACTGTCGAGAAAATGGCATCACTGGGAAACCTTGCGGCGACTGTTGCCCATGAACTGAACAATCCGCTTGAGGGTATTCTGACATTCGCACGGCTGTTGATGAAAAAAGTGAAACGGTCCACCCTCGGCGAAAAAGAACTTCAGCAAATGCATGATGAGCTGAAACTCATCGCTGATGAATCACTCCGTTGCGGTAACATCGTGAAGAACCTGCTCGTCTTTGCGCGCCACCGGGGGGGATCATTCGGTGTTGTCTCCTTGAAAACAGTTGTGGATCGTTGCGTAATGCTCATGAGCCACCATGCCCGTATGCATGAGATCGAATTGAACATCTCGTGCCCGGACAATATCGTGATGGATGGCGATTCAAATCAACTTCAGCAGGCACTTATCGCATTGATATCGAACGCAATTGAAGCGATGGACTCTCCCGGAAGAACTTCCGCGGGACACTTGAAGATCGAGGTGCTACAGCAAGCACCGGATAAGGTTCGTCTTTGCGTGAGCGATACAGGATGCGGAATGAGCGACGATGTGAAGGCGCACATTTTTGAGCCGTTCTTCACGACAAAGTCTGAAGGCAAGGGGGTTGGACTGGGTCTGGCGGTGGTGTATGGGATTGTTCAGCACCACCACGGGACCATTCTCGCGGACTCGACACCGGGAGCAGGAACAACATTCACGCTGACGTTTCCCATAAAGCAAGAAATGGATGCATCACAACCGGGAGTTTCCGGAATAAGAAAGGAAATGAACCATGAACAACAATGAGGTCGGGATTCTTATCGTAGACGATGAGTTGATCGTACGTGAGTCGCTCTCGAAATGGTTTGCCGAAGGGGGCTACCGCGTTGACGTAGCAGAGAATGCTGCATCAGCACTAAAAAAGCTGCAGGCGAACCACTGGAACATCATGTTTGTCGACATCAGGATGCCGGGCATGGACGGCATTGAACTGTTGCATCGTATCAAGGAAACCAACAAACATATCGCCGTTATCATTATCACGGCGTTTGCGGCTGTGGAGACTGCAGTGAAGTCCCTCAAAGATGGCGCCTACGATTACATCACGAAACCCATTGACCCCGACTATCTTGATCATCTTGTCGAGAAGATTCTTCAGGAACAGGAACTGCTCAAAGAGAATCAGCGGCTGAAAGATGCGGTCAACGAACTCACCAGCAGCGATAAGATTATCGGTGAATCGCCGGAGATCCTTAATGTCCTGAAACTTGTGCAGACCGTTGCTGTTGCAGATACCACCGTCATGATACGCGGTGAGAGCGGTACTGGCAAAGAGCTGGTCGCACGCGCAATTCACAATGCCAGTCAACGAAAGTTCTTCTCTCTCGTCACTGTAAACTGCGGTGCCATGACAGAGACATTGCTGGAAAGCGAACTGTTTGGTCATGAGAAAGGTGCGTTCACCGGTGCACAGTACACGCGGAAAGGAAAAGTGGAGATGGCCGATGGAGGGACGTTGTTCCTTGATGAAATTGGGAACATTGATACGAAGACGCAGATGGACTTGCTCCGCGTTATCGAGACAAAGCAGTTCACACGGGTCGGAGGAACAGAGGTTCTCAAATCAGACTTCAGGGTGATTTGTGCGACGAATAAGAACCTGGAGCAAGCAGTAAAAGAAGGCACGTTCAGAGAAGACCTCTTCTACCGTGTGAATGTTTTTCCGATTTGCATCCCTCCTCTCCGCAATCGAAAGGGAGATATGGCAAAACTGGCCCATCATTTCCTTGACAAATATTCAAAGGCAATGAACAAGAAGATTGAAGGATTTTCGCATGAAGCGATGATCGAGCTGAAGGGGTATGAATGGCCGGGAAATGTCCGTGAGCTAGAGAATGCAATCGAGCGCGCTGTAGTGGTGAGCGTTGGGGCGATGATCGAGAAGGATCATCTTCCGTTACGAACAGTGGTCGTAGGAGCCAACGGCAGGAAAACACTTGACGATGTTGAGCACAAGTATATCCAGGAGGTTCTCGCCGAAACAGGATGGAATGTCAGTCGTGCTGCAACTATTCTGGATATTGACCGGGTAACACTTTACCACAAGATTCAGAAGTACGACCTGAAGCGCAATGACAGCAATTGAGGTACAACCGCTGGCAGAGGTTGACGCCGGTGTATTTGATGGTTTGGGATCTGCGCTACGAGAGACGTTTGGAGTAGCGGTAAGCATCCGCCCAAGGTCCATCCCAATTGACCGATTCTATGACAGTCAACGCGGACAATACAATTCCACTGCAATCTTACACTACCTGGATCATTCGGCTCCATCAACCCTCCGGACCTTGACAACACAAACGGGTCATGCAGTACGAATCGTCGGCGTGACGGGACAGGACTTGTTCATACCGATACTCACGTATGTGTTCGGTGAGGCTGCGTTGGGGGGAAATGTTGCCGTTGTATCGTATCATCGTTTCCGCAATGAGCTCTATGGACTTCCATCCAATCAGCAACTCGTCCAAGAGCGACTGCAAAAGGTCGTGATTCATGAACTCGGCCACTCGTTGGGGCTGGTGCACTGTTCACTTCACTCCTGCGTTATGCATGCCGCATCATACGTGGAAGAGCTTGATCTGAAGGGTCACGGTTTCTGCCCGTATTGCCACAATCTCCTGAAGAGAACAAAGCACACCTGAACTTCGCATGCCTCACCTCCATTGGGACCCACTAAGCTCTTCTCAATGCCAGCACCACAAGGTCTTGAGATGTTGCGGGCAGGTATTCCGTCATGGAGATAGAGCCGAAACATTTCGTGCTCTCAAATCCCGCATCACGCACTATTACGGAAAGCTCCTTCTGCAGTATCGGACGCAGGGTCGTCGTGATGATCTCATCCGGCTGCTCATTTCCTTCCCGGGATTTCGAGATGTTGAACCGGATCAACGGATTCTCATACTCGTAGTAACGTGTATAGATCGTTGCACCGATTTTCCTCGTGTTGAGCACACGGGGTCTCTGGTCAAGAATCCGCTCGTAGTTCAATAGCTGGAGAACAAGAAGGCCGCCGGGGTTGAGCATCGTCGAAAAATTGTTGAGCGCCATACGGAGATCCTGATCGGTCAGCAGATGTGACAATGCATTCCCCATACAGAAGATACCATCGAACGACACGCTGAGGCGCTGCGGTAATTCCTGAAATGAAGCCTGAAGGACTGCAATCGTGAGATTCTCTTCGGAAGAGTGCCGGCGAAGTCCCTCAAGCATTGCTGCAGAGAGATCAACAGCTGTCACTGCAACTCCAAGCCGTGCAAGCAGAAACGAATGAAATCCCGTTCCACATCCGGCATCCAACGCGGTGGTTATGCAGTGGTTGTCGACAAGAACCTTGAAGGCAGATCGTTCCCGGACAAACCGGCCTTCGAAACCGGTCATCTGATCGTAGTCCGGTGCAAGCCGGTCATAAAATTCCCCGGCACCGAACACCTCAGTCCTCTGATCCATAGTCCGGCACCTTGCCCTGAAAGTGTTGATACTTTGGCGAATCAAGTTGGCGGAATCGGCGCTGATATTCCTCCTGCGTGATTGTGTTCTGCCAGTGACCAGTGAGCATTGCCAACCCTGTAATAGCCACAAATACTCCGGCGACAAGAATTCCCAACATCCAGTGAGGGACGAGTTTGCGAGATGTACTCAGTTGCATATTGAGCGTATCCTTCACCGGACACACGGATACACACTGCAAACAGCTCGTGCACTCATCACTCCATACTCTTCCAACGACATGCACCTTGATGTTGGCAGGACATGCTTTCGTACAGAGCTCGCAGTCAATGCACGAGGATGCGTTGCGTGTAACCTTCAAGGGACTCATCCACCCAACAATGCCGAGCAGAGCACCGTAGGGACACAAGAAGCGACACCAGAAGTTCTTGATCACCACCGAGAGCAGGACAAGACCAAGAATCACCCACAGCGCAAACGTGGTGATCTCCGCAAAAAACAAGTACATCTTGATATCCGCAACTTTGTTGTAAGGGCTATGAATGAACGTCGCCAACGATGAGACATCCATATTCCAGATTGCGTACACAAAAAAGAAAAGAAAAATGTATTTGAGGGATCGGAGAGGGTAATCAAGCCAGCGCGTAACATTCAGGTTGCGCTTGAAGAGCCTTTGTCCGACCATCCACAGAGACTCGCTTACCGTGCCTACAGGACACAACCAACTGCAGAAAGACTTCTTGAGTACAACGCTGATAGCAACAATCGCGACCAGGATGAACAGGGATGCGGGATGAATGTTGTTGACGATGCCCGTGAGCATCCAATACTTGAGACTGATGAGGGCGCTGATCGGAAGAAAACCCTCGACCCCTGGAGGACGATTGGAAAACGAGACATCTCCATCTGAAAGCCCCCACTGCATGAAGACGTAAAACTCAATCCCAATCCAAACACAAAGGAGGGCAAACGTAAACTGGACTGTTGACCTGAGGAACTGCGGATCGTCCTTGAGTCTCCACATGAACCGCTTTGTGTAACGGGGTTCGGAGGAAAAATCCGGCAGGCGACGGCGAGAGCCAGATGGGATCTTCTTTATTGTCCGGGGCTTCTCGACCTTCAGGACTCTGCGAAACGAGGTGTCGGCGACAAATTCGTCCGGAAGGATACCTCTTCCGGATTCCATTTTTTCAATTCTCATAATCGGACTTTCAAGTCTGATAACCTGGCCCGATTGAGAATCGTCCCTCTGATTTCCTTTGGCTGGATTCGTCATTCCCATCGACCTTCCAGTCCTAAGAAGCCAATTCCCGTGCCAACTCCGCAACCAGAACATGGGAGAACATATCCCAACTCAGGCTCCGACGTACTCAGGCTTGTGCATTCGCCTTGCCATCTCTCCGAGGTCCTGATTGCCAAGTGCGCCAATAATCCGATCACGAATCCCGAACCACTCATCGTGCATTGCACACGGCGTTTCGGTGGTACACTCCATAAACCCGAGCAGACAACCATTCGTAAATGCCGTCCCGTCAACTGACTCCACGATTTCAAGCATCGTGATCTGGTTGGCCGGTTTGGCGAGCCCAAACCCTCCGCGCGGTCCTTTGGAGGACATGAGCACTCCCTTGTGCGCAAGTTCCTGAAGGATCTTTGCAAGGAACGGGGAAGGCACTTGAATGTGCTGGACGAGTTCCTTGACGGATGTCCTCGTCCCCCCATTCTTCAGTGCGAGATATAATACAGCTTGCAGAGCGTATTCGCATCTGCGACTGAACATGATACTCATGATCGTGCTTTCGATTTATGGTTTTGCTCTCTACTCCGCATGGACAGGAAGCTCGAACGCATGTTCCTTCGCCTCCAACTTCTCCTCACGTAACCGTTGCGATTCACACACAGCCATCGCAGTAATATTGACGATATCGTTCACATCATTTCCCGGCACAAGGAGATACACCGGTTTCTTTATCCCCATCAGGATCGGTCCGACCGCCACTGCATCGCTGAGACACTTCAGCAATTTATATGCGATGTTCGCCGAAGTCAGGTCGGGGCAGATCAGAACATTGGCACCACCCTGCAACGGACTGAATGGGAAGAGTTCTGCAAGAATCTCAGGTGACACCGCCGCATCCGCCTGCATTTCGCCATCGATTGCAAGATGCGGTGCCCGTGCCTTGACCAGAGCCAGGGCTTTTTGCACTTTCGCCGCCAGGGGATGATTCGTCCCACCGAAACTGCTGAATGAAAGCATTGCAATCTTCGGAACGATATTGAACTGTTTTACCTTCTCGGCAGTCAACAAAGCAATTTCAGCCAGGTCTTCGGCCGTAGGTTCGATATTGACGGTGGCATCGGCAATGAAGATCGTCCGGTTCTTGAAGATCATCATATACAACCCTGCAACCTTTCTGACGCCCTCTCGCGTGCCGATAATCTGTATTGCTGGCCGCACGGTATCGGGATAATGCTGTGTGAGACCGGAGATCAAGCCGTCTGCATCGCCCCGTTGCACCATCATCATACCGAAGATGTTGTGCGTCGCCATCTGCCGTTCTGCATCGAAGCGCGTCGCACCCTTCCGCTGCCGCATCGCGTAGTAAGCAGTCACGTACTCATCAAACTTTGGCGACTTTGATGGATTGATGATCTCAACACCCTCCA
>JBJXHC010000074.1:0-8242 GCA_046160825.1 Bacteroidota bacterium | reverse complement strand
TGAAAGCAAGTGTTCCTGCAGGTGTGAGTGAGGGAAATTATCTTACACTTCGTGGTGAAGGAAATGCAGGTCTGCGTGGTGGACCTCCGGGGAATCTGGCTGTTGTCATCGAAGAAGAACCCCATCCCATCTTCACACGTAACGGTGATGATATTGTGTTGGATCTGTTGATCAGTTTTTCGGACGCAGCTTTGGGTGCCGAGATTGAAGTCCCGACACTCGCCGGCCGGGCAAAACTGAAAATTGATCCGGGTACACAATCCGGACGTGTGCTGAGGATGCGTGACAAAGGCATTGCGCATCTTAACAGCTATGGTCGCGGAGATCAACTGATACGTGTTAATGTGTGGGTACCCACGAAACTCAATCAACAAGAGAAGGCGATACTGAAGCAGATCGCAGACTCCGAGAATTTCAACCCCAAAGACGGCGACAAGTCCGCCAACTCCGACAAGAGTTTCATTGAGCGGATGAAGAAAGCATTTTCCTGAACGTTCCATTTCCTGGAGCGGCCATGTCATTGTACTCATCCATGCAGACCTGGGGGTTCACCAAGAATGAACTCCGCGTCATTCTGCTACTCTCTTCCACATTTCTTGTGGGACTTGCGGTTCGCTGGTATGCTACAACGCATGAGGCACATCCCGGTGCCGTTGGCCCGTTCGACTATTCGGAATCGGACCGGCAGTTTGCCGAACGTTCCAAACGTCTTGCTGAACTCGCCCTTCCACCTCAAACCGAACAGCCAAAGGCTCAAGCAAGCCTTTCGAAACCGGAATCCCCACCAATGCTCGGGAGTATTAACATCAACACTGCTACGAAAGCCCAGCTTATGCAGCTTCCGGGTATCGGCGAACAGTACGCCGAACGAATAATAATCCATCGTGAAGACTTCGGACTGTTTGCATCTGTTGATGATCTCCGGAAAGTCAAAGGCATTGGGAAAAAGCGACTCGAGAAAATGCGCCCCTTCATCACGTTGGAATAGCTGACAGACTTGGATGGCCGCGGTTTTCTTGACTAACTCAAGCCTTTTTTGCATATTGCACCCGCTTTTTTGAGTCACCATCCATTTTCAGAACATCTTTGGGAACGCCCGCACCCGGATGTCATCACGAGACCTTGTACTTGGCTTAAGCATCACCGACCGCAGCATTCAGGCTGTCGAGGTGGAGCAGGACGGACCATCCAACTCATTGCTCGCCATTGATGAGTGGGAGAATACTTTCCCCTTGGGATCAACCGATGATTCTCAGGGCATTGATCAGTTCATCGAATATCTCTCCGCGTTTATCAAAGTCAACAAGGTCAAGGCAAAGAAGGTCTCTGTTGCTCTTGACACATCTTCGCTGTTCATCAATTCCTTCCCGCTTGAAGAAGGACTGTCGCGTGTCGAAATCAACGAACATGTGAATTGGGAACTGGGCCAGTTCTTTCCCCAGGTACCTGTACGGGAATTCGTCACGGATATTCACATGATGACCGCAAACGCAACGGAGCGATGGAACCAGGTGCTCAGTGTCTCAGTACGCCGACGCGATGCGTATGCTGTGCAATCTGCGATTTCCAAACTTGGACTCAGTCTTCACATCCTTGATGTCGATCATTTCAGCGCGGACACTGCATTGCGCATCAACTATCCGGACAGCGAACGGAAATACCTGGCGCTGGTCGGGGTAAAGGAAAACCGGTTGGATATCAGTTTGCTCCGCAACGGGACCATGGAGTCTTACCACTATTGCATCGTTCAATCCAACCAGGAAATTGTAGATCAGGTCGGCGCACTCTCCCGCGATGTCAAGGGCATTCAATCAATCACTGCATACGGGCCGTACCTCGAGAAAGACATCCTCGTCCTGATCCGGCGCGGCTCTGCCCTTCTGGTCGAGGCACTCAATCCGCTCCGGCACGTAAAAGTGTCTGACTCCCTTCGTCTTGCAGACCATCTCTCTGTCCCCTCATATCGCTTTGCCTCAGCGGTGGGTGTTGCCCTGCGCAGGGAGTAGCCAATGCGGGTAATCACCGGACGCTTCAAGGGACGCACCCTGAAAACCGTCAAGGACCTTTCTGTACGCCCGGCGACCGACCGGGTGAAGCAGACTATTTTCGACATGCTTGTCACGCGAGTGGATCTTGATGGCGCTACCGTACTTGATTTGTTTGCCGGCAGTGGGGGACTTGGTATTGAAGCGTTGAGCCGTGGAGCAGAACGCGTTGTGTTTGTCGAAAACGGGTCGGGGGCTGTGGATTTTATCGAACAGAACGTCCGTATGCTCGGATGCGAGGACCAAACTGAAATTCATGAGACCGACGCGTTGATGTATGTCGCACGTGCCCGTGGCAGCTACGATGTTGTGTTCGCAGATCCCCCTTACACGTTTACGCGACTGCCGGAACTTCCAGCCATCATTTTCTCGGCAGGACTCGTGAAGCGCGACGGCTATTGCGTGGTCGAGCATCCGACATCACTGCACTTTGATTCCACCGGACAGTATCTGGCCGGACCCGAGAAGAAATTCGGGAGAACGCTGGTGACATTCTTCCAGCATCCATCTCAGACGCAGGAGGCCACACCATGAAACGCACAGTGGCAATTTATCCAGGGACATTCGACCCGATTACGTACGGTCATATTGATGTGATCGAACGTGCGACGCGCATGTTCGACAAGGTGATCGTACTCGTTGCACGGAACTCTTCAAAGGCTCCTCTCTTTACAGGAGATGAACGAGTGGAGATGATCAAAGAAGTGTTCAAGAAGAATCGCTCCGTCATGGTTGATGGATTCGATGGACTGCTTGTGGAATATGCGCGACGGAAGAAAGCAACGGCCATTATCCGCGGACTGCGCGCAGTATCAGACTTTGAGTATGAATTTCAGATGGCGTTGATGAACAGGAAGCTCTCCCCCACGTTCGATTCGGTGTTTTTAGTTCCGGATGAAAAGTACACGTATCTCAATTCCTCCATCGTGCGTGAGGTTGCGCGTCTCGGCGGGGATGTTTCAGGGTTTGTCCCCAATAATGTCCGGCGCAGATTGCGCACAAAACATCGTTCACGTTCAGCCAAACGTTAATGCACGCTCTCTCCCGAAAAATTCAGAGCATCGAAGAATCACAGACGCTGGCCCTCACAGCCAAGGCAAGGCGGCTCAAGGAAGCTGGTGTTGACGTAATCAGTCTCACCGCCGGCGAACCGGATTTCCCGACACCGCGGCACGTCAAGGAAGCAGCCATCAAAGCGATTGAGGCGGACTTTACACACTATACCGCCAACCAGGGAACCCCCGACCTTATCCAGGCAATCGTGAAGAAGTTCGCAACCGAAAACAAGATCCATTTCGAGCCGGGACAGATTCTTGTTTCCTCCGGTGCCAAGCAATCGATCTTCAATGCCCTCCAGGCAATATGCAACAAGGGCGACGAAGTGATCGTCATCAGTCCGTATTGGGTCAGCTATCCCGAGATGGTGAAACTGGTTGATGCCGTACCGGTGATTGTCCGGACTTCCATCGAAACACGATTCAAACCCGACCTACGCGCAATACGGCGCGTGATCAACCAGAAGACAAAGGCCATCATCATCAACAGTCCCGGCAACCCGACTGGTGCTGTCTATTCGCAGAGTGAGTTCGAAGACCTCGCTCGCATCGTCAAGGAGACCGGCATCTATGTCATCTCGGACGAGATTTATGAGAAGGTGATGTATGACGAGCGACGGCACTTCAGTATCGGGTCAGGGAAGGGAATGCATGACCACGTTATTACCGTGAACGGCGTTTCCAAGGCGTATGCCATGACCGGCTGGCGCATCGGCTATATGGGCGGACCATTGCCAATCATCGAAGCAGCGGCGAAGGTGCAAAGCCAGGTGACCTCGAATGCAAATTCCATTGCGCAGAAAGCAACCATTGCGGCACTCAACGGACCGACAGCGGACATCGACAAGATGGTGGAACAGTTCGGCTTACGCCGTGACTGTGCAATGACTGCTTTGCGTTCGATCCCCGGCGTTGTTGCGGAACAACCCGAAGGGGCATTCTATATTTTCTTCCAGGTCAAGAATTTCTACGGACGGAAATTCAAGCAACAGTTGATAAAGAATTCAGCCGACATGTCCCAGTACCTGCTCGATAATTTCCATGTCGCAACGGTGCCGGGCTATGCTTTCGGCGATGATACGTGTGTGCGCATTTCTTACGCATGCTCTTTGAGTGAGATAGAAAAGGGAACAAAGAGGATCAAAGAGGGCCTGACGGCTCTACAATAGCAGGCGCACGAAACCCTTGGAGATGAAATGCCAACGTATGAGTATATTTGCAAGAACTGCGGACACGAACTGGAAGAACTCCAGTCCATGAAAGAGACACCACTGACGTTGTGCCCGAACTGCAAGACCAACGGATTAGCACGCGTGCTTGGAGGAGGCGGTGGGCTGATATTCAAGGGAACCGGATTCTATCTGACCGACTACAAGAAAGAGCAGAAAAGCGCCGCTCCGGATAAAAAAGAAGAGAAAAAGGAGTCAACACCCGATACCAAAGTGGAGACTCCCAAACCCTCCACGCCGGAGACACCAAAGAAGGATTCGTAGATTCAAATAGACGATACATCAGAACACTCAAGGAGACAGCCGTGTTTGGATTTGGTAAAAAGCAGGAAATGTCAAAGCTGCCAACAAAGTTTGAAATGCCACTCGACCGTATTGTGGGAGATGGAAGAGTCGTTCAGTTCAAGGCTCGCATTGGCGGGTTCTTTTTTGGTAAGGGTGGCAAGCCGGCGTTTTCTGTTACGTCGGTCGCCATTGATGGAATGCCGAGTGCGGATCCAAATTCTTTTTCCTCGAAAGAGATCACGCAGATTGAAAAGCATGCCCTCGAAGTTGAATACAAGAAAATTGTAGGTGGGTGAAGTGAACGCACAACGGTCCCGCCATTAAAGGGCGAGACCGTTCGGGCTTGTACCACAAACAATCCCTCAGTCCTTGAGATCGCCGGACTTGATCTGATTCTTCATGTGTTTCATATCGTGTTCAGTGATTGAAGCGACAACAAACTTACCTTCTTTTTGAACGCCGGATACTTCCACCATCATTCCTTTATCGGCCTTGGAATTTTTGATAAGTTCCATTGCCTGTTTGTCTCCCACCTCATCAAACTTATACCACTTCCCTTCCGAGAAAACACCGAAGCCGCTGCTTGCGCATCCCTCGTGCATTGCACAACTCTTTGAATGCGATGCGGCCTTCTCCATAACCTTCTCGGAATTTTTTGACATGCCCTTGGCGCACATGGCATCGACAACGTAGCCGTGCAGCACAGTCTGCTCCATGTCGGTTTTGATTGACGCTTTCACTTCAGCCTTCTTTGCTTCCATCTTCTCCTGTCCAACCAGGACAAGACTGTAACATAGTATCAGCAGGACAAACAATACATGTTTCATGATAGCTCCTTGAATGATATTTGAATCGATAAAGGGGAGATTGTATTCAGTTACTCTAACGTGACCAATGGCGAAACGGTTCCACTTGGCAACCTTCATTGATACCGGTCCAGTTTGAATTTCTCGCCAAGGTACAGTTTCCTTGCCTCAGGGTCGTTAGCGAGATTCTCGGATGTACCCGACATGAGGATTTGCCCCTCAAAGAGCAAATACGCTCGATCTGTTATGGAAAGAGTTTCGTGAACATTATGATCCGTCACCAGCACGCCGATATTGCGTTCCTTCAAGCCGATAACGATTTTCATGATTTCTTCCACTGCAATCGGATCGATGCCGGCAAACGGTTCATCAAGAAGAATGAACTGCGGATCGGTTGCCAGTGCCCGTGCAATTTCCGTGCGCCGGCGTTCACCGCCCGAGAGCATGTAGCCTTTGCTCTTCGCTATATGCGTAATGCTGAAGTCGTTCAGGAGCTGCTCGCATTTCACCTTGCGTTCGGCGTTGCTCATCTTCATCACTTGAAGCACGGCAAGAATATTCTCCTCGACCGTCATCTTCCGGAAGATGGACGCCTCCTGCGGCAGATAGCCGATGCCCATGCGCGCACGTTTGTACATCGCAACACGCGTAATCTCCGCATCGTCCAGATAGACGTGACCGTCGTTCGGGGTAATCATTCCGACAATCATATAGAACGTGGTGGTTTTACCGGCGCCGTTCGGACCGAGAAGTCCGACGACTTCCCCCTGCTTCACGTCGACAGTCGCGCCTTTAACAACGGTGCGCTTCTTGTAACGCTTCACAAGATTGTCGGAGCGGAGAATGCGGGTTGGAGATTGCTGTTGATCGTTCATGCATTTGAATTACTGAAACAAAATCGGGGCGTTGCCGCCCCGGAAGTGCTTTCCTTCTCAGCCTATCCCGTAAGGGCAGCATGCCGCCGGTCCAAACCCGGAGAGAACAACAAACATCACGAGAAGTACAGCGTAGAACACAACATCTTGACGCCGAACCTTGAACTTCATGAGACCCTCCATGTGATGATGGTGGTACATTGGCTCAACTCATCGGTGGGAGTTGAACTTGTGCTTATGGTAGCAGAAAAAACGGTGACAGGCAAGCGCATATATAAAAACAGATACCTCAACTTGTGAAGCAATCGTCATGGTGAGCGGAGTCGAACGGTGAAATGCGCATATCAGCCCTCGACTTCGCTCGGGCTGACGATACTACCTAAAAGCATGGCCTTAACGCTCCTTGATAAACGTCCCGTCGCGAAGTTCTGCGTATGCGTGCCTCAGTTCCTCGTCCGTATTCATGACAATCGGGCCGCGCCACGCAACTGGTTCTTCAAGTGGTTTACCGGAGACCATCAGAAACCTGATTCCGGCATCCCCCGCTTGGACTGTCACTTCATCGCCATTATCAAACAGCACCAGCGACCGGTTGCCCGTCAAGTCAACCACCTCATCACCAGTTGGCGTTACGCGATCCGTACGAACTGCTTTAGGCTGCGAAGCATCACGAAATGTCCCCGCGCCTTCGAACACGTATGCAAACGCATGTCGGTTCACTTCGACTGGCAGAGTCTTGCGTTTGCCCGGCGGCACCCACACATCAAGATAGCGCGGATCTGCAGCGATGCCGTCCACGGGGCCACGCTTCCCCCAAAAATCTCCGCAGACAACGCGAACACTTGTACCGTCATCTTCCAGGACTTCAGGGATTTCACCGGACATGACATCCTGGTAACGGGGCTTTGTCATTTTATGGGATGAAGGAAGGTTCGCCCAGAGTTGGAAGCCGTGCATGCGTCCTTGCGTGTCACCTTGCGGCATTTCCTGATGAAGGATGCCGCTCCCTGCCGTCATCCATTGCACATCGCCAGCACCCAAGGTGCCGCGGTTACCCAGACTGTCACCATGATTGACGGTTCCCGCCAACACATACGTGATCGTCTCAATGCCCCGATGCGGATGCCACGGAAACCCGGCAAGATAATCTTCCGGATGTTCATTTCTGAAATCATCGAGCAAGAGGAACGGATCGAATTCCTCCGTTGCTCCAAACCCGAATGCTCTGCGTAACCTCACACCAGCCCCTTCCATCGTAGGCTGGGATTGGACTATTCGTTTTACTGCGCGGATGGACATTCGTTACTCCAGATATTTCATCGAATCATGATGATAGATACGAAATAAATGTTATGCACTCACCAGTTCCATTTTCTCTAACACCTCTTTATCGAACTTGATGCCTACTTCAGTCTCATCAGTTATTCCAACTGATTGTTGTGATACGTTGTTCATTTGTATGCTTAGTATCACTGAAGAAAAGCATGATTTCTTCCCCATGGCATAAACTCTGTCGCCGACAGTGAGTGTTGCGTTCTTTATTTTCGCAACAACTATGTTGTTGCTAAACTTCTCTGAAACGAAACCAAGTCTGTTTGCCGATCCGTTTGATAAACGTGAAGATAATGCCCAATGTGTGACTTTCTCGTCAAGAATGCGACACAAGATTTCAATAAGCTGACAATACTCAAGCAGTTCCTTCTTACCCAAAAGATTGTTTACTTCATTGTGAGCTGCTTCGTTTCTATAGCTCACAAAAAGACGTAGCTCAGATTCAACACTGCCTTGGTTGCCTCTAATGTTTGTGATGAATGCTTGCATTGGTCCTTACCCCAATTTGTAGACAAAGAGAAAAGCCAGTATCTTCAAACAAAGGAGGAGATCTGGCATGGTTACGGAACGAACCCGAAAGAAATACGAACGGCAGTTCAAGATCGATGCAGTGAG
>JBJXHC010000073.1:0-48875 GCA_046160825.1 Bacteroidota bacterium | reverse complement strand
TTACAGACCTGCGTATGCTGCGGTGAGGACGAACTGACCTATATAATCCGCGGCGGGCGCACCGACCGGTACGCTGAGGATACCACCCAATTGCACTGCTGCCACGCCACCGATCAGGAAGATCGTGTTTGGCACGCGCGCGTCAATCGGATTGTATGGCTCATCCAGTGCAAATCCTTCTGCGGCCCAGCCTGCAGATTGCGTGTTCACCGTGTAAGGAACTCGCACACCCTGATCTTCGCCTTCAAAGAAACTCGGCAACGAGAAGGTAATCACCACTGCTGCTCCCGGCTGTCCTTCGAGTTCCCACAGAATGGGAACTGCTTCGACTTCACCGGCAACATCTGCGGGAGCCATCGCGCCATCGGCCGAGATGGTATACGTTGTACCAGGTGACAGATCCAAAAACTCACCTTCGGTTGCGGCAACGACAAGCTCGGCACCAACGCTGAATAACGCGGTGGTCGCAGATGACTGGCCGCCCTGTGCAAACGCCATTGCTGACACGAGAACGGTCAACATAGCAAGAGAGAGAATCTTTTTCATAAAACTCCTTCATGTATTTATTGTGGGTGAATGAATAAACTCATTGGAATTATCCTCTACTCCTCCCATACTGAATGGGGAGGAGTAGAGAACCGGATTACTTCAGTAACATCATCTTGCGTGCTTCAACTGATCTCTCGCCCGTTTCAATGTCCTGGGCGTCAATACGGTAGAAGTATACTCCCGATGAAAGCTCGCTTGCGGAGAATTCCACTGTATTGAATCCTTCATCAAACTCCTCCCCCTCCACGAGCGTCCCGACCTGCTGGCCTAGCATATTGAACACAGCGATGTTCACCGTGCTCGCTTCGCGCAGACGGAAGGAAATCGTGGTTGAAGGATTGAATGGATTCGGATAGTTCTGATACAACTTCGCTGCAACCGGCATCAACCCTTCTTCATCGTCGTACGCATCATCCTCAAAATCACCATCCTCCTCGGTTTGATCGGTTGTTGCAACGATCACCGTTGGTACAAATGGGATTGGAGCCTTGAGAAATGATGTCGTGTTCACAACACCCTTTACAGACAGCTTCAGACCGGTCTCGAACGTGAATGTGTCAATTGCTCCAAGAAATGCGCGGTTGATGCGATATACGGCGCTGTAGAGACTGTCGAAATCGGCCTGTAACACTGTTTGATAATTGGTCAACATTGTGTCGGCTTCCGCGGCGATCTCCTTCACTTCCGTCTCATCAAACAGATTGCCGTCCACATCGAAGATCAATTCTCCGAAGCCGACCGGCGTCTTGCCAAGCTGGCTTGCGGCAATGTTGAACTTCAACGCGACAACTTCAGCGTAGAGCTTGTTGGCCTGTTTCTTCGGCTGGAGTTTCTTTAACTGCTTGATGAAAGGCTTGCCATTGGCAAAAGTGTTGAATCCGCGGACAGTGCCGAGACCCAGGTGACTTCCGGTTTTGTCTTCCATCGTCTTCTGGAGGTCGCTGTAACCCTTACCAATATTTTTCTTGAAATCCCACTTCGTGTTGCGGACCCAACCGTGCGATGCTCCATATACTTTGTTCACTTTGAACTTGCCGGGAGCGGTATTGTCCATCAATGAAACTCCCACCACCATGCCTCCCGCACTGTCTCCTTCTGACATTCCCGGTTGGAACCCACCCTGAACAACAACCTCTTCAAGCAGGTTTGCCCAGTTCGGGTACAACCCCTTACCGCGCTTGTTTGATTTGAAGAATTTTCCCTTCAGCGGATCTTTGGCTGCAAGAGTGTCTGGTGAGAGGCTCAGGAACTTGGAAGTGTCAGCACCAAAAGAAGTCACGAACAATGTATCGGCACCGCCAAGAGCATTGTGTGTGAACTCAATGTTGCCGCCGGGACCGGGAGCTGTTGGTGTGAATGTAATATCAAACACCTGTGAGCCACCTGCCGCGACTACCGCGCTGGGTGGAACAATCGAATAATCCGCATCGGGAGTGGCAAGCACCGAAAGTGAATTCGTCGTGCTGGGATTTGATACGGTAACTGACTGTATCGCAGATGAACTTCCCACGTTTACCGCGCCGAAGTTCAAGCCCGTAGGATTCATTGCAAACACAGGTCCGGCTATGCCTGCACCGGTTTTGATAATGAGGATATTCCTGTCCAATACCGCTACAGGAATGACCGCATTCGTGTTCGCAATCATATCCACAGGACCCCATTCGCTGCTTGTCTGTGGTTTGATCACCCATGAAGATGCGTACGCACCAAGTCCAGTCGGCCACGAAATCGTGGTGCTGGCGAGGTCAACATCATCACCGGCAATGGTGATCTTGAACGTATCAACCTGCAACACGTTGTCCCATCCGCGGAAGTCGCTGAACACACCGCTGCCGAGACCGGTGGGGAACGTCGAGACCCGGCCCGGAATGGTGATGATGCGTGCATCGAATGCAAATGGAGCAGGTGGAGCTGGTGGAGCGAGTGCTTCGCTATAAGCTCCAAAAATGGAAGTGTCCGTATCCGCACCGATGGTGTTATCCTGAATTCCGCCCGGCCCGTCGCCGCTGATACCGACGACCAGCGCCTGGGTGGTTGGACCATTGGTGACGTTCAAAGACACCTGGAATTGCACTTGACTGATCGCAGCCTGCCCGAGCAGAACAGCGACCACCAGTGTGCATACAAGGTTCATGATTGTCTTCGTCATCGTAATGTTTCCCAATTTGTATGGTAAGATGCGTTAGTTAATGGTGAGCGTGCATGCCGCGTTCACAAACACCCAGTATGCTTTTCCAGGCTCGACCTGTGTTGGAGAAACGTATGTGCTGCCGTTCCAACCCCATACCGCTACGATACTGCCGGGAACACTGGAGGTCAGGTTCGCGAGCGGGACGGTGGAGGACTTGGAACCAACCAATACCCAACGATTTCCTGTCGGAACAACAACAGATGAACTGGCAACAGAAGAACCAACATAGTAGTCGGAGAGGCGAGCAGCGTAGAACGCCCAATAGCCTTCACCAAGAGTCAAGGCGGCTGCCGGGGTGTAGATCGTCGGCAAGGTTCCGTTCACACTACCACCCACCGCATCAGGGAAGAGTACTGCAGGATCGGCGACGGGTGCTGTGTTACGGGCAACCGAAATCAGATTCCAGCCGGTATTCGACTGATAGTAGTGTGTGTTCTGCGGATCAAAGTTCGTCCAACCAGCCGTCCATTGACCATCCAATGGAAGTGACGGATCGAACGCGCCACGATAGGAAACCGTTGTGAAGAATCCACCGCTCAGATTGGGATTTGTGAAGTCTGTTCCTGCAATTGCAGGTTCGGAACCTGGGGTCGGTACCGGGTTGGGATTGTTCAGATTGCTCATGTCAGTCAAACCAATTGTGCTTGGGAGACGGGGAGCAAGGTTTCCATCATTACTGAAAAGGGATGAGTCAAACCATGCCGTAGCGGAGAACCCGGAAAGAACTCCGGTCTGGTGAACAACGGGGAACGTTACTCCGGGATACGCTTGCAGACTGATGTGGCGCGCCTGAAGAGTGTCACCGTTTGCAGCCGTGAGTGAAGGAACGTCACGGAGCGAATATCCCCCCGGATATCCCATCAGAATGGAATTATAGATGCAGAGTTCCGTTCCACGACGTGCAACAGTGACATACTGCCAGCGAGTCTCACTTCCAACAGGAACAGTAGTATCTGCATCCTGGCGGATCGGACCGACGAGTGTAATGTTTGAGAACTTTGGATATGTTCTCGGGTTCTTCCATGAAGCAGAACTTTCATTGTCAGATTCGAACCCATTGGACTGGCCGGTCGGATCCCAGCGAAGCCGATCCTTGAGGCCGAATGCAAATTGCACATTTCCCTGCCAGCCGAAGTCACTATCAAATTCATCGTCCGTGCCGCCAAAAGCGACAAGGTTTCTTGCGTTGACTGTACCACCGAACCACTCATACGAGTCATCGAACGAATAGCTTACCTGAATGTTCTCGATGACGGTTCGTGAACCGACGCCACCCATAGTCAATCCATTCACTTCATTGTCTGCCTGGAATCGATATCCCGGATACTCAATACGGACATATCGCATTACGCCGCTGCTGTCATCGGCTACTGCACCGCCGTACGTCCCGGGAATGATTCCACCCTCAATCACTGGATTGACCTGATTGGTCGGCGCGCTGCCGAGAACAATGATGCCCCCCCAGTCCCCCGGAGAACGTGAACCAGGTGCTTTACGGCTGGTGAAGATAATCGGTTTAGCCGCCGTACCGCTGGCGATGATCTTGGCTCCCGGTTGAATAACCAGCGTTGACGCTGTGTCACCCATGATAACGGTTCCGGGTTCTATGGTAAGCCTGAATCCGGTGGCCACAAAATACAGCCCGGTCAATGTGTACACTGTATCATCATGCAGCGTACGGTTGCCGGTTTGAAAGAATACAGTCCTTCCCGAGTTCAAACCCGGGCCGAGGATCTGTGTTACGTCTGCCTTCGCCTCAATCCCGATCAGGATTGCGACAAGAGCAAGCACAGAAAACAATTTCTTCATTGTGAACTCCTTGCAAATTGGTGAGATGGAAAATCGTATTGCGAATAACCCGGTGGAGAAGGTATGTCGGTCACGGAATTTCTCGTTGAACTTCCCTGACAACTCTTATCGGGGTCTACCTCCTTTCCACGTGAGAACACTATTCGCAATGTCACCCTTGAAGGAAGTCTGAAAACAACAGGGCATTCCACTGCGGCGATCACCAAGTTCTCAATTACTGTTGAACATAAACGGTGCGTCAACACCGCCGTTAATTATTTGAAATTTTAGAGTCGAATGATCAGATGAAGAGCGAACCCCGAGCCCACACCCCGTAAAGCGTTGCAAATATACGCTTCGTATGTTACGCCAATATGAAGCCTGTGTTAAATCTCAGAAACTGAACGACGCCTGTAATGAATAAGTCCGGCCGGCAAATATGGATCTGTATGGCTTCCCTTCCCTCGTCTTAAACTCCCTCGCCTTTGCATTCAGGTCTTTGACGGTGAATTTCATCTCCAACCCGCTCACAACGGGCTGCGTTATAGAAAGATCCATCACACCACGCGGTTCTTCGATGATATCCAACTCCCGTTCGTCTCCAATGGCGTCAACTCTCTTTCCAAATTCATTGTACAATATGCTGATCGTCGTACCGAGGCTTGGCTCTGTAAATCCAAGTGAAACATTTACTGTGTAGGGAGATTGTCCCTGCATTTCCCGTTGAAGGTAGACTGAGTCAATGCCGATAACCTGGCCCGGGTCGTTCGGATCGAAAACGTTGAATACGACCTGGTAGTCAATATCAGAGTACACTCTCGTGTAATTTGCCATGATGGTGAAGTTGCTGAAGTACTCACCGATAAACGAGAGGGATTTGCGCATCTCAATTTCCCAACCGCGATTTTTCCCCCGCGGAGAATTGAACCAGGTCCGTTCGGGATTGGATGAACGGACAATCCTCTGTTCGATGGCATTCGTAATGGACTTATGGAAATAGCTGAGCGCAAACACTTCGCCCAAGTCGGGGAATATCTCGAAGCGAACATCATAATTGCGCGAAAGGGCTCTTACCAGAAGCGGGTTTCCGTAGGTGCCTTCAAATATATTGAAATCATAAAAATAGAATGCAGAGAGCTCCCTGAACTCAGGCCTGTTCACGGATTGACTGTAGGCCAGGCGAAAGTTTGCGATCTCGTTGATGAGGTACGTGAAGTTCATGGATGGCAGAACATCAATATTCTTTACACGTGCCACAAAGGGTTCGTTTGTTGCGAATGGACTCAAGGTATTGACAAGTTGTTCCGAATTCTCCACGCGCGCGCCGCCAACAACTCTAAAGTCCTGATCGAACAACGAAAACCGTTGATCAAATGATACATAGGTGGCATAGAGGTCATGCGTACCGGAATAAATATCGCGCAGGCTCGAGTTTTCAAGGAAGAAGAACTTGTCAACATCAAAGTTATCAGGGACAAAAATACTGTCGAGGGGAAGGAACAGAATGTTGCCGTCCTGAACATTGCGCGAATCCACCTGGAAGAATCGGATATCAAAATTCCTGCTCTTCCCTTCCACGAGTCCGCCGAATTTCAACTTGCTCGAACTGAACACAGAAAGCGTGAAGTCCACTCCTATGCCGCGGGAGTACTCGTTGAGGTTGGACCAGGACCTGCGAGCGCTTTCGAAAGAATATCGTAAACTTGCAGGAGCGCGTAGGGGTTTCGCATACACCGATTCTTTCCTGTCCGGTTCTTTGGAAATTGAAGAGGAGTAGGAGCCACGCCATTGCACCTCCAATCCATTGAGGTCAACGAGATTGTGCGTGCCGGAGAGTTGTGCAACATAACTCGACCGTTGATCCCATTCAATGAGTTCTGCAATATTCAGTTCTTCGTTTTCGTCCTGGTACTCTATGCGCGTGACCTTGTCTTCTCCGCTCTGATTGAAATTGTTGTTAATGGAGATCTTATGGAATGGAGAAAACTGATAGCTCATATTCAGCAAACCGCCCATCAATACAGTGTACGCATCGCGCGTTCCTGCTCCATCGAAGATCGGTGAGCCGGCAAATATTTCATAATAACCACTCGCTCGCGTTCTTTGGTATCCGTTGCGATATGATACACCAGCGATGAAACCGGCCTTGCTTTCATCGCCGGTTTCAAAACGATCACCGTACGAAAGATTTATGCCTCCATTGAGTGGGGCTCGTTCACTCCGCTGTTTCCAGTTATTGGGGAGCTTCTTGGGCAAATCATACGAAATATCAATATCATTGCCGGGAAAGCCTCTATAACCATTGTCGAAACCGGCCCAATCCTTCGCCGCACCTTGTGACTTTTGCACCGTCCCGAGCGTCGTAATGCTGTTAGATGACGAGGAGAGACTGAGTTTGAGCGTCCTCTGATCGGGAAAATCCAGCGTGTTAATCTGGACGAGGCCACCGGTGAAATCACCAGGCAAATCCGGTGTGGCAGTCTTCGTTACGGTCATGTTTTCCAGAAGGTTGGCCGGTATCATGTCGAACGAAAAACTCTTCTTGTCCACATCCGTGTCTGTGCTGGTGACGGAGACGCCATTAAGCGTTGCGCCGTTATAGCGATCCGTTACGCCTCTCACGACGACAAACTTGTTATCGAAGATCGTCACTCCGGTAACTCGCTTCAGGGCATCCCCGGAGGTTGCGTCCGGACTTCGCTTCACTTGTTCAATACTCACGGCATCTCCGATCGTGGAGGCTTTCCTCCGTTGTGCAAGCATTGCGCTTTCTGTTGAAAGCTGCCGTTCAGCCGTAACAACTACTTCATCCGTCGTGACCTCGTTCGATGTCAGGTTGACGTCAAGTTTCAACGGCTCACCTGTTTTCGCTTTCACCTGAGTTATCAGTTTCGATGCGTATCCGACATAGGAAAATCGAAGATCGAACGGTCCCTGTGGGATGCTCTTGAGCAGATACTTGCCATCAAGATCAGTCGTGGCGCCTTGTGTTGTTCCTACGATGAGGACATTGACGCCTATAAGCTCTTCACCTGTGGCTGCATCGCGTACAGTCCCGGTCACCGCGGCGGTTTGCGTAAACGCATCATAACAGGGAAAGAGAAATAACAGAACCAGATAGATCCGACCCATGAGCAGAAATCCTATTGAAGTGAGAAAAGCCTACGGAGTTGAGATGTTGATCTCGCAGGGCTGATTGACAAAAAGCCAGTATGCGCGTCCCGGATAAATCGTCTCTGCGCGATAATACATTCCACCGCTGTAGCCGTATAACGTGCCCGGGAGTATTGCTCCATCCGGAATGGATGTTATTGCGCTCGCGGGCACAGGCACGCTCAAAGAGCCAATGATCACCCACGAATTCCCCGCCGAAACAGGTATGGCAATGCTGTCAAGAAAGGATCCTTCGATTGTGATGCTTCCGGAAGCGCCAAACCGCGCCCAATACCCGGGTCCGTTCTCAAGTGTATCCGCCTGCACATAACCACCATCGAAAGAATGGACAGAGCCAGCAACCACCCCCGGCAGAAGCGAACTCGCTGAAAAGTCGGCGGGTACACGAGGCACAGAGATCAGATTCCAGCCGGACGCGAATGGAATGGTTGTCTCATTGGGCGTTGCACCATTCGCCGCGACGCGCTGGGCATAAACATCCTCTTCGAGTCCATTCCTGTTGTCCTGCCAAACGACAATTGCTCCACCATTGTCATCACTCACCATAAGATTGAATGCCTGGAAATTTTCAGCAGTGGCAACAGGCACACCCGTGGAGTCCCAGAGCACCGCTCCGGACGAATCCAGCCGTTGGGCGTACACATCCCATCCGGGCACGTTACGAACATCCGCCCATGCAACAATCACTCCACGTTCACCATCAGCGATCATGTTCAATCCTGTTTGGTTGGGATCGAATGGCGTTACCAACACACCGTTTGAATCCCAGAGCGCTTCCCCGTTTCCATCAATGCGTTCTGCGTAAATATCAATACCATCACCAAGAAAATTACCCTGATACGCGAATATGGCGCCTCCTTGTCCATCACTTATCATCGTGGTTTTCAATTGATTGCCGACGAGATCACTGATGTACCTGCCGTTCATTTGCCACAGGGGCGTCCCTATCGAATCCAGACGCTGAGTATAGATTTGCTGATCTGTGCTTCTCCAATCATCCCATGCAATAATTGCCCCGTAGTTTCCATCAGATATGATCGTCGGAAGAATGTGAGCTTCCGGAATCGTGACAACTCCAACGCCGTTCGATGTCCACAAGGGCAACCCGGAGCTGTCAAGTCGTTGTGCAAACACATCGGCGTCTCCAGTTCTTTCATCGGTCCATGCGACGACAATGCCATTTGCACCATCGGCAGCGACTGTAGGCTCGGACTGTTTGCCGGAAGCGTTACACACTGGCATCCCGTTCAGTCCCCAGAGAACAACTCCAGCCGTATTCAGGCGTTGCACATAAATATCACCGGCATCAGTACGTGTATCCTGCCAGACAGCAATGATTCCGCCCTCATCATCCGTCGTTATCACATGATCGGACTGGGATCCATTTGTGGTAACGACTGCAACTCCATTCGTCTCCCATTGTGGGATACCGGATGCATTCACACGTTGTGCGTATATGTCCGCGCTACCATCGCGCTCATCCAACCAGACAATAAATGCTCCGCCACTTTGATCGAGGATAACCTCCGGCGAGAACTGTGCGGAAAGATCCGTGCAGATGGGGATACCGTTCAAAGACCAGAGGGGGATGCCATTGGCATCAATTCGCTGAGCGTAGATGTCCGGATTTGTCAACCCGGAACGCTTGTCCGACCATACAATGATTGCTCCGCCCTGGCCGTCGGTGGCAATTACCGGAAGCTGTTGATCATTGGGTTGTACACACACCGGTGTGTTGAGGGCAGTATCGTCAGACCACTGCGAGAGAACAGAGAAGGGAACAACCATGGGGAGAAAGAGAAGCTTACGCAACAGGGAAGAAAAGGTCATACAACTCCAATCTTGACTTTATCTGCCCTGCTGCGTACTTTACAAACGCAAACAGCAGGGCATTGCTCTGCGGAGATCACCAAGTTCTCAAGTGTTTGCAACCGGGGCGGTGCGTCAACACCGCCCCTTTTTCTTTTCAGTTTCAATCAGGATGTATTCACGCCGAATGCAAAACTTCTGCAAGATCAATTTGTGGTAAACTACGGAGTGAATCCTGAGGCAGGATCAATATAGCCTAATCTTTGAGGAAGGCAAGTTAAGTTTGTGTTAACAAATTGTTAAGCGAATAAACGGGAGGGATGAAGGCAGGGGTCTGAGTGATTGTGATTCACACTTTTTGTTCCATCAGTGCGTAATGCGCAGCGCCCAGCAGCGCCGCCTTATCGTCCAGCACGATACTAACCGGCATGTTCTTGAGGAGATTGGTAAAACGCCCTTTTTGCGCGAATGACTTCATGAATGAACCCTGCTGTATCTGCGTGATGATCTTCGGGGCAATACCACCGGCGACGTATACGCCACCAGTGGAGAGAAGCTTGAGTGCGAGGTTCCCGGCTTCCGCACCGTACAACGAAATGAATATCTCCAGCGCATCCGCACACACCATATCCTTTTGTTCTGTTGCCGCCCTTGACACCGCGGCCGATGGATCCCCGCTTGCGATCTGGTCTTTCAACCATTGCGGCTCGGGTGAAGTCGCTCGCGTCCGGAGGAATTCATAAATGTTGTAGAGTCCCGGCCCGGATATTATTCGTTCGTAGCTGACGCGATCATAACGCTTGAGCAGAAAACGCAGAAGATCCATCTCCAGTTCGTTCCGCGGCGCAAAGTCGGTGTGCCCTCCTTCCGACGCAAGAGTTCGATACTCTGTTCCATTCCAAACCAGTCCCCCCTCGCCGAGGCCGGTGCCGGCAGCAATAATGGCAATGGGCGCGTGCAGTTCGGCCTTCCCCGGATTGAGCATGAATTTGTCCTTCTCCGACAGCCGCAGAATTCCGTACGCAGTGGCGGAAAGATCATTCAATAAACTGACATGCTTGAGGTTCAATGCCGTGGCAAGTTCTGATGCATCGACAATCCACGGAAGGTTTGTTGCTTCCGAACGGCCATTCATTACCGGTCCCGCAATTCCGAAAGCCGACGCGGTGACAGGAGCAGGATTGTCTGCAATAAATCTGACCACAATATCGCGCAACGAGCCGTGTTGTTGGCTTGGATAGCTTGCAAGAGTGTGAGATTCAAGCGTCCCATCCTTGATGGAAAAATACGCCAGGTTCGTTTTCGTACCGCCGATATCGCCTGCGAGTATCATCGTTCAGTCAGGTAGTGAGGAGTCGGGTTGCTTCGTAGTCACACATCCAGATCAGAGTTCCATTGGCAGGCCGTACACGTTGCGCAGGGTACATCATCCGCTCTCCTTCAACGACTTCCTTGAGGATGCGGGCCTTCGCAGAACCTGAAACCAGGAACATGACGGAGCGCGCGCTATTAATGACGGGGAATGTCAGTGTCAACCTGTGCGATTGAAGACGTTCCACAAAAACTGATGTCACCCACAGACCGGATTCGTTGATTCCGTCGGTGCCGGGAAATAGTGACGCTGTGTGACCGTCCTCGCCGAGACCGAGCATGATAAGATCGAACCGCGGCCACTCTCCTTTTTCCACGGGGAAGTGGGCCTTGAGTTCTTTTTCATACTGTACCGCGGCTTTCTCGATCGGCAGTTCCCCCTTCATTCTGTGAATGTTACGTTCAGGGATATCGATCTTTGTCAGCAGGGTTTCCTGTACCATCCTGAAGTTACTCTCCGGTAAGTCGGGCGGTACGCATCGCTCATCCGCCCAGAACAAGTGAACATGTGACCAGTTCACTTTTGCAGAGAATGCACGCGACCCAAGGAGTTCGAAGACGCCGCGCGGCGTTGAGCCTCCGGAAAGAGCCAGGGCAACACGACCAGATCTGCGTTGCGCTTCAATGGCAATACGTACAATCTCCTCGGCAGTTCCGCGGGTAAGCGCCGCTGCGGTCGGAAACACCTCACGGCGCATTCGCATCACGCGGCTCCTTCATCAACGAAAGCACACATGCAACGCTCTCTTCAAACAGGGTGTCGCGGTTCAACTCCTCAAGCTCACGCGCCAGAAGCGACGCTTCGTCCTGTTCATTCAGTAGAAGCATTCCCTGTTGAACGGAGCCCCCATCACTCACCGACAGATGAACAGCGTTCCCGGTTGGTGCGCGTTGCAGATTCACGATAACGCCATCACTCGATGCCAGTCTTACGGTTTCGATAGTTCCTGCAGCAATACCCGATACATTGCTTTTCGAAATCCGTACGGTAATGGCTCGCTCATCTACACGCAAGGTTGCAGAATATCCCCCGTCAGATAAGGCCGTTAAAGGTCGAACCGGAGTCCAACCGAGACGATGGGCAATCCATCCAACCATCAAAAGCGATTGCGCAAGTCCGGAGTGTCGAGGCTCTTTTGTCGTCGAGAACTCGATATCGCAACTCCTGAGTGAGTCGAGATGCTTCCGCATATCCACAGACTGGAAAGCCTGGGCAATCATTGAACGCCAGCGATTGATATGCGCCCACGAAAGATCACCAAAGGCAAGTCCCCCCTTGTTTTCCTTGATGAATTCTCCCCACACGGAAAATGCGTGGATCGGATCACGCTCTTCCGATGAATCAATAAGGACACGATCGGCAACATGGAGAAGCGATATCAGAACACCATCGTTCCTTTCCACCTTCACTTTCCAAAGAAGAACCGTCGGTACGTCGGAGACGAGGAGCGATGTGAC
Source organism: Bacteroidota bacterium (assembly GCA_046160825.1). Lineage (GTDB taxonomy): Bacteria > Bacteroidota > Ignavibacteria > UBA10030 > UBA6906 > JBJXHC01. Next base: position 36,535 of record JBJXHC010000073.1, on the reverse strand, counting down.
AATGCTGGGAATCTTGTCTGCATCGCGCCCCTTCGCCACAAGATTGATCTGCTCGCAGCAGACTTGTTTGCCACCGGGAACCGGGATAGAGCATCGCGCCGAAATCCATGCCGATGTCGAGGATGTGGCTTCACGACGGTCCGCAACGATGAGGAACGTTCGACTCGGATGCTCAACCGTCACTTCAGCAATCGTCCCGGCAAGCGCCTCAACCACGTGTTCACTCTCGGCCACAACCACGAAGTTGAGAGAGCATGCCCGCGTTACCGGCGGCGAGCTTTCCTCGTCTGTCGGGTCGGCGGCCTTCTTCCACAACGTGGTCAATTCGCGCTCAATGGAGACGACATCCACTTCGCGTGGCTGATCCAGTAAGATGGTGTTGTCTGAATTCATCGGAAATGCAACCAACTGTTGCAGAAAATGGACATGAGGCGGGTCAGCCTTCGGGAGTTAATATAGCAACTCTGGTCATTTTTTCACAGTAGGCGGAAGTATTGAAACGTTGATTAATCGCGACCATGGGAAAACCATCAAATTGCATCCAATGGTGTATGGTACATAGATTGTTGTTGCCTATGGAGAGGCAAAGATGTACTCTTGGGGGAAGAAGTTACACCACGCGGAGGTCAGATGAAATTCCTGAGTCTGGATACGTTCATCACCGGAAGTCGCGATTTCGAGTCAAAGCAGTACGCGATACTTCAGGGTATCCAATCCTACTACAACGAATTCCATCACAACCGCCTCTATCCGGGGCTCGGAGAACTTGTTGAACTCTTCAATATTCTCCGGAATTTTATGGAGAAGAAGGACGAGCTGGAGAGCAAGCTTCCTCACCGGCTGACAGAGCTTGACCTCGAACAACAAAAAGCAATCTTTGAACCTGTGGCGAACAGCGGTGGTGATTTCGCTCGTGCCGCCGAACTGATTGAGTGGTCATTACCGCTCCTCAAGAAAACGATTGATGAAGGGCTTTCGATCTTTCATTTTGTGGAAGAACATATTACCATTGAAGGCGTGGGATTGATGCCGGTGTATCGCGAAGAGGGTTATTGGTTTGTGCCGGAGGCAGGTACCGCGAAACTTCACCTCCTGAGGTACGAAGTGAGTCTGTTCACCTCGGCGAATGAACAGTTCCGCACACTCAAAACCCGCTTGCTGGAAACTCTGGAGCAGTCCTATGTCCGGCAGTCTCCCGAATCATTGAAGCTTGAGTTAATCGCACGGTATCATGATCTTCCCAACCCCGCCACCTTTGCATGCGAAACGGACATGGAGTTTCCTTACGCCGAAACGTTCCTTCCCGTGGCAAAGCGCAAACTGATGTCACAATTATTTTCGTGAGTTGTCCATAGCATCCAAGGCTCACAGAAGAATCCATCGCTGCCCGATCTGCCGGCACTACGCACCTGCCTTGCTTTTCGAATCCCGAAACATCGAGGTGAAGGCCATTGTGCGCAAACTCCAGGAGCGGCATCCGGAGTGGAACCCCGATGCGGGATTGTGCGAGCGCTGTCTGTACCTCAATGAGTTCGACACTCTTGATGAGCACTTTGCGAGCCGCGAGCATGGGTCATTGTTCCGTTCACATCAACGAAACCCCTTTGCACTTCTGCCGACTCCGTTGCGCCTCGGCACCGATCCGCGATTCACCGGGGCCGGAGTCACCATCGCTTTCATTGACTCGGGATTTTATCCTCATCCGGACATTGTCAGGGGAAAGAACCGCATCCGAGCCATCGTGGATGTAACCGAAGAACACCTCGGGCGCAGCTATTTTAAAGCACCGCATCCCGAGAGCTGGCACGGGACAATGACGACAGTTGCCGCGATCGGCAATGGCAACCGCTCGCGTGGATTGTACACCAGCATTGCTCCAAACGCCAGCGCTGTTCTTATCAAAGTGTTTGATACGCGGACTGCACACGTCAGCGAAGAGAATATCGCCCGTGGATTGCGTTGGGCTATCGAAAACCGAAAGCGCTACAATATCCGCATCATCAGTCTCTCTGTTGGCGGGGATGAGCCGTCTCCGGCGGCGGATAATCCGGCAGACAAGGCGGCGGAGGAGGCCGTTACAGCAGGAATGGTCGTGGTTGCTGCCATCGGCAACAACCCCGAAAGACCAATTGTGCCACCGGCAAGCTCGCCTTCCGTGATCACCGTTGGCGGCATGGATGATAGAAACGATGTGCATGAAGAAACGCGGGCAATGTATCACTCGACATTCGGGCAGACGGTTGATGGACACAACAAACCGGAGATTATTGCGCCGGCAATCTGGCTGGCCGGACCGATTCTCCCTGGAACAGACCAGTACGATGAATCCGAAGCTCTTTTTGCATTGATGAACGCGTCGCGCCGAACGGTCGAGAGCGTCTTCGCGCGATACGAAAAGTATCTCCCCGATCCCCCCAAGGGATTGACGAAAGGAGACTACAAGGAATGGTGCCGTGAGCGGATACGCGAGAAGAACTACGTGGCTCCGTTCTACAAGCATGTAGATGGGACTTCGTTTGCAGCCCCGATTGTCAGCTCTGTAATTGCGCAGATGCTCGAAGCCGCTCCCGCGCTTTCACCGGAGACGATCAAGCAGATTCTCGTGGAGACTGCGGAGCCGTTGAAGAACGTACCAGCCGACCGGCAGGGAAATGGCGTATTGAATCCACGGGCTGCGGTACGGCGGGCGCTTCACAGGCGTCATGCATCACGTATACCGGGGATTCATTTCAATCAAGATCAGATCGTTTTTATCTATCACGCCAATGACTCTGCACGGGTGGCGATTGCCGGGAGTTTTAATGGCTGGGACGCAACGCGGGATATTTGCCATGAGTTGGATGAAGGAATATGGAGTTGCTGGATTCGCAGGCCTTCGGCCGGGACTCACCAGTACAAATTCGTGCTTGATGAGAAGGAATGGATAGAAGATCCGACGAACACCTCTCGTGAGCCGGATGGGTATGGTGGATGGAACAGTGTGCTGGAGGTGTAATAAATCTCTGAGTGTACGGACACGACTCGTCGTGTCCAGGAGAGATCGACTATCTGAGAAGTAAGAGTTTCTTCGTACCCACAAAGCTTCCCGCCCTTAGCCTATATAAATGCCGCTTGCCAATTCACTCCCATCAAACCGCACCGAGTGTACTCCTGCTTCCATCTCACCGTCAACCAACGTCATCACCTCACGACCAACCTGACATTGAATTGAAACTGAGACACTACCAATTTTATGATGCAAAACATCGTGGAAATGCTTGCAATATTGACCGGATTCCCTTATCGTAGGGCAACGTTCACCGCGCGCCGGCAACCAATGCCGGCACCAACCGCACCTCATCATTTTCATATTCGGAGTCCGGAATGGCAAAGACTGTCACTACCGCACGGCCAAGACCCGCAAGGGCTTCTTCGCTCGATCCACTCATCGAAAAACTGAACTCGTTTTCCGCCGATAACTATTGGGACCTCGGAAAATTCCTTGTGGAAAAGCTTATGCCCGCGGCGCTCGATGAGGGCATTTTCGGTGACCACGTGCTGAAGAGAATGGCGGACGTCCCCGGCTTCAAGTTCCCGTATGCCATGCTGAAGCAGTGCCAGATGTTTTATTCCTACTACCCCGATGTGGAGAAACGGGCGTTGCCGGAGTTTTTCTATTTCGAGCTTGCAACAAAAGTGGATGAAAGCCGCGAACGTGACCGCTACGAGAAGATGGCCATCAACAACAAATGGACGATTTCCGACCTGCAACGCAAGATCCGCGAAGATGAGCTTTCCAAACGCGAAGATGAACGAACGAAGTTCGGGTTCGATCTGAAGGAGCGGAATGTCTGGACGTTCGATGCACCGGACCCGCGTTTCGGGAAGTCCGGATACAAGGGAAGGCTCCCCGGTCAGGTTGTGGCCAACGCGCTTTTCTATTACACACAACCCAACGCAGTTGTTATCGACCCGCTGGCAGGAAGCGGAACGACGGGCGATGTGATCGAATCACTCCCTCATTTCAATAATCGCAAGTGCAAGATGTATGACCTTGACCCCGCGGACAGCAGGATCGAACGGGCCAACATTCTGCAGACCGGCATCCCGGAACAATCGGGAAGCGCCGACTACGTATTCCTCGATCCTCCCTCTGACTTTTATCCGAGAGGCGAAGAGTCTGATTTTTCACCCGCCGCGGCGAAAGCGGAGACGATGATGAAATTCAAAACGCTGGCGCGCGAAGGTGCGCGGATACTGAAGCCGGGTGGCAGACTTTCCGTGATCGTCGAAGCATCCACCGGAAGTTTCGGTGTCATCGACTTCCCGTTCGAAGTCGCGTCGGTGATGAGGGAGATGGGACTCTCCGCGATCGGCAAAGTGTATCTGCCGCGCCGCGGCGACGCAGCCAAAGCCCGCTCTGTCTCCAACGATGGATTGAAGCCCATGAGCTCCGACTGCCGTGAGTTGCTGACATTTCAAAAACCTTCACTGTAGGGAGACGGACGATGGAGAGGCGGAGGCTGACCAAGAAGGAAGTAGCTGAAGGACTCGGCAAGTTAAAGGGCTGGTCTTTGAAGAGCGCCAAACTTCACCGGGAGTATAAGTTCAAGGACTTCAAGGAGGCGTTTGCGTTTATGGTTGCCGTGGCATTTATTGCAGAATCATTGGACCACCACCCCGATTGGGCGAATGTGTACAACCGGGTGATCATCGAATTGTCAACGCATGATCTCGGCGGTATCAGTACACTGGACTTTGAATTTGCCAAGAGAGTGAATAAATTCCACACATAGTTGTTCAACATCCACCTTAACAACAAAAGCCGCTCCAAACCAGAGCGGCTTTCGTTTTTCATAACGCATCGGTTACGGTCTTGCAATCGACTCGATCATTTCATGGAATTCTTTCTCCGCAGCGGCAACCACTTCCGCAGGTCCGGTGAACTTATAGAACACTGAACCGTCCGGCGCAGCAACAATGGCCCCGAGGAGGCGATAGTTTTCGAGCTTGCCGCTGGATTGCATCTGCGGTCCGGAAGGAGCCAGGTATGTGCCCGTTATTTCCACAAGTGTCACATCCATCTCGTTCACAGTTTTCGTTGTGCGCTTCGGCGACGCATTCTCAAATTGACCGATCCATCTGTCGATATTGGCATTCACATCGCCACCCTGTCCACCACCGAAGAAGAACACCGCACACTCTCCGCCCGCACCCTCACCACTTGCGGAAGGAATACCATAAGTAGCAACGCGCATTTGTCGCTGCGGCTGTTCGTTCCATCGCGAGGGAACTGCCCACGTTATCCCGGCAACGGCGTGACTGCCCGCTTCGCTCTGAGGGGCTTGCCCCTGTGTGATTGATGGCTGCGGCGGCTTGGCTTGTTCCGTTTGCTTGTTGCAGCCCGCTATCATTAACAACATGAACGAGAACATCACTGTCGACTTCACGGTTTGTCCTTTCTGAGATGATCAATAGTGCAAAATGTGGAATGATGATACCACAAACCTGGATGGATTGCAAGGCGGATTATGTTTCGATCTGAGACCAACTTGGCAGCTTGACAATAGAAATCATCTCCCCTACATTGAATATGGAATGTCACATTCAACCCCACATAAAACACCACTGGTTCTCGTATGGTTCGCATGGATATTATGCGGATTGCTGGTCATATACGACACAGTTGAAGCCGGAGGCCCTGACTTCTGGACGCCGCTCCAGAGTCCCACCACGCGTGCGTTGCGCCAGATGCATTTTCTCGACAGCCTGACCGGCTGGATTGTCGGCGATGGGGGTACGATTTTGCATACCACAACCGGCGGCGCAGACTGGCAGGTGCAGGACTCTCCTGTACGCACCGACATCGTCGATGTATTCATGCTCAATGCGCAATCAGGATGGGCGTTGGCTCACGATATTGGCGACACGGCTTACGCATCCATCGTCCTTTCAACGACGGATGGTGGCACGAACTGGGACAGTACACGTTACCCGGTTGAAAATGAAATCTTCAATTCGATTACTTTCCTCAATACAGACAAGGGCTGGATGGTCGGGGAAAGTGGTAGAGTTGTCGGTACCATTAACGCCGGAAGCTCCTGGGTCGAAGCAACGGTCGAATCAACATTGGTACCATCGTGGGAATTGTTCAAGGTAAAATTCTATTCCCCGACTCTTGGATTCGCGACGGGCGGAAGGTTCGATGTCGTTGGCGTAGTATGGCGGACAACAAACGGCGGAGCCACGTGGACAACGCAGAATGTCTCGCCTGAACCCATCTATGATATTTACTTCTTTGATTCATTACGCATCATCGGCATCGGCGGAGATTATGATTTCGGATCGGGAAGGATATCCACAACGAATGGTGGTGACTCGTGGGAGTATAACCCGTTGGGAATCTGGGGCCAGGCGTCCGCGATTTCATTCAGAACACCAATCGAAGCATGGTCACCCCAGGGATTCGCAACAACAGCCATGTACTCATTAGATAAAGGGCAGACCTGGACGGAGGTCGAGATTCCGGGGACGAATTCTCTTTATGATCTGCAATTTACCGATTCGCTCCACGGTTACATGATTGGTGCAAACGGGGCGATTCTCAAGTTCAACTCCAATGCTGTAAGTGTCAGAGAACGACCAGACGTTCCATTTGCAGCAAAGCTCTACCCCGCATTTCCGAATCCCTTCAATCCTACAACGACCATTACTTACACGCTACAGGCAAGGAGCTATGTGTCGCTCGCCTTGTTCGATGTGTCGGGTAAGGAAGTGAGAGAACTTCAAAGCGGTACACAGGATGGAGGTATGCACGAAGTGGTCTTCTCTGCGGGGGATATGGCTTCCGGGATGTACGTGTGCAGGCTTCGTGTCAAGAGTGAAAACGGCACGGACGTCCACTCCTTCGCAACAAAGCTCCTGCTCCTGAAGTAGCCTACCTCGCCAGCAACATCATTCTACTGAAGCTTTCCCCGCCGGCGTTCATTCTGTAAATGTACACGCCGCTTGCGAGTCCCGTAGCATTAAACTCCACGCGGTGGTTCCCGGCACTATGCTGCCGATCAACAAGTGTTGCCACTTCGCGACCAAGAATGTCAAATACCTGCAGGGACGTATGGCCATACGTCCCTACGGAAAAATTAATCATTGTTACCGGGTTAAACGGATTGGGATAGTTTTGATCCAGCCCGAATGCCAATGGCATCGGGCCTTCAGGAACGCTCGTCCCAAGCTCGGATATTTTCACTACCGATGTCCAGAGTTGATAAATCCCTGTGCGGTTATCCATCCACACTGGACGAAGTGTATCGCCTACCGACGTCATCGCAATGTTATCTCCTTGATATCCCGCCCCGAGTCCGCCAATGGGTTGGGGCTTGAAGTTCCTGTCGCTGATCCCGTAGTCCGCCCATGAAACACCACCGTCAGTGGAACGAGAGAGAAACACACCCGATGAATCACCCGTTGTGGCGCGGTCATCGTAATACGCGACATTGAGTCCTCCCGCACCGTCAACGTGAACTGCGGGAAAGAATTGAATCTTGCCATTGTTGAGCGCATCCTGATTCACGCGAATGCCCGGAGACCAGGTCGCACCGTTGTTCGTCGAGCGGTGAAGAACAATATCCGGATCAGCACCGGCGGGTGAAAGACTCCGTTCCGTGGTAACGACGTACAACCAGCCGTTGCGTGGACTGCTGCTGTTATCCACGGCAATCCTCGGCAGTCCATTCACCCTGATATTTGATTTTGAAGGAAACACCCCCGCAATGCCGTTCATGTCAAACGCGCCTTCCTGTGTGCTCCATGAAGTGCCGCCATTTGTGGAACGCGCAAACCCGACGACATCCTCCGTAAATGGCGACACTCCGGTGACGCCTGCCCAGCAAATGTTCAGCGCGCCCTCCGGACCAATGGCTATGTCGCCACCCTGTCCCCGTTGGGTCGGTGAGTTGATCGCGGCTGCCACACCCCATGAGTTTCCACCATCAGTGGTGGATGAGAACCACACCGGGTACGGAGGAGAGAAGCGAATCCAGACCGAATACGTTCTCCCATAGAAAGGGCTGGTTGGCACTCCGTCGGTCGCAAGCGAACCTCTTCCTTGATCGTCGAGTGCGAGTGTTCGGTGCGACGACCAGGTAATGCCATTGTCAGTCGAAAAGTGACCGTAGAGTCCGGGTGACGAGCCGAGCCGCGTGAGGATAAATCGGCCATCCTTATCGATCGCAATTGCCGGGTCGCCACGATGGAACGTCACAGGCGGACCCTTGCATGTATCACTGCCGAACCATGTCGCACCCGCATTTGTGCTGACGTATACCCCTTCACTCACGAAACCATTGGCAAGATTGATCGTGTTCGCGCTGGCGAAGAGAATGTCAGGATTTGCCGGGTGACGAACAATGAACGGCTCCGACTGGGTGACCGCACTTGGGTAGATGCGGAAGTTCTGTCCTATGAGAATATCATATGATGATTGACTATTCATACGTTCGACTATACACATGAGTGCAGTCGTCAGGCATACTGAAAAGAATCCACTGAGACGCATTATGCAATCCTATGAATAAAACCCCGGGTTCATGAGAGCACCCGGAATTGATGAAGAGTGTTAAAATTCGTACCCCAGATTCACACCAAGATACGCATTCCGTGGTTCACCGACTTCAAAAAACTCACGCCGGTCGGAATTGATATTGATAAAAGCGATGTACGTCTTATCTGCAATATTGTTGACACCGGCGTTCATCAACAGATTGAATTGCCCGAACTGAACGTCGCAGCCAATCGTTGCGTTCATGATATTATATCCATCCGACTCATCGCTATTAGCGTCATCAGCAAACATGCCGCTGACGTTGGTATAATTCCCCTTCACGAACCCGGTGACGGTCTCACAGAATGAATGCTCGTATGCCAGTTCCAGTCCGAGGTTGTGCTTTGGTACGCTGGGGACGGCATTCCCGGCAAAGCTCCGGTCAAACGGTACGGCATTGCCCAGAGTGTCATATTCAAACGTTCGAGCCACATACGTATCATACGTGAAATCAGAAAACGTGTATGCAGTCTTAAACCGAAGACCCTTATACAGATGGACTGTTGCCCCGAGTTCGAAACCGGTACGGTCCGTCTCCCCGGCATTTCTAAAATAGACGTCACCGGAGACGTCAAACGGAACGACTTCATCCTCGATTTTGATGTTGAAGAATGCTGCTTCGAAGTGGATCAACCGTGCGAACTCCTCGCCCTGGCGGAACACATTCCCCTTGATGCCCAACTCGAAGTTCTTCGACTTCTGTGGCTTGAGATCCGGGTTCAGCAACACCGTCGGGTTGGAACTGAGTGGGAAATTTTCCAACTCGTTTCCTGCAGGGGTATCGAAACCAAGTCCATACGACGTATAGACCGCAATAGTCGGAGTGAACTTGAAGTTGAGGGCCGCTTTCGGAGTGAATGCATCAAAGCCACGACGGGCGCTCCGCACACCGAGGAGTTGATCCTTCTGATCGAACACGATATTGTCGTACCGTCCGGTCATCAGAACATCAAGCTGATCGTTAATGATGTTGAACGAGTTCTGAAAATAGAACCCCGCATTTGATATGGTTTCATCGGTAAGGAATTGCAGATCATCGTCTTTCGTGCCGCCGATATTACCATATTCCTCAATCGGGCCGGTCTGATAAAACATATCACCGCCAACCGAAAACTCGTTCTTCCTGTCGAACAGTGAACTTCGGTACACGTACCTTCCGCTCGCGCCAATACCATTTCGGTTGAAGAGCCGGTACGTGGCTGCCGTCCGTTCAAAATATTTTATCGTTCCATACCCTGTCACTTCAAATTCATGCTCACGTTCATCGCCAAGGTACGTATTGTACTGGACGCCAATGCGGCCCTTCTTTGTCACACGTTTTGCATCGCGTGCAACATCACGCGGGTTGGCCCCGAATGGATCCGCCTCGAACTGTGTACGTGAAAGCGAACCCGGCAACCGGATGAGTCCGTCAACTGCATAGAAATACAGCCGGAGATTCGTCCGGTCGCTCAGGCGTGTTTCCAGAACAGAATTGATGATGTTCCAATAATCCTGACTGTGTGTGCGATACCCGCGCGACTGATGGTAGTTATACGTGAGAAGGAATGTGTTCTGCTCCGTTCTGAGGCCGAGTTTGATACCATTGTTTCTCAAACCTCCGGACCCGAATTCGTTGAAGAGAACACCGAACGACCGGGGAAAGAAGATGTCGTTGATGAAGTTGATGACACCCCCGGGCGCGTTGGTATAGAGTGACGAGGCGTTCCCCTTTACCACTTCAATCGAACCGACGGACTGGAAGTCAATTGCCTCGATGCGCGTTTGCCCGTCCGGCTCCGATTCCGGAATACCGTCCAGCAAAATACGTACGCCGCGGATGCCGGTGTTGGATCTGCTGCCAAACCCGCGAATGGAAATACGCACGTCGTGGTTGCCGTACCGGTTCTGGAAAAAGAGTCCGGGGATCATTCCCAGGACATTATCCACCGAGGTCTTCTTGTCAAACTTGAATTGCATATTGTCGATGCGTTCTATGGAATAGGGAACGTCGATGATTTTCCGGTACGTACGTGTTCCGGTAATCACCGTCTCATCGACTTCAAACTCGAGCGTATCCGATGGCGCGGGTGTTTCGTTCGTCTGACCGTGCAGCAGTGAAGCCGCAAAGAGACAACATGCCAATGCCAGGGATACACATTGAACCTTTGCGTTCATAGTGTCTCCATGAGAGAGTGGGATTCACGGACACACTTCACCCTCGGGCAAAGTGCGCCGCCGTAATGGTGTCCCGCTTGCTGTATCAGACAACCTTTGGCGGAGGAAACGGCACTTCATTGATATGTGACGGGGGGAAAAGAGGCGGGCAGAACTTGAGAATGCAAACAAGGAGTATCGGTGGATCGGTCAATGATATTGACGGGACATGCTCTTTGAAGGCGGTATTGGCACCGGAGGTACGGGCATCCGATTCCATCTGTCGGCGCACGTGTTCATCCAATCCCGCAAACAGTCCCTGCTCTTTCACGTCATTGATGCAGGTGTAGTGCGTGGTGTCTCCCGCATGTTCGGTTCGCATGATGTCGAACAGCTTACCCTGATAACGAAACTCAAACGACTTGATCCATTCAAGCGATGACGCTGTCTCAGAGGTGATGCTGATCCGCACCAGTTTCTCCTCCGGCACGCTCTGCTTGATCAGTTGCTTGATCTCTTTCCGGATCTGTGCCTGCGCAATCAGGAATGTCCCCATGTAACCGAACAGGTTATAGAGATACAGGGCTATCAATACTATGGAAACTATGCGTTTCAAGGATGCGTTGAAGACGATGTGAGCTGCTTTCTGACTCCGGAATGGCAGCGACGAGACAGTGTGAGATGATGATAGAATAACTGTTTGGTTCTTGAATAGCAAGGAACACCAAGGGTCGTCCTTGGGTATGGTGTTGCATTGACTCTGCTTCCCTCTTATCTTCATTCATGCTTTTCGCGAGGAACTGCGTAATACTACGAGGTCGCAGTAATGGCAACAAAAAAGCCAAATACACGGATACTTCGCCTTGCGCGGAAGATCCGCCGCTCACTGGGAAAAACCCTGTTTGCTGCATTCCTGTTGATTGGCATAACCGGACTTCTGCTCGGCTGGAAGAAACACTCCGGCGGTGTGATTCTACCCAAGTCTTATCAGGGCGTTTCCACAGACCTCAAGACCTGGCTGCCGATCGACTCGTTACACACGAACGCCGTGAGAATCTTCAGAGATTCAATTTCAACCACACTCTCCACAGCCGTTGACAGAATAGACGTACGGCCCGACAAGGGAATGGTCAAGTTTGTCTTTGTCGATGAGTATTGGGGGATACAGTTGGATGGAACAACGGGAGAATTGCTTCACATAGAAAGAAGAAGATCAGATTTTATTGAAAACATCCATGACGGCTCAATCCTTGATTACCTTCTTGGGACCGGCGATGGCCAATTCAAACTCTCGTACACGACAATCATGGGCGGCTCACTCATACTCTTTTCCGTGACGGGATTCTGGTTATACTACGGGCCGAAGCGCATCATGCGCAGAAAGAGAGTGACCGCCACTCGCGGGAAGTAATCCGCCACACCGTTGTGGTACCGGAAGGCAAGGGGAAAAAGAGTTTACTTTCGGACCAGACACATTGCAGTAATGTCGTCGGCTTGCGGGGCGGAATCGGTGAAGCGTTCAATATCGGCAAGAAGTGCGTCGATGAAAGCCTGTGCAGTTTGGGGGTGATGTTCCCGGAAGAACTTCTTGAACGAACCGTCGGTATCATACAGCTGCTGTTTGGTATTCATCGCCTCGGTCACACCATCCGTATAGAGGAGAAAGCGTTCGCCCCGTTCAATGGTCACAGTGTCACTCGTGTATGGTAATTCCATATCGAGCATCCCGAGCGCAAGGCCGCCGTTGTTCAGTTCTTCGATGGTGCCACTTTTTCGATGCAGATAGATTGCCGTATGCCCGGCATTGATGGTAGTAATTTCACCGGAAGCAGGATCAAAAAGTGCAAGCGCGGCAGTGATGTATCGTTCTTCTGTGGATGCCCGATAAATGACAGCGTTAAGCCTGCGTGTAAGATCATCGAGCGAGAAACTGCTTTCGAGATACGCGGAAAGGTACGCGTGAAAACTGCTGACGAGAAGCGCAGCGGGAATCCCCTTGCCAGCAACATCTGCCATGATCAGTGCGTATTTTCCATCCTTCAAAGGAATGCAATCGTAGTAATCGCCACCGACAAATTTTGTCGGGATGTTGACACCGGCAAGATCATAGCCCTCAATCGTCGGTAGTATTTTCGGGAGAATACGCTGCTGAATATCCGCCGCCACCTTGATGTCACGATCGAGCTTTTGCTTCTCGATCTCCTGCGCCTGCAGGTGTCGGTTTTCGAGAGCGGCATGTACTTGCCGCGACAACGCATCGAGAAGCATCTGGTCGGTTTCTTCGAACGGTCCGGTTCCGGCGCGGCTCTCCTTGTCCACCAACTCAAACGCGTGCGTAAGTCCTGCAAACTTGAATGTTGACCTGATACGATGCGTTTTTTCTGCCGGACGCCGGAGACGTGTACCATCGGGAAATGAAATGCGCTGTTGAATTTTTGAGCCTTGTGCTATCGTTGCCACACCGCGAGACGCGTTGGTCAATGCCGCAGCCCGTTGGAGAGCAACCATATACAACGACGCATCCAATCTTGGACTGGAGATCTCAATCCCTGTATCAATCAGACTGCTCAACTGTAGAAGACGATGGTTGAGGGAGAAAATGAGGCCCTTCTCTTTTTGGCGATGAAGCATGGCCTGATACGCGTTGGCAAAGAGTTGAAGGAAAACACGGAGGGAAATGTGATCAAGATCTGAGTATGCTTTACCTGCAAGTTTCGGTCCAAGGAGCACCGCAACAAATGACTTGTCAATGAGGGATTGAGTGACGAGGAGTGGGTGCTTCTTATCTTCCAATGCCTTGAGTATACATCCGCTACCAACGCCAATACCATTCAGCGCATCGAGGGGAGGTTCTCCCTTTCCGTATACGCACTGCCATTCGGTCGCGGCGGCCGGTCGATAGAAGATGTGTGCTTCCACTGTCGTAAGACTGCCATGGAGCAAATGAAAGAACTGCTGTGCAAGGTCTTTCACGGTCGAAGCGCGGGCAAGAATCTCGAAACCTTGCTGCAATGATTCGATTTGCTTGGCAAAACGATCCAGTATTTGCTCGGCGCGCATATTCTCTCTTTTTTCTTCTATGAGGCCGACAGTGTTTTCAGCGCGTCAACAACTGTCTTTTCCTTGCCGGCCACCTCAAACAACCCCATAATGGAGAGCATCTTATCGACTGCATTGTCGACGTTGGTAAAGATCAGTTTTCCTCCGGCGTCGTTCAGTGTGTCGATGATTTCGATCAGGAAAGACATGCCGATGGAATTGACGACTTTCGATTGAGCAAGGTTGATGACGACATTCTTTATCCCTTGCTCAAAGTGACCGCTGAACTCTTTACCGATTGCCTCCCCACCCTTGTTGTTGATATAACCGGCCGTGGTAATCACAAGACAACCGTCTTTGACTTCAGATGTCAACGAGAATTCCTGTTCCATGGTACTCCTTCAAGTCAATTTCTTGGTGAGCGTAATTCTGGTCCCGTTTTCGTTGGATTCGAGATGGAAGTCGTCCGACATGGACTTCATGAGTCTCAATCCCCAACCGCGCTTCTTGTCCGATCCAAGCTTCTTCTTGATGTCCGGCTCTTCCACCGCCGAGGGATCAAATCCCTTCCCCTCGTCTCTGACAAAAATCACCAGGTGCTCCCGCGTCATGGTAAATTCCACATCTGCTCCGGGGTTTGCCGCGCCGGAATGCTCAAGAGCGTTGATGATCGCCTCGGTGACAAGAATGCGTGCCTCTCCGATTTTCTCATCTGCTATGCCGAGATGAAGCGCGAGACGGTTAAGTCCCTCAATGGCCACCAACTCAATGTCGGAAATTTTTGGCAATTTCATTTTCAATGTTATCGCATCATCCATCGCGTGCCTTTCATCGTTGATCAACCTTTCATCCTGATGACCATAACCGTGATATCGTCTTCCTGCACGGCACCTTGCATCCAGGAATCTGCGGCCGCGACGAGTTGCTTTATGATGCCGTCCGGATCACTCCCTGCCGCATCGCGAAAGACATTTTGTACCCGGACGTAATCAAACATTTCGCCTGCTGCATTTTTTTGCTCCGGCAGTCCATCGCTCAGCAAGAGGAGAGTGTCGCCCGGTTGCAGAAGTTCTTCGCGAACAACATACGGGAAATTCTTCATCGCTCCGAGCGGCATCCCCTTGATCATGATTTCATCGACGAGATTGGTATTTTTTCTGTGAATGAAAACAGGGGGCATCCCTGCACTGGAGAATGATACACGGTCCCGCGATATTTTGAGAAGACTGAATGCCATCAGCAAGCGGCCGAGCTTGATCCCCTTGATGGACCGGCTGCAATGATTGAAGAACTCCTGAATGCCGAGCCGCGACGCATCGGACGTGAACATCCCCTTCATCAATGTAACAATGGTACCCGCCTGCATGCCGTGGCCCGTCGCATCGCCAAACGCGACATTGAGCGTGCCGTCCGGTACAAGCTGGAAGTCGTAGTAGTCTCCGCCGACTTCCGTCGCCGTTTTCATAAACACGCCGATTTCCAGGTGGGAAAGTTTTGGTAATTCCTGCGGCAGCATGGAAAGCTGCAAGGTTCGGGCTTCGTCCAATTCCTTTGTCTTGCGCTCGTTCTCAATTTCCAGGACCCGCTTCTCCGCTTCTGCTGCCTTTGCCCGCAACTGCGATTCGCGTATCTGGGCTTTTTGTTCGCGGCGATTGATTTCCACACGCCTCAAACCAAACAGTACCCCAAGGAAGATGATCCCGTATCCTGAGTATGCCCATGTGGTTTTCCACCAGGGTGGTGTGACAAGGATATCCAGCGAAGCGCCAGCGTCGTTCCATACACCATCACTGTTGGAGCCTTTGACTCTGAGAACATACTCGCCGGCATCAAGATTGGTGAATGTTGCGCGGCGCTCATTCCCCAGTTGAATCCAGCTCTCACTGAAGCCTTCCAGCTTGTACGCGTATTGGTTCTTCCCGGCATTCAAAAAACTCAGCGTAGCGAAATCAAACGTTGCGATATTATCCTTGTACGTCAGATGAACCTGACGACGCGCGGCGATACCCGTCTCTTCGATGGGTCTCCCTTCCTCATCGTCCGTGTTGTAGCGGCGAAACGCGCTGAAGACAACCGGAGGAATAAATACATTATCCCTGACACTGTCGGGATGGAACATGGTAACCCCGTTCGGCCCCCCGAAGTACATTTCTCCTGTTGCAGGATTCATTCCTGATGCATTCTGGTTGAACTCGTCTCCCTGAAGCCCGTCACTCACATCATAATTTCTGAACCGTTCCGTCCGCGGATCGAACCGCGCAATGCCTTTGTTCGTGCTCATCCACAAATGGCCGCGACCATCTTCGAGGATGCCGTAAATATTGTCATTCGGCAGTCCATCCTTCACGCGGTACCGTCTGAATGTATTAGTCGAACGATCGAATTTATTCAAGCCTCCTGCCGTTCCCACCCACAACGTCCCCGCCTTGTCGTCATACAAGCTCAGCACGTTATCGTCACCGAGAGACGTTGAATCGCCTTCTCTGTTCATGTACACTGTGAATGTCCCGGTTGTCCCATCGAAGCGGTTCAGCCCTCCCCCATATGTGCCAACCCAAATCACACCGCTGCGGTCTTCAAGTACTGTCCACGCCGCATTCGAGCTGAGACTGTTCGGCAGCGAATCGTTGTGGACAAATCTTGTAAACACACCGGTCCCAGGGTCGAACCGATTGATTCCGCTCCCATACGTGCCGATCCACAGGTGGCCATTCCCATCTTCACACAAACCATATATCCGGTTATCACTCAGGCTCTGTGGGTCTCCCGGACTGCTCTTGAAGTGTGTAAAGGATCCGGTCCTCGGATCGAAGCGATCGAGACCACTGCTTTGTGTTCCAAACCACAGGGTCCCGGATCGATCATCGACCATTGAAAGGACGACATCTTCGGCAAGACTCTTCGGGTTGGATGGAGAATGTGTATAATGGGTGAAGCTCCCCGTCGCTGGATCAAACCGATCAAGCCCGCCCTGAGTTCCGATCCACGGGGTACCGGAACGATCCACATATATTGACGTGACGTTGTTGTCGATCAGACTACGCGGGTCGGCGGGATCCTTGGCAAAATGTTCGAACGGAGCAAGCTCGGGGTGAAAGTAACTTAGTCCATTATTGTTCGTTCCCACCCACAACAACCCGGACCGATCTTGATAGATTGAAAGAACGTAATCGTCGCCAATGCTTTGTGGATTGGACTTGTTGTGTTTATACCTCATAAACCGACCGGAGTTTCTATCGAACTTATTCAAGCCTCCGCGTACCGTTCCGATCCAGAGAGTGCCGCTCCGGTCTTCATATATTGGCCACACCCAATTGTCGCTGAGCGAGTAAGGATCCTTGCTGTTGTGTCTGTAGTGGATAAACGTGTTGTTCACAGGATCATACCGGTCCAACCCTTCCAACGTTCCCACCCACACCGTACCCGACCTGTCACCATAGACGGAATAGACTCTATTGCTGCTCAAGCTTCCCGGCTTGGATGGATCATGCTTGAAGAGGGTTTTCTGGTTTGACTTGGTATCGAGGCGCGTAACGCCGCCACCAACGGAGCCGATCCATTCCACTCCGGCGCCGTCTCGATACTGTGTTATCACCGAACTCACCCGCGCGTCACTCAGGTCAACGCTGTCAGCAGGTCTGTGGGAGAACGATTCTGTGGCGCGGTTGAATTTGTTGAGCATCTCAGGACGATTGAGCGTCGTTATCCAGAGATCTCCATTGCCATCTTCAAGAATGGAGTAGATAAAATTATCGTTGATGCTGGTGGAATCCGCGGGGGAATTTTTGAAGGTGGTGAATGTGTATCCATCGAAGCGGTTCAGTCCATCCTGCGTGCCGAACCACATAAAGCCCTGGCGGTCCTGGAAAATACAGTTTACCGCGCTCTGTGAAAGCCCGGCTTTCGTGGTAAGGTGCGCGAACTTGATGTGCCGCTGCGCAGCCGTGTGGGCCGGCACCATAACGACAAGAAAAACACACAGGGCCGTTCCGGCGAACAAGCGCGCTCCCCTCATTCAATAAAGTCCATCGTATGTGTTCATACAAAAAGCGATGAATGAGGCGTCTGAGGTGATTGTGTTTCCATTCGGTTGGTTCGGATTCAAGGTAGCAACCCGCTGGACTTAATGCAAGTACATCGGAGAAATGACAAAGGCCCCGTCGTTCGTCGCGACGGAGCCTCTGCACGGTGGGGCAAGGCCTGAGCCTATTTCGTGAATATCATTTTTTGACTGAACGAAGAAACGACGCCTGCTTCCGTGGAAGCTGTCATCCTGTAAACATACAGGCCGCTTGCAAGATCCGAAGCATCGAAGGCTATCGAATGATAGCCGGCTGTCGTAAAGCCGTCGATTAACTGTGCCACCCGTTGGCCAAGAATATTATAGACCTCAAGCGTAACATGGGCATCAACAGGAACACCGTAGGCGATTGTTGTTGACGGATTAAACGGATTGGGATAATTCTGTGCGAGCATAAACTCCGTCGGCGTTCCGGATTCTCCCGGTTTTGAAGCAACCGCGGGCTCTGGCAACGGCTCGATTTTTATGTCATCGAAGCGATAGAGATCCCCATTCGCGTCATAGATGCCGAGCCAGAGGCGCAACCGCGCATCGGTGACAGTACCCGGGAAGCCCGACGCCACAAAATCCACGGAAAACGCCTGCCATGCATTCGTGAGGGTGGAGACAAAATTCGTGAGACCGTATGGCGTAAACGGACTCGCATGCTTGAAGATAGAAACGGAGACATTGTGGCCAGTGTTACAGGTTGCCCTGAAACTAAAACGATACGACTGGCCTGCTGTCAGACTGATATCCTTCTGATACAACTGCACCGATGTCCCTTGTGTCGTAATACTCACCTGCGCCGCTTTGGCACCTACAACTCCCTGATCGACGATGGTGAACGACCCAACACCATTAGTATTGAACGTCCATGGTGAGGCTCCACTCTCGAATCCTCCATTCACCAGAATGTTCGCCGGAGGCGGAGGTGGCGCAACAACGGTGATCACATTCGACAAGACTGAATTGAGTGGGGCGAGCGTCGCTTTAATTCTCGCCGTGCCCGCCAAATTACCTGTGAACGTGGCGCTTTTCCCGTCCGGTGAAGGCACGAGGTCTCCCGCCACAACACCCCCTGTGATATTCTCCAGTGACCATGTTGTGGTGATGTTTCCAACGAACTGATTCGTTGCCGTCCGCGAGATTGCATAGACGGTGATAGTATTGCCCGATTCGAGATTCTGCGCGGGAACGATCGCTCCGGTGCCGTTTGGCGCTGTTTCCACCTGGACATTGGTCGCAACAAGTGGCTGGGCATTCACCTCTTCGAGCGTCACGTCGTCGATATAATAGATCGTTCCGGCTATTGCAAACCCATTCAACCGGAAACGCAGCCGGGCGTTACTCGGAGTTGGCGGTGGAAAATTGATTGCGGTGAAATCAATGGTGAAGGTCTTCCAGAAATTGGTCAGACCGAAGACAACGTTGTTCAATCCGTAATTTGTATAGGGCGCATCATGTCGTTGCAGGAAGAGCGAAAGATCACGGCCATTATTCGAGTACGCCTTGAACGTCAGCCGGTATTGTGCATTGGGCTTCAGTGTAATACCGGATTGGTAGAATTGGATATTATTTCCCGACGACGCCACAGTAAGTTTCGCCGCATGATTTGCTGCAGCACCAGGAGGATCAATCGTGTAGCTTCCACCTCCGTTTGTAAAATACACCCACGGTGCCGTTCCGGATTCAAATCCGGGATTGGTCACAACGTTGACCACCGGAACAAACGGAGGAACGACGAACACCGCTTCTGTTGCGGATCGTTCAATAGTGTCGCGCGTGGCGTTAAATGTAACGCCATATGTTCCGGGCGTGTCGGTATCATCGAACGTGCCCTTATATACTCCTCCACCGACATGACTCAGAGGGACAACCACCGCCGTTGCCGGGTCCGGTGGTTTGACACTCGCCAGCACAGTCGCGTCGGTAATGGGGCCGCCGCCGCTGATGTGCGGATCGCCTGACGCCTCTCCTCCACCAGAAAGTGCAACTGTCATCGCAATAGGTTCGCCGATAGCGTGATTGATTTTACCGAACGCGATGGCCATGGTGATGTCCGTAAGCGCAGTGATCGAGACGACCACGGGTTCTTCGTCGGCGGGAAGTTCACGTCCGTAGACAAACAGGCTCCACAACCCGGGAATCGGATTGGTGATCTTAAAGAACTGGAATGTCGGCCCGCTAAAGAACTCAATCCCCAACTCAGGATGTTGTGCAGCGTATGCGGAATCAATAAGCGGACCACCGCCCGGTTGTTCCAAAGTCAACACATAACTGCTGGCACCGACCAAACCCTCAGAGGGGCGGGAAGACCCACTCAATGGTGGACCCTGCCATCTGATGCCGGGAAGAATTGCCAGAGTTCCGCTGTCCACCGGCCCCTGCCACCTGATGCCGGGAGGTGAAACATTGTCAAACGTATCGCTGCCGACAACGGTGTTCAGAACATACTGCTGACCGAGAAGCGTATTCCAAATTTGATCGACGATCTGATTAATAATGGTATCTGCTGCAAGGAAATACGCCCCGCCCGTCGAGTCGGCGATGATGTTATTCAAGTTTTGGCCAATGCTTCCCTGGAATCCAAGAGTGTAAACATTCGTCCCTGCTGCCGCGATCGGAGCCAGCACACTTAACGCGCTGGGGGCACCCGTCTCTTCCCCGGCGCTGAACAGGATGATATTCTTTCCGTGGTCGGGTAATGGAGAAAGATTGAGTTGACTCTGTGCTGCTTGCAATCCCGAACCAATTGCGGCGGCTCCGCCGGTTGCCAGCGATGTGATCGCTGCTGCAGCCTGTGCGCGCGAGGCGCTATCCGAGATTGTCATAAGTGGAAGCGCAACTGTTGCGGGAAGTTTCACTACACCGATGCGGTCCCCGACCCTGAGCTTCTGCACCAACTCAACGGCGCTTGCCTTGGAAGGCTCGAACGCACGGTGAGTTGTCGCATAGCTTGTGGATCCGTCAAAGACAAGCATCAGGTCCACACGCGAAGAGGGAATATTGTTGAAGATATACGCGATGCCCGCAGAGTCTGGTGGTTCCAGTGTTCGTTTGGAAGTTTCACCCTCGGCAATCAGTCCATACATCGTCACGTCCTGATTCCCTGATCCCATTGGGGGTACGTAGCCTGGGTCTGTAGGATTATAAATATCGCCGAGACCGCTGAAGTGACCCGCTTCATGGGCGGTAACATTTTGCACGTCCATCGCCGTACCCTCGGCACTGGTAGCTTCCCATGCAAAGTGCTGAGCGTCGTACGCGATATCGGCGTCTGTTATTGCTCCGTTCAACGTGTTGTATCGAACCCGTGTTACCGCTATGACATTCGCGTCCGTACCGGTCAGGACTTCCCAGCCATCCGTCACCCACACATTATTGTTCACACCGTCAGGCTCGCCGCCCCATGTGGTATTGGGTGTCGTTCCTCCGTAGGTATATGATAGTTGGGCCAGATCACTCCACGACATGAATCCATCGGTAAGTGGGGATTGAAATGGCGCGGGAACATTGTCGCTGATGTGGAACACCGCATTCCCGTCCTGCCAGTGCAGCGGGATACCGGAGAGAGTGGTATTCACGACAAAGTGATCGCCGAATGCCTTGACTCTCGCTGAGACAAGAACAGCTCCCGAAAACTCCGACGTGTTGTTATTGTTATCAGTTGCAGTAGCGGTAACGTATTCTCCGGCAACAAGCTCTCCTGGAAGTTCCGCATAAAACACTCCAAGACCATCGCCATTTGTTGTGACTGATGTGGATCCGATAAATTCTTCACCTTCGCCATACCCGGATGGATCAGCCTCAATATTGCGGTAGAACCGGATCTCGTAGTCCGCGAGAGGCTCGGCAAACATGGAACCCGCAACGCCTTGCAGATCGAACGCGGCAAAGTGCAGTTCGGGAAAATCCTGGTAGTTGTTTGGCCCCCCCTCAACCCTTTGTACCAGTTTTGTTGCAAATCCGACTCCATCCCCACCGAGATCAATTCCCAATTCACCGTTTTCAAAGATGGAATTTTCCAGAATGGCATTGCCGGGGCTTGTATAGATTACAACACCGTTGTCGTCGTTGTAGGCAATTGTGTTGCTGGCTCCCTCAGCACTTCCTCCGATGGTATTACCACCAAACCCGGAGGTCTGTATTTTTCGGGGATTGTCGGCAGGCGCCGCGGATCCTATATTGACGGAGATGCCATCGCCCTGATTTCCAAGAGGAGATGTCCCCGACGCATTTGTCCCGATCTTATTTCCTTGAACGGCGTTCCCGGCGACATCGACAAGACTGATGCCATCATCGCCGTTACCGCTGATGACGTTTCCGCGTACAGTATTACCTCCGGAAAAATTCACAATTGCCACGCCATTGCCATCGTTGCCGATAGCGCTGGTTCCCGTCGCATCCAGGCCAACGTAATTGCCTTGAATAGTGTTGCCATATCCGTAACTGATTCTCACGCCATGGTTTTCATTTCCGGAAATGACGTTGCGTGCTCCGGACGTATTTCCTCCGACGGTATTGCTGTCCACTACTGATTTCCCTGCATGCAAGTTGACGCCATTACCGCCATTGCGCAACCGTGCGCTGCCGTTCGCAGCCACGCCAATATAATTCCCGGCGATAATATTCCTCTCACCGTTGTAAATGTCCACGCCATCGTCTTCATTTCCGGAAATGACATTCCTCGCTCCCGGCGTGGATCCGCCAATGAGGTTGGAACTCCCATCCACAGAGATGCCATTGACACTATTACCGGCGATGGTGCTTCCGGTGGGATTCGTGCCGATGAAATTTCCCTCAATCCGATTGTTATCACTCCACAGAGCAATGCCATCTTCCTGAAACCGGTTGATGACCAAACCGCGAATGGTACTCCCTCCTCCTCTAATAACAAAACCCCGGTCCACATCATAGTTGCTGAAAACCTCAATGTTAAGAACGGCGTTGCTTCCCACTGCAAGCGTATTCGGCGAGGCGCCGGGCTGGGTGTACCCGTCAATCACAACAGCATCCGTAATATCAGGAAGCGCTGTAACGAGGGAGCACGGTTGCACTCCTCCGCCGGGGATATTGAACTTGATCGTATCCACACCAAGGGTGGCATTCGCTTCGCCGATTGCATCGCGGAGAGAGAAACTGCCTCTCGAATTGCCTTCGAAGTCAGATAATCCTGTAACAGTGTACACTTGCGGCAAATCGGCTGTGATCTGAATATCAAGATACGTGTCAGCACCACGATCCCGACCGCGTACAGCGATCAGGTTGTCACCAACATTCAGGATGGTACTTGGAGCGGTAAACACAAAACTCCCGAGCGTTGCACAACCCTCATGCACCTGAAGACCGCCCGAGATATCATGACCGTTGACGAAGACTTGTACGTCATTATCAATCGCAACACTCACGCGAAGGCCGGCGCCCTGAGGTAAATCAAAATGCTTTCTGACAAGGATGTCTGTATTCACACTCCACGTAGTATTAACGTCGCTTTCATTATTGAGTGGACAGCCTCCGCCGATGGTACCAAAGCCTGCACTCCCCGTCGGCCACGCGGCATCGTTGAACCCTGACGCTTCGAAGCCAGAGAGTCCTCCCCCGGCGACCTGCTGGTACTTGTAATCCTCAGCCAGATACGGAACGATGATTGTATCAATCTGTGCATTTGCCTGAGGGCTTCCCGCGGCAAGCAGCATACAGATGAAAGGCAGGCACATCAACTTGAGCAACGGTTTCATTGAACACCTTATTAAGTGGTAATGGAAAGGTCGGAGAAACACACGACTATCGATTCTTTAATTGTTGATCGACTGTTCGACGGACTTGAGACCTGAGCATATCAAGTGTCTTATCCCCGGCGATCATTTTGCGGCCTGTACGTTCATTCGAGGTGATGGTGAGCTTGCTTTGCTTGCCTGCAGTCAGACGAAGCACGCCACGGGTATCACGTTCCACAAAGACAACAACTTCTTCGTTGTTTTGAAACCGTGCAACGTGACTGTAGGCTTCCCCCACTTCTCCAACCTCTCCGCCGGGAACAGTGAGTGTCAGCATCGTTTGACTTTGCTCGCCTTTCAAATATTCATCAACCGATATTGTCACGTCGGTGAAGATACGGGTACGGCTGGCATTCCAATCTGAACGCATCGAGGTTACCTTCCCAACGGCAACGACCTCGGCCCGTATGGTCAATTCCTCTGGCGTGAATGTTTTTTCTTGCGCGGCACCCGCATTGAAAACGAGCAGGCTTACGGCCAGGGCAAGCAGAGAAGAATAGTATCGGTGATACATGGATTAAACTCCTTCAAGTAATGATGTGGAGAAACACTTCAATGCACAGGGGGGCTTCAGAGCATCTCAATTCACGATTGCGGCAATTCATGGGGACATCTTGCATGAAATCCTTGAAACACCGCGCCACGACTTCAATGGGGGGAATGGACAACTGAACAATTACGAAGAATAGACACCGGGTATCTCACGAAGTGCAATGCTATAATAACTCTTTGGCTCCTCTTTGTCAATGGATGAGTTACATGCAAATCCCGTCCGAATGCTTTGGATCAAATCGTCGGCCCGCTGCGTGTGAGCAGTTTTTAAGCGAACAAACTGCGAATAGATATGACAACAAGAAACCCCGAACAATGAAGGTCCGGGGGGATGGGATAAAGGTTTATATAGAGAGATGTGGGTTTTTATGAACCTGATTGCTGCGTCCCTCTCCAAGGCCAGTTTTGTTTCCACCAGCCGATTGCGTTGTCTGTAGCAGCATGGGGGCATAGGAATTGGGACAGCCGAAGTCAGGGAGCCGAGCTGACAGGAAATCGAGTAACAGTCGGAATGCACCTTGTGCATGACACGACAAAACACCGCAGGGGAAGTTCGCCCCATCAAGAGACCGCAAAGGAAGACGAACTCTGGAGACAGATCCCGTCAAGTGGACGGAATGCGTGAAGACATTCCTCGCAAATAGTTTGTGGGATTTCAAACCAGCCACCACAAACACAAGACCCCGCCTTATGGGCAGGGTCTTGTTGTTACAGCATGTTTCTGTCCTTATCGGACGACTGTGACATTCGAAGCCTGAAGACCCTTGGGGCCCTTTTCTACTTCGAATTCAACAGGATCACCCTCATTCAAGCTCTTGTAGCCGCTTGCTGAGATCGCATTGAAATGGACGAACACATCTTCGCCATCTGCACGTGCGATGAAACCGAAACCTTTTGCTGCATTGAACCATTTGACTGTTCCTTTTTCCATGGAACGCGTCCTTTCGTGTATTGTATTAACCCGACTACCCGTCAGGCAAGGCGTACGCCGACTACTTTAGCTTCTTCTGTATGATGGCGTTGCGACCTTGGAAGGACTCGTACGGTTCATCTGCAGGCGATTCTACAAGCGGTGTACTGTTATTTGATGCAACAGTATAGCAATACTCTGTATCAATTCCTAATGATAATTTTCGACGACGTGGAAAAGAACCTCCCTGGTCTTGCATACGGACGACCAGATTGGCTCATTTTGCAAGCGAATCTAATTTTTTGCCTGGCTTACCAGCACTGGCAATCAAGAATTCAACGCTTTATGTTTGTTGATCAAAAAAGCATTTGAAAAACAACTGACGAATTCTTATCTTGTTACCGTAATTCAGATAGGTGACATTGGGGTTTGGCACTCCTAGGGAGCCCCCTCCGTAGCCCCGTGTAATGAAGAAAATTCACATCCTGATTATTGAAGATAACCGGCTTTTGCGTGAGGGCCTTACCCTTATGCTGAAAGAGCAACCGGATATCAAAGTAGCTGCCTCCCCCGGAAACAGTGATTCCATCACGCAGGCGAGAAAATTACAGCCTACCGTGATTCTTCTGGACCTCGGCTTGCGCAGCCAAAACAGCCTTCGCCTCCTGGCGCTACTCAAGAAGAATGCCCCCAATGCACGAGTGATCGGGATGGACCTTGTCCCTGTACAGGACGATCTTGTGCAATTCGTAGAGGCGGGAGTCAGTGGGTTTGTTCTCAAGGATGCAACATTCAATGATTTCCTGAGGACGATACGCTCCGTGGCAAAAGGAGTAAATGTTCTACCTCCTCCGATGACCGGATCGCTGTTCATGCAAATTGTCGAACACGCCACCCGCAAGAGAAAAGGAAATCCCTTTACCTCGGTGAGGATGACCAGTCGGGAACGAGAGGTGATTGCTTTAATTGCCGAGGGACTGAGCAACAAGGAGATTGCCCTGCGCCTCCATCTTGCCACCGATACTATCAAGAGTCACGTACACAACATCCTCGAAAAACTTGCTCTCCACACGCGCCTGGAAATTGCCAGATTCGCGCACACCGACGACGGTTACAAATAACACCACCCTCTCAACCGAGAGGATTAGTCCTTCTTTCAATCCTTTGAGCTATTCATCTCCGCGGGAATCTTTCCTACGTTGACCTAACAATCAACTGCGGGCTTGCATGTCGACAGGGAATGCACGACACTTACCTACACCAAGGCGACAGAGACAAACCCCGAAGCCTCTTCGTAAACGTATGGTTGCCGGCAAGCCCGCGCCCGACAAGCCGGAACAGAATATCCTGGCATTGGTACGCACCGGTGTCGAGCGATTCATATTGAAGAATGCCACGATTGAAGATTTCTTCCTCACTTTACAAACGGTCACAGCAAAAGAGAAAACGTATTCCCATCAACTGACGAAATCTGTTTTTTCAGGAATCGTGAGAGAGGCTATACGAAAGCGGGACCTTAAAGCGGCCAAAGTAAAGGCCGTATAATAATCTCGGAGAACGTCATGCGGAAGTTACACATCGGGATCGTCGATCTCGTCAGCAAGCCTACACGTACAATGTGGGCGCGAGTGATGCATGCAAATTTCGCAAGCATCATGCCCCAAGCAGTTGCCGTGTGGTGCCAGGAAGAAGGGCATGACGTCACGTACCTCTGCTACACCGGACTGGAAAACATGGCGGACGAATTGCCGGGAGATGTTGATCTCGTGTTCATTGGGGCGTTTACAGAGACGGCACAACTGGCCTATGCTCTCAGCAACCACTTCCAGGCGAGCGGCGCAGTAACTGTGCTCGGCGGACCTCATGCGCGTTGTTATCCGCAGGACGCGCAGAAGTACTTCGACTATGTCCTCGGCTTCACGGATAAATCCATCGTTCACCAGGTATTGACGGACTGTACACAACACCGTCCCATGGGCGTGTACCTTTCTGCCGCGGGGCAACCCCTTTCGCTCCCCGGCGTGCGCGAGCGATGGGCGTTCATTGAACCGACGTTGAAGAAGGCGCCGTTCATCAAGATGGTCCCGATGCTGGGAAGTCTGGGATGCCCGTACCAGTGCAGCTTCTGCATCGATTCGGTGGTGCCATACCAACCGTTGGATATGGGAGTGATGAAGGAAGACCTGACCTTCCTGTTGACGAAATTTAAACGCCCGCTCGTTGCATTCCATGATCCAAATTTCGGTGTGCAGTTTGATAATTGTATGAATGCGATTGAAGAAGCGGTACCCGCGGGTCGCATCGACTTCGCGGCAGAGAGCAGTCTCTCCCTCCTTTCCGAACCGCATCTCGTCCGGATGAAGCGCAATGGTTTCAAAGCCCTGCTTCCGGGTATCGAATCATGGTACGACCTCGGAGAAAAATCGCGCACGGGAAAATTGCGTGGCATGGACAAGGTGTTGGAAGTCTCTGAACACGTCAACATGATTCTGAGGTACATCCCCTACCTCCAGGCAAATTTTGTTCTGGGGCTTGACGGGGATGAAGGAGACGAGCCATTCGAGTTGACAAAACGATTCATCGACTTATCTCCGGGCGCATTTCCCGGATACTCCCTCCTCTCGGCGTTCGGTCAGGCAGCACCATTAAATCTCCATTACCAGGCGGCGGGACGGGTTATTCCCTTTCCCTTCCATTTCCTGAACAACAACGGTGCGATGAACATCGAGCCGAAGAATTATTCATGGCTCGGATTCTATGAGCATGTCATCGACCTCACACGCTACTCTTTCTCGCCACGCGCAATCTATCGGAGAGCACGCGCAACAAATACGTTTATCCCAAAATGGTTGAACGTGGTTCGGGCAGTCTCTTCAGAAGGCTATGGCCGGATTAACTACTACTCGGAGATCCTGCACCGCCTCAATGTGGATCCTCAATTTCGCCCGTTCTTCGAACGACAGACCTCGACGATACCACAGTTCTACACCGACCGCGTGCAGAGAGATTTGGGATCGTGGTGGGACTGGCTTCCCGAAGGGGCGCTTCAACACGACCCAGATGCCTACCTGAAATCCACAGTCAAGGACACCGTAGCACCAGTTGAAGTCCTATTGGCGGTGTGAGCAGGACACTTGCAGGAACGGGCCATTGAAGAAAATAACAATGGACTGTTTTTGATATTGATTAAGGTCGGCTGGCGTGCAGTAAACGTACGGTGTGGATGACGGATCGGTTTTACGAAGCGCCAGCCGACTATATATAGATGAATTGGATTTCTGATAATGACAAGCGCGCTTCCCGTATTTCTGTTGCTGGTCATCCCCAATTCCCTCCCATCCTTACTCGAGAGAGGTGATCAGGAATTTGCCCGCATGAACTACCCCGCGGCAGAAATTATTTACGTTGCCGCGCTCGGAACAACCGCGGATTCTGCGGGGCTGCTCTGGAGGCTTGCGCGCGTCTACGTTTGCATGGGCGAAGTTGCGACGCCGGATCAGAAGCCGGATCTCTACCGTCGGGCGGAAGTCTTTGCACAACGCAGCATTCTGGCGGACTCCATGGAATCGGAAGGCCACACGTGGCGGGCGGCAGCACTGGGAAATATAGCCATGTTCGAAGGCGCCAAGACCAAGGTCTCGTTATGTCATGTGATAAAACAGGAACTTGAATGCAGCATCCGGCTCAATCCTGAGGACGATATCGCGTATTCCATTCTCGGCTCATTCTACCGGGCACTCGGCAATGTAAGTTGGATTGAACGTCAATTGGCTGCTGCCTTTCTCGGCAGTCTTCCCGAAGGCGGATATGACGAGTCGGAGCGGGCGCTCAGGAAAGCCATTGCTCTTGCACCCGGCGTCATCCGCCATCATTTCGAACTCGGCGAACTCTACATGGAACAGGATCGCTATCGGGAAGCGCTTGAGGAATTCCGGCAGGTGCTGATATTGCCGGTTCTTCTCGCAAGCGACGAACGAACCCAACTCTCGGCTGCCGGATTGATAAAAAGTATCAGCGTGGAATAATTCTCTTAAGAAGGACCGGCATCGTAAAGCTCCTACGGGCCGGCAAGGTTCTGACAAAATACATGTGAGGTTATGAGCAAGATCCGAATTTTGATAATTGAGGATAACCGCCTGTTGCGCGAGAGCATTGTTGCAATGATTGGCGGACAGACAGATATGAATGTCGTGGCTGCATCGGTAGGGAATGAAAACATTGTGGTCAGGGCGCACGCCCTGAAGGCCCAAGTGGCCCTCCTCGACCTCGGTCTTGAGGACCACGGCCGTGCGCGAGTCGTGGCGTCGTTTGCGAAGGGAGCCCACGGGGTGAAAGTGATTGGCATGGGCATGACTCCTGAACAGGCGGGCGTTGTCGAACTTGTACAGGCAGGCGCATCGGGCTTTATCCTGAAGGATGCAACAGCCGGAGATTTTCTTGCCACCATCCGATCGGTGGCCAAGGGAGGGAAGGTTCTTCCCCAACTGCTGACCCATTCTCTTTTTTCTCATGTTGTTCAATCCTCGACCATGAATGGAAAAGCACATCAGAACAACGGAGTACAGGTGACGAAGCGTGAACGTGAAATCATCGCGCTGATCGCCGAAGGTATGAGCAACAAGGACATTGCCGGCCGACTCAATATTGCGACACACACCGTCAAGAGCCATGTGCATAATATCCTTGAGAAAATGACACTACAAACACGCTTGCAGATTGCCAAGCATAGTCACGAGGGCGCTTTCAATTGATGACGTTGGTATAGGGCGCAATTCGCGAAGACACTTCATGTCAGGAATAAAACCATAGGGGAAGAGCATTATGAAACAAAAGGAAAACCGACCTCGTCGCAATGTCCTGCTAAAGGCCCCCACATGTATTGCGGGGTTCGACAAGATCACTGGGGGCGGATTGCCGAAGGGCAGATCAACTCTTGTGTGTGGCGAGGCCGGTTGTGGCAAGACACTGTTTGCCATGGAGTTTCTCGTGCGCGGAGCAACACAGTGCAATGAGCCGGGTGCCTTCATATCGTTCGAGGAAACAGAGCAAGAAGTCACCGTCAATGTTGCTTCGCTGGGGATAAATCTGAACAACCTCGTGAAGCATAAGAAAATCTGGCTGGAGCACATTCACGTTGAACGGGGAGAAATCGAACAGGGCGGCGAATATGACCTGAAGGATTTGTTTATCAGGATCCATAACGCCATCGAAAGCATCGGCGCCAAGCGTGTTGTACTGGATACCGTGGAAGTGCTTTTTTCGGAGTTGTCGAATCCTGTGAGTGTGCGTACTGAACTTCGCAAGTTGTTGCAATGGATGAAAAAGAAGGGCGTTACAACCGTGATCACCGCTGAGCGCGGGGAAGGAACTCTGACCCGGCAGGGGTTTGAAGAGTACATCTCCGATTGTGTCGTGCTGCTCGACCATCGGGTGAGCGATCAATCATCCATACGACGACTCCGTATCGTCAAGTATCGCGGTTCAACGCACGGTACAAACGAGTATCCCTTTCTCATAGATGCAAATGGCTTTTCCGTTCTGCCCGTCACCTCCCTGGGACTGGACTACGCTTCTTCCCGGAAAAGAATTTCCAGCGGTATTCCGCGCCTTGACACAATGCTCTCCGGTAAAGGGTTCTTTCGCGGTAGTACTGTGTTGGTTTCAGGCACCGCTGGCACAGGCAAAACCAGTCTCGCCGCGACGTTTGTCGAGGCCGCATGCAAGAGAGGAGAACGTGCTCTCTTCTTCACATTCGAAGAATCCTCCGGCCAGCTTGTCCGCAATATGCGTTCAATCGGAATAAACTTGGAGCCGTGGATAGAAAAAGGGTTGCTTCAATTTCACGCGACACGCCCGACGCTCTATGGCCTGGAAACACACCTGACGACAAGCATTGAGCTCATCAATACGTTTGCACCGGATGTGGCGGTCCTCGATCCGGTCAATGCGTTCGTGTTGGAGCAGAACCAGAATGAAGTCAAATCCATGTTGCTGCGTCTCGTGGACTTCTTGAAGATGAAGCAGATCACTGCATTCTTTACCAGCCTCACTGCAGCCGACGATAACATAGAGATTACCGATGTGTACTTCTCGTCCCTGATAGATACGTGGGTGATCCTGCGTGATCTTGAAAGCGGAGGTGAACGGAACAGGGCATTGCATGTGCTGAAATCGCGTGGCATGGTACACTCCAATCAGATTCGCGAGTTCCTGCTGACAGGCCGCGGAATCGAACTACTGGACGTCTACGTTGGCGCGGGCAGTGTCCTGACAGGCTCCGCCCGGTTATCGCAAGAGTCGAGAGACCACGCGGAACAAATATTGCGGCAGCAGGAAATCCTTCGCAAAGAAGTTCGTTTGAAACACAGACGTACCGCAATGGAAGCTCAACTTATTGCGCTGCGATCCGAATTTGAAGCGGAAGAACTGGAATCGCTCAAAGGCATTGACGTTGACAGATCAAAAAATATCGT
The DNA here is from genome assembly GCA_046160825.1 of Bacteroidota bacterium. GTDB lineage: Bacteria > Bacteroidota > Ignavibacteria > UBA10030 > UBA6906 > JBJXHC01. The sequence goes on along the minus strand of JBJXHC010000073.1, from coordinate 5,004 downwards.
CGCAGCTTTGGACAAAACAAAAATGACCAGAAGTCGGCAGGGGGATATGGATGGTAAATCAATCGGTACAAACAGGAAGAGAAAATCGACTAAACAAACATGACTCACCCACGCGACCGATGGCATAATTCGTTATTGCGATAGCTGAGAAGGAGTACATGACAAAAATTCGAATACTGTTGATTGAAGATAACCGTTTATTGCGCGAGGGTATTGTCGCCATGATCAATGGGCAACCTGACATGAGAGTCGTGGCGGCTTCCGGGGGGAAGGACAACGATGTTCTCAAGGCGCGCAAGGCAAAAGCTCACGTCGTTCTCCTCGACATTGGCCTGGAGACAGCCAACGGCTTGCGGATCGTCGCTTCATTTGTAAAGGAAGCGCCCGAGGTCAAAGTGATTGGCATGGGTTTGATTCCCCACCAATCGGACATGGTCGGGTTTGTGCAGGCAGGAGCATCGGGCTTCATCCTGAAGGACGCGACAGTTGCAAATTTTCTCGGGACAATACGGACCGTTGCACTCGGCGGAAAAGTCCTTCCCCCCACGATGACCAACTCACTCTTTTCTCATGTGATCGACCTTGCGCTCAAAAAAGGGAAGGATCCTTTGAGAAACGGAGTGCGGATGACAAAACGTGAACGTGAACTTATCGTCCTTATTGCCGAAGGTCTCAGCAACAAGGAAATCGCTTTGCGGCTCGGAATCGAGATATACACGGTCAAGAGTCATGTCCATAACATCCTCGAGAAATTGGCCCTTCATAGTCGTCTGCAAATATCCGCATACGCCCACGATGAAGAACCCATCTATTCCGAATTGGCAACTGCCAAAAGAGATTAGCTACTTTTCCAATCCATTGGTTGATGTAATCACAGTCAGAAGTCCGTAACCTATGGTGGTTGCACGGGCGCTCCCCCGGCCCGCGGTAACCAATAATAAGAATGTTCCGAGGAGGTCAATATGTTCAAGGAAAAGAAGTCAGGAAACGTAACAACCAGAAAACGTGGGCCTTCTGCCCCCTCAAACGGTGTCGTTCCACATAGCGAGGTTGAATTCCTCGGGTGGCAGAAAACAGCCTCAGGAGACATGTTCCCACTTTACAATATCTTTAAGAAAGATCATCCATCGTATCTCTCTACTGTCACAATAACAACCCTCCAGACACTGCGCTTGCCCATTCCACGGACCCCTTCTCCGTATCCCCTGGGTGGACCATCACCGTGGAAAAATATCGGTGTTGAATTGGATAATCCTGCAACAGCAAACGAAGCAATGGAAGCGGCAGGATTGAACTACACTGTCGTCAAGAAACCGTTGAAGGATATTCCGGGGTTGAATTATCCGGACGATGCGTCTGACCGTTGGGCCATAGTGCGAACGGATACCGCAGATGTTCTGGGCATCGTCGGAGAAAGCTATGAGCCGATTCAGAACAGGGATGCATTTTCGTTTCTTGACACCTTGGTCGATAACCGCGAGGCGATATATGACACTGCCGGCATCCTCGGTCGCGGTGAACGCGTTTGGATGCTGGTGAAACTTCCGGGCGGCATCAAAGTACGCGGAAATGATCTTATCAACAAGTACCTCCTGCTCTCGAACAGCCATGATGGCAGGCCGTCTGTTCGGGCAAAGCTCACACCCATCCGTGTAGTGTGCAACAACACACTTACCGCCGCATTGCAAGGTGCGGGAGAAGTCTATATCCGTCATGCATCGAGCCCAAGAGTGGATGCGGAACAAGCGCTCCCGTTGCTCAGATTATCCACTTCCCTGTATGGACAGCTTGATGCCACGTTCAACCGCATGGCACTCACGAAGATCACCAACAAGCAGTTGCACGACTACATCACAACGCTGGTCCCCGATAGCGGGGAACGGGAAGACAACGTGACAAACCATGACATTCGAAAAGCATGTCTGGATTTATATGAGTCCGGACAAGGTGCCGATCTCTCACGCGGTACAGTATGGGGAGCGTTCAATTGTGTCACTGAATACACAGACCATGAGATGGGGGGTAGTCCCGCTGACCGGCTGCAATCAATATGGTTTGGCGCCGGAGAGCAATTGAAACTAAAAGCATTTCAATTAGCCGAGCGTATGATGTAGTTTGTAGCCCCGTGATTCACGACTCTTCATCAGTCTACAAAGCCGGTGTCCGATTCGGGAGCCGGCTTTTTTGTATGAGGTGGAACAATTCAGAATGTCCTCGTGATAGTGGAGAAGATGGAATTGGGAGTTGTCTAAGGGGGGTGCTTCCTTCGAAGAAAGTATTTTATTGAGAGAAGTGGCCGGACTCTTGCCCACGCCACCTCCCCTACCCACCCAGGAGCTAACTACTCTTTCATCCTTTCGGTCGATTGGATTACGCGGTCATCATCGGTACACTATGGTGAATTTCACCGGCTGGGACGCGGAAGCGCGGAGAAATGATTGTGATCGATCTCAGTCGTCTTTCTTGATCTTCCTTCCCGACGACTCAGCGTCTCTACGGTAAAAGCTTAAGTTCAAAATACACATCAATACACGAGGAGGATCCAATGAAACATCTGAACATCACCACGCTGGCCGGCAGTGTTCTGTTCGCTGTCGCGATTGCCGGTTGCTCAAGCAGTCCGGAAGTAAATCAGGAGGCTTCCACATCGGCAATCCGTGCTGCTGAAGAGGTCGGTGCGTCCGAGGTTCCCAGCGCCTCGCTCTACCTGCAACTCGCAAAAGAAGGGCTCGAGCATGCCAAAGTACTTGCAGCAAAGGGCGACAAGAAAGAAGCTGAGTCGATGCTGGAGCGGGCCCAGGCCGATGGCGAACTGGCTGTAGCGCTCTCCCGCGGTGACGCAGACAAGAAGGAAGCAGCACAGGCAATCGAACGGGTTCGGCAACTCCGACAAGACAACCAATTAGAGAGGAAGTAATCCATGAAATTCACTACGTATATCATCATCGCATGCGCCGCGCTGCTCGCCGGCTGTGGCACAAGCGCTCCCCCGACGGAGCTTGTAAACGCGCGTCAGGCATACCAACGCGCAAGCGCGGGACAAGCGGGACAGTTGGTACCGGCAGAGTTGCACAAGGCACAAATGGCACTTGCTGCCGCTGAGGAGTCATTCAAAGACGACCCCAAATCGTTTCGCACACGTGACCTCGCGTATGTCGCGGATCGTAAAGCCAAAATGGCCGAAGCGCTTGCGACCACCGCTGCCGGCGAGGCAACCACCGCCAAGGCCGAGAAGGAATACCAGAGCGCTCAATCCGAAATCGTGAAGAATACAAAGGAAGATCTGGCCGCATCGACAGTGCGACTTGCCGCCGAACAAACAGCGCGGCTTGAGGCAGAGAAGAAGGCGGCGGATGCGCAAGCGGCGCTTGCCAAACTCGCGGCAGTCAAGGAAGAAGAACGCGGTCTCGTTATCACGCTTTCCGGAAGTGTCCTCTTTGCTTCCAACAAGTCGACGCTTTTACCGGCAGCACAGGATCGGCTGAACCAGGTTACCGAGGCGCTTATGGCCACGAAGGAGCGCAAGCTCACCGTCGAGGGTCACACGGACTCGCAGGGCACCTCGGACTACAACCAGACTTTATCGCAGCAGCGCGCAGAGGCAGTACGATCGTACATCGTTTCACGTGGTTACCCTGGTGATCTGATTCTCGCGCAGGGAATCGGTGAGGACAGGCCGGTTGCGGAGAATACAAATGCCGAGGGCCGGGCAAACAATCGACGGGTGGAAATCATCGTCAACCGCTCTTTAACAAGTAATAGTAAGTAGCTCGATCCAATAAAAGGCCCGGATATCGTCCGGGTCTTTTCTGCTTTTAGGCTGCTGAATGTTCGCAGCACTCTTTTCCAGATTTTTGCTCTCCCTTCTCCACTCTCCCTCCTTCTAAATCAATATGCAGGTGGTTGTTCCTGAAAGGACTAACTATTCTTTCACTCTTTAGGTCGATTCCCTTAGAAGCTAATCATAGGTATACTGCTACGCGGTTTGTATAGGTATAGTCCCCTCTTTGTGAGGCCGTATCTGATAATTCAGACCAAAGATTTGAGGCGAAAGGAGCGACACAATGAGTTGGGACCGAATTGAAGGGCAATGGAAGCAAAAGCGGGGAAAGGCCATGAACCATTGGGGGAAAATAATGAACGATGAGCTTGCTGCGATAGCCGGCAAATATGAGGAGATCGTGGGAAAGCTTCAGGAAAAATACGGGATCGCCAAGGAAGAGGCCAAACACCGGGTTGACGAATTCAAGAGAACGGTTAAACAATTGAAAAAATCCAACAGCAAGTTGATGGAAATGCAAAAGGTATTGAGTAAGGAGCGGAAGGCGCACAGAAAGCCTGTGAAGCCGAAAACGCTGACACGGAGAAGACCACACACAAAAAAGAAGCGACGACCGTGAGTCAGGTTTGAAACTCCTGAAAATATCAAGCGAAGGGCGGGAATACTGCACCTCATTGATAATCACTTTCACTTTGGATACACAGGACAAAAAGCACAATAAACTATAGTGTGGGCAAACTAAAGAAAGGTCAATTGTGAAAACAGTCGGCATCGTCATATTCGTCGTGGGTGTTCTCATGACAGTCTATACGGGCTTCACATATATCACGACGGAGAAGGTTGTGGACCTCGGGGATATTGAAATAACAAAGGACAACGAACACAGCGTCAACTGGCAGCCATATGTCGGAATCGGAGCAATGGTCGTCGGTGGTGCCCTGTTCTTCCTTGACAAAAAGAAAGTTCTTGCGACGTGAAGCTCGACCACACAACAGGAAGTCTGCCTCAATGCTTGTAACAAGCAAGGCCATGGAAGCTGTTCAACACCCGGAGATAGTGAACCAGGCGCAACAGTTTAGCTTCAATGAAGCAAGAACTGGTCCTTACCCCAATTTGTAGACAAAGAGAAAAGCCAGTATCTTCAAACAAAGGAGGAGATCTGGCATGGTTACGGAACGAACCCGAAAGAAATACGAACGGCAGTTCAAGATCGATGCAGTGAG
>JBJXHC010000072.1:0-5159 GCA_046160825.1 Bacteroidota bacterium | reverse complement strand
CACAGTACAACATGGCAAAGTCTTCGTCGTGAAAAAGTTCATGACGGTGGTCCGCAAGCAGAGCATAAAAGCTCTCTTCGCCGATCTTGTGCCGGAGTCGTTGTTCTGCACTGAACAGGTAACCGTGGGCTGTACGTTTACCAACCATGGGAAAACTTCGGTGCTGTGAGGAGATAGTGTCGCGTGTCGCGCTCTAATATACTACACCGCGCGCGCCTCTCCAAATACATAATCACTTTTCGACCAGATTTCTAGCTCGGAGCAGAGGGATTTGAGGGGTTCCTGCGCTCCGCGCCATTCCAGTTCCTCAAGCTTCTCTTTGATGGGTACATCCTCACGGAGTGTTGCCAATTTGCGAAAGAGAAACGCCTCGTCACGATGGCTTTCGAGATTCTCTGAGAGGCGCTCGGCTCCTCTGAGGTTCAGTTGCCACTTGTGATGATCGTGCGGGATTGATTCGAGATGTTTGAAGCGAGCGAGTACAGTTGAGGCGGATTTCGCTCCCCATCCGTGAATACCTGGGTAGCCATCAGCGCTGTCGCCGACGAGGGCAAGCCAGTCCGGTATTGATTCGGGGTGAACTCCGAATTTTTGCACGACACCATTCTCATCGAGCACGATCTCGCGACGGCGATCCCAGCAGACGACTTTGTTGGCTCGCACGGATTGGGTGAGGTCTTTGTCCGGTGTACATATCAGAACTTGTTCGACACCCTTCGCATCTCTCCATCGCGCTGCTGCCGTAGCGAGTGCATCGTCGGCTTCGAACTCGACCATGGGCCACACGACGATGCCGAGAGCGGAAACTGCCTTTTCTGCTAAATGGAATTGGCTAAAGAGCTCCGGTTCAATTCCTTCTCCTGTTTTGTAGCCCGCGTAGAGTTTGTTGCGGAACGACTCGATGACATGGTCGAACGCGCAGGCGACGTGTGTCGCCCCGGGTTGTGCGAGAAGTGCAATGAGACTTCTGAGAAGTCCGACGGTTGCGCCGACCTCCCGGCCGTCGGGAGATTTTCTCTTGGGCGCACCGAAGTAGTTGCGAAAGAGTTCGTATGTGCCGTCGAGGAGGTGGACGTTCATGAATGGATTATGGATTGGATTTTTGAGTCGCGCTTAATGGACACACCCCTAAATCCCCTCTCCCTCTCGCTCGCGCTGACGCACAGTCCGAAGGACTCCTTCGGAGAGGGATTGTTTGCCGTCCCGGCACTTGGAGTGCTCTTGCCGCGGCGAGCGCCCCGATGCGAGTCGGAGACTTGCGCCACAGTTACAGCTCGACGACGCGGGCTTTCGCGTTGCGCATCACTGAGGCGATGCCTTTCGTGACACCTTTGTTGGCGGCGTACATTTCGCTTCTGCCAATTACTTCTTTGTTTGCAGCAAGCAACACGAAGTAAGGCTCGCCGTTCTTTCCTTTTCGTTTCTCGAAGTTCTTCTTTCCTGCGCCGTTTTTCATGACGGACTTGATGCCGTTCTTCGCCGCGGATTTGTCATTGTAGAGTTGGCTGGTGATGACGACTTTTCCATTCGCGGATTTTAGGTTGAACATGAATTTACCCCTTGGGGTTTGCTTGAGTTCGTACTTTGCTGTCATTAGTTTGCTCCATTTTTTTGTGCGAATGAATTTGAGGAAAGAGGGGGTGAAAGGCAAGATGTGTGAGAAATCCTGTGTTGACACACCCGTCCCGCCGTGGGCGGGACACCCCTCTCGCTTTCTCGCGTGCCGACGCACAGAGGGGATTTATGCGCGCTTGGATTGGTGCTGGTTTGTCGTGACAGCCGAGGAGAGTATTTTGGATGCAGCCACTACTTCATACCGAGAAACGCATCAAGCGCTTTCGTTCCCATCGCATGCCAGACTTTGATAGTCTCGTACGTAATCACCGTGGCAAACGTCACTGTAAGCCATACGCAGACAGCCTCGATAGGTAGATTCGACCAAGCACCAATGCTGATCCCGATCAGCGTTTCTTTCTTATATCCCCACCATTGGTACGGCACCGCAAGAGTTACTTCCCACAAAAGACTAATGAGGAGCACAGGAAAGAACGTGAAGCCGAATGCCCGCCAATTGATGAACGGCTTTGCTGTTTCGAAGAATCCGACCGAAGGACCTATTGCAGCAAGCACCAGATACGTGAAGTACCAGGGGAAGCCGTCAGTCGAAGGATTGAGCACCTTCTTGCAGGCAATCGCCGCGCTGATAAGCACTGCTCCAAGCACCAGCGAGGTTGCATGGAAATGCACGATTCGTTGGATGCCCCTCGCCGCCTCTGCATAGTCCGGAATATTGTACTCTCGCACCCAATATTCATCACACCAAATGTATATCAAGAGGATGAGCATAAACCCGCTGCTGTAGAATATGAATTCCTCGATCGGAATGGGTCCGCCAACAGCCGGCACGGCAATGCCGATCACTGACTGCGTGTTCTCAAACGAGAAGAAGTCGTTTCCGAACAGAAGGTCGAGGGCAAATCCACATGGTGTTAACACTCCAATTGTCCACCAAAACGATTTCTGAGGAAAGCGCAGTCCCGGGTGTCTGAGGAACCACCAAGCGACACAGCCAAGTGGCATGAGAAAGAGCAAAAGGCTTACTGCATAGCCCATCGGGGTTGGGTTCTCTGAAGAAACAACCAGGACGCCAGGATGTTCAACAGTGCGCAGTGTGATAGTCGCGGGCACGACCAGAAGCGCCACCATAACAAAGAAGATCTGAAAAGCCCGGTTCTGGTTCTTCCGTTCATTGACGTTCGTTACATCTTTATTGATCATGGGGTAGATTCCTTTCGGAGTGGGTTACAGGGACGAAGGGGCTTGCGGTGCAACATACACCGCATTTGACACACCCCTAAATCCCCTCTCCCCCTCGCGCTTGCTGAGGCACAGAGGGGAATTGGTTGCCTACCGTAGCGCTTCCAACAATGCGTCGCGGTTTTGTTGCCATGCTTCATCAACGCCGACTGCTGGGAGCTCGAGAGTGATTATCGGAATGCTGCGTTCGACGCCGGCATAGGTTCCGAGTGAGCCGGGTGTTGGATAGCCGATACTATCGCTTACGCGATAGCCATTGAATGTCGCCATACGATTGGCGATGTCTTTCGCGGGTCCGTCGTAGTTGATCATGTGAAGGGCAGCATGAATCGAAACTATCAACTTTGGATTGTACCGCGATAGTAATTCCAACACGAGTTGGGTTTCGGGTTCGGACGCCGGAGACGGACCGGGAGGGTAGCGATCCTTCGTGGCGACGGGGCTCCAGTTCTTGGTCGGGAAGTTTCTGTTGATGTCCACGCCATGTGCATTTGCTCTTGTCCCTTTTGCTGCACCATCAGGGTTGAGAATCGGGACGAAGAGAATTGTGCTCTTGAGCGAATCAGGTTTTTGTTGCGCGATCCACTCGGCGAGCCTGATTACGACCTGACCTGTGACTTGCTCGTCTCCATGCGTGCAGCCGATAACGAGAACGACATCATCTCCAGGGCTTTCTTGTTCCGTCACGACGCCAGGGCTGCTCGATTTGCCGTGACCACCGGGGGAATGTTCATAGTAGTAAATGGGCTGACCTGCTGCGGACTTGCCGAGGACACTCCACAGCTCGGGAGTGCGGGAGATGTCGGCACTTGGATCTGCGGAGCGGCAAGAGAGAATGGCAATAGACGTGAATACTACCAGTAAGGCTGTTCGAGTATAGTGCTTCATTTGGGATGTTCTCTTCATTGGATCGCGGTCATGATTTATGTGAAGTCGCTCGGGCTCATTTCGGCTTGCTCTTCTTTGTGTAGAAGTTCGGCGTTCCAGAGAAATGACTATGTCCAGTAGTTGAGGGCGAGGAGGATTGTTATGATGAGTTTGAATTTCCATTTGCGTTGCGCGTAGGAGATGAGGTGCTGTAATGTTCTTTGCCCCCGGTGGTTGTCCTCGGTTGTTCCGGTTGAAGATTCGGGAAATCGCGGGTGAGATGCAATCGGAGACGTGTTCGTCGGATTGGGGATGGCTGGAATGAGCTGGTTTGTTTTGGAGAACCCAACGAAAGATGTATCTTGGTGCAGTGGTGAAATGGTGCATGTTGTTGTGCTTGTGTATGAGGCAAAAGTCTGAGGTCAGAAGCCAGAGGTCGGAGGTCAGTGTCATCCCGCTCGTGCGGGATTTCCGCCAAACAGACGGCGGATAAATCGGGGGCGTGCCCGCCTGACTTCTTAGGGAAAAAATGGCGGGCAGGGAAGCCCCCTCAAGATGCACCGGAGTCGTACTTCAATGGGAAGGTCCGGTATGATGCCGAGGAATCGGGAGAGTCGGAGGCTGAGCTTGTTGCCAAAGGACGCGCGGCGAGCGCATTCCTGAAGAAGCTGTTGCGAAGGGGAACCAAGCTGCGTTTGGAATACGATAAGGAAAGAAGAGACAAATATAGCCGGCTCTTTGTTACGTCTATCTCGCCGACGGGACGATGGTAAATGAGCTGCTTGTGCGAAAGGGTCACGCGATAGCGAAGCGGTATCCACCGAATGTGAGGTATCAAGCGAGGCTGAGGGAACAAAGTCGATGAGACCCGAACCAAGTACTGATTTCAGTTGGAATTCCATATGTTGTGGGCGGATGTGGTCTTGACCACAGACAGTTAAACCGCACCCACGGACAGTTGCAGCTAACCATCGCCACTATTGTACCAGGAGGACCGCATAATCATCTTCAGCCATATCTTAGTTGCCAAACCCGTCAGGTGAGCAAGCTCGCCAGCCGGTACAATGCCGCCGCGGCTGCCAAGATGCTCACTGTCGGGTACTTGCGGATCTCACCGGTGAGCTCAATCGGGACATCTTGGAATCGTGCGAATAGACGAATTGGTTTTTGGGAACATGATTGTTCCGCCACGTTACTAATGTTGTGTCATAGGAGTTGACAGTTATTCATAAGGAAACTACAATGATAGTCCCTCGTAGATTTGCACTATCGGTGATCGCTCTTGCCCTTGCAAACGCAAGTCTGTTTGTGCCCATCACGGACAGTCAACAAATTCCCAATTCTAAACGACCCAAGGTCGGAGATGATCGGATGAAATTCCCTAATAACGAAACGCTGTCTGCTTGGCTAAAGGATAGACTTCCTCCCACCCAAATAACTTTTTCTGAAATTGTACAAGCCTACATCTCGTACCC
>JBJXHC010000071.1:0-26055 GCA_046160825.1 Bacteroidota bacterium | reverse complement strand
GAGTTCCGACGCTCTTCGTAGCCCCTCTTCACGAGTGAGGCCAAGTTCCTTCAGTTTTTTGTCGATCTCCTCGTCCGTCATCTTGCTCAATTCCGTTCCGGCACGCTGGCGCAACTCGTCTCGTGTTTGTGCCTGGACAAATTGATGGGAGGAAATAGAAAATATCACAAGGAATGTGATGAGAATGGGGGCGGGGAAACCGAACCTGCGCGGTATAGAACTCACTTGCGTTTGAGAGGAGAACTGGTTAATTGATGCGCGAGCGATCATACAACCTCGCCATTTCAATAACGATCTTCCCCATTTATGCGTTTCGCAATCATTTCGGATATCCACTCGAATCTTCCGGCTCTTGAAGCTGTGTTGGTGAAAATCACTGAACTTGGTGTTGACTCCGTGCTCTGTCTCGGTGACACAATTGGCTACGGACCATTTCCAAACGAATGCGTTGACCTTGTCCGGAAAAACTGCGTCCTCTCGGTCAAAGGGAACCACGACAGCGGGGTTCTCGGTGAAACCTCCATCGACGATTTCAATCAGTTTGGCCAGGACGCTATTCGTTGGACGGACAAAAACCTTCTTGATGATTATCGTTCGTACATTGCCAAGGCTCCCCTCATCGCCGTGTACGAAGGGTTAACCATCGTACATTCCTCTCCCGATACTCCTGGTGATTGGAAATATGTTATGACAATGCACCACGCCAGGGAGAGTTTCAAGGCCTTTTCCACGGATATATGTTTCATCGGCCATACTCACGTCCCCGTTGTTATCGGCGAGGATTCCACGATCAACTCATTCCACCCACCGCGACGTGAAGGTAACCCCATAAGCCGTTTCCTCATCAACGTCGGCAGTGTTGGCCAACCCCGTGACGGCAACCCTCATGCCGCGTTCGGCGTCCTTGACACCATCGATTGGTCTTACACGCTTGTACGAACAGAATATGATATCAAGAAGACTGCTTCGGCAATTACAAGTGCCGGACTTCCAAAGGCTCTCGCCCAGCGATTGTTCCAAGGCGTGTAACGTATCTCTGTTCCAACTTGCGACAAACTTGCAAAAAAAAGCCTAAAGAGTCAATAACAATTGGACGATCGGAATCATCATAGCTGAAAATCTCCGTCCCTTCATCTCAATGACTTGCACTGTGAGTTGGTGAATCTGTGATTTTGATAGCCCCCTATCCGGAAGAATCATCAGCACTTCATGCGCAACTCGACCGAAGCTCTCGAATCTTCATCTTGCATTGCTCACCGTTTTTGTCTATCTTGATCCCACTGTTTTTCACCATCACGCTTAATTCTCCCGGAGAGGTGGGTGAGTGGCTGAAACCAACGGTTTGCTAAACCGTCGTACGGGGTAAACCTGTACCGAGAGTTCGAATCTCTCCCTCTCCGCTTCCTTGTTCAGCTATCCCGACAAAAATCACTGTCGGGATTTTCTGTTTCAGAAGGGACAATGTTTCGTGTCGACAAAGCAAGAGCTTATTGAAGAACTGATTGCATTCTTCGTGCAGGAAGGGTTCCCCGTGTATGGCGCCATCGGAATTGAAGGAACGAAGCCTCCTCCCTTTATTGAAAACCAGGGTTTCGGCGATGGACGCAAACGGCAACCGGACGTTGTGGGAATTGATCGGGCAAACGAGCGAATAGTCTTCGGCCTTGCTCGACCTGACCGCATGAGCCTTGACTCTGAAGTCTCTTTGACCGAGTACAACCTTTTCCTCGACCACCATTGGGATTATGGCTCCAAGGCATCAATGCTGTACGTGTTGATGCCCGGTGAACTGTTGGTGGACTTCACTGCAATAGTGACGCACTACGTACACAGGGAGTATTGGCACAGGGTTGTGCCTATTGCGTCTGGGCGGCGGGAGAAATCTACAGAGGATACGGCGGCGTAAGAGAGGCCGGTTATCGCGGGATATCGGTACTGAGTCTGAAGCGCATGACCTGTCCTGTCACTCCATCCAACACGTATAAGATGCGCTCGAAGTAAGCCAGACCTGTCGGTCGCCTCATTGCCCCCTGCGACTGATGAAAACCAAAGGACTCATTGCGGAAGCGACCACGGCTGTTGAACTTGAACACACTATCCAGCTCAGCATCAGCGACAAAAATATCCCGACGGGTTCGATCAATGGCTACTGCTTCAGGTTGAAGATACCGCCGTGGCCTGACAAAGTCGATATTGCGATCTTCCACTCTTGCGGGATCATATCGCGGAAGCCATCCCTCAAAATCAATCGTCTGCTCATACCGCATCCAAATCGCACCGTAACTCACACCATCAATGGACTGGGTCAGAACGAAATCCTTCGTCCCTGCAAATGAAGCAATGCCGGTAGGTTTGTTGATATAGGCTATGCCATTTCCAACGCCGGTAACAAACGCCGGAACCGGGGTAACAAAAGCATCGGCGGCATTGAACAAGAGCACGCGCGCATCCGGATCAATAAAACTGGAATTATCAGGGCCGGTACGCACGGCAAGATATTGGTTATCACCAAAGACTGTTATTGCCGGAAAACGGCGCGCTGGTCGAGCCAATTCGCGCCAGATCGTATCGATGGGTGCGAGATCGATTCGGTGAGCCGAATCGCTGTTTGGTGAATACAAACGAATTTTGAAGATTGCTCCAACAATATCGCCATTAGGCGCCTGCATCTCACCACCCACATACAAATCCAGTCGGGTATTTTGGGCGAGCGATTGAGGCCGGAGCATCTCACGGGAGCCCAGAGTTTGACCCGCCCGGTTCATCATTACAACGCGGTTCGCTCGTGTATCGGCAACATACAGAAGCTGGTCGTTTCCTATGAGGATATCCTCAGGGCCAAGCGTATCTGGACCAATGACCTCAACTGTAAACCCTGTGAACGATGGGGTAATCGGAACGTATGAGGTATCAATCGTTGTGATTTCCTGTGAAGGAGGTAGCGCAGGAGTGCTTTCGCAACCGACCAGTAAGGCAATGTAGATCAATGCTATAGCAACAATGATCTTATTTGGAATCTTCATGGAATTAGTATGTGAAGCCAATTGATATTCGGTGAACTGAGCCAAGCCTGTTGAAACTCCCAAACGCATAATCTGCATTCACCCGACTGATGCCCAGTGAAACATTTACTCCGGCCCCAAGCGTAAAGTCTTCTTCAGAAGTGGCATCTGCCGCAAAGAGTGGCTGACCGATGGTTCTTTTGACGCCACCCCGCACGAAGAATGTCCCCTGCCACCCGTACTCAACTCCGAGCCTGAAATGCTCCGAGTTGTCATTGGGATGATTGAGTTGGAGTGACGTGGTAAGTTTCTGCTCCTCATTATCGATGGGATCGTAGGCAATACCCAACTTGAACACCGTTGGCAAGGAATACGATTCAAACGAGTTTGCAACAGAGCCATTCCAGCGACTGACACTTCCGCTTGGACTCACATCACCGCCAAAATTTGAAATGACGACTGCGAACCGTGTCGAACCAAGACCGGTCCAATAGAATGTCCCAAGGTCAACCATCACGGTGCGCATTTTCAGAATGTCCAATGTTTCTTCGGCATAGCGTACTGTTGCGCCAAAGCTGAATTGATCCGTCATTTTCCGCGCGTAGGTCAGACCGATCGCTATATCTCCAAACGAAAAATATCTTCCGGTGCCGAATGGCTGTGTTTCCGTGGTGATCTCCATATCGTCCATGTGGAGCGAAGAGAACGATACCCCAATCGCATCGGCATCCGTTAGGTGATATACCCCGCCGAAGAAGTCGTGACGGATATCGACCACGTACTCCGTGTGCGACGCCATCACCTGATTGTCCGTAAATTGCGCCAGCCCTGCCGGGTTCCAATGAAGCGCAGAGACATCATTGGCAACCGCAACGAATGACTCCCCCATCGCAACACCCCGTGCCCCCACACCGAGTTTCAAAAACTGGAACGCGGAAATGCCGGCGCGTTGTCCACCAAGGTTTGGCACAAGCTGGGCATGGACCTTGGATCCGGCATAAATGACGATGCAGATTACGACGACCAAGTATGTAGAGAATCTCTTCATGTCAGAATCGCAACGCAAGGCTGAGCCGGATGGTCCTGGGCTTAAGATAACGGGATGGATTATACGGGAACGGAGAAATATCCCCGGTAAGCTGTGGATACATCGGATCGTTATAACCGGAAGGCGTCGGGTCGCCGTACTCATACGACCGTCCGGTAACCGGATTGATGATCTGGGAATTCTTGTTGTCCAGGAGGTTTTCGACTTCAACACTGGCGATCAGCTTGCCAATCCCGATATCGATGAATTTCTCAAAATTCAGATCAACGTAGAACCAGTTGTCTCCCACGGACTCAAGCTCTCGATCAATCTCGCTGATATATTCAGGTCTTCCGGTCACCGCATTCACACCAACATATCTCTGCGGTGTGTACCGTTTGCCTGATTGAAAGAAGACGCGTGCGTAAAGATTGTAATCGTCCAGAATTCCAGGAGCGAAGCCAAACAGTGGATCGTCCTTCTCCACTGTGAAATTCAGATTGAGCGAAACCTGTACGGGTCGATCCCATATTAAGAACTTTTCTTTAATGTTCTCGGGCTCCCCCTGTTGCAAACGTACGGTGCTCTCATTTGGTGTTGAGCTTTTCCCGGTGGCGAGTGAATATGAACCGGAAGCCGAACCCCGGAACCATTTGCCGATACGCTTCTTATATTCCACCTCAATGCCACGGACGCGACCGTAGTCTGAATTCAAGTACGTGGTGAAGAACTGCGCCCCACCAATGCTCGTCGAGCGGCGGACAGACTTCTCCGTGATATAATCAAAAATATCCTTGTAGTAGGCGGTCACCGTCAGAACGTCGTTCCCCGAAAGTTGGTTGCGAACGCCAAGCTCGTATGCCACGGTTGTTTCAGGATTCAGATTCGGGTTTCCGACTGCCAGACTGGAACGCACGCTTGTCCGCCTCAACTTGGAATACACGAATTGCGGGCGCGGCAACTTGGAGAAGTGTCCGTAGGAAAAGAATAGCGTCTGGTTGTCCGAGATCGGATGTGAAATACCGAGTCGTGGACTGAGTCTGGCCTTCATGCGCCGACCGAAGAATGAAAAGCTGTCATTCAGATATGCATCGCGCAGTCCCTGTGACACGATCAGCGCCGATGACGTATCATTCGCAACGTCATCCACATACTTGCCGGGCAACCAGTAGTCGAGACGGAGACCGAAATTCAAAATCATACCACTCAGTGTGACGTTGTCCTGTCCATACAACGCTCCCTGAGCCGGATGGACCGAGTATATATCGTTATCGAATCCAAGCGGTTTCACCCACGGACGGACGAGGTCGGCAATCTGCATACTTGAGAAACGTGCCTCGACGCCGGCCTTGAATTTGTTCTTCTCCGAGAAGTAGTTCGTCAGATCAAATTTGAATGTGTACTCATCAACGAAATGGTCACGCCACGATGTCGGCGATCCCAAATCATAGAAACCGTCGCCGGGAATAACGCCGATCGTGTCGGTATCATCATTGTAGTAACGGATGGGGAACGTGACAATATCCGCAGGCTCAATGTAGGATTCGAAGCCCTTGCCATTGGCGTCGCCACGCACGTGTGCAGTGTATCTGCTCAACCGGACTTCATAAAACATCTGACTGCTCAGCGTGTGAGTAAGTGAGAGCGAGTGCTGGATGTTCTTTTGTGTGAAAGTATTTGCACTGTCAGGGATGTACTGGAAGAGATACTGATATCCCGGGTTGGGTTCCACGCGTTCCAAGGTTGACTGGATGGTCTGCGTATTTTGATCAATGCCCACCGATTGATTGTAAGAATACGAAAGCTTCACCGTCGAGGTCGGTCTATACGTCAATTTCGCCAACCATGAATAACTGTTGCTGCGACGCGGCGCAAACCGTGTGCCGTTGAACGTTGAGGAAAAAAGGTTCTCCGGTGCGCGTACTTCGTAGCCGATCGGCCTGCCGTAACCATCAATCACTTCCACCCAACGAGTATAGCCATCGCTGAAGTTTCCGTAGAAGGTTCCAAAGAAACTCATCGTCCCGGGAATCTCCACGCCAAGAGAAGGCAGGAGATATGAGGTGATCGGCTCGGGACCGCTCAGGTTGAGATCAAAAATATCAGTGTTCCAATTCGAGCGCGAGTCGTCATTCAGTCCAAAATGATCGACTTTGTACGAAATCGCCCCACTGTACTTGTCCGCACCTTCGCGAGTCGTAATGTTGACGATGCCGGAAGTTGCCTGACCATATTCAGCGTTATAACCACCCGTGATTACCTCTACTTCCTGAATGGACGCAGGACTGAGCTGCAGGCCGAATCCTGTTCCCGCCAGCGGATCCTGAACGGACACACCGTCCACAAGATATGCGTTCTCATGCGTCCTTCCACCGCGAATGTGAATCTCATTATCCGCAAGAACGACGCCCGCCTGCAACGAAACAATGCTCTGAACATTCTGTAACGCCGCCGCCTGAATGTCCGCCTGACCAACGCTTCGCCTGCTTGCAGTTTCTTCGATATCAAAGAGTGGCTTCTCTCCTACAATCACCACCTCACTACCGAGGGCAAGCACGGTCTCTTCCATTTTTGCCGTAAGTTTTGCCGGCGCTCCGGATTCAATCTTCACGTTGGTAAACTGCACAGTCTTGTACCCGATGAGCGTTACTTCAATGGTATAGTTTCCGGGATTGACATTGGCGATCTTCACATTTCCATCGATGTCACTTGACCCGCCGTAGTACGTCCCCTTGACTGTCACATTTGCGCCCGGCAGTCCTTCACCCGAAGCGTCAGCCACCTTCACATCCAAACTCCCCTTCTCGGTTTGGGCAAGGAGAGTCACCATGCCCATCATGAATAAAGTTGCAAGGAGTATGGAGCGAAAATTCATGCTAGAACCTTCTCCTGTCTATTGCTCGGTCGGAACGGAATTCCTGGTTGAGAGCACGGATGAAAAATGCTGCAAGCCCATTGGGATTGCCGAAGGCGGGGTCGGTATTGTTCAGAAGATGCAAAGGCAGGCCGACGAAGATGATGGATTGCTCACCATCAACGACTGCCACGTTTGGCATTCCAAGATAGCGGTTACGCGTGTCGGCTTGGAGATGATAGAGATAGCGGGCATCGGACCTTCGATAAATTGGACGCATGAAGATCAGATGGTTCGGTGGTGCGGAATTGAATGCCAACTGCGGATACTCGCTTCCCGGGATCGAGCTGTCGGCAAGAACACTAAAGTTCGCCGGGATACGGGTGTCACCTGCAACCGGTGGTGGCGTTGGAGGGCGACCTGTTGAAAGGTCAACACTGCTGATGGAATCAATGGGTGCGAAATCACGCAACGCACCACGAGGATCAACACTGTTCTCAAACGTCGTTGAGAAAATCACCTTGCCACCATTTTGCAGATAGGCGAAAAGCGAAAGCTGGGCTGCACCGAGTGTTGGATATTGGTCTGTGTACCACACAACGTAGTCATAGAGAAGGAACGTCTGAATCATTGCGGGATCAACAAAAGGTGGAACCAGCAGTCCGTACTTTCCGGCACGTTTGTCTGCTGCCGTAAGACCGAGACCGATGTCGAGTTGGTCCACCGCCTGGAAATTTACTCCAGCCGCCGCTATTGCCGACACATACGTATTGCGGGCTGTGACCGCGTCGCTGTTGATGTAGTCGGAGACAAGAAGCACCCCTCCACGCGGTTTCTTCACAAACCATACGCCGCTTCCTGATGGCTGGGTGATGGCCTCGCTGTACTCCCCTGCCACATCGCGCACCTGCACATAGAGGACATTCGGCGCATCGAGTCTCAAACCCGAAACGGTACCGAGCAGTTGGCGACCAAGGAATCTTCCACCATAGACGTCGGCTGCGACTTCCGCGCCTGCAGCGTCGCTACGAGACCGTGGCACGACAAGGGTGACGACCGTATCACGTATCGGGATGGTCAGCCAGTTTGCAGCATTGCTCGTATCATTGAGAGCAATCCGAAACGAAGCCAGTGTATTCTGCCCATCGTTATCTTGTCCATTCCATGCAAACGTCGCAACGGTGTATGTCGTATCAGGCTGCCTCATCTCCAGCGTTTCATCATTGGGATTGCGGGCAAACGTGATTGTTGGTGGGGTGTTCCTGACGGGAAACGTTTGTACAACACCAACAGGATCTACTGCGCCGGAAAGCGCGGGAAGCAGTTCATCTGTTCCATCAAATACTCCGTTGTCATTCTTGTCCCAATACGGTGAGGGAGTGAAACGGACAATGCTCTGAGCTGGTATTGAAGTAAATCCGTTATCCACCGCACGCACGAATACAGTGTAGTTACGGAAGAGAGTATCCAGAGGGAATAACATCAGCGTATCATTCTTCGTCACCCAGGAATACCGCAGCGTGTCCGGCGACGGGATACTCGTCACGGTGTTCGGAAATACCCCGTACGAAAACAGGTACCCCACCACCACACCATCCGGATCTTCTCCCCACCACTGCAGGCGCTGACGACTCACGCCAACGCCAACAGTGGAATCGGGAAAAAGCCAGAGGAATGTTTTTGGTGTCTGGTTACCGAGAGGATTGTCGGCAATTTCCTCACTGCAACTCAGAAACATGACCGCGCTAAAGACGATCAGTATGGTGAAAAGATGGCGCATGCTTGCCTGTCGATTACTTCAGTAACAACATTTTCTTGATCTGTGTAAACTCACCCGACTGCAATCGGTAGAAGTACATACCGCTTGAAAGTCCCGCGCCATCAAACCGCACAGTGTATCGTCCCGGTTCCTGCGCGCCGCTCACAAGTGTCTGCACTTCCTGACCGAGCATGTTGAATATTTTGAGCGTGACAATCTCGGATGTCGGCAGGTTGTATTCGATCACCGTCGCCGGGTTGAACGGGTTCGGGTAGTTCTGTTCGAGTGCGTATGACTGTGGAACGATTGGGTCATAGTCGATTTCAACACTGGTCGTGATGGTGCCGAAGTCAGCATTTTTTCGCGGTACGATCTTGTATCTGTTGAAGCTAAAGTAGATCACCCCGGTAAGCGAGGAAATGTTGTTTCCAACTCTCAGAATGGTCTTGCCGAAAGTCGAGTCAGCAGGGACGTTGGAATAGATGTGTCTTCCATCGCGCCGGACGATGACAGGTCCGCTACCGTCATCAACTTCAAATTCCGTCGGATCGGAAAACACCGGGTCGATGGAAGACACGGTAACATTGTTGAAACGCACAAGCATCCCTTCGTATCGTTCCGCAGAAGGGGTTCCGTTCCCGACTATTGGACCAAACGTTGACGTCGGCACAACAACAGGTGAGGGTTGCGGATTGCTCGTTGAATGCACGACTACGGTAGTAATATTCTGGATACGTGTAACATCAAATTGTTCGGAAACAAATCCGGACACCGTTACACTGTCGCCATTGCGCAATCCTGCCATCGTTCCTTCCGGTCCCACAATCCAAAGTCCATTCCATGGCTGTGTGCCGTTCTGCATGTACCATGCGCTCGTGCCGCCGGTGTTCAACGGAGAGAGACCGATATGCCCGGTATCCGCAGTTACTACGCCCGAGACATCGACGAATGCCGCCTGATATGCGCTGCGTCCGTTGACGTAAGGAGTAAACTGAATATCGTGGACGGTCAGCTGTCGGTCGAGTACGGTGTAGAAGAAGTACCCCTTGGATGTATCGGATGCTGCACCACCGAAGGCGGAACTTGCAAGCGTGGCACGGTTCCCTTGATTGTCGATTGCCTGCATGAAATAATGAACAAACGTATTTGCCGTTTGCTGGGGTATCTGTGCATTGTATGTGGTGTCGGATGCCTGAAACGTCATCGCAACATTGACGAACGGTCCGTTGTTGAGACTGTAGTTCAATTCGACAGCAGCGATCGGATTGCCGCCAGCCTGTTGTGTTGCACGAACACTGATCCGTGCAGCACTATCCGGAGGAACAACAATGGGATTACGACGGTGGGTGGTCACGCTTGGAAGAATTACGCCGACAACCACATCGCCACGGAAAATTGGCGCAATCCGATATCCCCTCGGATTTTCGCCACCCGAAACAGTGGTAATAAATCCACGCAATGTATCGAGACGTGAGCCGACAACAGGGTATTGCAATGTCCAAAGAGTATCCGCGGGGAACGGTGTTGTCCCTCCGTGGCCGAGCGTAAAAAACCTCGAAGCGTCATACATGGTAATTTGATTTCCAAAAGCATCGACCGCGCTGAACGTGCCGCGTGCTGTATTCACTCTCGCATCGACTGTGAGGTCAGTAAACTCTACCATCCACCCCTCCCGTGGCTCACCCGTGCTGTACTTCACCGGACCTCCAGGGAATACGCCCTGCTGGAAATCACCGACTGACATGGGAGTGTAACCCGGAGCAGGGGCACTGCCAATGATGTTGATCGGTCGACCCGCTATCGGTTGGAATTGTGTGAGACTGTTCATGCTGGTGAGTGGGAATTCGCTGACGAGTCCTGTTATCTCAATGATGTCACCTCTCTCAACATTGAGGAAGCCGTCGAGAATGATCTGTGCCGTATCAGTAGGGGCGTTAACACGAACGAATACTGATCCCCAGTTTGATACTGCGCCCGTATCGTACAGCAGCATCGTGAACCCACCGGCGGTAAAAGTCAAAACCTTTGCCGGAACGGCACATACGGCAGTGATCGTTACCGTGTCAAGGTAGTACGGCGCGGGAGATCGCTGTAGTGTCCATCGGGATGGAACGGAATTTTGCAGAACATCTGCAAGTAGCAATGAATCAAACGGTGCTTCCTGGAATTGTCGAATGGAAATATGCGGGATCTGCGCATGCATCTCCGCAATCCCTGCCAACACAAGCAGAGCAAAAAGGAACAGTCTTTTCATTGTCGTTCTCCTCTTAACATGTTGTGAAAATTTGACCCACACTTATTTGATTACCAAGAACTTTCCTCGCTTGATATCTCCCGTTCCCAAGTCCTTCACACTGAACAAATACAGGCCCGTGGCGATTGCCTGATCGAACTTTGTAATCAAGTCCCACGCGTGCTCTCCTCCTGCAAATGTCGGAGCGACGCCCGATCCACCGAATTGTCTGAACCATTCGATATTCGATCCATCATACGTCGCAGCTTCGTGCAAAAGATCAGCCACAACGTCCCCGGCAAGTGTATAAATGCGAATCTCACATTGCTCCGGAAGATTATAAAAATATATCTTCCTGTTACGTTCTCCGGCCCCATCCCAGGCAGCATTCACATAGTACGGATTGGGATAGACTCCAATGGTTTTATTGGGATCGGAAGTCGGTGCAGTGCCTGGAATAACTCTCCGCACTTCCGTCTTGCTTTGAAGGGACGTGACTCCGGTCGCCGAGTCGCCGCGGTCAAAGGCTGCAACACCGTAAAGATACTGCCAGCCATTGAGGTGGGGAATATTCGTTCCGGGCGGCGGGAAGCGATACCAATACGCGACCGTATCTCCGGCAAAGACCCGCGGTTCCGAAAGTGCAATGGCACTGAATCCTGTATTGTATCCAATGCTGTTGGTCGGGACATCGAATTCACCCACCAGAGAAAGAGTCAGCAGCAGGTCTTCCGGATTATTGAAATCCGCTCCGGCGTTCGAGCGATAGATTCGGTATCCTTCAAAATCGAATTCACGCGTGATGGGATCGATGGAAGTTTCGGAGGACGACTTGTCCCAATACACACCGATGTTCTGATTCTCAACCTCAACCCGAACCTTTGGCGGACGAGGCGGCTGCGGCAACTGAAAATGATCCAGCGTGCCATTGCCGTTGATGTCCTCACCCGGATCAAGAATGTTGTTGCCGTTCACATCCTCACCATCATATGCCTGCTGACAGAAGCCGGCATTCACCATCAGTGTTGCCCGTTGCTCAGGTGTGTCATTAAATGCCGGAGCAACGCCGTTCTTGCGCGCACAGATTACTCCGAACGCCACCTTCAAAGAATCTCCGGGAAGCAATGTCGCATACGGACCCGCCGATAGAAGAGTCGTCATGTTGTCCGCCCGGGTTCGCAACACTGCTATTCTATCCTGAGGCAATGAAGAAGCAAGGCGATCGAAACGACTCCTTGCGCCGGCAGGACTGACGCCTGCATCATCCTCGGGCGAAAAATATGCCTGTTCACCCGAAGAGCTTCTGAATCTCCAGGCATTAAAGTATGTACGGACACGAAGATCCGTGAGGGAATCTGTGCCGGAAGGAAATGGAGATGAGCCAAGCAGCTTGATACCCACATAACTATCTGCCGGAGTGGGGCCTGGTATGCCATCAAAATCAAAAGAGTACATCATTCTCACTGTGTCGAGGAAGCCATTTGCCCCGTGCTCAAAATAACCCGGTGTACTCGGTCGTACGTTGTTCGTGTTGCGCACGACGGCGTTGTTCCAGAAGCCAACGTAGACAGAGTCTAACGTATCAACGCTTGCATTGTAAATCGTGTAGTTGAGAATGACAAAGAAATCAGCGAAGGGAAAATTCCATGCGTAGGTCTCCTGCTTCACTATGACGCCCATTGGCGAGTGTTCGGGGATCGTGTCGCCTGTTGTGGGGTTGGAACGATTGAAATCAGAATATTCGGCGAGGAAATCCTGGTGACTGACGGCGCTGGTATCGAAGAACTGGGATTCGGAGAGTGAGGAACGCTGTGTGATGAGAGAGCCAAGCTCGGAGGTGAATTCGTACCCTTGGCCTATGCGCGAAGCAGAGGCCTGGTCAGTGGCTCCGGTACTTACCTGCTGCTGGCCTGAAATCCGGGAGACTGCCCCGACCCAAAGTCCACCTTGATAGATATGCTCGATTCTGCTTCCCATTGGATACTCACAGGAAGGCTGGCGTTCGTCCCAATAGGAATTCCTCGTGCCCACAGTGCCAAAATTTGAAACCGTAAGTCCGATTCTCCCCACCGAAGTAAAGAGCCTGTCGGAATCATCAAGCACCTTGTCAAGCCCTGCCTCTCTATCGCGGGCGTCAATATCCAGGTGCCCACGGAAACCGAGCGACAAAAGACAACTCACCAGGACAACAAGCAGTAATCGAAAATGCATAGAGTAGGGGATGACTCAGGTTACCACAGCCAAGCTATTGGATTCGGGTGCGGGACAATATATCCTGAAAAGAAAGGAAAGTCAAGGAATTTGCCGCAGGCATCGGATCGAAACAGCACCGCCCTCCATGGAGAGGGCGGCGCGACCGATAATCGAAGTTTGTGATTCCTATTGAACTACAGCGGAAGCAATCCTGTTCGTGTAGATGATCAATTCCTGACCGGCATAGATGCGGTTGCGTTTCAGGTTATTCCACTTTCGCACCTGTGACTCCGGCACCTTGTACAGTTTCGCTATATCCCAAAGCGTATCGCCCTTCTTGACGATATGAACAACCGGGGCGTCGCTCTTTGCTTTCGACTTCTGCGCAATCTTCGGTAACTGTTGCGCTTCGGTATAGACAAGAAGCACCTGATTGGGAGCAATGCGGCTCCCACCGATATTATTCCAGCGCTTTAACTGGCTGATGGAAACCTTATGTGCCTTTGCGATCTTCTCCAGCGTATCACCCGATCTGACTGTGTACTTCGTCGCTCCCTCCGGAGAGGCATCATCTCCCGCGACTGCGGGGAGTGGTTGTTTCTTGTTTGCCTGCTTCTCTTCAAAACTCATTTCATCAACACGCGCATAATGCCCTTCCCTGCTTTTCTCAACGTACACCCTCAACGCTGAACCAAGAACAATCGGCTGACCGTACGGAATGTCGTTCCAGTTTCTAATGTCTGCTGCACGGACGCCGAACCACTCAGCAATATGACCAATGGTGTCGCCTTTCTTTACGCGATAGGTCAGTTTGGATTTGTCCTTGGCGGGAGCAGGTTCCACCCGTTGGCGCTTTTCTGCGCGCGCAAGCGTTCGTTCAACCTTGGTTCGATCAATAACCCGTTTCGGAGTTGCAGGAGAAGAAGCAAGTTTTGCAAGTTCGGCTGCATCAACACTTCCACGCTTCACGGGAATAACAAGAGTCTTGCCCGTCGAGAGTGACCGCGAAGATTTGAGCTTGTTGGATTCCTTGATGATTGCGGAAGCGATTCCGTATTTCGAGGCGATAGCACCAAGAGTTTCTCCCCGTCTCACTGTGTGAAGCACAAAGTCCTTTTTCTGATCATCAGGAATTGCCGCATACTTTTCCTTGAATTGTGCCGACGTGCCCATCGGAACCCGCAATGAATATCCTTGCATTGCCGGTGGTGAACACCACTGGAGCAACTCCGGGTTCAGTTCACGCAACAGTTCTGCGGTCGTGCCCGCGCAGCCGGCAAGAGCCTCAAGGTCGAGACAATCATCCACCGTCACATATTCATACTCGAAAGGCGTGCCCGGAACAACATGTCCGAAGCCGTAATCCTGAGGGTTCATCGCGATCATTGTCACGGCAATGTACTGCGGAACGTAGTTACGCGTTTCCCGCGGAATATGTTTTCGCATTGCCCAGTAGTCCGTTGTTCCACTGCGGCGGATGCCACGATACACGCGACCGGCACCTGAATTGTATGCGGCAAGGGCGAGATACCAATCCCCAAATTCCTCATTCAAATCCCGCAGGTGACGGGCTGCTGCACGCGTCGATTTTTCAAAGTCGCGGCGTTCATCAACCCAAAAGTTTGTCTGAAGTCCGTACATCTTTCCCGTACCCTTCATGAACTGCCACATCCCCACTGCCTTGGCCCACGAACGTGCCTGAGGGTTCAACCCGCTTTCAACCATTGCAAGGTACATGATTTCTTCGGGGACATTTTCTTCCTTGAAGATTTTTCTCATCATGGGAAAATAGACACCAGACCGGTACAACCATCGCTCAATGTGTTCACGACCCTTGCCGACAAAAAACGCAATGCTTTGTTCCACCAAACGGTTCATGACGAGCGGAACCGTGGTGCCTTGTCCCATCTCGCTTCCGGGCAAGGGATCGCCTGAATCGGATTGGTCCGTTATCTGATTGAGTTTCTCTCGAAGCGCAAAAACCGACGTGCCCGGATCAAGATGATCAATCTTGGCGATGTAGTTTTCGTAGTCTTCAATGACGGATGTGCTGAGGTCATTGAAATCCTGGTTCGATTCGATTTCGGGGAAGTAACTGAGCTGATTCAGAATGGCAATGGCTTCTTCGAACTGCATGGCAGACCGGGCAGAGTCGCCGTTCTCCAATGCCGTGGAAGCAGAGACGTAATGCTGTCTCGCCTCTTCGAGCCTCTCCACTATGGTGGAATCGTTTGAAGCGAACTCCTCTTCAACCGGAATGGCTCCCACCAGAGACACGTCAGACTCTGCATATGCAGGTTCTCCTTCCGAAGTCACAGCGGAGTGGTTCAACGAAGCATTGATCGTTGATTTTTCAGAGGAGCAACCGATAAAAAGGAGCGCCAAGAGGACGGAAACTGCCCCGAGAATGTGCTTAGTCATTCTTCCCACCAGAGTTATGATAATTGATACATGCTATCGCTTGCATGTATTATGCCAGCACAAGATACGCCTTGAACTTGCAGGAGTCAAGGGTTTTCTGTGGCTCGCACGCCGTCTCCGGTAATTCCTACCCGTCAGAGGGGAATATTGCCGTGCTTCTTTCTGGGGTTGGAGTCGACTTTATTTTCGAGAACGCGAAGGGCGCGGATGATACGCGGTCGGGTCTCATGTGGTTCGATGATGGCATCGATGTAGCCGCGGCTTGCAGCAAGATACGGGTGAGCGAACTTCTCGCGGTACTCCTGTTCTTTCTCTGCCAGTGCCTGGTCTCTGTTCGGCGCCTTGTCAATTTCTTTCTTGAAGATAATCTCTGCCGCTCCTTTGGGACCCATCACTGCAATCTCCGCGCTCGGCCACGCAAAGTTCATATCGCCGCGTACATGCTTGGAGTTCATGACATCATATGCACCGCCGTACGCCTTGCGCGTAATGATCGTGATCTTCGGGACCGTTGCCTCGCAGAATGCGTACAGGAGTTTCGCTCCGTTGGTGATAATGCCTCTCCACTCCTGGTCGGTTCCGGGAAGAAAACCCGGCACATCCTCGAACACCACCAACGGGATATTGAACGCATCGCAGAAACGCACAAACCGGGCCGCCTTCTTTGATGAATCAATATCGAGTACACCGGCGAGAATACCCGGTTGGTTGGCCACGATACCCGCGGGACGCCCATCAAATCGAGCAAACCCGACGACGATGTTCGCTGCATAGTGTTCATGAACCTCGAAGAAATCTCCATCATCAACAACGCGATGAATCACTTCTTTGATATCATACGGCTTCGTGGCGTTCTCAGGGACGATGGAATCCAACGCCGCGTCCATGCGCTCAGCCGGATCGGTACACGCAACCGTCGGTGGATCATCCACATTGTTCGATGGCATGAAACTGATGAGCTTCCGGATGTACTGCAGGCATTGCACCTCATTCTCGCATGCAAAGTGTGCAACGCCGCTTCTCGACGCGTGCGTCATCGCTCCTCCCAGATCTTCCGAAGTCACTTCTTCGTGGGTAACGGTTTTCACCACGTTTGGTCCGGTCACAAACATGTAGCTGGTGTTCCGTACCATCAGCGTGAAATCCGTAATTGCGGGAGAATATACCGCACCGCCTGCACACGGTCCCATCACCGCCGAGATTTGTGGAACCACACCCGATGCCAGCGTATTGCGCAGAAAAATATCGGCGTAGCCTCCGAGACTCACCACTCCCTCCTGAATACGTGCACCACCCGAGTCGTTCAATCCAATCACCGGGCATCCGATTTTCATTGCAAGGTCCATCACCTTCGCAATCTTCTCGGCATGTGCTTCTGAAAGCGAACCTCCGAAGACCGTGAAATCCTGACTGAAGACACAAACAATCCGCCCATCGATCCTCCCTGTTCCCGTCACCACTCCATCCCCGAGAAACCGTTGCTTATCAAGACCAAAATCCGTCGACCGGTGCTCGACGAACATATCCAACTCTTCGAGGCTCCCTTCGTCAAGGAGAATATCAAGTCTCTCGCGGGCGGTGAGCTTCCCTTTGTTGTGCTGATCCTCGATGCGTTGTGTTCCGCCGCCAAGAAGCGCCTGCTGCTTCATTGTGCGGAGATATTCAATACCGGTTTTGGTCATGCAATGCCTGTAGTGTGTAATGAGATGAAGAGTCGTCGCAATATATCAATCGGTTGCAGGTTTGTCAACAGAAGTCACACCCATCGGTCGAGTGCGCCGACCTCCTTCAACTTGAGGCGTTCCCAATACGTCTGTCCGACGATGCCGCCGAGAATAAAAACAATACTCGAGTAGTAGATCCAGAGTAGGAGAACGAGAATGAATGCATACGCACCGTAAATTTTGCTGAACGCAGAAAACTCGGAGAGATAAATGGCAAAGACCCTTCCGGAAATCACCCAGAGAACGGTAGTGGTGATCGTTGAAATCACACCCGCAATTCTTGGTGGTTTGGTATCCGGGATGTATTGATAGATGATATAGAACATCAAAGCAGTCAAGAGGACGACAACCGCGGTCGGGACGTTCCGGCTCAACCAGGTGAAATCAAATCGCTGCAAAGCCGGGACATTTATCGCCACATTCTCCACGATGGAAAAGAGCCATAAAGAAATATTCGTTGCAATGAAGAGGAGAAAAACGAGCAGCACAAAACCGACATGGCGCAACATTCCGGCGAACAGTCCGCGGGTGCGTGGAATGCCGTACACCGTATGGAGAACACTCCTCAACGCATCGAAGAGTGATGTTGCTGACCATATGAGCACGAGCGCGCCAAAGATCCCAAGAGACGTACGGTAGGTGATAATATCTGAAATGACGGTAAGGATCGATTCTTTTATATTTGTGGCGAAAGGCTGCTGCGGGAAGATCGTGTCGAGGATGCCGTGCAATTGCTGGATGCTGAGTTCGGAAGAATTGAGAAAGACGCCGAGTGCGGATGCGGAGAGCAGCATCAGCGGAATCATCGTGAGTATGCCATTGAAGGACAGGCCCGATGCGAGGAAGAGAATATCGTCGTTCTTGATCTTGCGGGCTATGCCGCGAACATAAAACCAGGCGACCTCACCACACCTCAGGCAGACCTTCACCGTATTGATAAAGAACTCGATCATCGTTGGTGCAGCCCTATCCTTTTTTCCGTCTATCCCGGTTGGAGGTGGGCAAACTTCAGAAGTAATTGCTTGCGGCCAACACTCTCGAATTCGACCACCGCCTTTGCACTGTCTCCCCTGCCATCAATTGCAACGATCTTGCCACGACCAAATGATTCATGCAACACCCGGGAGCCGAGACGGGCATTGAAGTGATCCTGCGACTCGTCTTCGTAGTTCGGGGCGGGATCGGCAAAGAATGGCTCGGCCTGCTCGACGGGTTTGGGCGGACGCGGTGTTCGAACAAACGGCGGGGGAACACCGCTGCCGTTGCGCCGATACGGTGTGGTGGAACGACGCGTCGACGACCCCTCATGCGAGATCAGGCTCTCATCAATTTCATCCAGAAAACGTGAACGCACAGAATATGAGCGTTCACCAAACAATAATCGTGTCTGGGCATACGAGAGGAAGAGTCGTTGCATCGCCCTTGTAATCCCGACATACAGAAGCCGTCGCTCTTCCTCCAGTTCCTTCCGATCACTCATGGCGTTCGATAGCGGGAAGAGTCCCTCCTCCATCCCTGTAATGAACACCACAGGAAATTCTAGACCCTTGGCCGCATGCAGTGTCATCAACGTCACGACGTTACGCCCGAACTCCGTCATGTCCATGTCCGATACGAGCGCAACCTCTTGCAGGAAATCGTCAAGCCCCGCTCCCGGTTTCTCGGTATTAAATGCCGTGAGCGCCGAGAGGAGTTCCTGGATGTTACTCCGTCGTTCGAGTGATTCGATCGTACCCTCTTCCTTCAATACCCGAAGAATGCCAATGTCATCCACCAGGGCACGTGCAAACTCGCTCACGGACATCTCGGCCTTCAAGCGGATATACTTCCCCATCAATCCTCCAAAATTCCGGATGGCATTCACCGTTCTTCCGGAAATGGAATTGGGGAAGTTCTCTCCTGTGATAAGATCGAAAAGAGGCCTACCTGCTTCTTGCGCAACCACGCGTAATTTTCCGATTGTCGTGTCGCCGATGGAGCGAGCAGGAAAATTGATGACGCGTAACAGGCTCTCTTCGTCATGAGGATTGGAGACGAGCTTCAAGTAAGCGAGAACGTCCTTGATTTCCTTTCTCTTGTAGAAGGCCACTCCCCCGACAATAACATACGGAATGCCACCACGCCGCATCGCATCTTCAATCGCGCGTGACTGCGCATTCGTCCTGTACAACACGGCAAAGTCCTTGAGATCAAGTTTCCATTTCCTGATCTCCTCACCTATGCGGCTCACCACTTTGTAGCCTTCATCAACTTCATCATCACACACTGTCAGGACAATTTGTTCACCCGCGCTGTTGTCCGTCCAGAGGTTCTTCTTGATCTGGTCCTGATTATTCTTGATGACTGAGTCGGCCGCCGCAAGAATGGTTTTCGTTGAGCGATAGTTCTGCTCAAGCCGGAATATTTTGCAGTCGGGATAATCTCTCTCGAACTCGAGGATATTCCGGATATCGGCACCGCGGAACGCGTAGATGCTTTGTGCGTCATCGCCAACAACGCACACGTTCCTGTTTCCCCGCGCCAACTCCTTGATCAGCCGGTACTGAACGCGATTGGTATCCTGGTATTCATCCACCATAAGATGCGTGAACCGACGCTGGTACCGTTGCAGGATATCGGGACGCTGGAGAAATATCTCAAGCGGTACGAGCAACAGGTCATCAAAGTCCATGGCATTTGAGTGCTTGAGTTTCTTGATGTACTGTTGATACACGGAAGCGGTTCGTTCGCTCAATGGATCGAATGCCTTTTCGGCATACTCTTTCGGCGAAATGAACTGGTTTTTTGCACTGCTGATGCGCGAGAGAATGGCGTTGGGATTGAACTGCTGTTGAGGAATTTTCAGGTCATTCATCACCGTCTTCACCACGGAGATGCTCTCGTCCTTGTCATAGATGGTAAAGTTGCGCTGGTAACCGGCGTGCTCACCTTCAAACCTCAGCATGCGCGCAAACATGGAATGGAATGTCCCCATCCATATGCCGCGGCTTTGCGGACCGACAAGGGATTCGATGCGTCCCTTCATTTCTTCCGCTGCCTTGTTTGTAAAGGTCAATGCCAGGATGGACTCTGCTCGCGCATGCCCTTGCAAGAGATGCGCCGTGCGATAGGTCAGTACACGGGTCTTGCCGCTTCCCGCGCCGGCAATGATCATCACCGGGCCATCCAGGGTTTCAACGGCCTGGCGTTGGACAGGATTCAGGTGTTCAAGAAATGACATGAAGATATAAATCGAGCGCGAATAAATAGAAACGAGAGTGAACTCGTGAAAATGATAACCAAATTGACAAGCGAAGGCAAGAAGATTATCGGAAGGATGAGAATGAAACTGAAAGAGCGTCGATGTTCAGATCATCAGAGCGCCCTCAAGCTTCAGGAGAAACTCCTTTGTCTTGATGCCGCTTGAATAACCGACGAGCGAACCATCTGTGCCGAGAACACGATGGCATGGAACAATGATGGGGAGTGGATTCGAAGCGTTGGCCCGGCCTACAGCCTGAAATCCCCTGCTGGTGCCGATGCGTTTTGCCAGTTGCTTGTATGTGATTGTGGTGCCGTAAGGAATCTTGCTGAGGTCTTTCCATACTCGGGTTTGAAACGGGGTTCCAATGAGATCAACGGGACAGGTAAACTTTGCAAGGCGGCCATTGAAGTAGCGATTCAATTGGTCTATAACTTCCTTGTTCCTCGATTTATTATCAACAACCTCGTGGTCGGAGAAATTGTCGTGCAACCAACGGAAGAAATCACGGCGGCTCTGTTTTGGCACACTGATTTTGCACACGCCTTTTTCAGTCGATGCAACATAAATCAAACCGATTTTGGAATCGAATGACGTACAGTAAACCATGAGTGTCGATGTGAAGCGTGTGTGATGGCGCAGGTGATAAGAGAATCCGCATGCGGCAAAGCTAAAGTCAGTATACAGAATCGAAACGTGAAACGCAAGCGCCAATCCTGCTTTGCTTCAATAGGTTGATACAATCTGTTTCATCTAAAAAAATGCTCGAACTTCCGCTCGAGCAGTATGTACGGGTGAGCGTGCGCCCTCGGATCTTCCGTCATAATTCACAGTTGCCTGGATGAATTGCGTCACTCGATAGTCGAATGCCACACGCCAGAGCCAGGTCTTTCCTTCGACTCTGCCGCCAGTCAACTCAAACGGAAATGTCACAGCACTCCTCTGGAGAAGCACCTCCTCTCGCGCAGCTTCGATCCGTGCTTGTCCTGCTCCCTGAAACGAATACACGAATCTCACTGTCTGCGCATTCAAATCGGCACCAAACGCAGGTGTCTGATATCGATCGGAAGCTTCTGAGATATCCAGTTTCAGGCCAAATTCTATGTTTTGCTCGGGTCGGTATGAGAGATCGAACGTCAATCCATTCGAGAGAATATCCCTGATTCTGCTTGATGATTCGTTCGTTGAAACTGCATCGATCCTGTTGACATAGTCAATCTGATTTGAAACTTCCTCCAAGAGCTGCCAGCGTATCCTCACCGAGCGTTCTCTCGTGAAGCTCCTTTCGACACCACTGCTAAGACGCGTCAAACCTTTACGCTCCGAGAATCTGAGCTTCCCCGAGAACCCGGGCTCTCCTTCAAAGAACGTCAGATCTTCTGTAAAGAGAGTCGAACCGATGATGGTCGTCGAGTCACTTCTGAACCTTCTCAGGTGGAGAAGATAGATCTGCTTTAAATCAGCCTCCGTACTTTTCTCTTCCACTCTGGCATATGTTTCTGAAGTGATAATACGGCTTATGTCGCTAATGAGCCCATCACCCGCTTCAACGAACCTCCTCGGACTTATCTTAAATCGAATGCTCGTCTTCAGGTCAATTACAGGAAAAAGCTCGTCCGACGGTAACGAAATGGCAATGAAGTCTCCCTCAAAGCGCGTCAACTCAAATTCACTTTCTTCTGCGATACCATTATTATTCAAGTCGCCCAGGTATTGGTAGTTCCCGGTCCCTTCGGAAACTCTCAGAAACACACGTTCGAGGCGTGATGAACGTTCAGTTGTAACTTGATAGAACACATCGGTTTCAATCCCTCTATTCAGAGGAGAATATCGAGTCTGATTGCGGACAAGAACAGATCGGATATCAGGATTTCCCGAGACTTTGAACAGAGGCGAATGCTCTTTTCTGCGCAGGGTGATTTCCGTGGAACTGGAGACCGAGTTCCACTCACGAAGGTTTGCAGCATAGGCCTGTGTGAAAGATTTCGATTCACGCACCCTTGTCCCCGCACTGAAGATATCATCAGTGCGCCACTCAAACTCTGAGGATAGAGATACGGGTCCAATCCCTGCCAAGGCCAAACCGGGAGCATACGTGGAATATCTGAAACTGCCGTTCTTTAATGTGTCGGAAGAGAGTGAGCGTATTGAACGATCTTCGCCTTCGATTCTGAATGATGGTGTGAACTTCCAGAAGCCATAACTGAGAGACCCGTTATGACGCAACCACGAACTTGAATTGTCGAGTAATCGTTCTCGTGACCGGACGCTCTCAATGAAATAGTTGGCCCTGGGAAGGTCGACCTGGTTCAGCGAGAATCTCCCCTCATTTCGGACCGATCGGAACTGTTCACCACGTGTGATCTTTCCGTACCCGCCGTCAAATGAAAGTCCCGCTGATGGCATATATCCCACCGAGGCCTCTTGTATTTCCTCGTCGGCGGTTTGAAGAGAATCAATCCCCCACTTCCGATTAAATTCAATATCGTTTGCTCTGTCAATCGGAACGAACTTTCCATCAACGAAACGTTCCCTCAATTTTACCGAGACGGCCCCGATGTTTGTTCCGCCGATGGTCAGTTCCTTCGGTGCATAACCTGCGACAAAGTTCAGGGCGTGCCCGCCATTGTCCCCATCATCTATTGTAGAAAAACGGTTTGCATCGAACTGGCTTCTGGCAAACTCTCCGGAGATATTCAAATCCTCCACCGGAGTGAGGCCAAGAGTCACATCAATAATCTGTTGAAGTTGCGCGAACGGCAGGAAACGGATGGGAAGATAGTCGCCGCCAGCCGGACCCTGCCATTCGAACTCGCCTGCAGCCCGCCGGATGTACTCTCCTTTTCCAAAGCCAACATACGTGAAGCTGATGACATAGATTGCCGCGGGATTGCCTGGAGCGTATCGGTAGAAACGAACTGAATCACCGGCACTGAGGACTGTATCCACCGGAAAGTAGAGACCGTTCGAATCCACTTGAGTCACCCCGGTGACCTTTGCTTTGCTCGCATCATCGCCGGCACTTTGGAGTATTGTCCGCGCGCTGTCAGAAAGCTCCGCGTCCACTGGAGCGTCCGGGTTATCAGTCTCACGGAGAAAGGAGAATCCAAGTGTTGCCTTGTTCGACCAGAACGAAGCGGTGGTGCCTCCAGCCAGTAACGATCGCGAGAATTTCCGGTCTGTATATTCGAAATCAACGGTGATGCGGGATGCCGATGTGATGAGCCGCCGTGCCGTAAACCGTAATTCACTTGTTGAATAATCAACAGTATAGTCATTCGTTTCGCCGCGGGTTTGCTGCTGACCGTTGATGAAGACTTTCTCGGTTCCGGCAATCACGATAATGTCCCGTTCGCTGTTCCTTCCACTGAGCCGGTAGGGACCTTGAACGCCTTCAAGTCCCTGAAATTGGTTGGTGGCATACTTTCCGCGCGGCGATGCGCCCGAGAGCATGACGGCTCCGTTTGTTCCCCCGCCCCTGAACTGTGCATCTCCCTTTGCCCCCTGCAACTTGCGGCTGAATCGACTGAATTCCGTTCCGTTCATCTCAAGATTGAAATCACCGAGGGTTGCAGCATAATCTGTTCCCTTGATCTCCACGAATACCTTGTCGAATTCCTGAAGGGTTTGCGTCGTGCCTTCAGGTTGGATCGGGGTGTTTTCATCCGTGAGGGACGCAGCAACTTCTATATCAGATGTGATCTTTCCTGCAAGCTGCATCCGGAATCCGGAATTCAGAGACAGATCGCGATTCGATCCAACAGTCAGTCCACGAACGATACTGCCGCTCTTTTGCAGGTTGGAACCGAAAATGTCGTCAAGCCCGATGGAACGGCTCGGTCTCGCGACGCGGATCGTATCGCTCCGTGATGAATCCTGAAGTACGATGAGCTTTCGCCGCGCATACGAGGGTTGGAAACGAAACGGTAATGCTGAGTAGCCGATTCGCAGTTCAAGATTCTTCCTGGAGGAATCGAGTGAATAGTATTGGCGGGCGAATGAGCTATCAATCCTGAACGCCCCACCTTTGTAATCCAGGCGGTAGTCCTTGTCACGGATAAGAAGAAGAGAATCCAGAAATACGGAATCGCTCCCGGCAAGGATGAATCTCTCCGACAAGACATATGTAGAATCGACTGAGGATGCCGTTATTATAATTGATCGGGTCATCCTCTTCGCATCTTCGGGCACTTGTGAGCTGACGTGCGGTATCAGAAAAGCAAAGCAGAAGAGAGAGAGAGAGAATCGATGAGAACGCAATATGAAGTCGGAGACATTCATCTGACATTGGCTACGTGAATTCAGGAACCTTGTAGGCAATGGGTCAGAGCGTCTCCATGATCATGAAGTGTGAGGTGTCGTTGATATTACAGCAGAGAATTATTATATTTGCACGTCTTCAATGCCAAAGTGGCGGAATTGGTAGACGCGCTGGACTCAAAATCCAGTCCGGCTTACACCGGGTGTCGGTTCAAGTCCGACCTTTGGTACTTACAGCAAGAGGTCTGTGGTTTGCCGCAGGCCTCTTGTTGTTTCTTTATTCAGCGGGACTGCCGTCAAACATGTTCCCGGCATCCTGTTTTCTGTATCCCCTTGGGACAATAAACAAATTGTCCTCAAGCGGCCGTTCTTCGATTTTGGTGATATCCTGGGACTCCACAATGCGACCAGCAATGGTGGTCTCCGCTTTCAAAAGAAAGAACCCCAGTTTGACTACTTCATCATTCCACCCATCTGCAATTTGTGCGTGCTCCTCACCGAAGGCAGAGGAGATGGCCTTGGAGACATTCACAAGTTTTTTCGTACCCCATATTACAGTCTTCTCATCACCCCGACTGAGAATAATCTGCTCCGCTGGATAACCCAGCATCTTTTTTTTCTTCCCGGTTCGTTTCACCTTGTACTTCTCCTGGTCGGATAAAGGTGATTGCTGATGAATTTCTTGGACCGGATCGGCTTGACTGATCTCAAAGTACGAACTATCCACATCACTCAACATCCATACGACCTTCTGGTCAGTGCGATAGATCATCACTGAAGTGGGAGTAGCAGAATCCGCGGTTGTTTGAATACGCGCCATATCCTTCTTGATTGACATGGTCATTGTGAATTCCTGTGTAACTCCCAGTTCATCGGTCGTAAGGTTTTTGCTGACGATAATGCCTTCGAATTGCGCCAGGCCATGGGAAGCGATCGGAAATACCAGTGCCATGCAAAATAGAAAATGACGGTAGTGCCACGCGGGAATGCGCGAGGTAAGCGTTGTCAAGCCTTTGCTATGTTGCAGGTTATTCATTTCATCAATATCAATTTCTTGCTCTTAATATTTCCGTCCGATGACAATCGACAAAAATAAACGCCGCTCGAAAAACCGGAGGCATTCCACTCAACGTCATAAGAACCAGACGCCAGGGGTTGAGAAACAAGTGTTGCCATCTCCTCCCCTAAAACGTTGAATATCTTTACCTCCGTTAGGGCGGGACCGGAACCGCTTTGGATAACATCAAACCTGATGAACGTTGAAGGATTGAACGGATTGGGATAATTCTGGTAGAGTCGAACCACCTCTGGAAGCGTGCTCCCGATGGATCCGGCAGAGAT
>JBJXHC010000070.1:0-4534 GCA_046160825.1 Bacteroidota bacterium | reverse complement strand
ATAAATGGTGGGGTTAGGTACGCCATGACTGAAGTCGTGGGCGCTCGCTCATCACGGTCTTATTTCGTTGCCCAAAATTTCCTCCCTCTACTAAGGGAGGGGCAAGGGGGAGAGTTGCATGGGAGCGACCTCATAACCCCAACCTCTAGGTTGGGGTTGAGCCATCTCATATTACCCAGGGCTTTAGCCATAACAGGAGGATCCATATCCTACGTGAGAGTGTGAATACATGCAGTGTGGGGAACGAAGGATCGGCAACCATTCCTCACCAGAGAGATTCGACTGCGTATGATAACACACATCCGTGAGAACGCCAAACACAAAGAGATCCACATTGATAGACTAAATGGGTATACCGAGCATCTCCATTGTCTGTTCGGGCTCAATGCCGATACCACGATTGCGAAAACATTACAACTCATTAAAGGCGAGTCTGCACACTGGATGAACAAAGAGGGAATGACGCCAGTGAGGTTTGAGTGGGCGAATGAGTACTACGCTGTTTCTGTGAGCGAGTTGGCTTTGGATCCTGTCAGAGCATACATTGACAACCAGGAAGAGCACCACAGAAGGGTCTCGTATGGTGAAGAAGTGGATGAGCTTTTACAAAAGTATAACTTGGCCGGTCATGGCTAAAGCCATCCAGCACACCCGTCTGGATTAAGCCCCACCATAAATGGTGGGGTTAGGGCTACCAGCCGGTGTCCTTTCTACCCCATCATCCAATACCCAACCACTCCATTCCTATCCCTTCGGCTCAAACAGCGCAACGACCGCGCCGGCAGGGTCTTCTATAACACCATAACGCCCCATCTCACCCATGGACTTCGGTTCGACGATGACCTTGCCGCCAAGTTCCTTGCACTTGTTGATTGATGCCGTCAGGTCGGGGACGGTAATATACAACAGCCATTGAGAGGGGAGACCGGCATTGACACCGCGAGCGTGACACACACCCGCCGCCGGTTGGCCTGTTCCCGGTATCGTCATATTGTAGTCCGAGTAGTCGCCCATCTTCACAGGCTCCGGTTTCCATCCCACCACGGCACTGTAGAAGGCGCTTACCGTGTCTGCGTCCTTTACCGTCAAGTCGGCCCAGGTGATTGCACCCATCTCGGGTTTGAAGTCATCGCTCATGTTGATCCTTACGGTTGAGGAAGTTGTGCATTAGTTTATTTGGTACTTTCTCTTTGAAGAGAAAGTACCAAAGAGAACTTTCGCAATCGCAACCCGCAATCTCAGATAACGCTAGCTCGGTCGAAAGACGATTTCATCTGTCGAATGGGGCGAACCGAGTAGGGTAATTGACGTCGATGAAATCGCAAAGCTTTGAAGGATTCTCCCGCCCACACCCGCCTTCGTAAAATCACTACGGCGGGCAGGCAAGCCTGCGATTGCGAAACAAGTGAACAGGTTTGTCACTCTATTACCTTTACATCCACAACATAGTATTCAGTCTCTCCAAAGAACTTCGTCGGTACGCCCACATGATGCTCGTACACGAGTGCGACACGCTTGCCGAGAGAGGCATTGATCTTTTCTGCCACAACATCGTCACGCACGCTGAAGTAGAACTTCTCCGGTGCCGTGCCGGGAAGATTCACCATTGCCAGTTCGCCCTCCCATGTCTTCACAATAAATCCCTGGTGCGAGAGCTTCTGTACGTATCCTGCGCGCTCGCCCGATGAATAACTCCACGTCAGTGCGAGCCAGGTGTACACCACAAAGAGGATGATCGGAACGATGAGTATGATACCAAGCCACTTGGCGAGGCGGTTTTTCTTTTTGGGTTGCGGGGGTTGAGAAGTTGTCATGATCTTTTTCCACTGCCATGGTAATTGATGTACTTTCTCTTTGAAGAGAAAGTACGAAAGAGAACTTTCGCAATCGCAACCCGCAATCTCGGATAACGCGAGCCCAGTCGAAAGACAATTTCATCTGTCGAATGGATGCGAACCGAGCAGGGTAAATGATGTCGATGAAATCGCAAAGCTCTGCATGATTTCCCCACGCACACCCGCCTTCGTAAAATCACTACGGCGGGCAGGCAAGCCTGCGATTGCGAAACCCAAACACGACCTAGAAACGGGCTCTAACTTCCACCATATCATACACATTCGTTCCACTGGTGCCCCGTCCGCCGCCGTTCCATTCGCCCGCTTCCTTATTCACGGTCCTGAATTCACCCAATCCGGCACCGCCGTGATCATCCTGAGCGCCAACAAGAACGGTGAACTTCGTCCCACTGTCAAGCCCACCAAGAAACGAGAGAGGGATGGTAAAACTGATTGTCCCTGAGGCTGCATCCCCCAGCGGGTTGGTGGCATCGGTGGAAACAGGAATGTATGCAACGAGAACCTTTCCCCCGGCGTCTTCCACGCGTACGCCTCCGCCAACTAGGACAAGGCGTTCATATCCTGTTCCCTCCGGCAATGTAAATTCGGAGTTGTGCCTGATCTCTTTCTGGGCCAAGCCCTCAGCACCAATGGCAATAGCCACATACGTTAGTTGGAACCCGTATTCCGGGTGCCAGCCGGGATTGGAGAGCGCCCTGAATCCGAGCGTAAAGTAGCCATTGCTGTCATCCGTTGTCACGGTGAATCGCGTAATATCAAGACACCCGGCGCTGAAGTTTGGGTTGCGTGGGTAGACATAACCATTAACCTGCGCGCCGGATGCTCCGATCCCTGTGTCATCGCCTGCGGGATCATCAGCAGCGACGATAACTCGAGCTGATGGGTTGCTCTTTTTTAAGACAGAGTGAGGGATGAGCGGATAGTCCGGACCCGAAAGAGATGCAAGACCGGGACGGAGCGTGGGAATGGCAAGAGTGAGGGGACGCGGCGAGTTTAATTCTCTGCTATGGAGTGATGGAGTGGAGGAAGAGGATGGAGCGTTTGATTCTTTGGTTTGGATTAGTGAAGTAATGGAGCGTTGAGACGGATTACCTTTAATTCCGTTGGTATAATAAGTTAAACTGTCATACCTCAGTTCTATTTTTGTCTCTGATTGGGGCTTGATAGAAATCTCTGCGGCAATTGTTTCACCGGAGTCGCTCAGGAACGAAACGAATGCCTTGCCACCGGCCTTCAGTTCCTTTCCGTCTATGACAGTTATGAAACCACCTTCAGTACGCCGAAGATTAATGGGGACTCCTCTTCCATCCATATTCAATCGGACATGAACGCTGTTGAATCCCAGCGGTAGCCGTGGCTGGAGCACCAAGGTGTGGCTGTACCTGTTGATCCGTGCTCCGAGATAATCGTCGTAGAAATTCCGGATGAACTCGGCAAGGTTCCATGCCTGAGAGAACGTGCCTGAAGGCTGTGGTTCGGTTTCTCCCGGCCTGGCCAAAGCATCCAGCAACTCTGATTGGGTTCCCACAGCGCCCCTGTCGAGAATCTGGTGGACACTGTTTTCAGTAACGGCGTAGGCCAAATCCGCCCTGCCGGACCGGCAAAGTTCCGAGATAACCGGCCCCTGTACCCAAGTCCAGACCGTGCCATTGTGGTAGGCGGCATCCTTGGGGTAATATGGTTCGAATTGATGGTGCGGATGGAAATTCTCATCTTCCTGCGAGAGGGAGGCAACGCCGTAGTCATATGTCAGCTTGGAGACGACGGTTTGCAATACCTTGGCCCGATTGGGTTCATCAAGAAGACCCACAGTGAATATCTGGTTCGGCCTCAGTTGCTTGTCAGGAGTTCCGTCTGGATTGAGGTGATCAGCCACAGCGGAATCGGCAAGGAAGTGTTTGGTGAAGTTTGCAGTTATGCGGTCCCGCAACGCCGACCAAATATTGGCTGAGTGTCCGTCCGCCAACTGTTCGGCAAGCCACGCACCGGCCTGAAGCTGGTTTGCCCAGAGAGCCTGTATATCATTTGCCCTGTTGCCACGCGGACTCCACGGCCCATCGGGTCCAACGGCGTCCATCCACGTCTCGGCATCGCCATGCACAAGGAAACCGAGCGAATCGGTATGGTACTTCATCGTCCCATCGATGGAACGCTTCACGATGGGATAGATCTCGTGGATGAAAGCAGTGTCGCCCGAACGTTGAATGTACTCTTCCACCATCATGACGAAGCGCGGAGTGCCGTCGGCTGTATTGTATGCCTTGTCCGTGGTGGTGACGATGTTCGGAATGCGTCCAAAGTCTGTTGATGAGGGATCGGTATTTTGATATGCTGCAAACGAGCGCAGGATGCTTTTCGCCTCGGCAAATCTTCCCAACACCAGACATGCACCCGGAAGCGAGATGAACGTATCCCTTCCCCAATAATTATTGAACCAGGGGAGTCCGGCAAAGATGCCCTTGGTTACCTGGTTCATGATCAACGCATCAAGCGAGAGTTTCGCCCACGCAAGTGCTTTATCGAATCGCGCATTGTCAGTCTGCACTTTCGTGTCGCTAAATAAAGTTTCCATCCGTTTCCGTCGCTGTCGGAAGAACTTCTCCGGATCCTCAACATACGCTCTTACAATTCCGGCAGCTTCCTGTTCGGTGTCTCCCACTGCGATTCCAATAACATGC
>JBJXHC010000069.1:0-3518 GCA_046160825.1 Bacteroidota bacterium | reverse complement strand
GTTCAATAAGTTTGGCTTTGTTGACTTGATAAGGGATCTCGGTGATGACAATCATTTCCTTATCGCCGCGCGCCTGTTTCTCGATGGCGGCGCGGGCGCGCATTACGATTGAACCCCGGCCAGTCGAGTGGGCCTGCTGGATGCCGCCTCTGCCGTAAATGAAGCCACCCGTGGGAAAGTCTGGGCCGGGAACAAGTTTCATCAGCTCTTCGAGAGTCGCTTCCGGCTTGTTCACCTGATAAATGACTGCATCAATAACTTCTCTCAGGTTGTGGGGCGGAATGTTGGTGGCCATACCCACAGCGATTCCAGAGGAACCGTTGACCAGCAGGTTCGGAATCTGAGTGGGGAGATAGACCGGTTCTTGCTGGCTGTCGTCGTAGTTCGGAACGAAATCAACCGTTTCCTTCTCGATGTCCGCGAGCATTTCCTGCGAAATCCGGGCCAACCTCGCTTCGGTGTACCGCATGGCTGCTGGGGGGTCGCCATCAACGGATCCGAAGTTGCCCTGGCCGTCGATAAGCGGGCAGCGCATGGAGAAACTCTGCGCCATACGGACAAGCGTGTCGTAAATCGCGGAGTCGCCGTGGGGATGGAAGTTTCCCATGACTTCGCCAACGATCTTGGCGCATTTGCGATAGGGTTTGTTGTGCGCCAAACCCATTTCGTGCATGCCAAAGAGGATGCGCCGGTGCACGGGTTTCAATCCGTCTCGGACATCGGGAAGCGCTCGTCCGATGATGACGCTCATGGCGTAATCGATGTACGAGCGTTTCATCTCGTCTTCGATGTTGACAGGGGTTTGATTGAAGGTGAGTTGGTTTTCCATCGAGGTCCTTATGCGTGAAGCAAGAAGTTCGTTTTCAAATCAAAAAGTCGTCTCTGTGTAAATTGTCTTGGGGGCTGGTATGCGATATGTTGGCCGCTTGAAATGGATAGTCGCTAGATGTCCAAGTTCTTCACATCCAACGCGTTATCTTCGATGAACTTGCGGCGAGGTTCCACGGCATCACCCATCAGAATGGTGAAGATCTCATTGGTTTCAACCACGTCATCAATGCGAACTTGCAACAAACTTCGCGTTTCCGCGTTCATGGTGGTTTCCCAGAGCTGTTCCGGGTTCATCTCCCCCAGTCCTTTGTAGCGTTGGATGTGGAAGTCTTTCTTTCCCGTTGTAAGAATCGTATCGAGCAAGTCCTCGCGTGATGACAGCTCAAACTTGGGTTCATTCTTTTCCTTTTCAAAGATAAAAAACGGCGGTGTGTCGTGCTCTGCCAACGAGTGCGTTAAAGCAACGGCACGTTTGTATTCGGCTAGAGAAATGAACTCGTGGTCGATGACTCGTTGATAGTTGCCGTTCTCAGGTTTGCTCTTGATCACCAGATTGTGCAGGCTGTGCTCTTCATCAAAGCCGAATTCCACCTCGTATCCCAGCTTCCTGATCTTGTCGGCAACCGGTTCGAGGTTCCCCCTATTCTGGAGGTGAGATTTGCTCTCCAACCCGCTTTGGATGAGAATCTGCGCCAGAGCCTTGTTGCGGAATCGTTTTTCAAGCTTCTCAAAGACTGTCTTGAAATCCACCACGTTTCCTAAGAATGCGTTGAGCTGGCGCGATTGCAGCGGTTGTTTGTCTTTACCAATCTTCACTTCGAGATCTTCACTGGCGCTACGCATCAACTCTCGCGTCAAGGCCTTTTCATCTTTAATGTACGTCTCTTTTCTGCCCTTCTTCACCTTGAATAGCGGCGGTTGAGCAATGAACACGTGGCCACGCTCGATGAGTTCGGTCATCTGCCGGTAGAAGAAGGTGAGCAGCAACGTGCGGATGTGCGAACCGTCCACATCGGCGTCGGTCATGATGATGATCTTGTGATAACGCAATTTGGCGCTGTCAAAGTCGTCTTTGCCGATTCCCGTGCCAAGGGCTGTGATTAGGGCACGGATTTCTTCGTGGCCAAGCATCTTGTCGTAGCGGGCCTTCTCGACGTTGAGGATCTTGCCTTTCAAAGGAAGGACTGCTTGAAACTTGCGGTCGCGTCCCTGCTTGGCAGAGCCGCCGGCGGAATCTCCCTCGACAACAAAGATTTCACAGCGCTGCGGGTCGCGTTCTTGGCAATCGGCCAGTTTTCCGGGAAGCGAGGCGGAGTCGAGCGCTCCCTTGCGTCTCGTGAGGTCGCGGGCCTTGCGAGCCGCTTCACGCGCGCGCGAGGCTTCGATCGCTTTTCCGATAATCTTTTTGGCAACGCTGGGATTCTTGTCGAAATAGTCTGCCAGCCGTTCGTTGATGAAGGTCTCAATGAGACCCTTAATATCACTGTTCAGCTTTCCTTTAGTCTGCCCTTCGAACTGAGGCTGCGGGAGCTTAACGCTGACGACTGCAACAAGCCCTTCGCGCACGTCATCACCCGAGAGGTTCTCCTTCATATCTTTGAAGAGACCCGCATTTTGGCCGTAGTTGTTAATGGACCGGGTGAGAGCTGAGCGAAAACCGGAAAGATGCGTCCCACCATCCACGGTATTAATGTTGTTCGCAAACGAGAACACACTTTCTGTGTACGTGTCGTTGTATTGAATGGCAAGCTCGAGGGCAACGCTGTCTTTGCTGGCCTCAAAGTAGATGGGCGGATCGTGCAGGACGGCTTTGTTCTTGTTGAGGTGTTTCACGAATTCAGAGATACCGCCTGAGTATTGAAACTCATGTTTCTTCTCGGTGCGTTCGTCGGTAATGGTGATGACGACGCCCTTGTTCAAGAACGAGAGTTCACGGAGGCGTTGCGAAAGGGTGTCGAAGTTGAAGTC
The DNA here is from genome assembly GCA_046160825.1 of Bacteroidota bacterium. Lineage (GTDB taxonomy): Bacteria > Bacteroidota > Ignavibacteria > UBA10030 > UBA6906 > JBJXHC01. Next base: position 719 of record JBJXHC010000069.1, on the reverse strand, counting down.
GGTTGTGTCGAAAATCGTGGCATCAGGCTTGAAGGTGATCTTTGTTCCGCGGCGATCCGTGTGGCCGGTCGACTTGAGGCTCTCGACAGGCTTTCCTCGGCGGTAGGATTGAACATAAACCTTTGAGTCCTTCCAGATTTCCAGTTCAAGTTCTTCCGATAAGGCATTGACGCAGGAAACCCCAACGCCATGGAGTCCACCGGAAACTTTGTAGCTATTGCTGTCAAACTTTCCGCCAGCGTGAAGCTTGGTCATGACCACTTCAGCGGCGGATTTTTTTTCTTCTTTGTGATAGTCGACGGGAATTCCACGACCATTGTCGACTACGGTAATGGAGCTATCTCCGTGAATGGTGACATCAACACGGTTGCAGTAGCCCGCCAGCGCCTCATCGACGGAGTTGTCCACGACCTCGTAAACGAGATGGTGGAGACCCATTTCTCCAGTGGAACCGATGTACATCGCGGGTCGTTTTCGGACGGCCTCAAGACCTTCCAAGACTTTGATGCTTGAGGCATCATACGTGGAGTCGTCGCCACCTGCTTTGCCGTTGGGTTTGCTGATCTCAGGCAGAGCGTCCTCACTTCGTTTTTTGTCGCGCTTGCCTTTTTCTTGGGGAACTTCACTCATGCGGATTTAACCCATCCTTAAGTTCTGAATCGTTGTGCCTCAGCTGATTTTGGATTCGTCCAGACTGAACTTGAAAGGTCTGGATCTCT
>JBJXHC010000068.1:0-13754 GCA_046160825.1 Bacteroidota bacterium | reverse complement strand
GAACTCGGCATACCGTTGGAGAAGTACCTCAGTACTCCAGGGAACGATATGAAGACGTCGGACTCGCTCATGATTTCACCCGACAGTCTTATGACTGACAAGAACGAAACGAGAGAGGAAGGGAAACTTGAAGGGAATGCGGGCGCAGCGAGAAAGCGAAGTGAACTTCCGGTCAGCAAGAACGGGCTTCGATACTTCGGGTACGACGTGTTCCTGGAAGTTCCACCAGGGTTCGAACCTTCAGCAAGTGGCCCGGCGGATCCTGAATATGTGATCGGGTCAGAAGATGTTATTCGCATCAGTGTATGGGGTCAGGTTGAGTTTCAAAATGAGTTGAGAGTGGACAAGGAGGGGAGAATATTCATTCCCACTGTAGGACAGGTTCTTGTTTCCGGGTTGACGCTTGAACGCGCGCAGGAATCACTCAAACGACAAATGTCCAGATCGTACTCCGGTCTTGTTGCGCAGCCTCCCACCGTATGGCTCGATGTGACAGTGTCGCGTCTCCGCCCCAAGCGAATCTTTGTCATGGGCGAAGTTGAGAAGCCGGGTGGATATACCGTTGGCAGTTACGCAACCGTGTTTAACTCGCTGCATAGTGTCGGAGGCCCAACGGTGAAAGGGAGCTTGCGTGATATCCGTGTTATTCGCGGGAACAAATTGATTGCGCGGGTTGATTTGTATGACTACTTGACTGGAGCCGACCAGACAAATGACATCCGCGTTCAGAATAATGATATTATTTTCGTCTCCGTGCGTGGGAAGACGGTGGAAATTCGCGGAGAGGTTCGGCGGCCTGCCGTGTATGAACTCAAGGAAGGCGAGAATCTCCAAACGTTGCTCCGTGTTTGCGGTGGTGTACTCCCCACGGCGTATGATGGCAATGCCCAGATCGATCGTATCAAACCCATGGCGGAAAGAACGGGGGTGGAGGATCGACGTGTTGTTGATGTTGGCCTCCAGGGTGTTTTGGCCGGGTCGGTTGCCGATGTTCCGCTGTACGATGCCGATGAAGTTCAGGTGTTCTCCGTACTGGACGAGAAGAGAAATTATGTTATGATTGGCGGTTCGGTATGGAGACCGGGACGGTACGAACTCGGCGAGGTAAAGACTCTCCGGGAATTAATCGCAGCGGCCAGGGGAGTTCAACCGAAAACATACATGGGATTTGCTCACCTTACAAGACTGAATCCCGACATGCTTACGAGAGAAATCATATCGTTTAATCTTCAGGCGCTGCTTGATGATCCCCAATTCGATCAGGTGTTGATGCCGCGTGACTCCATCTCCATCTACTCGACGGAAATTATTGAGGTGAAGGATCGATTTGTCTCCATCAGTGGAAGCGTGAAGCGACCGGGGCGCTACCCGCTCAGTACGAATATGACGCTCAAGGATATTATCCCGCTTGCCGGCGGCTATACGGAAGACGCTGAACTTCTTGCTGCGGAGGTTTCCCGCGTTCTCCCGCGCGGACTCTCCGGTGATTCCCTTGCCATTATTCTTCACCCTCTTGTTCCTACGGAATTTTCGCCGACGTTGGAGACACCTCCTCATCCTGATGAAATCGGGGGAGGCAATGGTGGCGATTTCCTGCTTGCCCATCGAGATGAGATTCTTGTCAAGCCGAATCCCAACTTCGTCACACAGCTCATTATCTCCATCGAAGGTGATGTCCGGTATCCGGGTGTTTACAGCTTGCAGCGTCGGGCCGAACGACTCTCTGAAATCCTTGAACGTGCGGGCGGTCCAACACAGACAAGTTATATGGGTGGTGCGCGGTTTTACAGACTCGGAAAACGATTGCTGCTCGATTTCTCGGAGGCATTTGTAAGAAGGAACCCGCTCCATGACATAGTGTTGCTGCAAGGAGATAGCATCTTTATTCCGTCGAAACCACATACCGTCCAGGTGCGCGGAGAAGTGAATAATGCCGGATTGCTTTCGTTCATCGATGGTGACGACGTGATGGACTACCTGAATCGTGCCGGAGGTTTGACCGATAGCTCCAACTATGCGGTGTTGGTAAAGCCGAGCGGTGAGTCCAGGAGAGTTGATTTCGGATGGTTGAGCAGTAACCCGGAGGTTCCTGAAGGATCAACGATTGATGTATTGAAGCTGCCGCCGCCCTCCAATGAGGGCGAGCCAGTGGATGTGGCAGCCACAGTCAAGGATCTTTTTGCCATTCTCACAAGCGCCGTTACGGTTGCATTCATTATCTGGCAGACGACGAAATAGTGCCTCGTGCCCGACATTTCAACGTCCATGAGTCCGTATTATGAACACTCAACAAGATTCTGTGGACAACCTCACACCGCACTCTGAAGAACCTGCACTTTCGCTTTCGGATGTTGTTTCGCCAATCTGGCAACATCGTCGTCGTGTTCTCATTATTTCTTTTGCGGCCGCAGTTCTTGCCCTCGGCATCAACTTTATTTTGCCTGCCTACTTCAAATCTACTGCGAAAATTCTCCCCGAAACAGAAAAGAACAAGCTGTCCGCCCTCAGTCAATTTGCGGACGTGGCACAATTGGCCGGAGTAAGTATGCCGGGAAGCGAAATCGCCCGCCTGTACCCGCTCATCATGTCAAGTGAAACCGTGTTGCGGATTGTGATCGACCGTCGTTATCAGACCGCCAAGTTTCCTCAACCGGTGACATTGATCGAGTTCTTCGAGCTTGACGAAGAGACTCCCGAGGAAAATGCGGCAGAGGCGGTGAAAGAGATGCAAGAGCTACTTGTCACGACGTACGAAGTGAAGACGGGGCTCGTTACTGTTACCCTTGAAATGCGGGAACCCCGACTCGCCGCCGATGTGCTGAACGCCCTTATAGACGAGCTTGATAAGTTCATGCGACTGAAGCGTGTGTCAAATGCTACAGAGCAAAGGAAGTGGGTAGATGTGCGACTCACACAGGTGGAGGAAGAACTTCGTCATGCAGAGAATGCGCTCCTGGCATTCAGAGAGAAAAATAGACGCGTCATTGATTCTCCTCAACTTCTTGTCGAGCAGGAACGCAAGATGCGTGAGGTGCAGGTGAAGTCCACGGTGTATATCGAGCTGGTCAAGCAGTCCGAACTGGCCAAGATTGAGGAGATAAAGAACATTGCCATCGTCAATGTGCTTGATCCGGCCCGGCCTGCTGTGAAAAAGGAGAGACCGCGGCGGTTGATCAATACGCTGATCGTATTTTTCGTAACTCTTGTTGCGATGTGCGTGTTTGTCGTCGTCCAATCAAAGTATGCCACCCAATGGATGGCGATCACCCAGTCCCTTGTACGTAGAAGTGAGCACGCGCCAACGCAATAAGCGAAGAGTACTTGGTACCGATGAACTTCCTCAAAGATCGTTTTGTGGGCAATGGCCGCCTCACCGTAATTGGGACAGCATTCAGTATTGTCAACATGCGCTCTGCCGTGGAACATATCTTGGGTTGGGGCCGACAGCGGAATTCTATAGGACGATTCGTTTGTGTGAGCGGCGTCCATGGTGTCATTGAAGCGGAACATGACGAATCGTTTCGCTCAATCTTAAATAACGCCGATCTAAATGTTCCTGATGGGGTACCCATCGTGTGGATTGGCAAACTCTGTGGATTCGACAAAATCGGGAGAGTGTTTGGTCCAGACCTTATGCTTGAAGTCTGCAAAGAATCAGCGATGTCCGGATGCTCCCATTTTTTTTATGGCGGAAACGAAGGGGTCGCGGCTGAGCTTGCCGGGAGGATGGAGCGTTGCTATCCCGGTATGAAGATCGCCGGAACGTATTGTCCCCCGTTTCGTGAATTGTCAGAAACCGAACAATCTGCTTTGGTCGACATCATTAACAAGACAAGTCCCGACATACTATGGGTGGGTTTGAGTACACCAAAGCAAGAACGATGGATTTCTCAGATGAAGGGAAAGCTCAAAGTCGGTGTCATGTTAGGAGTTGGCGCGGCGTTTGATTACAATACTGGGAGGCTCCAGAGGGCGCCGGGATGGATGCAGGTGGCGGGCTTGGAATGGCTCTACAGACTAATTCAAGAACCCAGGAGACTCTATCTTCGATATCTCATCAACAATCCAAAGTTCTTGGTGTTAGTTGCCGGACAGATGCTTGGGATAAAGAAGAGTTTCTAACGCCGATCGTGTTTTCTATACATGAAGATTCTGCAAAATAGAGAGTGACAATGAAGGTTCTGGTAACAGGCGCAGGCGGATTTATTGGATCCCATCTTGTCAAACGGTTGACGAAAGAGGGACATTGGGTTCGAGGCGTGGATCTGAAGCATCCTGAATTCAGTCCCACGCTTGCGGATGAATTTATTGTTGGCGATCTACGTGACCAGTCGATCGTCCGGGATATCCTCGATATCCCTTTTGACGAAGTCTATCAACTTGCTGCGGATATGGGAGGTGCCGGATATATCTTCACCGGAAATCACGATGCTGATGTGATGCACAACTCTGCGACAATCAATCTGAACATGGCCGAACAATGCCGTCTCGTGGGGGCAAAGAAGGTATTCTATTCCTCTTCGGCCTGTATGTATCCCGCATATAATCAGGAAGATCCGGATAATCCGAAGTGTTCAGAAGATTCCGCCTACCCCGCTGCTCCGGACAGTGAGTATGGTTGGGAGAAATTATTCAGCGAGCGGCTCTTCCTTGCTTATATGAGGAACTATGGGTTGCAGGTACGTGTGGCAAGGTTCCATAATATCTTTGGCCCAGAGGGGACTTGGACTGGCGGTCGAGAAAAGGCGCCCGCTGCAATATGCAGAAAAGTGGCTGAGGCCAAGGATGGGGGCGAAATCGAGATATGGGGCGATGGGAAGCAAACGAGATCGTTCCTTTATGTCGACGAGTGTGTGGAAGGGGTTCGGAGAATGATGAATTCGGACTTTGTAGGTCCCGTGAATATCGGTTCAGAGGAAATGGTGACCATTAATCAGCTTGCAGAGTATGCCATGCAAATCGCCGGCAAACGTTTGACGTTGCACCATGTTGAGGGTCCGACTGGAGTTCGGGGAAGGAACTCTGACAATGCACTCATCCGCCAAAAGCTCGGTTGGTCCCCGTCAACGAGCCTGCGTGATGGGTTGGGGGCAACATACAAATGGATTGAACGACAAGTGCAAGAAATGAAACTCACGGTCTAAGTAAGGAGGAGGGAACGAAGTATTTCTGAATTCCCACAATGGTCTTTCTCAAAATACAATGCCCTTGATTGATGAAAGTAGATTTCTGTGTCTCGCTTACGGTGATGTGTGGATGTGAAGAATATTCTTCTTCTCGCCCAGACACCGCCACCGTTTCATGGTCAGGCGGTAATGCAGGCATACCTGGTTAATGCAACATGGGACTGGTGTGAAAAGAGGCATATCAGACTTGCCTACTCTGAATCGATTGATGATGTAGGGCGATTCTCTCTCCTCAAAGTACTGCGCTTGTTTCGCGTTGTCCTTGACGTATGGAGGCAACGGCTGAATGGCCCCATTGATGTTCTGTACTATCCTCCGGCAGGCCCGCAACGGGTTCCATTCTATCGCGATATTCTGACTCTCCTGTTAGTACGCTGGTGCGCAAAACGTCTTGTCCTTCATTTTCACGCCGGGGCATTTGATCAACTCCAACAGATGATCTCTCCGCTGTTGCGTCGCATCGCAGTGTATGTCTACGGTCGCGCTGATACTGCCATCGTCTTGCTCCCATCACTCCAAAATGAAGTACAATGGATTGTCCCGAAACGCATCGAAGTTGTCCCGAACGGTATCGAAGACGTTTCCTCAAGGGTGAGTCGACAAGCCGCGACTGGAATTCCTCGCATTCTTTTTGTCGGGGCGATCAGTGAAGCAAAAGGGATCTTCGATGCTCTGGCGGCCTGCCGCATTTTGCGTGATCAAGGGGAGGTGTTTCTCTTTACGGTCGTCGGTGATTTTGCCAACGACACTGTTCGCATCAGGGTACATGACTTTGTTCGAAACCAGGAACTTGATGGCCACGTCGTATTCGCCGGAGTAAGATCAGGGAATGACAAGTGGCAGGAATACGCTGATGCTGACATCTTTTGCTTTCCTTCGTATGAGACGGAAGGGCAGCCGGTAGTCCTGATCGAAGCCATGCAGTTTTCTCTTCCGATTGTTGCCACGCGCTGGCGCGCTCTTCCGGATATCGTCCGTGATGGAGAAGAGGGGATTCTTGTTCCACTGCGTGAACCTCTGGCGCTTTCCGAGGCGTTGGGCAGACTGCTTTCTGACGGTCAGCTTCGAAAGAGATTGGGCTTTGCCGGTCGCAACAGATTCGTGACGGATTTTCATCTCCAAAAACACCTCCATGGCTTGGAGCGTGTTTTTCATACAGTAGCGGCTGAGTGAATCAGCCAATGAAGAACATCTTTCTCCAATCAAACCTCTCCATCAAGTTCCTTGCACGCGATACTGCGTTCTACGGCATTATGACGGGGTTAACCCGGTTGTCGGCATTTATCCTCGTTCCACTCCTGACCCGTTCACTTTCAAAAGGCGAATTCGCTGTTGTTGATACGTTGCTCATGCTTTCAACGATGGGTCTTGTTCTGGGCAACGCCGGTATGGATTCGGCTCTGATGTTTCACTACTATCATGTACCGCAATCAGAACGAAGTTGCTATGTTGCGACGGGACTCTGGATTCGCTTCACATTCGGACTGCTCGTTGCACTCCTCGGTATTCTGTTCGCTCCTGCAATCAGTTCAGGCGTGTTTGGGAATGAGGAGTTCACATTGTGGACAATCCTTGCCGTTGCCTCAGTGCCGTTTGCGCTGGTAGTGAGTTACGCTCTGGATGTTCTGCGTATCGAGCGTGCGCGTTGGTGGTTCATGAGCCTCTCGCTTCTCAGAGTAGTTCTACTTATCAGCGGTTCCTGGGTAATCCTTGAGTCCGTTCATAGTGACCGTGTTGAGAGCTTCCTGATATTCAGGACGATTCCAGAGTTCATCGTGGCACTGTGTCTCGTGGGATTGATGGCGCGCAAGCATCGCTTGTTCAGGGTGGGCAAAAAAGCCGCGTGGGATTTACTCCGGTACGGAATGCCCCTGGTTCCCGCAGCGTTCATGTTGTGGGCTCTTACGTTCATAGACCGTTGGTACCTGTTTCAGTCGATTGAGCTCTCACAAGTGGGTGTGTATGCTCTTGCTGTCAAGGTAGGCATGGTGCTGACGTTATTCACCTCAGCGATTCAGATGGCGTTCAATCCATTTTCAATGGCGGTAAAGGAAGACGAACGTTCGGGTGTATTCTATGCACGAGCGTTTTCGTTAACGATGTGTGCCGCTGTTGCCAGCGTTGTGTTGATTTGCGCCAACCTCTCCTGGATCGTTGGAGTAATAGGCGGGGCCACCGGCTATGCTGATGCATCCCTTCCCGCAGCTATTCTTCTCATCGGCAATCTGTTCCATACAGCATTCGTTTTTGTGTCGACGGGAGCGAACATCAAACGGAAGACAATGTTTCATGTGTATGCATTCCTGGTTGCTCTTCTTGTCGATATTTTGCTTCTGATTGTTCTTGTTCCCGCTTGGGGAATTGTTGGGGCAGCCGTGGCAGTCTGTTGCGGACATGTTGTACTCGCAGCGACAACATTGGCCCTCTCACACAGGGTCCATCCGATTCAGTTCAACATTCTCCCCGTTGGAGCGGGGATTATGGCCGGAGCTGCCGTGAGTCTTATCATCGCTACGCAGTTTTCAGGTGGAGGCGTAACGTCGATTCTTCTTCAAAACCTTGTGATATTGCTGTTCATTCCCATATTATTCAGAATCATGCTTGGGAAGAATGAAGGGGGAAAATTGTTCCAACTGTTTCGGCCAACGGTGGTGAAGTAGTATGTGCGGAATTGCAGGCATTCTGGTAAAGGGATCGGGCCCCGATCCGTACAAAGATATTCTCGTGAAGATGACCGCGGCCATTCAGCATCGGGGCCCTGATGATTCCGGCACCGAATGGTACGGAAATGCAGGCCTCGGTTTTCGCCGCCTTAGCATCATTGATCTCTCGCCTGCTGGCCATCAGCCGATGTGGGACGAAGCACACAGATACTGTATCATCTTCAATGGTGAAGTGTACAACTATCTCGAACTGCGCGAAGAACTTGCCGCGAAAGGCCATCGCTTCCGCTCACAAACAGATACGGAGGTCATCCTTGAAGCATACAAGGAATGGGGAAGCGAATGTGTCCGGCGGTTCAACGGTATGTGGGCGTTCGTTATTCTCAATGCAGAATCCGGCAGTCTCTTTTGTTCGCGAGACCGCTTTGGAGTAAAGCCATTCTATTACTACCAGGACCGGAATGTGTTCCTGTTTGCTTCGGAGATCAAAGCATTGCTCGCGTCGGGACTTTTCCGTCCCGAGGAGAACGAAGTAAAGTCCTTCGAGCTTGTCGCTCTCGGGTACATGGATACAACGGACGAAACCCTCTTTAAGAATGTTTCCAGTCTGCAAGGTGCACATTCAATGACGGTGAGTGCTGATGGTTCAATCCGCCGAGAGCGTTATTGGTCGGTACCGGAAACCAACACTGATATCGGCGGAAATCTGGAAGGAGCGGCCCGGGATTTTTACGAGTTGTTTCTCGATAGTGTCAAGTTGCGCCTTCGTTCGGATGTTCCTCTTGCCGTATTGTTGAGTGGCGGCCAGGATTCTTCTGCAATCGCTTGCGTTGTTGATGCCTTGAGGAAAGGGAAACTCAACTCTGTTGAACAACTAAAAACGGAGAAGCTGCATACATATTCCTCATGCTATAAAGATCCGAGGTTCGATGAGCGGGAGTTCATTGACGCGGTCGTTGCCCAGTGCAACATTGAGCCACATTACCTCTTCCCGGAGGAACCTGATCTCGTCTCGGACTTACGGAGTTTGACATGGCACATGGACGAGCCGGTGTTTACATCCAATTCGTTTGCGCATTGGACCCTGATGAAGGCTATTGGAAAACAAGGGATACATGTTCTACTGAGCGGACAGGGAGCCGACGAAAGTCTCGCCGGATACGACAGACTGCTCATCGGGCCCCAGTTAGTCGACCTTTTGGACAGTGGTCGGTTCGGTGATTTCGGAACTGAAAGTCAGCTCATTGAACAGAAATATGGCTTTTCCAAATCCTACGTCGCCGCGCAGGTGATGAAGACGATGGTACCTCAAGCCATCTGGCCGGCTTTGAAGGCGTTGGTTGTAGAAAGGGCGTTGGATGTGTATGACTGGTCACGGGTGCAAAGCATGTGGGATGCGCATCCGACGGTGTACCGTCGGAAGGACCGCGTTTCTCATCGGCTGATGACGGACTTCGTCCAAGACTCACTTCCCCGCATCCTGCATGCTGAAGACAGGACATCGATGGCATTTTCGATTGAAGAACGTTTCCCGTTCCTTGACTACCGTATTGTGGAGTTTGCTTTTCAGCTTCCGCTGGAAATGAAACTGTACCGGGGTGAAACGAAGCGAGTGCTTCGCAAAGCACTTGGACCGATCTTGCCGGAAAAAATACGCAATCGTAGTTCGAAAATCGGTTTCGCCACCCCAACGCATGAGTGGACAAAAGCCCTTCTGAAGTCGGAATACATTCGCGGACTCTTGAACAGCCAGCAAGTGCCTGGTGTCGGACGTGATAAGATGATGCGTCTTGCAGATATGCCGTTCGGCAATGAACAGGCAAAACTGTTGTGGCGTTTTGTGGGATATCTTGTGTGGCGGGACGTGTTCGGAATGGGCGGAGGATCCATGACGCCGGTGCGCACGTGAAGGTGGAGTTTGTCACGAATATCTGTCCCCACTATCGGGTGAAGGCCTTCGAGCTTTTTGCCCGATTGCACGAAACACGATTTCTTTTCTTCTCGGAAGGAAGAAGTGAGAAGTACTGGGAACGGTCAAATGCAACCACCCCTGGGAACTTTATTGGCGGATACCTCAAAGGGATTTATCTTCCCGGAACCGGCTTAAGATTCACCCCTTCGCTGTATACGCATTTGCTTCGTGATGACTATGATGTACTCGTGAAGTGCATCAACGGAAAAATACCCCTCCTGCTTTCATTTCTTATCGCCCGACTCCGTGGCATTCCTTTCGTCCTATGGACTGGACTCTGGCATCATCCGGACACGCTCATGCACAGGATAAGCTTTCCATTAGTCCGTGCGATATACCGACTGTCCGATGCAATCGTTGTGTACGGGAGTCATGTCGAGCAGTATCTTGTCGAGATGGGTGTATCGCGGGAGAAGATCTTCATTGCATGGCAAGCCGTGGACAATGCACTCTTATCACGGCACGTGGATGATACCGCCGTTGCTGAATTGAGGGCGGAACTGGGCGCTGAAGAGAAGAAAGTGATTTTGTATGTTGGAAGACTGGAGGATCAAAAAGGAGTTGAGTATCTGCTTGAAGCGGTCAGGGAAATTGGCAAGAAACTACCGGTAGTTGTCGTCATCATAGGCACGGGATCAAAAGCCGGTGCTTTCCAACAGGTGGTTGGCCCTGACCTTACACGCTTTCGCGGCTACGTTTCGAACGAGACCCTGCCAATCTATTACAAACTTGCAGATGTTCTTGTCCTTCCTTCCATAACAACAAAAGATTTCAAAGAGCCTTGGGGTTTGGTGATCAACGAGGCAATGAACCAGGGCTGTCCTGTTATAGCAACGAATGCAGTTGGTGCCGCAAAGGGCGGACTAGTGCAAGATGGTGTGACTGGTTTGGTCGTACCGGAGCGCGACAGTGCTGCAATTGCCCGGGCTCTTGACACGATCCTCCGAAACGATGACATTCGGCGTCAGATGCGAGCCAAGGCATCTGAAGAGATCAAGCTGTGGACCTACGAGCGAATGGTACACGGATTTGATGAAGCCGTGAAATACGCGCAGAGCAAGAAGGGAGGGAGCACGTGATGGTTCTGCATCCACGTCGTCTCGTGAGAGAGGAGGAAAAGAATGACGTCCGTCGGATGCTGATGGAGTTCTATGCAAACAAACCTCCGGCGTATGATCTGATCAACAGAGCGCAGAAGGAGTACGATGCTTATGCAACAGTTATAGCCCGAGACGCAAACGTGAAAGGACGTGTTCTCGATTTCGGGTCCGGCACATGGCGAAGTCCGGAGACGATTGCACGGAAAGGATTTCAGGAAGTGGTTGCGTGCGATTTCTTTACCGAGAACGAACTCGCGACGTTTCCTGCGCTCGTGTCAGCTTCGGCTGTAAGATTCGTCTCGTACGATGGACATCGTCTCCCATTCCCGGATGCGCATTTCGACGTTGTCGCATCGCTGTGTGTATTGGAACATATCATAGATATCGAACTTATTCTTGCGGAGCTTGATCGCGTGCTGAAACCATCCGGCATTTTTGTGATCATGGGCCCCAACTGGAGCGGACTCAATAACCCGGTACGGGGTCTCTACACAACATTACTGAAACGATCACGATATTGGCAATTCGAAGAGAGTGTTGATGCAATTCTTGGGATTCCCCGCGTGTTTGCGTGGTACCTGGAAGTAGCGTTGGCAAAAGCACCCAGGTTTCTATTGATCTTCCCCAGATCGAAGGGAGGACGTATCGTGTTCGAGACAGGCGATGACGACTGTGTCCATCTCTGCCACCCCCTATCGTTCCGGAAGTGGTTTCATCGTCATGGATACGTATTGAAGCGCTACAACAGCTCCGTCGGTCATAGTAAGTTCGCCAGAGTATTCAATGCCGTGTTTCCGTCTGTCTCCACGACAAACATTATTGTTGGAGAGAAGCGTGCGGCGACTGAGGGAGTTCGCCATTGACAAAGAATTGATTTCGGAATTGATTCTGTTCCAAAACTATACGACCTTTGTGTGATATTTGTGATCGGTTCATATCCACTATTGGAGGTTTTGTATGCACGTTCCGTTTCTTGATCTAAAAGCACAATATAAATCCATTCAACCTGAGATGGATGCCGCCATTGCGAAGGTCCTTTCAGAAACCGCATTCATTGCAGGAAAGTATGCAGAGGCATTTGAGAAGAACTTTGCCAAATGGGTTGGAACAAAACATTGTATCGGTGTTGCAAATGGGACCGATGCAATCGAGATGGCGCTGAAGGCAATGGGCGTCGGCGCGGGCGATGAAGTGATTGTTCCCGCCCATACATGGATTTCAACCGCGGAAGCAGTAACGGCAATTGGCGGACGCGTCGTGTTTGTCGATACCGATCCGCGATACTACACAATGGATCCGGCCAAAATTGAAGCCCGGATTACAAAGCGGACCAAGGTGATTGTGCCAGTCCATTTGTATGGTATGCCAGTGGATATGGATGGTGTGATGGCGGTCGCGAAGAAACACGGATTGAAAGTCCTCGAAGACTGCGCACAATCCCACGGGGCAACCTTCAAAGGGAAGAAAACCGGTACATTCGGCGATGCGGCCACGTTCAGTTTCTACCCCGGCAAGAATCTCGGTGCATACGGTGATGCAGGCGGCATTGTAACGAACGACGACACGATTGCCGATACCTGCCGGATGATCGGTAATCACGGTCAGGTGGCAAAGCATGCACATAAAGTCGAAGGCCGGAACAGCCGGCTCGACGGCATACAGGGTGCCGTGCTCGATGTGAAACTGAAACACCTGGATGGATGGAATCAGCAGCGGCGGGCCAACGCTGAAATATACGGCAGGTATCTCAAAGTTGCAGGAATTCCTGCACCCGCTGTTCCCGACTATGCCCAACACGTCTATCACCTCTACGTCATCCAGGTGGCAGACCGGGATGGGTTGATGAAGAAACTCCACGAGGCCGGGATCGACTCGGCCGTGCATTATCCTTCCGCTCTGCATCTTCTTGAAGCATATAAATATCTTGGCCACAAAGAAACGGATTTCCCGGTTGCAGCAGCGGCGTGCAAAAGAATCATCTCATTGCCGATGTACTCCGAACTCACCGAGGAAATGATCAAGTACACGGTGGAGAACGTAGCCCGGTCGGTGTAGTGTCCGAACTCAGCCCTCTCATTCCCCCTTCTCGCAGCCAAGGAGAAGGGGGGAATTTAAGAAAACATTCTATCATGAGCGTAAGCCCTCGACAGGACTTTCATACATTTTACGAGAATCAGTACCAGGATCAAGGCGCAGCACTTATTGAATGGCTGCGTTTCTGTTCCGCTGAGAAGGTGAAGAGTGTGGAAGTCTGCACCGAAGGTATTCCCGTTGTTGATATTCTGGAAATCGGTTGTGGTACCGGTGCGATCCTTGAAAGAATGGATAGCATTGGTTTTGGAGAGAAATACTGGGGAATCGATCTTTCTCACGAAGCGATTGAGTTCGTGAAGACACTTGGCATTAAGCGCTTGCAGAACGCAGTGCAAATGGATGTCAATCACATACATGACATTTTCCCCGGCAAGATGTTTGATCTCGTCCTGTTATCGCATGTCATTGAGCATGTGCCGGAGCCGGGTGAGGTGATTAAGGCAGCAGGTCGGTGCGGGAAGCACGTGTTCATTGAAGTGCCACTGGAGGCAACGCCGGGCTTGAATCTCAAAGGGATTCTGTTGCAAATGTTTGGAACCCCGCGCGAGAACAACATTTCAGGGCATATCCAGTTTTATTCAAGAAAAAGTTTTCATCAATTTCTGAATGGACTCGGTGCAAGGGTGATTCGGTCACGGCAATATGTCCCGTTGAGCGAGAAAATGTTGGACATGCTTGGAAAAAGCCCGCTGAAGCGACGGATCATTCTCGCACTCCACATGCTTCTGGGCGACAGAGT
>JBJXHC010000067.1:0-10376 GCA_046160825.1 Bacteroidota bacterium | reverse complement strand
TTCCCCGGTGATCCCAAAGGGGCTCTCCTACGATGAATATTCGCCGCACTACGCTGTCAATTGTTTTGCTGCTTTTTACAACCTTCTGCTCTGGTTCCGCGCCCACCAAAACCAGCGCAGGAAACTTTAGTCTTTTCTTCGACGGTAAGTTGCAGGGTTCTATCGTTCGTGTCCCCTTTAATCCGACGCAAAACAGTTATACCAAGACACGAGCCTTGACATTTGAGGCTTGGGTCAAGCCGATGCATTCGGATGCAAGGGGTGCAATTCTCAACAAGGCAATCGGTGATTGCAAAGATGACTGGGTGCTTGCCTTGGGTGACCAGATGACTCCCCGTTTTCTCTGTGCCAACTCATGCACAGGAAATAATCGAATTGTTGAATTGCGAAGAGGTATCGACATTGAGAAGTGGCATCATCTCGCCGGCGTCTGGGATGGTGATACTATCAGGCTATTTGTGGATGGCCGACAAGTGCGCAGAGCATTTTGTGACGAGACGCCGTCGGCAAATGAAATTGATATGTCGATAGGAGCAAGCAACCATTGGGATGGAAATCACCTCGGCTTCCGTGGTTGGATTGATGAAGTACGGTTTTCCAATGTGGCACGTTACCGTGACAATTTCATTCCTGCCATGAGGCATCAAAATGATGAACATACCGTACTACTCTTTCATTTTGACGAAGGAGAGGGCGCGAAAGTTCAAGATTCCTCTAACAGTAATCTCACGGCCTATGCTAAGAACATATTGTGGTCGCCGGATTCGCCAATGGCAAGCGAACCTCTCGTGACTGGAAAGGAAAACAATTCCCAAACAGATGTTCCTCGCACGGCTCTCGCGATAGCGCTCGCGGTTGTTTTTACGCTTGGCTTCTTTGTTTGGTATCGCCGGAGGTTTGCTGTGATTCCTTCCAAGGTAGACACGAAGTTACCCTCAAGCACTGAGCGTATTGCCCAAGTTCGGTCTTCCATCCGTCTCTTAGGTCACTTTCAGGCCATCGATCTGCAAGGAAATGATGTCACGTCTGAATTTTCGCCCAAAATCCGAGAGTACTTTCTCTTTGTATTGATCCATTCCGTTGCTTCGGGTTCGAGCATCCGTGGTGTCTCTTCTCAGAAGCTTACTCTGGCATTGTGGCCAAACTTTGACAAGGAGAGCGCAAAGAATTCCAGAAACGTCACAGCGACGAAGCTACGGAAGTTATTGACCAGTATTGGAGATATCCAGATTGTCAATACCGGTTCATCAGTTCGGATCGATTTGGGAAAGACAGTATCCTGCGATCTTAATGATCTGACTGAGAGCCTCCAGGGTGCTGGAATGGCAAGCGAAGAAAACGCGAACAAGCTTGCCGGTTTGGCAAGCAGGGGCGAATTATTGGAGGATCAGGACTACGATTGGCTCGACCCTTTACGAGTGGACTTGCGTGAACGAGTTATCAAAGCGTGCCTGAGTCAGTTGATGACCAATAGCCATGGCCTTGACCCGGAGTTGGCTTTGAGGATTTCAAGTGCAACCCTCGTATGGGATAACCTCCATGAGCAAAGTATGGTCAACAAAGTACAGAGCCTGGGGGATCTTGGTAGACCGAGTCAAGCAAGAGAGACCTATGAAAAATACGTCCGTGAGTATGAAGAGACCACTGGTAAACCTTACGGCAAATCATTCGAAGAAGTGGTTCGTTAGAATTCCTCTCCCTCACCAAAGAATTAATCGGTTTGATATTCTCCAGTAATCCAATTGGTAATCCTTTGTCTTTACATTTATCCCTGATTTTAGTCAATCAATAACCATCAAAAGGGGATTCAAAATGAAATGGTTGAATCAGATTCGGTTGGTCTTTGCGCTTTTGGCAATAATCTGCTATGAATCCGTTGCCCAACCCGCAGGTTATGCCCTTCAGTTTGACGGTACAGATGACTACGTGGACCTGCCAGAGTCTGCCTCGCTGACAACAGACTTCACAAACCAGATCACTATGGAAGCCTGGGTCTATTCAAGTAGTTTTCTCAATGCTTCGATTATATCGTCTGGCAATCAAAACGACTACGCAATAGCAACCCAGCCAGATGGAAAACTCCGTGTCGACATGTATGGAATTGATATTTCATCAGGAGGGGCTTTCTTCAGTAGTGCTTCACTAACGCCGAATACCTGGTACCATGTTGCGGTAACATACGATAGTATCCAACAGGCAATTCTCATTAACGGAATCATTGATACGACGAGATCTGCATCTGGTAACTTTGCAATCTCTGGGCAAGCGGAAGACATCCGTATTGGGTCGTACTCAGGGTCAGGTCCAAATTTCTTCGCAGGGATCATCGACGAAGTTCGAATCTGGAGTATTGCAAGGACTCAATCTGAGATCCAGCAGGCGATGAACGATACTCTCACTGGGGTGGAGACGGGTTTAGTTGGTTACTGGCGGTTCGATGAAGGCTCCGGTTCATCGGCAAGTGACCTGAGCAGTTACGGCAACCATGGGACGCTGGTCAATGGGCCAGTATGGATACAGCAGACCGGTCCCCAGGGCCTCGTTGCCTTTTATCCTTTCAACGGGAATGCAAACGATGAAAGTGGAAACGGAAACAACGGTACTGTGTTTGGAGCAACATTGGTAAATGACAGATTTGGTAACACGGGCAAGGCCTATGGATTCAATGGCGTCGATAATTCCATTCAGATTCCACACTCATCGTCATTCGCGTTTAGTTCGACGCAGCAGTTTACATTCACAGCTTGGATCAAGATCAACAGCTATCAACACCAAGCGATCGCATTCAAGGGGGCGGCCTCAACACCGGGGACGTACTTCAATGAATGGGCAATTGCTATTGAGCCCGACAGCACGTTAAGACTCAAGGTCAACTCAGACAGCGTAAATAGCATCTACTCATACCTCGTTTCAAGCCCCTCTTTGCAAATTGATCAATGGTCTCAGGTTACCGCTGTATGGGATGGGGTTTCCGCTATCATGAAATTGTACTTGGACGGAAATGAAGTGGGGGCTACAGCCGCAGTAAGCCAGATTGTTTCATTAACTAGCATGTCCCTGCATCTCGGCTATGTTGGTGATGGTCCGTTAGATGGCCTGCTGGATGACATTTCAATTTACAATCGCTCCTTGAGTGCCGCAGAAGTTGACTCCCTTTACCATCTCGGCGGTTGGCCGTTCCAGCAATCGACATGGCAAACAACTCTGACGGCGTATGACGGTTGTGGTGATACACTTCGCCCGATCTTTGGTCAAGCTTCACTCGCGACAGATTGCATTGACAGTGTCTACGGAGAATCTGAACTTCCTCCGGCTCCACCTGCGGGAGCGTTCGATGTCAGGTTCTTGCTCCCGTGCAGTTTATCCGCTTCTCTACGGGATTTCAGAAGCGATTCACTAATGGAATTGCGCTGGAAACTCAAACTCCAAGCGTGCAGCCAACCAATCACCCTTCGATGGGATACGACCGGGTTCCCGAGTGGCGGGATGCACATACGAGATCCCTTCGGCGGCATCCTCGTCAATGCGAATATGAGAACGCAAACTGAGATCATTGTCCCAGCAACAATCACAGAACTCTGGATTGAACGAACGGAGGAAGTGTGCAGGACTGTCACAGTCCATGGCGGATGGAACATGATTTCACTTCCAGTATCTGTTCCGCCAAACTACTACCTTCCGATCCTTCCCGACGCAGTGAGTCATCCATTCCGATTCACTCCCTCGGGGTACGTGGCAGACGACACACTGGATCCCGGGGTTGGTTATTGGGTGAAGTTCGATGGAGATTTCTCATACAGCGTTTGCGGATACACCACAGTTGACAAACAGGCGAGTGTTTCAAACGGCTGGAATATGGTTGGCCCTTTTGAGGATACCGTTCTCACTTCTCAGGTGACCTCATTGCCCGGTGGCATTGTAGCTACAGCGTTCTATCATTATTTCCCACCGTATCAGGTTGTTGACACGTTGATTCCTGGAAAGGGATATTGGGTGAAAGTAAACCAGGACGGAACATTGTACTTCTCTTCTTCAAGTCTCAATCCATCCGCCAGGAGCAGTGAATTGGTTGATGAACCACCACCGGCTCCTCCGAAGGACCTGACCACGGGCGGAACTCAGCCTTCGGCTTTCTTTCTGGAACAGAACTATCCCAACCCATTCAACCCGTCAACTTCGATTGTATACGCCTTGCCGGAGGCAGCTCAAGTGTCACTAACCATCTTTGATGTGCTAGGGAGAGAGGTGGCAGCACTTGTCCGTGGTGAGTTCGCGCCTGGGTACTACACCACGACCTGGAATGCCGAGAAAGTATCGAGCGGCATATACATTGCAAGATTGACTGTAATGAATGCAAACGGTAGTATTGTCTACAGCAAGGCCAACAAACTTGTATTGATGAAGTAATCCCACCCTCGTTATCGCGTTGGTTCCTCATTCCTAATGCCGGGCTTATACCCCGGCATTTTCATTGCGCTCTTGGAAGTGGCTTTCGTTGATTGTCTCTTTCAGAAAAGCTATATTGACAATGCCCCGTTGAGTTTTGTGAATATTCCAGGAAGAAGTAATGGCTGCAGAAGACAGCGTTGTTACCCCCATCGACATAAAAACCTCCGACATCGGTCTTGACGATCAGGGTATTTCCGTTCACAAGATTACGCTGAATCGTTGGTATCAGGTGATGCATCTCGGTCGGCTGCTCGACGCCAAGGCCGAAAATTATGTGAAGCAGGGCAAGGGATGGTCATATCATTCCTCATTCGTTGGTCATGACGGCATCCAGCTCATCCTCGGACTTTCATTCCGGCAGGGCAAGGATTTCCTCTTTTCATACTATCGCGATTTGCTGACCGGCCTTGCGGCGGGACTTACTGTCGAGGAGATTATCATGAATGGCATCTCCAAGGCGGGAGATGTCGCGTCAGGCGGTCGGCATATGAGCAACCATCTTGCAAAGCCCTCCATCAGAATTCAGAATGTTTCATCGGCGACAGGCAACCATGCGCTCCATGCAACCGGTGTTGCGCGCGCCATCCGTCGTTATAGTGGCGACGAGGTTGCCTTTGCCAGCTTCGGTGATTCCGCCGCGTCTGAGGGATATGTGTTTGAAGCAATGGCTGGCGCTGCGAGGGAACGTCTTCCCGTGGTTTTCGTTATCCAGAATAACAAGTACGGCATCTCGGTACCGATTAGCGAAGGCTCAGTTAACCCCTGCGTTGCAGACAACTTTTCCGGCCTGCTGAATCTCAGGATTGTAAAGTGCGACGGGACGAATGTCTTCGACTCATGGCGTGGGATGCAAGAAGCCCTTGACTATATCCGCACGGGTGATGGCCCGGCTCTTCTCCATGCCGATTGCGTCCGCATCAATTCGCACAGCAATTCCGATCGTCAGGATCTCTATCGACCGAAAGAAGAGATCGAACAAGCCAAAACATTTGATCCACTGAAACGTTTTCGAGCATACCTTATCAAGGAAGAAGTTTTTACGGAGGCCGACCTTGCTGATATTGAGGAGAAGAACAAACAAGAGCTTGAGGAGACGGCCGCTCGCGTCGAGGCATCACCTGATCCCGATCCGAAAACCGCCGCATTGTACGTCGTACCGGATGAAGTCATACCATCCGATGTAACGACGCAACTTCCATCCAATCCGGATATGGAACATCAGCTCTCGTTACGCGAAGCGATTAATGAAACGCTGAAAGCGGAGTTCCGTTACAATCCCAACACATTTCTCTGGGGACAGGATGTTGCCTCCAAGGAAAAGGGCGGGGTCTTTAATGTCACGAAGGGGATGCAGCAGGAATTCGGGCGTGAGCGCGTATTCAATGCACCGATTGCCGAAGATTTTATTGTGGGAACAGCCAACGGCTTCTCACGTTACAGGGAAGATATTTGGGTGGTGATCGAAGGTGGGCAGTTTGCGGATTACTTCTGGCCTGCAATGGAACAGTTGATTGAGTGCTCACATGACTACTACCGCACCAACGGCCAGTTTGCCCCGAATATTGTTATTCGTCTTGCCTCCGGTGGTTACATTGGCGGCGGGTTGTATCATTCGCAGAACCTTGAGGCGGTATTCACATCGCTGCCAGGGCTGCGCGTGGTTGTTCCCGCCTTTGCCGATGATGCAGTCGGGATGTTGCGTGCTGGCATGCGCAACCGCGGGGTGACGCTTTTCCTTGAGCCAAAGTTCCTTTACAACCAATTTTTTGTGAAAGCAGCAAACCCCGGCAACACATACTATGTGCCATTTGGCAAGGCGCGCATCCGTCGTGAGGGTACTGATCTTTCCATCATTTCGTACGGAACGACCGTACACTGGTCACTCCGCGCAGCACAAAAACTTGCAGATGAAGGTGTGAGTGTTGAGGTGGTGGATCTTCGGTCACTCGCGCCATGGGACAAAGAAGCTGTTCTTGAGAGTGTGAAGAAAACAGGCCGCGCGCTTGTCGTTCACGAAGACAAGCTTACCGGAGGATTCGGCGGCGAGGTTGCCAGTTACATCGCAGAGCATGCGTTCAGCTTTCTTGATGCACCGGTGAGTCGGCTTGGCTCGAAGGATACACCGGTGCCATTCTCCCGCATCCTTGAGCATGAAATCCTCGTCCAGGAAGCGGATGTCTTTGAAGCAGCGAGGAAACTTGCCAACTTCTGAGGGCCCATTCCGAAACCCGTAAAACGAAAGCCCTTCCCGGAGAATCGAGAAGGGCTTTTCTGTCCCAACACTGTTCAAGCGGGACTGGAGAGAAGTCCCGCTTTTGGTTTTTGACACTCCTTTTTTCTACATTGGTTCCCACAGTTTATTCTCTTCTCACCCTGGTTCAAGACATGAAGCGCGATCTCACATCATTCTCCCTGTGGACACGGGAGCAGTTGTCCGATATTTTCTCATTGGCCCGCCGCCTGAAGCGTGGCGATATGCAGGACGTGCGTTCGCTGATCCACAAAAGCGCGGCCCTGATTTTTGAGAAGGAGTCACTCCGCACACGCGTATCGTTCGAGGTTGGTGTTGCCCAACTGGGCGGTCACCCGATTTTCCTGCAACAGGAGACGATTGGTCTGGCGACGCGGGAATCCGTGCATGATATCGCATCCGTGCTTTCGCGCTACAATGAACTGATTATTGCACGGACAACGCGCCACCAGACGCTGATACAACTCGCGGAGAGTGCAACCGTTCCCGTGATCAACGCCATGACCGACCTCGTACATCCCTGCCAGATACTTGCAGATGCCTTCACCCTGCAAGAGTTAAACAGGTTTACCGCTTCAACGCGCATTGTATTTATCGGTGAGGGGAATAATATCGTGAATTCGTGGCTGGAGCTTGCGGAGAAATTCCCGCTCAACTTTGTCGCGGCTGTTCCTCCCGGGCATGAACCCCACCCGCTGATTCTTGACCAAGCCCGTGGTGCCGGTATTAGTCGGATAGAGATTATTCATGATCCGATTGAGGCAGTGCAAGCCGCCGACGTTGTTTATACCGACGTTTGGTCCGCGCCTGCGGCAGAAGGGGATGCTGCGACACACCAGTTGGCATTCAAACCATATCAAGTGAATGCCGCGTTGATGAAACACACCAAACCAGACAGTATTGTCATGCATCGTTTGCCTGCAAAGCGAGGTGAGGAAATCACGCGCGAAGTTATTGATGGAAAGAATTCCGTCGTGCTTCATCAGGCAGAGAACCGTTTGCACGTCCAGAAAGGCGTTATGGCGTATCTGCTGAATCCCCCGGCGTAACTCCTTTTGTGTTCTAACCAATCCGCCTGCCTACAAAAGTAGACAATCTCTGATCCACACCATTCGTAATCGATACAGATTCCCACGATTCTGCTTGGCATGTCCCTTGCCCTGTTGTAGCTGACGCAATAATCGTGGAGGATGTACAATGAAAAAGCTTCTTCTCTTGGGTTGTGCCGTGGTGCTTCTTCATTCCGGCGCAACGGCAAATATGCCGCACTCTCAGCACGGAGTTTCCTTCGGGGTATTTTATTCATCGCTCGATTCTCAGGGCGAATGGATTTTGGTTGACCGTGATGTTTATGCGTGGCGTCCGGGACGTGTAGAGCACGGCTGGCGTCCATACACCGTCGGTCGCTGGGCATGGACGGATGACGGTTGGTATTGGGTTTCCGCCGAGCCGTGGGGTTGGGCGACCTATCATTATGGTCGGTGGTATTACGATGAATTTTATGGCTGGATGTGGATCCCAGGATACGACTGGGCTCCCGCGTGGGTAGAGTGGCGGTACGGTGGTGACCATATCGGATGGGCACCTCTCGGGCCGTATGCGGTGTTCAGCATTCACAGAGGAATTCATTACGCAACGCACTGGTCAACGCCGCATCACTGGTGGTCATTCGTCGACTGTGGGTACATTGCATCCCCATCGGTGAATCGCTATGTGTATCGTTCGGATGACAACAGGCGGTATATCGGCCGGACGCGAACGTCAGGCAACGTGCGTTATGTAAGAGATCGCATTGTGAGTAACGGGCCGGGACGGGAAGATGTTGAACGCCGCGGCAAGGTGCGTATTGAGAGATCAGAGATAGCAGACCGTGACGATCAGGGCGAACGCGTCGTCCGCAACGGTGATAGCGAGCGGATTGAAACATACCGTCCACGATTTGATGATCGAAGTGGTAATGATGGGGAACGACCCGAACGTGTTCGTGAGAATGATCGTCGAATAGTACTGGACACAAAGCGGATTGACGGGCGCGTGCGGGATTCAGACGACGGCACCATACGCAAGACGGATGCAGATCGTCGTGTTACAGAACGGGAGAAAAGCACGCAGCGTCCGGAGATTCGACGTGAGGAGTCGCGGCAACCTGATCGTGGATCGGTTCAACCGCAACGTGACACACAAGCAAGAAAACCCGAAGCCATCAATCGCCAGCCACAACAACGCGATGAACGCGGACAACGGCGGGAATCAATGGAGAAGAGCAAGCCGCAACGCGAGCAAATGCGATCCACTGCTCCTGAGCGAACTGTACGAAGACAGGAATCCTCCCCCGACCGTAACAAACGGGAAAATTCTTCGCGTGGACGGGAGAGAAAGTAGTCAACAAATAGAATCCCCCTGAAAACAAGAACGGTCGCCGGAGAACATTCTGGCGACCGTTTTCTATTGTGCTGATAAGAGATAAGCCTACGATGCTATCCCGACGAAGTCCCTCTTCCTCTTCAACACCTGGTTCACTCTCCATTGCTGTACGCTGAACCATTGAGGGGACCGGGAAGTCTGCACAAAATAACTCGCGGCTTCATTCTCGTGATGAAACCGAATCTGCACGCCGTCAACTACGATGGTTGCAATCAGTTGCGGAGGTGAAGCAAGGCTCGAATCAACAAAATCGTCAGAGAGGAAATTCGAGAGCGATCCGAGGAAGGACGTCATCGTTGTCGCGGCGGCGACGGCTTCGTCAATCTTCCATGTGGTGTCCTGCCGTGTCAGAACGAATGCCGTATCTCCATATTGAAACGAAACGGACTGGATGCTCTCCGACATGGCCGAGAAGATTGTCTTGTCTCTCCAATCCTTCACCTGTTTGTTGAATGTGTACGTCAGCATCTCATTTGCAAGATAGACATCGTTTGAGTTTTCTTCACGCACATACGTCTCGGTAAATGTGCTGCCAGGTTTGCCGATACGAAACGCCGCCTTCTCGGATCCCTTCTCAAAAATTCGCACGAGAGTTCCTGCGCTACTGTCCACCTGGAATACTCCTTGTTTCTCCGGGTTCGATGAAATCAGACTTGTCAACAAAACAGTTGCACCTTTGCCTATGGCCGTCGTTATAGCCGTTTGATCTGCGGGATAGGAGATTGGTTGAACGATCATCCATTTTCCCGCCTGCTTCTCCATCACCACGTAATTTGACCCGGCTTTGATTTCGATCTTGTCAACTGCGAGAGAATCATATGATGCAAGCTTTTGGCCGGTCTCTTCCGATACACTGGACTCGCCGGGGCGTTGGAGAACGAGGTAGGCAGCGATGCCGAGAATGGCGACGATTGCGATGAGAACGAGAGAATTCTTATTCATGACTTATGCCTTGACGAGTTCCATTGCTTTCTTGCGCGCTTTCCGCATTCTCCAGCGGAACAATCCGAACAGCAGGACAAGGACCGGTGGTAGCGCAAGGTTACCGTACTTCACCAGTTTCTTTGTTCCATCAGAAAGCTGATCCAGCGGCGGTGAGGTAACCTCTTTGCTTCGGATGGTAATCAATCCGGCGTCATCCACCATGTAGTCCATGATGTTAGCGAAAATGGTGAGATTGTCGCGGTTCCCGAGATATTGGTCGAGTGCAAAATCTCCATCACCAATGAGGATGATGCGTGTCTCCTGTCCG
>JBJXHC010000066.1:0-23609 GCA_046160825.1 Bacteroidota bacterium | reverse complement strand
ATGTTATTGAAATCGTGCGCGATACCACCGGCAAGATTGCCGATGCTGTCGATCTTCTGTGCATGCAGGATTGCCCCCTCCATCTTCTTTCGTTCGCTGATATCCCGTGCAACGATGCGCGCGTTGATACTCGTACCCCTCTCATCAAAAACCAGGGAGGAGTTAAGGTTCACAAAAAGTCGCCCGCCGTCTTTCTTCACCATCTGTTCTTCCACATCCTTCGCGCCAAGTCCCTGAGTGAACATAGTGGCGAGCATTGTTCGCACCGCCTCCTGGCGATCCGGCACAAAGAACTCTTCAAATGGTTTCTTCACAAGTTCATGTTTTGTATAGCCGAGCATATCCGCACCGGTTTTGTTGCAGCCGAGGATGGTATGCTCACGGCTTATGTGCAGGTAGATGTCGGGGGAGTTTTCGAACAAGTCGGCATATTGACGCTCGGACTGTTTGACGCGTTCGAACAATTGTGCGTTGTTTACCGCAACGCTGATCTGGTTGCCGAATGCTTCCATCAACTCGGCCTGCTTGCCGGTGAACATGTCAAAGTCTTCGCCTGCAACGATCAACGTACCGACGACGTGCTCTTTGGCCTTCAACGGTATGGAAGCCCAGAACTGAATGCCAAGACTTTTGAGAGGAAGAGGAATATGGCCGATGGTTTCGTTCAATCGTTCGCGTTGAACACGTGGCTGGTGCAGCCATGTCGAGGGTGACTTTGTGCTTGGCGTTTGTGTCGCAAAGAAATCAATAGTGGTGCCACGGGAACACTTCAGCACAATGGTTTGTCCTTCGAGCATGTAAATCCAGCCGAATGGTGTGCTGAGAAGTTCCGTGGTTTTTGTGAGGGCAGTTTGAAGGACGAGGTCAAGTTGGACGACTTTGTTGACCGCCTCGGCGATGGTGTTGAGGGCGAGAAGCTGCTTGCGCTGAGCGTCGAGTTGCCGGCTGTACGTCAGTGAGAAATAGACACTCATATAGCCGATCAGTCCCACCGTGAGGACACTGATGAAATCCATCGGCCGCGGTTCCTGGTTGGTCGCGAACATCGACGCCACGATGGTGGCCATCGACACAATCACTGCCGTCGAGGAAACCATCTGGGCCTGCTCCACAGGGCCAAGGTTACTGAAGAACCGCTGTATTGCGACGATCGGGCTTTTCATTGGTGGATAATGTACGAAAGCATGGTCTGACATTCAATGTGCAGCGGTGGAGAGTCAAGAAAGGGGAGGAGGAGGCGAAAAACAAAACAATCCCGCCTGAAGAGGACGGGACTGTTGTAGTGAATTCAGAAGAATGAAAGATTACATCGCCGGCTGCATCGGAGCCATTTTAGGAGCGGACTTCTTCGGTAGCACAGCTTCCTTGCATGCCTTGGCAACACGGAACTTCACGACGGTCTTTGCGGGAATCTGGATCGTCTCGCCGGTTGCAGGATTACGGCCCATGCGTGCCTTGCGATCGACGAGCACAAGCTTGCCGATGCCGGGCATGGTGAAGGAATTCTTCGCCTCTTTGTACGCGAGCTTTGCCAGCTCTTCGAAGATCGCGGCTGCATCCTTCTTCTTGAGATCGAACTTCTTTGCAAAGTGGGCAACGAGTGCCGACTTCGACATTGCTTTTGCCATGGGTCCTCCTTGTAAATAGTTGTGGGGAATCTAGAACGTGGACAACGTGAACACTTCAATTCGACGTGAAGATAGTACATTCCCTGCAAATTTCAAACACCGACAAGAAAAAAAATCAATATTTATAGGGGTGAAACGCTCCTCATGGTTGCGCGCAGGAACCTGCGAAGCCGGAATCATGTCGTTGACTGTGACTTTGTACGCAAAACCGTATTTCTGTAATGCACTAGTCTTGAATGAGTTAGCGGGAATCATCCTCTAATACTCTTCGCGCAACAGGGGTTCAAGTTCTCCGTCGGGCGTAAGGATCTCGATTTGACAACGAGGAAGCGAGCGCAAAAATATTTCTCCATATCTTCGCGTCAATACCCGTGCGTCGAGAATTGTCACGATGCCCCTATCCGTCCCGGAGCGGATGAGTCTGCCGACACCCTGCCGGAGTTTGAGCACCGCTTCCGGAAGGGAATACTCCATGAATGCATTGCCACCGCTCCTTGTGATCGCTTCGAGTCGCGACTCGATCAGTGGATGCCCAGGCATGGCAAACGGCAATCGCGTAATGATAACGTGTTCGAGCGCCTCGCCCGGCACATCGACACCGCCCCAGAAACTGTCGAGGCCGAACAACACCGAATGAACGTCCTGTTTGAATATCTCCAGCAACTCGTGGCGTTGGTGCTCGCTTCCCTGGACAAGCAAGCGCCAGCCGTTTTCGTCACACGTGTCGGCAAGTTCTTTCGCGATTCTTTCCATAAGCGTTGCGTTGGTGAACAGCACAAGCGCTTTGCCGTTGGAGCGGGCGATGCTGTTGCGAATGAACTGCGGGAGCAGACGCACATACTCCGGATTGTCCGGTTCGGGCATACCGCGTGCGAGACAGATCTTCATCTGGCGCGGGAAATCGAACGGTGAATCGAGAATTACCCCACGCACAGCCTGCGCGCCGATGCGCCGTTGGAAATAGTCCAGCGATCCGCCGACAGACAACGTTGCGCTTGTCATGATGGCGGGTGAGTCATGAGCGAACAACATTGGTCCGACGGTGTCCGCGACATGCGTTGGCGATGCGCAGAGGGTAACGTGTTCGGAGCGTGCGCCACCGAACTCGATCCAATATGTAAATGAAGGCTCGGGTTGTTCGAGGAATTCATCAATCAGGATGTCCGCCTCCCAGAGTGATCGGCGAATGCCCTCGAGTTCCTTTTTCTCGGGTTCGGAGCTGCGTGACCGTTCCGCCTCCTGCAAACGTAGCATAAGCTCGCGGAAACTTTCGGAAAGCGAATTGACGACAACATGCGGCGTACGTATGCGCAGGCTTCTTCCGTATTGTCCACTCTGCGTAGTTTGTGGAGACATGGAAAGCGCCGCCTGCCTTACGAGATCAAAGAACTCCATACAGCTCTTCTCGACCCGTTCAATTGCTCCCTTGAACTGGCGCGCATCGCGGGCCAGCAAGCCCTTGCGTGTTTTCCTGTTATACAGCTTGTGCAACGCTCCAATCACCTGGTAGCGTGTCAGCCTTTTGCCGATGCCTGATCCCGCTACTCCCTCCAGGGTGTGAGCCTCGTCGAACACAACGAAATCATTATCGAAAACAAAGCGCTCCTCCGTCCCGTGCAGCGCCATGAGACTGAAGAAGAGCGCGTGGTTCATGATAATCACATCCGCAGAGCGTGCGCGCTCTTTCGAGCGCTGAAAAAAACACAACCCGCTGCATAGAGCGGAACTACAGAGCCCCTTCTCCGAGCACACCATATCCCACACAAGCGGATCGGGTGAGAAGCCGAGACTTTCCACATCGCCGTTCTCCGAGTCAAGCGACCATTCGTGAATACGTTTGAGTTGGTCGGTCGCATCATCGCCGAAGAGCGAGCCTGACGATGCAAGCGCGTGGACGAGCCGGGAGGTGCAGAGATAATTCCGGCGGCCTTTCATTGCCACAGCACGGAATGGCTCATCAATCATTTCACGGATGAGAGGAATATCCTTGAGAATAATCTGGTCCTGCAGGTTCTTTGTGTGCGTGGAGATAATGGCTTTACGTTCTTCGCCCAGCGCAAAGAGAAGAGAGGGGAGAAGGTACGCAATCGTTTTACCGACGCCGGTAGGCGCTTCAACAATCAAGTGCGACTGCGCATCAAGGGAGTCGGCAATTGCCAGCGCCATCTGCTGCTGTTGCGGGCGAAACTCAAAATGCGGAAGGTGCGAGAGCCTTCCGGTGGGCGAGAATATGGAGTGCACAGTTGTGCGAAGATCAGACATGGGTTGGCTTGGAATGCAGGTTCATATTTTTGTGGTATAGCCAACCACCGTCCGAATGTCAATCACGCGGCGGCATGACGAGGGCTGCGTTGGAACATTATGCCAGCGCAGTTTGCACGATCTCTTCCTGCTCAGTCACGTGTACCTTGAGTGAGCCGGTTGCCGTGCTTGCGCTTGCCTTGCGTCCAATGTAATGGAGAGATTGTCCGGAAAGGAGAATCGACGATAGTTGTTGTTGCATGAATGTCCATCCGCCCATGTTCCGTGGTTCCTCCTGCACCCAGGCAATATCCTTTACACGTGCATGTTGCTTCAGGATCAGTGAGATCGCCTCTCCGGGGAATGGATAGAACTGCTCCACCCTCACAATGGCAATGCCGGTGTTACTGCTCTTTGCGCGTTCGGCAATCAGATCATAATACACTTTACCACTGCAGAAGATCAGCTTGCGCGCCTGTCCCACCTGCACTTCGTGGTCCGCAATCACTTCATTGAAAGTGCCGTTGATGAGATCATTTGGTGATGAGACGGCCTTTGGATGGCGCAATAAACTCTTCGGCGTCATGATCACGAGAGGTTTGCGCCGGTTGTCCCGCATCTGCCGCCGTAGTACATGGAAGTACTGCGCAGGTGTGGTGCAATTGCAGACTTGTATGTTATCCTCGGCGCAGAGTTGCAGGAATCGTTCGAGTCGCGCGCTGGAGTGCTCTGGTCCCTGGCCTTCATAGCCGTGGGGCAACAGAAGAACGAGGTCGCATGGTTCCTGCCACTTTGCCTCGGATCCGGCGATGAACTGATCGATAATCACCTGCGCGCCGTTCGCAAAGTCGCCGAACTGCGCCTCCCACATTACCAGCGCCAGCGGGTCTGCAACGCTGTAACCGAATTCAAACCCCAGCACGGCAGCTTCCGAAAGCAAACTATCGTAGACGTTAAATGTTGCTTGCCCCTGGCGCACATGGCTGAGTGGAACGTGTTCGTGTCCGTCGTTGGCGTCACACAATACCAGGTGCCGTTGACTGAACGTGCCGCGTCCGCTGTCCTGTCCGCTTAACCGTACGGGTGTTCCTTCAATTACGAGTGACCCGAAAGCCAGCGCTTCAGCGAACGCCCAGTCGATGCGTGCATCACCATTGAGCAAGTGCTTCCGCTCGTCGAGTATGCGCGAAAGCTTGGGATTGAGAACAAAGTCATCGGGGGCAGTAGTGAGAGCGCGTGTGATCTCTGCGAGGACATCCATTGAGACAGATGTGGTGCCTACAGGCTGTGCAGCTTCCAACTCCGCCGCCGTTACTGCAAGTGGGACGTCGGATTTGAAATGCATTTCACGCTTCTGCGAGGCCTCAAATGCGCGATCGAATCGCTGCCTCGATTCTTCATTGATTGTCTCAAGCTCTTGCGCGGTAATGTCACCACGACGGACAAGCGTTTCCGCGTACAACTGTCGCACCGATGGATGTTGGCGTATCTTTTTATACATCAGTGGTTGCGTATAGCTCGGTTCATCGCCTTCGTTATGGCCATGGCGCCGATAACAGAACATATCAATGACGACGTCCTTCCTGAAACGCTGACGGTATTCCAGCGCAAGCTTTGTCACGCGAATAGACGCCTCGGGGTCATCGCCGTTCACATGAAAGATTGGTGCCTGCACCATCTTGGCTACGTCGGTGCAGTAAGGAGTCGAGCGTGCATCATCCGGACTCGTCGTGAACCCAATCTGATTGTTGATGATGAGATGGATGGTGCCACCTGTTCTGTAGCCGTGAAGTTGAGAGAGGTTCAACGTTTCGGCGATGAGTCCCTGACCTGCGAAAGCTGCATCGCCATGGATGAGCACAGGCAGTATGCGCTGGCGTTCGGTATCGCCGCGTCGCGCCTGGTTGGCGCGCACGATACCTTCCACCACCGGGTTCACGGCTTCAAGATGACTGGGGTTTGGCGCGACAGCAACGGTGATTGTCTTGCCGGCCGGCGTATGGTGTGTCCCTTGCGCGCCGAGGTGGTATTTCACATCACCCGATCCTTGCGTAGTGCTGGGGTCAACATATCCCTCAAATTCGGAGAAGAGCTTCGCCAGTGATTTTCCGATCGTGTTGGCGAGAACATTCAGCCGCCCGCGGTGCGCCATACCGATCACAATCTCTTCAACGTGTGTCTCCGCCGATTCATCAAGTAACGTATCGAGGATCGGCATCAGAGTTTCGGCCCCCTCAAGGGAGAAACGTTTGTGGCCGATAAATTTTGTATGAAGGAATTTTTCCAATCCCTCCGCCGCTGTGAGTTTGCGGAGAATCTGTTTCTTCCGCGCAGTGTCGATGGGCGTGGCATTCCGAATCGGTTCCATTCGCTCCTGCAACCATTGCTTCTGCGCCGGGTCCTGGATGAACATGTACTCCACGCCGATCTTACCGCAATAGGTTTCGCGGAGGATGTCGAGGATTTCCCTCAATGTTGCGCGTGGTTTACCGCCAAGGCCACCGGTAACAAATTCACGATCGAAATCCCACATCGTCAGACCATAGTATCCTGGATCAAGCTCGGGATGATTGTGGGGCTCGTGTACGAGCGGATCGAGATGGGCGATAATATGTCCACGGACGCGGTACGCATTGATCAGTTGAAGGACGCGTGCCTGTTTTTCAATTTGCTCCAGACTCTGTCCGCCAAAGAAGGCGGGATGTGCGTCCGTCGTCCAACGGAACGGCTCGTAGGGTATCTTGAGATCAGTGAACAGCCGGTCATAGAATTTATCTTCACCGAGCAGCAAGGCATGAATGCGCGCCAAAAATTGTCCCGATTCTGCTCCCTGTATAACGCGATGATCGTATGTGCAGGTCATCGTCATCACTTTGCTCAGTCCGAGCGCGGAGTGCGCCGCTTCCGACATGCCCTGGTTTTCCGCGGGATACTGTATTGCGCCCGTTGCAACAATGGCGCCCTGACCGGGCATGAGTCGTGGAATCGAAGCGATGGTGCCGACAGTGCCCGGATTTGTGAGCGTGATGGAGGTTCCCTGAAAGTCTGAGGGATCGAGGGCGTTCGAGCGCGCTTTGCGTACCATTTCTTCGTACGCGGCAACGAACTGATCGAAATCGAGAGCGCCCGCATTCTTGACATTCGGGACAATGAGCGAACGTGTACCGTCTTTGCGCGTGAGATCAATGGCAAGGCCGATGTTGATCTGCGGCTTCTCGGTTTTGTGCGGTACGCCGCCGATGCGCGCAAAAGCGGCGTTCAAGTTCGGGTGTTCCTGCAATGACTTGACGATCGCCCACGCGATGACGTGCGTGAACGAAACTTTGCGCCCCGACGATGCCATGTAGTGATTGAGCAGTCTGCGATTTTCTTCCAGCGCTTTTACCGGCAGTGTACGAATTGACGTTGCCGTGGGAAGTGTGAGACTCGCCTCCATGTTCTCAACGATCTTTGCCGCGACCCCACGGATAACTGTCGCCTCTTCCGATGCCGTTACTTGTGCAGGCTGTGTCTGCGCGGGCGCAGTTGGTAGCGGCGGTGGGACGACTGCGGCGGAGCTGATGTGCGCCCCGTTGCCATTTGCCGCGGCGACAATCTCGGCAAAATATTTCTGCCAGCTTCCGCTGACGGCTGCCGGGTTGCTGAGGTATTCCTGGAGGAGTTCCTGTACCAGGCCAGCGTTAGGGCCAAAGCCCTCAAGCAGCGCCTGGAGTTTCTCTGATGTATTCTGATCCATATTCCAACTATATAATGAGAGAAGACGGCTCAAAGATACGAAATGCGGGTGTGGCAATCAAAGATGGATACAAGTTGTGGGCTTGACCTGATGCGTCAAATAGGAGATATTGATTTTAGTATGAAATCTGCATTCATCACATATCTCTTTATTACTCTGGCCCCACTGCCCGGTTTTGCATCTCAACCACTGTCGCCCTACAAAGTGGTTGTGAAGGTTGACAGGAAAACGATTTGCCCGGCGGACACACTTGTTGCAACATGCACAATCAATGCACCTGCGGGCTATTACTATGTTGGCATACCGAGTCATGGCTCCTTTGAAACCATTGATTTCCCTTTTTGGCAGGGGTTCATCGAGCAAACCAACACCGAATTGCAGTTCAGAGTCAAATTCAAAGATGCCCATCAATCAAACCTGGTGTATACAGCATATCTAGACATCGGCCTCGCACCGAAGTACCCGGGAATAATTGATTCCACGGGCCGGCAGTCCTTTCATTTCTCAACTTCCCGGGGGGCAATGGTGACCATCCGTGATCCCGATGATTGCAACGGTCGATCACCCGTCAGTTGGGCGCGACTTGATTCCCTTGGCGGACCTATTCATTCAATTGCTGTTCATCCGTCGGGGGATTTGTTTGTTGCAGCAGGATCGTCTCTTTGG
This sequence comes from Bacteroidota bacterium, assembly GCA_046160825.1. Lineage (GTDB taxonomy): Bacteria > Bacteroidota > Ignavibacteria > UBA10030 > UBA6906 > JBJXHC01. The sequence goes on along the minus strand of JBJXHC010000066.1, from coordinate 15,338 downwards.
ACAACCAGGAACAAAGGAGAGTCGTGGGATTCGGTTTGCACTTTGAGTGAAGATGAGTCGCCGCTTCGAATCAGGAAACTTGCAATCCTGCCATCGGGTACAATGGTCGTGGGTGGTTCAGAGGGAATAGACCGTAGCACAGACAGAGGGGTAACATGGACGGGCGTTCGTACCGACAGATCCTCGCGAAGTCTTAGTTTGGTTGGAAACGGAATTCTCTTCAATAACATGCACTTGGGCAGAAGCACAGATGAGGGCCTTAGCTGGACGAATCGAGATTCATCGCTTGCCTATCTCTCCAGCCACAATGTTTGGGATGGTCCGGGTTCATCAATTTTTATGAGCGGGGCTCCGAGATATTTTAATGTTTGGAGACCCAACTCACGGCTCTTTATCAGCTCCAACCTTGGTCAGACATGGCTTCGCACTGCACTGGATACGGTCGTGGTCACCGCTCTCACAACATCGAGGGATGGCAGAGTGTATGCGAGCACATCACTTGGCGAGTTCTATGTCAGCGCTGATACGGGTCACACCTGGAATCAAAAGAGCAGGAAGTATGCAGAATCACACAGCAGAGTGATCCAGGTGATGTTCAGTAACGAATTGGATGGCATACTCGCCGCCGGATACAAGGGCACGCGCGGCATATCGTTTATTTCCGTTACGAGAGATGAAGGACGGACGTGGATATCATGCACCGAAGGACTTCCACAATCAATTCAAGCGGAAACCCTCACCAAGGATTCGGATGGATTCCTCTTCGTCGGGACTTGGGAGGGAGTTGTTTACCGGACCATCGCACCATTCAAATAATTGCTTTCCCGGATATGCCACTCGAGCATTTTCTCTCAACATTCCACTGGCAATCTCGCTTTTCTTGTGAAGCGGACGCCCCGCCACAGTTCTGCTACGACGCGATGGCCTGCTCGCCCATCAATGTCGGGATGGTCAAGCTCCTGATCCGAATGCGGGGAATGGACGCCGGCGGCACATTGACCGAATTCTTCCGCACGAATGGCTTCACAATTCTGGAGGAGTTACCCCCTCATCAAATAGTAGTGGGATTGATAGCAAAGCCCTGGCGATGGGATGGAGGGAAGGATTGTCCACCCGCGGGTGAGTGGAACACGGATGGCTACGGCGGCTTCGCGAAGATCGTGGCGGAGTTCAAGGTGGAACAGATGGATGAACATCGGTGCAGGCTTTCTACGGAAACGAGGGTGCGCGTTGATGAAAGATCATCCCGATGGAAGTTTGCGCTGTATTGGATGTTGGTTAAGCCATTCAGCAATTTGATCAGACGACAATGGCTGCGACAGGCGAAGCGACTTGCCGAAGAGCGCTATCGTTCACACCATCAATATAAAACCGGACGAAGTTGATGGCACCTCGCCCGTTCATTTGAACATAAACCGACTACTTACTTCACCACCACCATCTTCATCGTCTCTACAAAATCTCTGGCAACAATTCTACAGAAGTACATTCCGCCCGGGGTGTTTGCAGCATCCCAACTTGCAGAATAACGTCCCGCCGCCTTCCGCTCGTTTACCAATGTTGACACACGCTGTCCGAGCACATCGTACACCGTGAGCGTTACAACGCTTGCTGCAGCAATCTCATACTGTATGCGTGTCGTTGGATTGAATGGATTCGGATAATTCTGTTTCAACGCAAAGACGGCTGGAGTAATATCCTCCGGTGCGTCCGTGAGAACGTCAACGCGGATAGCATCGCTGTAGTACACCTCGCCATCAAGATCAATCTGTTTTAGTCTGTAGTATGGTGTTGCCGGACTTGCCGTTCCATCCGCATAACTATAAGAATGCGGCTCGATCGTTGTTCCATTTCCCGGAATGAAGGCACCAGGAATTGAGGCAAAGCCGGATTGTGTTTCTGTAGAGCGTTGAATCTCGAAGCCGTAGTTGTTGGTTTCGCTTACCGTTGTCCACTCCAACAACACATTGTTCGGGCCGGTTGGCGTTCCTGTGAAAGATGCGAGTTGAATAGGTACCGGGGTGCATTCGCCGCCGCCGTCTGCACCACAATGTATTCCGGTGACGTTCATTGAATAGCTCGCGCATCCCGTACCGACATTTACTTCATGTATAACAATCACAAACGTTCCCCCGGCGGGAACAGTGAACGACATTGAGTTTCCGGTACTGCTCGCTCCGATATCCGCAAGATAGTTGGTGCAGAGACTGGCGGGGTTGAAGCTTCCCGAGTACGCCACGGCAAACATATTGGAGCCACACTGCGACGAGATCTCGGTCGTCACACATACAGGCGCACCGGTCGTGTTTGTGTATGTATGGGAGTCGTACGCCCTCGCCCCGGTGGGAGTTTGAAGACCAGGGCAGGCCTTTGTAGCTACACACGTGCTTGGTATTCCATCGCGCACAATGCGCCCCGTTTGGGTTGGGTCACCGGCACCGAGACTCCCTGTCACTGAAACACCGGGGCATTCACACGACGGAAGAACGAACACCAGATCTTCAGGGGAACCGCCAGCGTGCGTGACGTTCAGAGTGAACACAATCGGTGTACCGCAAACAAACGAAGGGTCAATGCTGACCTCGAAATCAGCATTGCTGACGCCTGTTGCTCCGGCAGCGATGTCGGAATATGATGACGAGGATTGGGTGACGACAACTCCGGCGGTGAGTGTACTCAATGTTGCCATCACCGAGGTAGCTGTTGCATCTCCGGTGTTGCGAAGAGTCAGAGTTACGTTTGCACATTCGTTGAAGTCAAGCGTATTATTTCCGTTGCCGCCATTTACGGTAGCGGAGAGGTAACCCAACGCGGCCCTGGGTGTCACGTCGCTGAACTGGAACGATGCAATGCGGGTTTTCCATGTGGTCCCCCCGGTGAAGCCGATGTACTGGTTGACGTACCAGAAGGTCATCTCGTCGGCCGGATCGACAGCGAGCATCGAGTAGTCCCCCCAGCGGCTTGCCGTGCCCGTTTGGGCTCCGGTGCCGGCGAGGATGGTTTGTTCGGAAAGCGTCATGGTCCCCGGCGGATCGCCGGCGCGCCGACCGGTGTAACGAATGGAAGGGAACATCGAGCCGCTGCTGACGGAGTATCCGATGGCAATGCTGCCTTCGCCATCCATTGCAGCGCTTCCCATAAACCGGTGGTTGGCATCGGGTGCGTATGTTCCCTGCTGATGAAGACCCCAGCCCGATCCGGTGTTTCTCAATTCATACCAACGGATACCGGCGTGATCTGCACCGTCGACGTCAACCGTGTGGTTCGTGACCAACGTCTGGTGCGTCCCAAAGTTGCGATATTGCAAGCGGTGCATCAGGAGTTGTGAAATTGCATCGAGCCGGACGGCTGTTCCTGATTGCGGGATACAATTGCGATTGAACCCGCACATGTTCATATCAAACGCCGCAACCGGAATAACCGTCGGTCCAATGAACGTGGAATTCGTGGGTGTTGTCCAATCAACATCAAACTCAAATACTTCAAACCGATCCGGTCCGCCAAAGAACGCATCGTCTTCTACCGCTGCAAAATAGTTTGGGGTTCCCGGCGGTGGTGCGGATCCATCCAGATCGCCCGGCAGGAGATGTCCCTGAGTCGTCGGGAGAAGAAACATGACCATGGCTGCCGGAAGGCCGTTGAGCATGGCATCGCGTTCCAATGCAACCGCGGCCCGGCCAGCCGATGTGAGAGTTCCCGATGTAAATACGTTGAGCGACATGTAGTACGCATCCGGCCACACCGCGAGTTTCGGATAATCCGGCATGTCTGCAAACTCAAACGCGTATCTGTGCCAGGCCCCCAACGGATCCGGGGTTTGCGAAACGGCAACAAGTTCGTAGAAGGGGCCGTTGGGAAATGTCGGCAATGAAAACTGACTCACCATCCAACGATCGGCAAGTGGATCATACAACACAATGGGGTCGCCGTCATTGGTACCGGTCCACGGTCCCACAAATCCATCCCAGAACATACTGTTGTCTGCCGGACCCAACAGTGTATTCCCTGATTTTCCATAGATGGCAAATGAGCAGTTTACCATTTCAATGACATGGTTCGGGCCGACATCAATATTTTGGTCGGATGGATAAATACTTTGTCGATTACCGATGCCCTCGAAATTCACGAGTGGTACGTTAAAGGTGCCGGAGCCGTTATACTTTTGCGCCGCCCCATCGACGGAGGGGGATTCAGTAGTGGCTTGTTGTGGAGACCGCCCTTCCATGAAACCATGGTTCGGCACAGAGTTCTTCTTCCACCGTCCGCCTCTCTCAAGCGGCGGAATAAACCGCATGTCGCGCAGCGCCGGAGATGTGTCGTGGTGTGTTGAAAGAGAAACTGTGGTGGGCTGACGGAGGGTTGATTGTGCGGGAGCGGGAAGCGAAGCGCCAAAGATAAAGAATGCAATGAGCAATTGTTTCATCAACCGAACCCCTCCGCTGGTGGAACAACTGTTACGTGGTCGCGAGCATGGCATTAAGACGAAATAACCGTGCTTTCATACTCTTACAAGATACCAAAGGTAGGAGGGATTGTCAATCAATGCTTCGTACAGGCAACCAGGATTTCAGTGATCTTTACAAGGTGGTGGTCGTCGTGTTCGGCGACGAAGAAGGCGAAGTCAAGTACATTCATCGGTTGCATTAGACGCGGGTGCATAGCGGTTCGTCTGATTGCCTCCTCATCAAGCGCTTCGAGAACGGCGATCATCTCCAATCGGGCGTTTTTGAACGATAGGAGTATATCTGCGATCAACTTGTTATTGTAACCGGCCTCGGTCGTTTTCCTGTTACTCATGTCTGCCGCGCGCAGTACATGTACGCCATTTGCAAATTCCTTGATCCGTTCCGACCAGAGACTTTCAAGTTCGAGTAGGTGACCGGCATGCTCTTGTATCGACCAGCCATCTCCGCTTCGCTGTCTGCGGATATCCTCGGGGAGTCCACCGAGTCGATCTGCGAGGCGCGCGGGAGTTCCTCTCAGTCTTTCCACGACACCGGGAAACATCGCCAACGGAAGATCGAACTTGAATGAGCGTTCCACCCAGCGTCCGGAGGTTATCATCATTTCTTCTCCTTATCAATGAGGAGCTTGCGTAGTTGCATAAGATGATTGATGTCATGTCCGGCGAGCAGATCAACGATGCGCGTAACGGTTTCTTTTCCGCGTTCCTGGTGGATGCCGTAATGTTTCCACTTCTTCTTAGGCAACGATTTCAGGAGTGCGAGATTTGCCTCACGCAGAACGCGTAACATCTCAAGCGCCCGCCCAGGATTCTCGTGCAGGTAGCCGGAGTGCAGTTGCCAGAGGTTTTGATCGTACGCCTGAATCGGGACACGGTTCTGGCTCAACACCAGCCGGATCCTGTATCCCACGACCATCTCGACTTCCGCAAAGTGAGCAACGATCTCGGCTGCCGACCACTTCCCGCGCGCCGGACGTTTACTCAGGCGCGCCAGCGATTTTCCTTTGAGCAGGCCAGCAAGTTGTTTTGGTGTGAGCGTCAGTATTGCAATAACATCCTTTCCCTGAATATTACCGAGCAGACGACGTGTGTATTGCTGTGCGGTTTCCTGCACGCGAACTCCTAAATGGTTTGAAGGTTGTTGACGGTGCGTTCGTTGGAAACATTACCGGTATTGAGCGTGGTGGCAGGCTCGAAGAGCATCAGGTGAATTTCTTCCTCTGCAACGGGACGGTGTTCGACGCCTCGTGGCACAATCAGGAATTCACCGGGCGCGAGAACGATTGTTTTGTCACGCAGTTCCATCGTCAGCGTTCCTTTCACTACGAAGAACAGTTCGTCCTCATTGTCGTGATGGTGCCAGACAAATTCTCCTTTGAGCTTTACAAGCTTCACGTGCTGGCTGTTGAGTTCGCCAACGACTTTCGGAGTCCAGAGTTCCGTGAAGAGTGAAAACTTTTCGTTGAGGTTGACTTTTTCCATAGCGACCTCTTGGTTGATTGGGAATGGTTCGGATCAGCGATCCAACTTACAGGTTTGAGTGTTCTATCTCAAGTGTTCCGCGCAAGACGGTTACTGCACTTCCACCGACCTTCACGGTTTCAATATTATCTTTCGGCCCCACCACTTCCACGAATGCGCGACCGGGCCGATTCATCCAATGCCCTTGTTCCGCGATGAACGTGGGTGATTCGATGAAACCGTAGTGCCAGAGATACGCCGCCATGCCGCCCGTGGCAGAACCAGTGAACGGATCTTCCATTGTATCAGGCGGGACGCCAAAGTGACGCGCAAATGTCCGGCCTTCCGGTGTAACGCCCTGCAGGCAGAAAAGGTGCGGACTGAAAAACCCGGCTTTCGTTCGTAGTGCAGTGTAGGTTATTGTCTCAAGCCGGGCCGAGCGCAATGCTTCATGAGATTTTACAGGGATCATGAGTTGCGGCGTTCCCGTGCTGACGATTTGAATCGGCGCGCCTGGAAGAACATCGTCGGCCTTCAATCCAAACACGGGCATGATTACCCGTGGATCAAGTTGGGAAAGAAACTGCGGTTTCTTCTGCGACATGATAATCTGTTGCACTTTGCCGTTTTGCGCTCGTATCTCAACAGGTATTGGCCCGACTTTCAATTCAAGGGAAATATGAGTGATGTTCCCCGTGAGTTTCAGCCGTCCGGAATCTACTAACGCAAAAACCGTTGCGATGGTCGGATGACCCGCCATCGGGATTTCTTCGGCGGGAGTGAAGTACCGGGCACCGAAGTCGGCAACCCGAGAACTGACAACGAACGCGGTTTCGGAAAGATTCATCTCCCGCGCAATGGCGAGCATGGTTGCATCATCAAGCTCGTCGGCGTCAAACACCACGGCACAGGGATTTCCCTTGAGCGGACGATCCGTGAACGCGTCAACCTGATACAGGGGAAATGATATCATGCGTTTCTATGAGTGATTGAGATGCGAATGAATTGCTTGGGCAAACCGTTCTGGTGCTTTGTTGTTTTGTCCGAGAAAGAGTGACGGCTCTATGATCTCCAATTCCATAAGATAGAATCGCCCATCTTCCATCACCCCATCAACTCTCGCGTACAGAAGAGGAGATGGAATTTTGGAGAGTATGTTGCGGGCCGTTTCGATCAAGTCCGCTGTTGGACTCGCGTCTGCCACAGTTCCACCGAAATCCGATTGGACGCGGAAATCCCCGTTCTTCGGGCGCTTGATTACCGCATGACTGTATTCGCCGCCGAGAAACACCAGCGACCATTCGCCCTCGCTCTGAATGCTCTTCATGAATGGCTGCACCATCACATCGTTGGACTTCAGCAACAACTCTAACTTTGATTGATCCATCGCCGCCCGTTCATCCGAGGTCGTCCACGTGTTGTATGCCGTTGCGGAAATCGTCGGTTTGACGACGGCGTTTCTCCAGCGCCTGTCTTGCAGAATTGATTCCAGTTGTGCCGAAGAACCACGTGCAAGCCAGACGGTTGGAACTATATCGATTCCCGATGCGGAGAGTTCCGCGAGATAATTCTTCTCCATATTCCAGTAAAGAATATCAAGACGATTGATGAGCCGGATTCCATCGCGCTTTCGTTCATCCAGCCAGCGGCGGAATTCCTCCGGCTTCAGATAATAATCCCAACACGAGCGTACGATCACAGCATCAAACGCCTTCCAATTCACTTTCTCGTCATCCCATATAAGCGGAGCGACACTGATGCTGAGAGCTTTCAAAGGATCTACAACGAGGCGATCATCATCGGTAAGGTCAGCGTGGTCGCGGGATGTGAGAAATCCGATTTGTCTCATCGTGTTTCCCCTGCCGCTAATGGTTCACGCTCGTGATGTATCGGTTCTTGTTGAAGGGCAACCGGCTTTGTTTTTCCACGTGATTGGTTGTTGATAATCAATACCACTCCGACAATAATGACGGCCGCGGCGATCATTGTGCGGAGTGTCAGTTCTTCACCCGCAAATGCCCAGCCCAGAATGACAGCGATAACCGGATTGACGTACGCATATGTTGCGACCCGCGAAGCGCTTGCTACTCGCAACAACCAGACGTACGCACTGAATGCGATAAGAGATCCAAACACAGTCAAGTAGAGCAACGAGGCAACAGAGAGAAAGGAGAATGTCTCCGGATTCAAACGTCGTTCTTCACCGGCTGCGAATCCTACAATCATCAGCAATGCCCCTCCAGCCAGCATTTGCATTGCGGTACTCATCAAAGGCGAGGCGGGAAGTTCGGTTTTCTTGGAATACAGTGATCCCGCCGCCCAGGCGATCGTTGCGACCATTAGCACGGCCATGCCGATCAAGCTGATGGAGTGCTCGTTCGTTGACTCCCAAGGCCCGATCAGCAGCAAGACGCCGAGCGTTCCGACGACAAGTCCGGCGATGATGCCGGCGTTGGGCTTTGTGCGACTCCCGCCCATCCAATCCAGCATGACGAACCAGAGCGGTGTTGTTGCAATGAGCAGTGCGGTGATACTGGAACTTACTATTTGCTCGGCCCACGTCACTCCGCCGTTGCCGATAAGCAAAAGAAGCGCGCCGATGATGGTTGCGGATTTCCATTGTTCACGGGTTGGGCCGGGAGTGCCGCGCAGCCTCATCCATGCATAGAGAACACTCCCCGCGATCAGAAAACGGGTCCCCGCCATAAGAAATGGGGGAATCGTTTCAATGGCAAACCGGATTCCAAGGTAAGTCGATCCCCAAATAATATACACCGCCGCGAAGGCAGCGACGATACGTCCCTTCGATCCCCCCCGCTCAAGATATTCCGTCACGTTATATTCTCTCTTCCTGCGTATTGTTGATTCTGTAACGTTGGTAGCCTGATCAATATATCAAACCGATGCGAACCAGAACAGATTCAGTTGCTTGCAATTGTGACCATAACAGTTTAACTTGAATGAGAATTGTATAGGCCGCGCTGGCTCGTACAGCATACGCATCCTTTTCTCCGTCTTCCACCGAAAAACAGGCAACAGTATGGAATCAATGACTACTAGCGCAGAAAAGACGCATCTCTATGAAGATGTGGCGAACAAGATCGCCCGACTCATCGACCTGGGGACGCTGAAACCCGGAGAGCGTATCCCCTCCGTCCGCAAACTCAACGCGCAGATGGGCGTCAGTGTTTCGACGATTCTGCAATCGTACTTGCTGTTGGAGGATCGCGGTCTCATTGAAGCGCGGCCGCAGTCCGGATTCTACGTGAAGCTGCGGACACGCGCGCTTGCCCCTGAGCCGAAGATGAGCAGTCCGAACGGTGCGGCATGCCGCGTTGGCATCGGCGAGCTTGCTGCGGAAGTGCATGAGGCGTTGCTCAGTCCGGACATTGTTCCGCTCGGCGCGGCAACGCCGGGGATGCATCTCCTCCCCACAGTAAAACTGAACAAGATTCTCGCGTCGGTTGCGCGGAACAATGGACAGGAAACCAACAGGTACGACCTGACACTCGGCAACACGGAGTTGCGGCGACAAATTGCACGGCGGTCCCTTGACTGGGGATGCAATTTCTCCGTGGATGAAATCGTGACGACTGTTGGCGCGACGGAAGCGCTGAACCTTTGCCTGCGCGCAATCACCAAACCGGGAGACACGGTTGTCGTCGAATCACCGACATACTTCGGGTTCCTACAGATTCTGGAGAGCCTTAATCTTAAAGCACTGGAAATCTCCACGCACCCGCGCGACGGGATTTGTCTTGACGCTCTGGAAAGTGCAGTGAAGCGTCAGCCCGTCGCGGCGTGTTTCATCATGTCCAACTTCCACAATCCGCTGGGGAGTTGCATGCCGGAGAAGAACAAGAAACAACTCGTCGATCTCATGGCGAAGCGCGGGATTCCCATTATCGAAGATGATGTCTATGGCGATCTGTCATTCAGCAATGAACGGCCCAAGACACTGAAGTCTTACGATAAGACCGGCACGGTGTTGCTTTGCTCGTCGTTCTCCAAAACGCTCTCGCCCGGTTACCGTGTCGGCTGGACGGCGCCGGGGAAATTCATGCAGCAAGTGCGGCGATTGAAGCTCGTGAACACGATTTCGACGGCGACGCTACCGCAGATGGCGATTGCAGAAATGCTGCAGAGCGGCGGCTACGATCGTTACCTTCGTTCGATGCGCCGGTCACTTGCCTCGCAGGTGCAAGTTATGACGCAGGCGGTGGCGAAGTATTTCCCCGAAGGGACAAAGATGACGCGGCCATTGGGCGGATTCGTGTTGTGGGTGGAACTGCCCGGCTCCGTGGATTCGGTGGAGCTGTACCGTAAGGCGATGGAGAAAAATATCAGCGTCGTGCCGGGACCCATGTTTTCCGCAAAACGACAATACAAACAGTTCATCCGGCTCAACTGCGGTCATCCGTGGTCCGAGCGGATTGAACAGGGATTGATCACCATCGGACGACTAGCTGAGAGGATGATGTAGCGATGGCGAAATTCAAAGTCACAATCGAATACGAAGGTACACGCTACAGCGGCTGGCAGATTCAGAAGAACGCGCGGACAGTGCAGGGAGAACTCATCGCCGCCACCCGCAAGGTCTTTGCTACGGAGAAAGTCGACCTGCAAGGTTCGGGACGCACGGACGCCGGTGTCCATGCGCTGATGCAAATCGCCCACCTGGATGTGCAGACCATGCTCGGGCCTGAAATTATCCGGATGAAGGTGAATGACGAACTCCCCGCCGACATCAATATTATTGAAGTCGAGAAAGCAGCGGCCAACTTCCATGCACGGCACGATGCCACGGCACGGAGTTATCTCTATCAGATATCGCGACGACGCACGGCATTTGGCAAACGATACGTCTGGTGGATAAAAGACAAGCTCGATTTCAGAAAGATGGATGAAGCAGCGAAGCTTTTTATCGGTATGAAGGACTTCCAGTCATTCACGGCGGACGATCCCGAGGAGAAATCCACCAAGGTGCTGATTGACGACGTGCAGTTGAAGGAGGCCGGTGATTTGATTCTCATTCGCATCGTCGGCTCGCACTTTATCTGGAAGATGGTACGACAGATTGTCGGTGTGCTTGCCGAAGTGGGACGCGGGAAGATGACGCAGGCGGACGTGCAAGGATTCTTCAAGCAGAAGTCCGACCGGCCCGCAAAACTCACCGCACCGCCTTCGGGGTTGTTTTTGGAGAGGGTGAGTTATGTGGGGGAAAAGGGGGGTATGATATTACGGCCAGTAATCGTACATGAACGGTAATGTCTGCAGTTTGAATCTCACTTTTCCAAGGTGTATATTCTTCCCATCACCCCAAGAAAGGATCGCTGTTTGCGCGCTGCAAAAGTAACAAAACACGAATCGCTCTTTCAAAAACTCGTGAAATGACTGTATCGTCAAATACCGCCACCTTTAAGATGAAGACCACGATTGCTTCCGTTCTTGTTCGCAACGCTATTGAGCATGTATCGCGGTCATTTGCAGCAAGCACTCAAACCGATATCCAAGAGGAAGTCTGCAACAGTATTGGAGCACATCTAAACATTGCGCTAGCGATTGAAGGGATTGGAAATGAGATTGGCGATGCATGTATAGGTGCTTCGCTATGGAATCGTATCGAGAAGTCCGATACTTTAGTAAAGTGGTATCTCCTCTCCACAGTTGAAGGCCGGCGTCCATTTGCAATTGGTGAAGAACCCCTCCAAACAATCCATCACCTTCTCACCGTTCGGAATCGTATTGCTCATCCTAAAGTTGAGGATTTCGGGGACGAGGTCATTATTCAAACTCAGAATGGAACCATTCTGCGGAGTCCACCGAGCGATTATGTTCTTCAAGAAGGTGATAAGATTCATGTAGGATTTGGGAAACTGTCGGATGAGTTCAATCTGAAAACATCAATAGCGGCGGTTGGTAAGGGTATCGCCGCAATCATGAAGTTACGTAACCACTTGTCAATCTCTGGACTGGGATGGATAGACCAAATGGACAAGAAACTTATGACCATCTCTACTTGCGTAGGGAATGTCAAAACTCTCAAGCCAAGCTAATGCAGGAATTCGAGAAATATTTTGGATCGATTGTAACATCCGTAGATATTCATCGCAGCTTTATGAGCCCAAAACCAACGCTTGTTCTCGGTTTTTCCAATGGTGCGAGCCTAAAGGTTGAGCCGACTCACTCCATAGAGATTGACAATACCGTGTACATTCAGGGACATACTATCATGAGCGCGGTAGCGCAAGACTTTGGCAACAAGATCATGGTATGGGGCTCGCGGGGGAGTAGTTTTTTGAAGCAGGAGAACATATCGCCGCTATTGATGCTGAGCAAAGTGAATCGTATTCACTCGCGCAAAGAAGATTGGAACTCGGGCCCCATACTCTCCATTAGTTTTTCAATTGAAATGAATTTAGAGTACATGGGAAAGATACTAGATGTTGCAGGTCTCGGGGCTCTCTCGGGCCGTCAGACAATTGACATCACATTCCGACCAGCTACAAGTTCACTTCCAATTCCCAGGTCAGTTGATGATACGACAATTCGCCTTCGCGTTTATGAATGACCTATTGCCCACTTGCCTTACCTACTGTTGTTTCGTATCTTGCAGTAGTTGTTCCTCGGGAATTTCATAAGAAATATACAATCGGAGCGTAGCGCAGCCCGGTAGCGCACTTGCTTGGGGTGCAAGGGGTCGTCCGTAAAACTCTGCAAATCTCACCAGTTTTCGTCTCGCCTGTATACAGAATTGTTGACAGCTTTCAACTAGAAGGGGTCAACAATGACACACCGCAAACTGTACCTCACTAAACGCTCAAATCAAATTTGGTACTTAGGATGGGTAGAGGATGGAAGGCGCCGTTGGAGGTCAACTAAGTGTACGAATAAGAGCGATGCCCACCTTTTCTTAAGAGAATTCCAAGAAGCTGACAGGAAACCCCGTAAGAACATTACTCTCTCCGAGTGTTTTCAGGTGTTTAGGGAGACTCATGGCAAAGAAATCCGCCCAAGCACTTTGGAACTTTGTGAATGGGCGGTCAGAGCATTTCTTGTTGTTTGCAAGGACAAAGACCTCTCAGCATATTCTCCTTCTGACATTGAACACTTCAAGTGTAAGCGGCTTGAAGCGAAATCGAGCATTACAACTATCAATATCTACCTTCGATGCGTCATGTCTCTTTTCTCGTTTGCCGTGAAGAAAGAAATGCTGGCGAAGTCCCCACTAAACATGGGGCTGCTCTTGAAATCTACAAAACTGCCACCAGCCTATATCAGTAAAGATGATTTTCCCAAGTTATTAGAAAATACTGGGAGTTCCCTCCTAAGGGAAGTCTTCATTTTTGCAGCCTCAACCGGAATGAGGGCGGGAGAAATTGTCAACCTGAAATGGATGAATGTTGACATGGAGAGAAGGCAGGTCGGTGTTGTTAGCACCGAGACATTCCTGACAAAAACCGGTAAGAGCAGAGTTGTACCTCTGAACGAAACCGCCTACGGAATCGTCATAAGCCGAGACCAGTCAAGAAGACTTTCAGAGTATGTTTTTCACAAGGGTGCTTATAGGATTCAAAGAGGATACTTGTCTCATTCCTTTAAGAAGGTTGTCAGGAAAGCAGGGCTGCCTGAGGCACTGCGATTTCACAGCCTTCGACATACATTTGGTTCGTGGTGTGCCCAATCAAATGTTCCCATATATACAATTCAGGCTTTGATGGGCCACTCCAATGTTCAAACCACTGCCATCTATTCCCATCTTGCAGAGTCTCATCTTCACTCGGCGGTTGATAGGATTTCCTTTGAGAACTATCGACCATCGACACTCTCTTCTCGTGGTTGATTTTCATTAGGACATTTTTCTTAATGTGAGACGAATTGTTCTTCACTCCGATTTCGTGACCTTCTGTTCATCTTGGGAGAACACCATGAATCAAGAAATTCGAGTCATAACCTACAAGGCAGTCAATGGGAAATACTTCCTTGATAAGCTCTTCGGTGGGCCTGAAATGGAGTTTCATATGCAGCAGATGCTGAACGAGGGATGGACTATTGAGAATCAGAATTCTATCGGCGGGCAATCCGAATTGGGGAAAACGACAGCAAAGGCAATTCTGACAGGCGGTCTCTCACTTTTATTCGGGGACAGCCGAAGCAGTCATAAGATTGTGGTTACCTATACCAAGCCGTATTCAGAAGCGGAGGCTCCAATCGAAGTGACACATCTGACATGGGCACAGAAGCAGGAACATGAAGCTAGACTCAAGAAGATTGGGGAGGAGCTTAGTAGCTTCGCAAGTAAGTTCATAAATGACATTGAGAATCTTGAAGATGACGACAGGGCGCTGTGGGAGGATGGGTGCGAGGATAATGCGATTGACCACATGCACGAGGATGGAGACTTGGGTATGACGGTTCTGCCGGCCCCGGAGGACTCTCCAACTAGAACGGTTACTGAGAGATACCCTAGCGGAGAGGTCAAGTTCGAGGGAAAAGTGTATGCGGAGGGTGGGGAGTTCATCAAGACGGGAGTTTGGAAGAGCTATTGGATGAATGGGAAGCTAATGTTCTCGGGGGCATATTCCACCAGCCTAAAAAACGGTCCCTTCACATATTGGCACAAAAGTGGAGTAAAGTTGAAAGAAGGCGCGTACTGTAACGGAACCAAGGTGGGGGGTTGGTGCTTCTATTCCGAGACAGGCGAATTGAAAGAGCAAGGGCTCTTCAAGAGGGGAAAGCGTGAAGGAAAATGGTACGAGGTTGACGACGAATCAGGAGCCCCCATAGAAGTCAACTACAAGAACGGCGAGATAATTGGTTAATTCCTATGAACCCATTGAATGGTACGAGTGATTGCAGTGCCCTGTCATAGAGACAAGCGCAGTTTGAACCTACACGGACCCTAGGGCGAGCACCATATGTCCTCTTTGAACTCGGAAAGAAAAAATTAGATGACTAAAAAGAAGGCTCGGGTTATTTTCCAAATGTGTTGACCACCATTCCCATATGCAGTAAACCCAAAGGTACAAGTGCGACGCAGAAGAAACTAGCGCGCGAAAAAACAGATGCCATAAAGCCCCTCAAATCCCCCCCTCTGTCGCTCCTAGTTTTTTTTATATCTTCCTTAATGGCATTCTTTCTTAAATTGGATTGTTCTTAGTGGGAGAAAATCAGAAACAAATTTGTTCCTCATTCTTTTCCTCTGTTTCCTTTTTTTCCATTGTTAACCTCTCTTCCCCAGTGTTACCAATATTACCTTTGTTACCATTATTGTATGTGGTCAATTTGGTCCTTACCCCAATTTGTAGACAAAGAGAAAAGCCAGTATCTTCAAACAAAGGAGGAGATCTGGCATGGTTACGGAACGAACCCGAAAGAAATACGAACGGCAGTTCAAGATCGATGCAGTGAG
>JBJXHC010000065.1:0-16124 GCA_046160825.1 Bacteroidota bacterium | reverse complement strand
TTGTTCAAATGCCCTGATCGCAGAAGAATATTCTCCACTTTTATATTGCGCCCATCCGTGTCCGTACAATGCATCGACGAACTTGGCACTCTTCGGATACTTTGTTGTCACTTCGTTGTAGTGCTGCGATGCCGTCTTGAACTTTCCTTCGTTGAACGACGCTTCTGCCAGCCAGAAATACGCTTCATCCGCACGCGTGTGTTTCGGGTTCGCTTTCAGGAATTGATCAAATTTTGCAGCGGCCTCACCATACTGCTCGAGCTTGATGAGCGTCCATGCTTCCTGGAACATGGCATCGGCAACGACATCATCCGAACCTTCCTTGGATGCTGCGGAACGGAATGCCTTGAGCGCCTCCGGATAGTTGTTCTCGGCGAGGTGCGATTCACCAAGCATCCTGGAGGCTTCGACAATGACGTCACTCTTGGGATATCTGACCCCGACCCCAGCGAGAGTCGTAGCGGCGCTTTTGTACTGCTTCGCTTCATACTGCATCAACCCGATTTCGTACAAGGCATTGTCAGCGTAGGTCCCGTTGGGTTTCCGTGTTGAAACCTCCGTGAACGCTTGCTCGGCTTCGTTGCGCTTTCCAAGCAGTTTGAGGACAACCCCTTTTCTAAACAGAGAGGCGTGGGCTATATCATCTTCCCCTTCGCCAAGTTCCCCAAAAATTGTCGCTGCCTTTGTTGGATTGTTTTCTTTCAGGTACGTCCAAGCCAACGAATACTTTACTTCACGCTGCAAGCGATGAGCCGGATGTTCGCGGAGAAAAGCTTCATACTGCAAGAGCGCATTCGGAAAATCCTCAAGATGGTAATATGATTCGCCAATCAGATAATCAGCTTCACCAAGCTCATCTTGTTCCTTGATCTTTTTCTTTTCAGATGCGAGGAACTCAATCGCCTTGCGGTAATCCTTCTGATGAAAGTGGCATTCACCGATTCTCACACGCGCAGAACTGATCAGCTTACTCTCTGGAAACCGGACGATCAGTTCTTCAAATTTTTTGAGGGCAGGAGTATAATCCTTGGTTTTTTCCAAAGCCCAACCGATGGAGTAGAGTGCATAGTCGGCAAGCTGACTCTGCGGATACGTAGTGTAGCAGATCTCGTAGTATTTGAGAGCGGTTGCCAATTCGTCCAGCTTGTAGTTCGACTCGCCAACCCAATATGCTGCATCGCCCGCAAGATCGCTTGACGGGAAATCCTCAAGTACTTGTTTGAATTTCTTTGCCGCGTCTGCGTACTTCTGTTGTGTGAAATTGATCTCACCGGTACGGAACAATGCGTCGTCACGCAGCGCGCTTTTCGGAAATTCCTTGATGAAAGATTCATAGCGTTGCAATGCGTCCGTGTTGCGGTTCAGACCGATTAAGCATTCCGCCGTAAGGTAATGGGCGTCTGCCCGTTTGGGACTACCGGGGTACATCTTGAGGAACTTGGTCAACTCTTCCAGTGCGAGTTGGAATTGGCCGTCTTTGTGAAGTCCGTAGCAGAACGAATAGTCCTGCTCTTCAGTGAGGGATTGGCTCTGCTGGGCAGAAGAGAGGGCAAAAATAAAGAACACAGCAAACAACGTATTGAGGCACTTTCCCACCATAGAAGCCGCCTGGTACATTTGCTTTAAGTAGAGTTTTAGGTATCTCTTGTAACGGCCTAATTTAGGACTTGAGGCAATAGAAGTCAAGCAATATTTTGAAATTCAACCAAAAAACGCAGGATGAAATGAATTTACTTCCATACTATCTTCCATGACCAACCACAAAAAAGGTGAGACTCCTCGTCTCACCCTTCGCTTACCCAAAACGTGAACATATTCTATCGCTCAGGAGGGCGTACGGAATCGCCTCTCGACCCCAATGAATCAAGCGAATCCTGCACGCTTTGCCTCGACAGTACCGAGTCATGTAGCGTGAGAGCGGGTTTCCCTGAAGCTGGACGCCCACCCACGGAAGTAACGGGGAGTCCAAACTCGCGGACTCTGCCATCTACGGGCTCAGGGACTGTGGTGCGTACGTCGACTTCTGAATCACTGGTAGTGGTCATAGGCTCTGGCGGCCCAACGAGTTGATTCGTCTGAGTTTCCGCATGCACCTCGGCGGTATGCACCTGGCTATCATCAATAGACTCCTGCAGTGGAGAGCTATCAAAGGCCAGATTGTAGAAAAGCACCCCTCCTCCCGCGAGAAGGAATATCGTTAGCGCATACGCGGGAAGTGGTCTGGCGAAGAGCGCTGTAAAAATGCTCTCGCGGCGTTCGGCATGAATCCGTTGTTGTAATTGTGACTCGAAATGCCATGAGGCCTTACGCTTCGGGAGATTTTGCAACTCCTTCCGCACGCGGTTGGTATTTTCGTCGTCCTGGAAATTATTCTTGGTAGGCATTATCAATCATTCCATATGTCTTTGAGCATCTCCTGTAATTGGGATCGACCCCTGTTAATTCTCGATTTTACTGTGCCGATGTTCAGTTTGGTGATCTCTGCGACCTCTTCATACGAGAGTTCCTGCACATCTCGCAGCACGATCACTTCCTTGTACTTTACCGGCAGGGCATCAAGTGCCTTTTGTATTCGTTCTTCTTGCAGCGATGACTCAACCCGTTGATCTGTTCGTGATTCTTCATCGGGCACATCGAAGAGTACATCCTTGTTCTCATCCTCACTCCCGCCCCAAAAAAGAACCCCCCGTCGTTTCCGACGACGCAACTGGGTCTTCGCGAGGTTTGTTGCAATTGTGTAGATCCACGTTGAAAACCGTGCAACTGGTTTATAGGAATGCTTGTTACGATATACCCTGACCAACGTCTCCTGTACCACATCATTTGAATCATCCCAATCACCGACGAATCTGTACACAAAATTTGTCAGAGGGTTCTTGAATCTCCCCACGATCAGATTGAATGCCGTCTCGTTACCTTTTTGGAACTCGGCAATCAGTTCCTCGTCCGAAAACGCTGTGAGGGGCTTCCCAACACCTTGCGCACCTGACGGTTGAACTTCCTTTGAACCGGTTTGTTCCACCGCGGCTACCCTGTCCTGCGAATTGGGGCGCCGATCAGCTTGTTGTCCAGCACCTGCACCAAAGCCATCAACATTATGGTTTTGGGGTCATTTCCAGTGGATTTAAGCTGTTCGTCAGCTCTTGCCAGTGTTCCAAACGCATCCTCAATCTCATGGCTGGTGTATTGGGCCAATGCCGACATATACTCTTTCAAGTAAAACGGGTGTACCCCGGCCTCGGTTGCTTGCTCATTTGGGGAGACCCCGCGGCGTCGCATATCGTGCAGTTTCCAGAGAGCCGTGAAGTATCGGGTAAGCATCACGAGAATCATCGTTGCGTTCTCCCCACTTTCGAGCATACGGTCGACGATGAACGGCGACCGTACGGTATCCTTGGCCCCAACGGCTCGCTGCAATTCAAAGATATTATACTCCTTGGAAATACCCACAACATCGGCGACATCGTTCGTGTCGATATTCTTCTTCTCTCCAACATAGACATAAAGTTTTTCCAGCTCACTCAATACTTCACGAAGCGAATTTCCGATGTATGAAGCGAGCAACTCCGCAGCCTCCGGAACCATTGCTTTTCCCTCACCTTTCACACGCTCCATAATCCACGGTGGGATCTGGTTATCGTAGAGGGGCTTGAACTCGATGACTTTTCCGTGCCGCTTCGCCGAGACATATGGCTTCTTACGGAAATCAGGTTTGACGGAAACAAGGATGAGGCAGGTTGATGGAGATGGTTGTTCGAGATACCCGGCGAGGAGTTCCTTGTTTTGCAGTTTGTCCATTTCGCGGACAACCACAACACGCCGCTCTGCCATCATCGGAAAAGAAGATGCGCGTGAGGCGATATCCCGCGCATCTCCTTCATTGCCATACACGATATCCAGATTGAAGACGCGTTCGTCCGGTGTCAGCGCGGCATCCACAAGCAAATCTGAAGCTTCTGAAGCAAGGTAGTCCTCTTCCCCATACAGGAGATAGACCGGGAAGAACTCCTTTCTTTTCAGCGAAGCCCGAAGATCCGCATATGTCAAGGCGTCTTTTGCCATTGTCCTGGAATTAGCCTGTTTGCTACTTCACTACATCCGCGCGGATGGTGATTTTCTTGATGAACACGTCGTCTTTGGGTCGGCCGTCGTTCGATGACATTACCGGTATGATCTCTACAGCACCAATTTTGTCGACGACGTCAATCCCCTTTACCACCTTGCCAAAGATCGTGTAGTTTTTGGGAAGGCCAAGGTTGTCCTTGAGCATGACGAAGAACTGACTCGTGTTCGTATTCGGACCACCGTTGGCCATTGCGACCACACCTTTTTTGTATCCTTCTTTGAAGGATGCGGTGTTCGGGTTCAACTCGTCTTCAAATGCCTTCCCATAGATACTCTTACCACCGGTACCCCACTCCCGCACCTTGCTTGTGTCTTTTGTCTTGTCATCACCGGCCTGGATGACGAAGTTTTTTGATACACGGTGAAAACGAATTCCATCGAAATATTTCTTATCCGCCAGCTTTACAAAATTGTCAACCGTTTTGGGTGCATCGGCACGATAAAATTCAATCTCGAATGTTCCGAGCGAGGTTTCAACGACAGCAATTTCTTTCTTGTTTTCCATCTTCGCTTTCTTGTCCTCCATTCCTTTTTCTTTTGATTGCCCCAATGTGTTTACTGTCATCACCAACATCATTCCCGTTAATACCATGCCGGACAGATACTGCTTCTTCATTTGTAATTCTCCTTTATAATGTGATTAAAAATAGAATGTGAATCCAAGCTTTGCCCCGACACTAAAAAAATGGAGCGTCGGTACGGTGGCCGTTCGGGGTGAAGGGGGAGCGTTGCCTGCGTCGTTTGTCAGTTGCCCGATAAAATCCCAGCGAATGTCTCCGCCAAGATATGCAAAGAACGACTCGCTGATTGCTGTGTTCGCCTCAACCTCCAGTTTTGTACCAATGCCTTTGCCACTATAGTCATCAACCAACGTCAGGTCTTTCGCCGAAAGAATTCCCACGTGGCACCCAAGGCCGGCACCTATTTTTACGTTGTATGTTTCTTCACCAACCAGAACATACTGTCCGATCAAGGACGGAAGATGGCCGACAAAAGTAAATTCGCCGCTATTCGAGACGTTGTATGTCCCCAACATGTATGCATACTCAAGTTTCAATATCCACCGTGGCGACAGGGGGAATTTGATCGCACCAAAGAACTCGATTGCACTCTTGAACTCAGGAACACGTTCACCGGAAAACGCATTGACAAAATCAACAATATCCGGGGCGCTGACGTAGCTTACCCCCATCCCTCCCGAGACGCTGATTCCTTGAGAGGACTTCGCCGTCATTACGGTGTCGGGGAACATGTTGAGATCGGCACCCATCATTGATGATGCGACAAGTACAGTTGCAAGCACGACCAGAGATATTCTCATCACGTCCGCGTCTCCGGCGCACCTACGGCTTCCGCAACCTTGATATTATCACGCAAGAAATAGTACAAACCAATCAACGTAACGCCGACCAATCCCACGGCATGCGTTGCAGCCGCGTAGCTGAGAGCAAGGGACGGCGCGATGCCAAAAAGACGTGTGAGTGTCTCCGAAGTAAAAAAGTGATACGTTCCAGTACCGCCCGGGGTCGGAATGGCAATACCGATGCTGGAGATTGCGAGCACCACCAACGCCGCGTTCATTCCAAGTTCCGATTGGAGATGAAATGCATGGAATGCAACATATGTCATCAGCACATAGAGTCCCCAGACGAATGCGCTGAGCACGGTAATCACAACAAGGTCTGCGGGGTTCTTCAGGAAAAGGAAACCATCAAGGAATGAATGCGCCAACCCATCAACGCGCGACGCAAATTTTTCCGGCAGCACTTTCCGCACAATTTTCAATAGAACGTCTGTCCAATCACGGCGCAGCATCAAGATGATAAGCAACGAAAACAATCCCGCTGTTGCTATCGCAAGCCCCCGGCTTCCCTGTTCGATCCATGGAAACGAGTCAAACAGAGAACCATCGTAGACAAATGGAACGAGGACGAGAAGCAAGAGAAATGTCACAATGTCGATCAGCCGTTCGACGACAATGGTGCCGAGTGCAGCACTCTTCGAGATCGATTCGAGTTTGCC
Organism: Bacteroidota bacterium; assembly: GCA_046160825.1. Taxonomy (GTDB): domain Bacteria; phylum Bacteroidota; class Ignavibacteria; order UBA10030; family UBA6906; genus JBJXHC01. The sequence goes on along the minus strand of JBJXHC010000065.1, from coordinate 9,977 downwards.
GATGGTGTAGGGTCGAACGATTTCACCTGCCCGCGGGAGGATATTATTCATCATGTATCCTATCATCACGCCGGCGAACAAATTACGCAGCCCGATATTGGGTTTGATAGGATTGAGAAGATACCGCCAACGCAGGGCACGAAGAAAATGGCTGAGAATAAGACAGAGAAACATAAGCAGAAGCCACAGGTAGTTTGCGCTGGCGAGAGACTCATAGAGATCCGTGAGATTCGTATTCCGGAAGGCGAGGACAAGGAACAGCGCCGAGACAAGAAGGCTCAGGCCGAGCTTGAGGAGTTCTTTCGACCGGACGGTCATCACCTAGCGCAGATCAACGACTTCAACGCCTTCGGGGATTTGAAACGTGAACCGGGAATCCTGCAGGCCGGGATTGATTTTGATTTCCTTCACTTCGTATTCTGTTGTCTTTCCGTTCTGGTCAATCAATTCCACCTTCCTGATAAACCACTCTTTGGGGTCAACCCAAAGTTTCATGGAGGTGATAAACGATTGGTCATCTCTGGGGACAAGTTTCACACTGATCGTTTCGATCTGCCCGACTTTTTCGCGCTGTAACACAGTTGCAGAGAAATCCTCCGGTGCGCCGGTGAGTATACGTTCCGGTGTCAGCGTCCTCTCATCCGGCTTGAAGTTATCGATCAATACCTGGTTTGTCGGCAACGAAAACGACCATACGGTCTCACCGTTGGTGACGATGGTTTGCTCTTCCAGTTCCACACGGTATTTATTCTCTTTCTTGAGATAGAGCGTCCCGTTTACGCGTTGCTCAACCCGGGCCATCTCAAATTTCACGCGCTGGGAGAACTTCAGCTCTGCATCGCGCAGGTCGTCGTATTTCTGCCTGACATTTTCCAATACTTCCTCCGCCGTTTGGGCGGCAACGAAACATACACACACCAGAAGACACATCACCACACTCATCGCTTTCCTCTTCACCAGCCCATCACTCCTTTTCTAATTGTGGAGAATTGCATCAAGTTCCATTTCGGATTCAACCAATACCTCGCGCGCCTTGCTGCCATCAAACGGCCCAACCACACCTGCTGCCTCAAGCTCGTCGACAAGTCGCGCGGCGCGGGAATATCCCACCTTCAGTCGTCGCTGCAACAGCGAAACGGAACCCTGCTGGTGGCGTACAATGAGCCGCGCTGCTTCATCGAACAACTCGTCGCGGTCACCTCCACTTGCGCTCTCTGCGCTCCTCTTCTTCTCAATGATCGAGGGAAGCAGGAACGAACGCGAGAACCCTTTCTGCTTGCCGATGTGGTCCATAATGGCATCGACTTCATCGGGAGAGATGTACGCGTTTTGCAGACGGATGGGCTTCGGACTGCCGCTCGCGAGATACAGCATGTCGCCATTACCGAGAAGTTGTTCCGCCCCGTTCATGTCGAGAATGGTGCGCGAGTCGGTTTTGGACGCGACTTGATACGCAATACGCGCCGGGAAGTTCGCCTTGATCACACCGGTGATAACATCCACCGATGGTCGCTGCGTTGCCACAACGAGATGGATACCAACGGCACGGGCAAGCTGCGCAAGGCGGGCGATAGGTTCTTCCACCTCACGCGCAGCCGTGATCATGAGGTCGGCCAACTCATCAATCACGACCACCACATACGGCATCTTCGTGTGAATAAGGGTCTCGGTGTTCTTCACCCTGCCGGTCTTGATACGCTCATTGTAGTCGGCAATGTTGCGTACACCTGCGGCGGCAAGTTTGTCGTACCGTTTCTCCATTTCATATTCCACTCCCTTCAACACCAACACCGCGTTACGCGGGTTGGTGATAATCTCTTCGTCAACATCGGGCGAGACGGCTAGGAAGTGGCTCCGGAGTTTCTGGTACTGCGTCAACTCAATCTTCTTCGGATCAACCAGTACAAGCTTCAGATCGGATGGATGCATCTTGTACAACAGGCTAACGAGGATGGTATTGATCCCCACACTCTTCCCGGATCCCGTGGATCCGGCAATAAGGAGGTGTGGCATTTTGGAAAGATCATCGGCAAAGACTTCACCCGAAATGGTCTTTCCCATTGCGAGCGGAAGTCGGGCACCCGCATCACGAAATTTTCCCGAGTTAATGACGCTCCGAATGTTGACAAGTACCGGATTGTGGTTCGGGATTTCCACGCCCACCGCCGACTTGCCAGGGATCGGGGCCATGATGCGAATCCCCTTTGCGGCAAGTTTCAGCGCGATGTCATTCTCAAGACTCACGATGCGACTGATCTTCACGCCGATAGCAGGAACAAGTTCATACAATGTCACAACCGGTCCGGGGGTGACACTGATGTTTTCCAACTCGACGTCAAACTGTGCGAGCGTCTCCCGCAGAAGGTCGGCATTGGCACGCAACTCTTCGTCAGCGACCTCTTCGTTCCCGGGCTTCGTCGCATCAAGTAATTCGACTGAAGGAAAAATGTAGTCGATCTCCTCGGGAATATTGGGTTGAGGAGAGAGCGGCCGTTCATCAAAGTTTGCTTCCGCTTCAACAATCTTCTTTTCGATTTCGACACGAACCTCTTTTTGCTGGGCTGTCGAAAGCCGGGGTACAGCCTCGTCGTCTTCTTCCTCTGCGCGCGCGCTATCCAATTCAATCGGGAATGTGCGTACCGCAGGCTCTTCAATCGGCGGCTTCTTGATTTTGACGGGAGACTTCGGTCCGGGCACAACCGCTTCTTCATCACGATCAGGACGTTGAACTACGCGCTGGTCACGCGCTTTTGCCATTGCCACGCGTTTGCGTCCAACCCAATCCATGAACCGGAGAAAGAGACCATGCAACCGTTCGATCGTCTGATGAACGTCGAGATCAATAGCGAGGATGGCGGTGATGGCCAGACCCGCAAAGAGAAGCAGCGAGCCTCCCGTTCTGCCGAGAAGTTGCGCAAGCGCATTGGCAAGGAAATCCCCGATCACCCCGCTCCACTCCATCCCCAGACTTCCCTCGTCGATAATCAACCGGATCATGCCGAAGGAAGATGAAACGAGGAGAGCACTGACAAGAGTGTAGTTGGTAATGATCATGAGGCGACGCGTATCGCCCTTGCGAAGAATCGTCCAGCCGGTAAGCATGAGCAGGATGGGAAACGAAAACACTGCATACCCGACAGTGGACTTGATGAGGAAATCCGAGATAATGGCTCCAACCAGCCCAAGCCAATTCTGTGCGGTATCGGCTTTCGCCTTGACCAACGGATCGCCGGAGAACACTTTGAACAAATCGGTGAAACGAATATCAGCGTTGGCTTCATCGCCGGGATTGTAGGAAACGAGCGCGAGGAACATCAGGATCGCGCCGGTCATCATCAGTATGGCGAGAACATTGGTCCGGCGCGTGGAAGAACTGCTCCCGGCACCACGCCGGGATCCGGAAGATTCACTTCGACCGCGAGGTTGTTGAGCCATGGGGGATCGCAAAGTTATGATGACACCGGAACTCTGGGTTCTTCTTTCTTTTCCACTTCCTTCTTCATTTTTATGACACTGCCGATAAATTGGGGAAGGATGGGAATCGTATCCACCCCGGCACACACGACAAGGTCCTCGGCAAACCCGATCTCCGTCAGATACCGTCCGTGCTCGGAGGACTTCAACATTTTCAGAATGTTCTTTCCGAAAGCCTTGTACAATGTCAACGCCGCCAACGCTGCATCCGAGAGTACCACGGCCGTTGACTCGCTTTCGCTGAGTTTCTGCAACACCATTCCTGCACACACGGCGTCTTCGATGGAGAACATTCCGTTCTTGCCGGCACACAGGACGACAACGTCTCTCCTTGCTGCCCTCAGATACTCGGTCACCACGGATATGTTGATGAACCCGCAGACGAACATTTCACGGGCATAGCGCGCTTTCACGATCGCCTGCGAACCATTCGTCGAGCTGAAGATGACCGACTTTCCTTTCACCCTCTCCTCCGTGTACTCCAACGGAGAATTGCCGAGATTGAAGCCCTCGATCATCTTGCCGTTGCGTTCGCCGCCGAGAAGGATGACATCGCCGAAAAGATTTCCGGAAATTTTCACTGCCGACTCAACAGTCGCCACAGGGATAATCTCCTTGACGCCACTGCGCAACGCCGTCGCAATGGTCGTACTTGCACGGAGCACGTCTATGACAATGACGGTCTTTCCACGCAACGACATCTCGTCGGTTTGATTGGGAGTAAAGAATAACTCAACCTGCATGGGTACCCGCGCCTGGCCTGTGATTCATTTCTTGATGAATGGAAGCGGAACAACTGTGGATGGAAATTCTTTGTTCCTGATGATGACGTTCACTGTTGTCCCTGGCTTCGCGTGTTGTGTCGTAACGTAACCCATTCCGATACCTTTATCAAGTATCGGCGAGAATGTTCCGGAGGTGACTGTGCCTGTGTACGCGCCATTGACCTGAAGAGGATAACCCTGACGCGGGAATGCCTTGTCATTGAGAACAAACCCAACCAGTCTTCGAGTTAATCCTTGTTGTTTTAATCTGAGGATTGCGTCACGACCGTTGAACGACGGTTTGTCGAGCTTCGTCAACCAGCCGAGGCCTGCTTCGAGTGGATGGGTGGTCTGATCAATATCGTGACCGTAGAGACAAAAGCCCATTTCGAGTCGCAATGTATCGCGCGCTCCAAGTCCGATGGGAGCAATTTGGAATTCCCTGCCTGCGTCAAAAATTGCATCCCATATTTTCTCACCGGTGGCAACATCGGATGGGAAATACAATTCAAAGCCGAGTTCGCCGGTATAGCCGGTGCGTGAGATGATCATATCCACTCCAGCAAGCTTATGCCGGGTGAAGTGGTAGTAGGGGATCGAAGTGAGATCGAAACTGGTGAGTTTTTTCAACGTCGCAAGTGATTGCGGGCCTTGAACTGCGAGGAGGGAAATATCGTCGCTCCGGTCCTTCAATTTGACGTCGCCCGAAAGATTCTGCTGCATCCAGGCGATGTCCTTTGCAATGTTGGCAGCATTGATGACGAGCATGTAGTGATCACCCATGTGATACACCAGCAAATCGTCAACAATCCCCCCATCCTCGTAACACATCGCAGAGTATTGAATCTTTCCCTCGGTCAACGCTAACGCATCGTTTACGGTGATCTTCTGAACGAATGCCAACGCGTCGCGCCCCCACACTTCCACTTCGCCCATATGCGAGACATCGAACACCCCGACACTTTCACGCACGCGCTTGTGTTCCTCGATGATGCCCGCATACTGCACGGGCATTTCATATCCACCGAATTCCACAATCTTGCCGCCAAGCCGGGTGTGAATATCGAAGAAGGCCGTCCTCTGAAGGGTGCTCATGTTCCTATGCCGGGGGTTGGAATGGACGGAACAGAACTATTCCGGAATGGACTATTGGTATTGATCGGTGATTTCCTTCCCATCCTGGGCTGAGAAGACTTTGAATTCGCCGAACGGCACGGAAGGTTCGGCCTCGAGGGTGATCAGGATCCGGTATTTCAGCATCATTCTTCTCAACCGGCTCAAGAATCCCTCCGTCAATTGTACCTCGATGTCGGGATGGACCCGAAGGGTGATGCGCATCTGTTTTGTTTCTGTTTTGAACCTTCGCAACCAACGCTCAAGATGGTTCAGTGTGGTCGTGCGGGACTGAACGAATCCTGTACCGGAACATGCCGGACACGGTTCGGTAAAGCTATGAATGATGCTCTGCCGAATGCGCTGGCGCGTAATTTGCACAAGCCCGAATTCCGTCATCGGCAACACCGTCACCTTTGCGCGGTCCCTGCGGAATTCCTTCTTCAGCTCTTCATAGACTTTTTTCTTGTTTCGTTCATCTTCCAGATCAATAAAATCGCAGACGATAATACCGCCCATATCACGAAGGCGCAACTGGCGCGTAATTTCCCTCGCCGCTTCCAGATCGGTGCGCAGGGAGTTCAACTCCTGCTCTCTCTTGGCCGCGTAGCGCCCGCTGTTCACATCAATAACCACCATCGCTTCGGTGGGCTCGATAATAAGGTACCCGCCGCTCTTCAGCCACACTTTACGACTGAGCGATGTTTCGATCTCCTTCTCAACTCCATACGTATCGAAGATCGGCTGCTTGTCTTTGTGCAGTTCGATCTTGTCGAGAAGTTGTGCTGAAGTATACTTGATGTACGCGCAGATTTCTTTGTGCAGTTTCTTGTCGTCAATAACAACACGGGTGACGTCATTCGAGAAAAGGTCGCGGATGACACTGGACGTCGTGGCCATATCCTTATAGAGAAGGGCAGGCGCTTTCTCCGACTTGAGTGTCGTTTCAATCTCGCGCCATGTCTTGATCAGGTCTTGAAGATCCGTTCGCAAGGAGTCGTCGTCTTTCCCCTCGGCAACAGTCCGTATGATAACTCCGAATCCCTCAGGCAGAATGCTTTGAACGATTTTTTTCAACCGTCGTTTCTCTTTGAAGCTGGAGATTTTCTTGGAAAGGCCGATCTTGCCATCGAAGGGGAGCAACACCAGAAACCGTCCTGCCAGCGAAACTTCAGAGGTTACTCTGACACCTTTTTTCGCGACTGGTTCCTTGGTGATCTGAACGATAATATCCTGCCCCTTCTCAAGGTGTATTTCCTTCCGGGGGGGGCGACTGGTTTCACGGTTACGTTGGTGGGAGCGTTGGTGACGTGGATCGGGAGTTTGGGCAGGTGGGGCATCGGATTGCATTGCGGTTTCCGATCCGGCCACAACAGATTCGGCAACGGCTTCTTCTTCATCCTCTTCGTCGTCGTCGCCGATCATCGCAGAATACTCATCAAACCGGTTACCGATATCCGAGAAGTGCAGGAACCCGTCCTGCTTCAAGCCGAGGTCAATGAATGCGGCCTTGATTCCGGGCATGACCTTGGCAACTTTGCCGAGGTAAATATCGCCAACCATTCTCTCTTTGTTTGCGGATTCCACAAACAATTCGGCCAGGCGGCCGTCTTCTGTGATTGCGACACGGGTTTCGTTCGCAGCCACATTGATAATAATTTCTTTCTTCATGCCTTTCTTATCGTTCCAGCCTTTCTGTGGAAAAATTTACTTGCAACAAATCCACAGATCCGGAACGATGAAGGCAAGCTCTCGGCATCATCGAGAGACACATCTGAGTGCAACTTTTACACCTACAATCGTTTACCGCTCACTGCGGACACTTGTGGGAAGCGATAGCGGCGTCTGAAACGCGGCCATCCTTCATATTCTATTTGAAATACTCAGGGCTAAGTTACTAAAAACCTCACCTGTTTGCAAGGGTACCACCCCAAAACAAAATGGCCAAGCTCCCCCGCGTCACACCTTTGGTAACCGACCGTTGCTTCCTTCCGGACCTGGCGGGGTTGAGCTACTTACAGTTGCGCGGGACTTGGCCACTATCACTAAAACCCGGAAACACGTGGAGCTGATCGGGATCGAACCGACGGCCTCCTCGTTGCGAACGAGGCGCTCTCCCAGCTGAGCTACAGCCCCAGTTTCCACCAAAGATCGGGACAAATATACAACAAACATGTTCTACAATCAATCGGATTACACTTCAGGGTCGCATTGCAAAGACTCGCCTTGACAAGTCACCAAGTTATCATTACTTTTTTGTTGGATTTCAAGTTGCCCGGAAACCAAAAAATCAAGAAGAGTAATGGCGAACGACCTGACAGATCGCGAGAAAACCGTATTACGGTACGTGGTGCATGATTTTATTGAGACTGCCACACCGGTTGGATCGCGCTATATTTCAAAAAGACATGAAGATGAATTGGGCCTCAGTTCGGCCTCCATCCGTAATATCATGTCCGATCTGGAGTACCAGGGGTATATCAACCACCCTCATACCTCGGCTGGCAGGGTTCCGACTGATATGGGCTACCGGTTTTATATCGACAGTCTGATCAAGCTCGAAAGCATAACAGATAAAGACCAGGAAACCATCCGCCAGAACCTTGACAAGGTGGACGAGATCGAACTTCTCTTGAAGGAATCGTCCAAGGTTCTCGGCAGCATTTCACACCAGCTCTGTGTGGTCACTTCGCCTCAATTCAATAGCGGAGTCTTCGAAAAATTGGAGTTGGTGCATATTACCAGCAATCGGGTGATGGTGATCCTCTCGATCAAGAGCGGGCTTGTCCGTACGATCATGCTGGAAGTTGCAACTGAAATTCCGCGCGAAAAGTTGGATGGACTCACCCGTTTCCTCAACGAACGGCTTGCAGGCCTCTCGCTCCAGGAGATGCGCGAGACATTTCTTGATCGGTTACGAGACGCGCAGAATGAAGATACCGGACTCATCAGAATGTTCATTGACTCTGTGGACAAGCTCTTCATCGCGGGGCGTTCAGACAAAATTCATATTGCCGGTGCCGACCGTGTGATTGAGCAACCGGAATTTGTGAACCCCGAGGATTTCCGCAGTGTTATTGAATTGATTAATAACGAGGAAATTATCATTCACCTTCTTGAGAAGAATGAAAGCCGACCCCACGAAATCCGGGTCAGCATTGGTCAGGAAATCGAGGACACCAAGCTGAAGCAATACAGCGTGATCTCTGCAAGTTATGCCGCAGGTGACACTGTCGGCTCCATCGGTGTTATCGGACCGAAGCGTATGCACTACGCACGGATGATCCCGCTGGTTGATTATGTTGCACGAACAATTTCAAACATGTTTTCAGGTATTAAATCTTAATGACAGACGACAACAATAATATCGACAACGAAAACACGCGTGACGTTTCACCCGACCGCCCATCAGACAGTGATAGTCTCCAGACCAAAGTGGATGAGTTGCAGAAGTCCGTTGAGGCATACAGGGACCAATTGCTCCGCAAAGCTGCAGAGTTCGAAAATTACAAGCGCCGGAAGGAAACAGAACACTCAACGGTGATACGGGAAGCAAACGAGAATCTCATCACCTCCCTTCTTCCGATCTTGAACGACTTCGTCCGTTCGCTGAGATCGGGCCAGGAAACGCGGGACTACGACGCGTTCTATAAAGGCGTGGAGATGATCTACAGCAAGCTCAACAGAATGCTCGAAGCACAAGGACTTGCATCATTGGAATCGCTCGGACAACCATTCGACGTACGGTACCACGATGCCTTGCTGCAGGTTCCACGTAGCGACGTTCCCCCACAAACCGTCATCGAAGAAGTGGAGCGAGGGTACAAATTGAATGACAAGGTTCTTCGCCACGCCAAAGTCATCGTCTCGTCCCCTGCAAGCGGAGAGGATGAATCTACGAGTGTTCCCGCAAATGGCCGGCTTGGGGGAGAAGAAACCAACTGATGGCAAAGCAAGATTTTTATCAGGTCCTCGGCGTCCAACGAACCGCAACGCAAGATGAAATAAAGAAGGCGTACCGCAAACTCGCCTTACAGCATCATCCGGACAGAAACCAGGGGAACAAGGAAGCTGAGGAAAAATTCAAAGTTGCGGCCGAGGCATACGAGGCACTTGGCGACCCGGACAAACGTCGCCGCTACGACCAATACGGTCATGACGGGTTGAAGGGAACGGACTTCCACGGCTTCAAGGATGCCAATGATGTGTTCTCCACGTTCAGTGACATCTTCGGTGGTGCAGGCGGCTCGATCTTCGAAGACGTGTTCCGCGGTCAATCCAGGCAACGGAGCCGGTCTTCAGGAACACCGGGGAGCGATCTCAAGGTCAGGTTGAAATTGACCCTGGAAGAAATCGCCATGGGAGTCGAGAAGAAGTTGAAGGTTCGCAAATGGGTCACGTGTAACACGTGCAATGGCAGTGGAGCAAAGAGCACAAATTCCATGTCCACGTGTCCGGTGTGCCAGGGAAGTGGCGAAGTCCGGCAGGTGTCGCGCTCAGTGTTTGGGCAGTTCGTCAATATCTCCACGTGTCAAAATTGTGACGGCGAAGGAAAAATCATCCAACATCCCTGCGTCACGTGTAAAGGTGATGGACGCGTCCAGGGCGAAGGCACCGTGAAAGCAA
>JBJXHC010000064.1:0-47288 GCA_046160825.1 Bacteroidota bacterium | reverse complement strand
CCATTTTTCCTCCTGTTCATTGACATCGATCCCCATCGTGTGGATGTCAACGTCCATCCATCCAAAATGGAGGCAAAGTTCGAAGACGAACAATCCATCTACCGGTTCATCTCGACTCTTGTCCGCCGCACGCTTTCGACCAACGACCTCATCCCATCGGCTTCGGTAACGGGTGGCAGTGCCGATAACGACGGGTTCGGACTCAGGTTCACGCAGCGGCAACACACGCCGTTCGGAGATTATGGGGTTGACCAGGCCACGATGAAGGCACCAACGTTCGAAGCGCTGCCGCATCGTGAGGAAAGAACGCCTCTCTTCGGTAGCGGCGGTGAAATGAACGACCGGCTTCTTCGCCCGAATGACGACACGACCACGCGTCAGTCTTCCCAGCCCCAATCATTTGCTGATGCTCCGACATATTTCAATCCATCTCTCGTCTGGCAGGTTCATAATAAATATATTATCGTCCAGATAGACAACGGCTTGATGGTCATCGATCAGCACGTTGCCCATGAGCGTGTCTTGTATGAACGCGCACTGGCCCGCTTCGAATCAGGGATGCCGGCTTCCCAGCAATTATTGTTCCCGCGAACGATCTTGTTACCGCCGTCGGACTACGCGCTTGCCCTCGAACTTGAATCGTATCTCGGTCGGCTCGGTTTCCAGATAAAGCCATTTGGCAAGAATACCATCGCCATTGAGGGAGTGCCGCCCGATCTCAAGCCCGGCGCGGAGGTTCAGGTTCTGCAAGACATTCTCGGACTGTACAAGGAGAACCTCCAGCACGGCGTTATTGATGTACGCGACAATGTGGCAAAGACCTATTCCTGCAAAGCGGCAATCAAGGCTGGCGATCCTCTCAGCGAACCGGAGATGCGGTCCTTGCTGGACCAGCTCTTCAAAACAAAAATTCCTTACGTATGTCCACACGGGCGGCCGGTTGTTCTGAAAATCTCCATAGAAGAGTTGGATAGGAGATTCGGAAGAACGTAGGTATAAACATTTTGAGGAGAGACTCGTATGAAAACAATGTTCACTATTCCCATGGTTGTCCTGCTGCTATGGACGTCATCGTACGCACAGATCACCGACACTCAGCCTCGAGGAGTGGAAGACAAGTTGACGGTGAAACTCCTTCTCTCGAAAGACGGAGTTCTTCCCGGAACTGAATGCCGGGCGATGTTGATTGTGAGTATCGACGAGGGGTGGCACATTAATTCGTACATCCCGAACGTTGAAGGGTTTATCGCAACGTCGGTGGAGATGGAGCGGACGGAGGGAGTGGAGCTTGTGAGCATGAAGTATCCGCCGGCCTTCGAGCAAGCCCTGGATTTTTCTGAAACACCACTTGAAGTGTATGAAGGAACGATCAAGATCATGTTGCACTTCAAGGTGGCACTTGATGCCAGTCCGGGAAAACATACCATTCCGCTTGAACTCCGTTATCAGGCATGCAGTAACGAGGTGTGTCTTGCGCCCACCGCGGTGCAATTTGATCTTCCATTGACGGTTGTTGACAAGCTGGAGGATGTCTCACTTATCAATCAGGAGTTGTTCGACGAAAACGAAAGGTAACCGGATATGAAACACGTGTCGTTGGTTATACTGGCCGCTCTGTTGGTCTTCAATGTCTCTGAGGCACAGCAGGATAGCGCGGCATTCCGTGCTGCAACAGCCATCCAGAACCCGGACGAGAAACTGAAAGCTCTGGAGGAACTCGTCAAGCAGTACCCTGAAAGCAAGTTGAAGGGAAGAAGCTACGATCAACTCTTCACCTTGCACAAAGACAAAGGGAATGAACAGTCGGCATTGGATGCCGCACACAAGTACCTTGAAACACTTCCGCCTGATTCACGCATGAGTCCGTACAACCGCATTGCCTGGGCGTTGGCGGAAAAGGGTATGGGGCTGGATTCCGCTCTTGCATACGCGACACGTGCAGAGGAGCTGGCAAAGCAATTGAACTCGCGCCAGCTCAGTGGTATCCGGGACACGCGGGCGTATACGTTCTACCGATTGGGAAGACATGCTGAAGCCGAAGAGTTGCAGCGCATCGCAATCAAAGGGAACGAGGACGATCAGGAGTTTCTGACCCACCTTGCGCTGTTTGAATACGCAAATGGAAAGAGGCGCGAAGCACTGTCCACAGTGGCAAGAGCCCTTTTTGTGGATGCGGGAATAGAATACCGTGGAAAGTTTCTTCAGTGGTCTGAAGAAGAGGAACCGGATCAAGCAAAGCGTGATGAACTGAAGAAAAGTATCATCACCTCCGTGGTGCGATCCTTTACCGATACATTGCAGGGAGCAAAGCTGATTGCTATGCGAAGTCGGGCGGCGGCATTCATGGCAGACCTCGGTGTTGATGTGAAGACGGCTCGACAATGGGCAACAGAGGCAAATGGATCGCTCAACGAAAGCTCTCCGGTGGAAGACGTGGTGAATTTCAAACAACGCCTCGCGACGGTTCTTGCTGCTGACAATGATGAGCAGGAGGCGTTGGAAATCCTGGTCTCCATCCGCGAACTTGCATCTCCGTACGAATCAAAATACTGGCTGACACTCGGCACCATTTATGAAAATACTAGTAATACAGAAAAAGCCATAGGTGCATACTTGGATGGCCTGATAGCACTCAATCCGCCTGAGATTAGGAGTAAGCTTGAGCCATTATATGCGAAAGAATACGGATCAACCGATGGCATTGCCGCAACGCTTGATTCATTGAAGAAGGAGGGAGCGGAATTTCATGCGGGTCACTACGGCAAACAGACGACGCCGACAGGGAAAGTGATTCTTGCCGAGTTGTTCACCGGTGCTGATTGCGGTCCGTGCGCGAGTTCCGATATTGCATTCGATGCACTCAGCGAATATTATCCGAGAAGTGTGTTAGCCATTGTTGAATATCATGTTCACGTTCCCGGTCCAGACCCGATGACGACAAACGAATCGTGGGAGAGATACAATTGGTATAGTGGAGATGGAACGCCGACCGCAGTATTCGAGGGACGTGAATCCCTTCTCGGCGGCGGACCGAAGGTGGTGGCAAAGAACAGGTTCAGCGTGTATCAGTACGCAATCCGGAAATTCGAATCGGCAAAACCACAAGTGGACATCTCGCTCACCGTGAAGCATGGCGCAGATGATGTCACCATCGGCGTCAGCATTGCCCCAAATGAGAACCTGGTTGCAAGTACGAACCATGTGCTCCACATTGCGCTTGTGGAGAAATCGGTTGAGTACACCGGCAGTAATGGTATTCCAAAACACATCTTTGCCGTTCGGAAACTCATAGAAGGCGCTGGTGGCGTACCTGTTCCTCTCGATAAAAAAAATGTGACCCTCTCCCGAACGATTAATCTCCCTGAAGTGGAAAAGAGTATCCAGGATCTTATGAACAATCCTTCAACTCAACCATCGTGGCAAAAGAACCGGGGACCTTTCACATCGTGGAGAGGTCAGCCGAAGAACCTCAGTCGTTCCAATCTCGCCGTCGTTGCATGGGTACAGAATTTGGACACCAAGGAAGTGCTCCAGGCAACATATCAAGACGTGCCTGCGGAGTTGGGGCAGAGGTAGAACAGCGTGAAGGTTTCCTTGACCTGAGAAGAAGGTTTCTTTGATCAGAGGTTCAACCCAGTACAAGGGAACCTTCAACAGACCAGCGAGCATTCAACGCCTTCTCCAGTGATCCCCCCGAATATGGATCGACAAGAACCGATAGTCAGCAACGAGCCGTATCACATCTACAACCGCGGGAACAATCGGCAGACCATTTTCCATGACACGTCTGACTACAGTGCATTCCTCGTGAAGCTTAATGCGTCAAGTGCAAAAAACGGGGTGACCCTTGTTGCATACGTGGTCATGGCAAACCATTTCCACTTGCTTGTGGTTCAACGGACGGGCGGCAGCATCCCGAAGATGATGGAGTCTTTGGGGACGTCAACGGCAAAACGACACAATGTCCGCTATGGGCATATCGGCCACGTGTTTCAGGGACCGTATCGGTATGTGTTCATTCCAACCTTGGAGGGCGTCGTCCGGGTGGCCCGCTACATCCACTTGAATCCTGTGCGCGCTGGTTTGGTAAAGTCGCCGGAGGAGTGGCTATGGTCTGATTTTCGCCGACATGTTGGCTTCGATGAAGGCTTCCTTGGTCAAGGAGCAAGCCGGGTTCAAGGAAACCTTCTGCCCCCTCCGCATGAGTACGCTGAGTTTGTCCGCTTGGGAATTGTTGATATCGAAAGCGTTCGACAAATGTTGTATAACATCGCCGATGAGCAGAGATGAAGGTCTCCTTGCCTTAGGTCAAGCTTGGTTCAAGGAAACCTTCTGCCGCGGAGGTGAAGGTCTTCTTGCCTTAGGTCAAGCTTGGTTCAAGGAAATCTTCTGCCGTGCACACGCCTTGAATCCCTCCCCCAAATCTATTAACTTAAGCCAGTTTTGTTGCATTGGAAGTTCACGTAATCATCGGAGCTAGCAATGAGCACCAACGGCCTGGATAAGATCAAGTCGGAAAAGAAAGCATGGACGGCGAATGCAGCAAAGTCAGCCCGCAAGCTCCAAACGAAATTTACCACGGTCAGCGGAGCGCTTATTGAGCCGCTCTACACACCTGAAGACGTTGCCGATATTAACTTCCTCTCGGATATCGGTTTCCCCGGAGAGTTTCCCTACACACGTGGCATCCACCACAACATGTACCGTGGCAAACCATGGACCATGCGTCAGTTTGCCGGATTCGGTACGCCCGAGGATACCAACGAACGCTACCACTATCTCCTGAGCCATGGTCAGACGGGCTTATCTGTAGCGTTTGATCTTCCCACCCTTATGGGTGTCGATTGCGATGATGAGGTTTCCAGGGGTGAGGTTGGAATTTGTGGCGTGGCGGTGAGCTCTCTCGCGGACATGGAGGTATTGTTCAAGGGAATCAGTCTGAAAGACATCTCCACTTCGATGACGATCAACGCCCCTGCTGCGATGATGCTTGCTTTTTATATTGCTGTTGCCGAGAAACAGGGAGGGAAGGCAAAGGATCTTCGGGGAACAATCCAGGCAGACATCCTCAAAGAATACATCGCCCAGAAGGAATGGATCTATCCGCCGCATCCATCAATGCGTATCGTGACCGACATGGTGGAGTATTGCGCGAAAGAAATGCCTCAGTGGAACCCGATCTCGGTGAGCGGCTACCATATCCGTGAGGCGGGATCCACCTCGGTACAGGAGCTGGCGTTTACGCTTGCCAACGGTTTTGCTTATGTGGAAGCCGGGATTGAGCGCGGGATGGATGTCGATGATTTTGCGCCGCGGCTTTCGTTCTTCTTCAATTCCCATCTCGACTTCTTCGAAGAGATTGCAAAGTTTCGCGCAGCCCGGCGGATATGGGCAAGACGCATGAAAGACAAGTACGGAGCAAAGAGTCACAAGTCATGGACGCTCCGTTTTCATACGCAGACGGCCGGATGCACACTCACAGCGCAACAGCCGGAGAACAACATCGTGCGGACGGCATTTCAGGCATTGGCAGGCGTGCTTGGGGGAACGCAGTCGCTTCATACAAATTCCATGGACGAAACGCTTGCCCTACCGTCAGAGAAAGCTGTAAAGATCGCACTTCGCACACAGCAGATCATTGCCCATGAAATCGGTGTAACGAACACCATTGATCCTCTTGGCGGTAGTTATTTTGTTGAAGCATTAACCGATAGGATGGAGAAGGAAGCGGAAGCCTACTTTGAAAAGATTGACGCGCTTGGCGGTGTGATCCCGGCAATTGAGGCGGGATTCTTCCAAAGAGAGATTGCTGAAGCCGCGTACCGGTACCAGCTCGAACTTGACGCAAAGGAAAAGATCATCGTCGGGATGAATGACTTTGTAGAGGAGAATGAAAAAATTGAAATTCCTATTCTCCTTATCTCTCCGGAAGTCGAAGTAAAGCAAAAGAAGCGGATGGCCGACGTGCGAAATTCCCGTAACCAGGGCCGGGTTGAACAAACGCTCTCAGCCCTGGAACAAGCCGCAAGGGACGAGAGGAACCTGATGCCCGAATTGCTGGAGTGTACACGGGCATACGTGACACTCGGCGAAATGTGCGGACGGTTGAAAAATGTATTCGGCGTTCACGAGGAAGTGGCGGTCTTTTAGGACGAACTCGGCTGCCGCTTTGAAGCAGGATTTGGTTGAGGATTGAGAGTACATGGCGAAGTCAAAAGTAGCGGTTCTGAAAACGACACCTGAAACCGTGCTGCAAGATTACCAGCGTCTTGCAGAGCTTGCAGGCATGGACAAAGTGTTGCAGCAAGGTGCAACAACCATTCTGAAAGATAATATCTCCTGGCATTTCCCGTTTCCGGCGGCAAATACAACGCCGTGGCAAATGGAGGGGACGATCCTCGCTCTACAGAAAGCCGGGCTTACTGATATTTCCTGCGTTCAGAACAAAACTGTGGTGACTGATGCTTTCAAAGGCGAGGATCTGAACAACTACGTTCCGATCTTCAAGAAGTATAACATCCCCGTCCTTTTTAATTTCAAACCCGAAGACATAAAGTGGGTTGAGTACAAACCCAAGAAAAAGATGCATGTACTGAACATGATCTATGAAGAAGGGATCAAGATTCCCGAGTACTTCTTCGGGAAGAATATTGTTCATCTGCCAACGGTAAAATGTCACATCTACACCACCACCACAGGCGCAATGAAAAATGCCTTCGGCGGATTACTGAACACCAAACGACATTACACGCATTCGTGGATTCACAAAACGCTTGTTGACCTTCTGGCAATTCAGAAGGAGATTCATACCGGAATCTTTGCGATGATGGATGGGACAACCGCGGGTAATGGTCCCGGTCCGCGAACAATGTACCCTGTTGTAAAAGATTATATCCTGGCCAGCGCTGATCAGGTAGCCATCGACGCTGTTGCCGCGAAGATGATGGGGCACGATCCTCTCAGTATCGAATATATTCGGGTCGCCCATGAAGACAAACTTGGCGTCGGCGATGTGCGGGACATCGAGATCGTCGGAGCAGACATCTCCAACGAATCATGGGGATTCACAGTCGGCAACAACGGTGTGAGCTTGTTCGGCAATCTTGCATGGTTCGGTCCACTCAAAGGTATGCAGAAGCTTTTCTTCCACACACCAATGGTACATGCGTTTATTTTTGGCTCCGAGGCCTACCACGATTACTATCGCTGGCCGCTGAAGGACAAGGCAGTGTTTGAGAAATGGAAAGCTGAGACGCACTGGGGACAGTTGTTCGAGAAATATGAAACACGCGAAGTGTGGGCCGAAGGGGCTGCAACGAAGTAGATCTCACAGTACATCAATTCCGGACTCACCCCAACGAGCATTGAGGGTGAGTTCTTCTTTTCATCCCTATGACATCAAAAGCCCGCGCTGAACTCATTCTTCTCGCCACCACGATTGTCTGGGGAAGTACATTTGTTGTGGTGAAGATCGGATTGGAGGAGTTTTCCGCATTTCTGTTTGTTGCCATTCGATTCCTTCTCGCAGCATTGTTCTTTCTCCTCTTCTTTCGGAAGAAGATTTTTCCCATGTCGGCTTCGGTCGCAAGGAAGGGGAGTCTTCTTGGACTCCTTCTGTTCATCGGTTTCATCACGCAGACCATCGGCCTGAATCATACCACAGCCTCAAAGTCTGCTTTTATTACCGGGATGATGGTCGCACTCGTCCCACTACTTCAGATATTCATAACACGCAAGCCACCAAAGGTTGGCAACATTGTCGGGATCCTGTTGGTAGTCATTGGGCTTCTGTTTCTTACATCACCTGAAGAGTCGGCGTTTAATTTCGGGGATGCGATCACCATTGTCTGTGCCGTTGCATTTGCAGTTTACATCGTCTATTTGGATGTCGTATCACGTGAAATGACGGCGCTTCAACTAACATTCCTCCAAATTGCTTCGAATGCGGTTCTTGCAACAATTGGCGTCTTTGTCTTCGAATCGGTGGCTTTCAATACTTCATTCAACGCAATTGCCGCCCTTCTCTATCTCACGATCTTCGCGACGATCATCACGGTATTCGTACAGACGAATTATCAAAAAGACACAACACCAACGCGGGCAGTCATTATTTTCTCCATTGAGCCGGTGATTGCCTCTGTTCTTGCATACTTCTTTCTGGGTGAGGTTCTGGGGCCTCTTGGCCTCCTCGGTGGTGGACTGATTGTCGGTGGAGTGCTGGTTTCAGAATTGTCCGACTCTATCCCGGGTCTCAATAAATCTGTCGGTGGTTTCGACGCATGAACTGTTGCATTTCAGAACCAGTCCTCATATTTTGACGCAGTTACAGCATGCAGATTCAAGCACGTGTTCATATTGTCGTGGAAGGCGTTGTCCAGGGAGTCGGGTTCCGGTGGTTTGTCGCCCGGCATGCCGAGTCGCTTGAACTAAAGGGTTATACGAAAAACCTGCCTAATGGAAATGTACAAATTGAAGCACAAGGCGACCGGTCTCCGGTTGAAGAGTTGATCAAGCAGGTGAAGATTGGTCCACGGTCGGCGCACGTGGCGAACTTGACGCTTGAATGGAAAGAGCCCACGAAAGAATTCACAACATTTGAAATAAGGTAATCGCCATACATCCCCGCATCGGATACGGATACGACGTTCATCGGCTCGCCGAAGGCCGCAAGTTAATTCTCGGTGGCGTCGACATTCCACACACCAAAGGCCTTGACGGTCATTCGGATGCAGATGTGTTGTTGCATGCCATCATGGATGCGCTGCTCGGCGCATCCGGTTTGGGTGACATCGGCAAGCATTTTCCCGACACCGATCCTCGCTACAAGGGGATTTCAAGTCTGTTGCTGCTCAAACACGTTGGCGACCTGCTGACGCACAACCGGTTCAGCATAATTAATATCGATGCGACGGTTGCTCTTGAGCGTCCGAAGATTGCACCGCACATTCCCGCCATGTTGCAGAACATTGCCGACGTTCTAAAGGTCACACCGCAACAAGTCTCCATCAAAGCAACGACGCACGAAGGACTCGGCTTCGTTGGCACAGAGCAGGGCGCAGCCGCGCATGCAGTTGCTTCGATCATCCAACAATAACATCCCTTGGACAAAACCATTTTCGGTCAGCCGGCATTCGATCTGTCCTTGGTTTGCGCCGCCATCCTCCGGACTGCTTTCGGTGAAAGGGTGAATGCATGATGGAGAGATTGACGGAATTCTTTTCTTCCATGACCTGGCCGAACGTGCTGATCAGTTTGGGATTGTTTGTTGTTTCTCTGGTGTTCAGCACATTGGTGTTGGGCATCGTGATGGTGAAGCTTCCTGCAGATTATTTCAGCGCATCGCATCCACGTCACTTCCTTCTCGACAAGCCAAAGTTCATACGCTGGGGTGCATTGATTGCAAAGAATCTCGTCGGATTGTTTTTGATTGTTATGGGAATCATCTTGTCGTTACCCGGAGTGCCGGGACAGGGTATCCTGACGATTCTCCTGGGACTGATCATGATTGATATTCCTGGTAAGCGACCGTTTGAAGCAAGAATTATCAGTCGCCCCCCCATATTGAATTCAATCAACAAGCTGCGTGCTCGATATGGTAAGCCGCCACTGATTCTCGATTGAAATCCCTGAAGTGAATGACTGAATTCTTTTATTCCATTGACGTCGCTCTTTTCCACTTCATAAACGGAACCCTGAGCAATTCTATCTCCGATATGCTCTGGCCTCTCATCACCGACTATGACAAGCTCTGGCTGGCACGCATCGTCCTGGTTCTTGTTTGGCTCTGGCTTTTAATAAAGGGTGGAAGGAAGGGAAGAACAGTTGCCTTACTCATCATTCCCTTGATTTTTATCAGTGATAAGTTGAATAGTGGAGTTATCAAGGAATTCTTTGCCCGTCCCCGCCCGTGCCACGAAGTTGACGGCGTTGCCATGATACAAGGTATCCGTTTGCTTGTTGATTGTGGTCCCGGTAAATCCTTCCCCTCATCGCACGCAGTCAATAACTTTGCCATTGCTGTTCTGTTCTCCACGTATTATCGGAAGTACATGTGGTGGTTTCTTGGTGGAGCGACCCTAGTTGCGCTTTCGCGTCCGGCTGTGGGTGTACACTATCCCTCGGATATTCTCGGTGGTGCAATTATCGGAAGCGTGCTTGCGTTCGCCGTCATCTGGCTCTATCAACGAATTGAACGACAGATCTTTCCACCAAAACAGAAAGCCGCTGTCAGTTGAACATGTTCAAGCAGAAAAAGGTGATCGAAACACCGGAGGCGGCTTTCCAGCGCAAAAAGCTTTTTAGATTCCGGACAAGTCTGTGTCTGCTTTCCGGTCTGATGCTCGGCTTTTCATTTCCACCATTTCCATTTGGTGTGCTTGCCTGTTTCGGACTGGTGCCGCTCTTGATCGTCCTCGCGGACATTGACAACGTCAAACCGTCGTTTCGATATATCTATTTGGCGATGCTGGTCTTCCATGTCATCACCCTCAACTGGACAGGCGGCTATGTACACATGAAAGATCCGTACATGATGATTGCGGGCGCTCTGACCATGTTGTTGCACCCGTTGTTTTATTTCCTGCCAATTGGACTGTACATGTTCACGAAGAAGCACCTTGGTCATATGGCAGCAATCATCGGACTTCCATTTCTTTGGGTGGGATACGAGTACAGTCATTCATTGGGTGAATGGTCGTTCCCATGGATCACCATCGGCAACAGCCAGTCGTACGATCTCTTCCGCATGCAGTTCATCAGCTACACCGGTGTGTTCGGACTTTCTTTTTGGGTTCTCGTCATCAACCTGCTTGTGTTTCTGCTGTATTCGGGTTTGGCGCAGAGTTCCTTCACCGCGAAATCATGGAAGAGCATTCGTCTGGTCGCGTGGATCGGACTGATTTTCATTCTCCCGTCCATTCACGGTTGGTGGGTGATAAAGAACGCACCGGAGACTGGGAACCTCGCTGATGGCAAAGACAAAGAGACCATTCGTGTCGGAATGATTCAATCGAATATCGATCCGTGGGCGAAGTGGCAGGGAAGTGCATTCGATGCCGTGAAGTACTATCTTCAGAAAACAGATTCGCTGGTGAAGGCACATCCCGACGATCCGCCGGAACTTGTTCTCTGGCCGGAAACTGCGGTAACGTATTATTTTCTGACCGAGCAGGGAAAGGATTTCCGCGAGTACTTGCAGGGTGAGATTGATCGCATTCAGGTTTCCGTGCTTACCGGTTTCCAGCACGCTGTATTTTATGAGGACAGTACGAAGGCACCGCCAAGTTCCAAGCGCATGAAGTCAACCGGACAACGTTACGATGCGTTTAACTCCGCTGCGTTGCTTCAGCCCGGACGCACGGAAGTGCAATGGTATGGCAAAATGAAGATGGTGCCCATTGCAGAACGTGTGCCCTATGCAGATGTGTTTTATTATCTTGACTTCCTGCGGTGGGGAGTGGGGATTGGTGGTTGGCAAATCGGGCCGGATTCGATTATCTTTGAGGACGATCGGAGCGACGCGTCGTTTGCGACCATGATCTGTTATGAATCAACCTATCCTGGCTTTGTCGCAAGCTTCGTCAGAAAGGGTGCGGAGTTTGTTTCCATTATTACCATCGACAGTTGGTGGGGGAGGATGTCCGGAGCATTCCAGCATCATCAGTACGCGATATTCCGCGCCGTCGAGAATCACCGATGGATTCCCCGATGCGCGGTGGGCGGTATGTCCTCGTATATTGATCCATACGGTCGTGTATACGACAAGACGGAACTCTTCACTGAAGCAACACTGATCCGTACAATCGAACGGCGTAACGATCTGACATTCTACACCGAGCATGGAGACTGGCTTGGAGCCGGTTGCATGATGCTTGGCGGTTTGCTTAGTATTGCCGCACTTAGCCAACGATTTATGAACCGAAAACGTACGCAAACATGAGCCTGCAATTGATCGACTTACGGAGCGACACCGTAACAAAGCCATCACCGGGCATGCGCGAAGCAATGGCCAAAGCTGAGGTGGGCGATGATGTCTTCGGTGAAGATCCAACCGTCAATCTTCTTCAAAAGAAAATTGCCGATCTGCTGGGCAAGGAAGCCGCGTTGTATGTTCCCAGCGGTACGATGGGAAACCAGACATGCATCAAAGTCCACACTCGTCCCGGCGACGAGATCATCGCGGAAAAGGGATGTCACATCTTCAATTACGAGACCGGCGCAATTGCATTTCTCTCTGGTGTACAAGTGAACACCATCGAAGGCCGCCTCGGCATTATTACCCCTGATCAGATCAAGAGAGCGATCCGTCCGAAAGCATACTACATGCCCCGCACTGCCCTCATCTGTTTGGAGAATACACACAACCGGGCGGGCGGTACGATCTATCCCCTTGAAGTCATCAAGCAGATTCGAGAACTTGCTCTCACGGAAGGGATCAAGACACATCTTGATGGCGCACGATTGTGGAACGCGTGTGCCGCAACGGGCATCTCGCCGAAAGAGTATGCATCATACTTCGATTCAGTTTCAGTCTGTCTCTCGAAAGGTCTCGGCGCTCCGGTAGGCTCGGTACTTGCCGGCACGAAAGAGTTTGTTGAAGATGCCCGACGTTATCGTAAGGTCTTTGGTGGCGGGATGCGACAGGCGGGTATCCTTGCCGTTGCGGGGCTGTACGCACTTGAGCATAATGTTGCCCGACTTAAGGAAGACCACGCGAAGGCGACGTATCTTGCGGGTGAGCTTTCACATGTGAAAGCATTTGACATCGACATGGAATCCGTTCAAACGAACATCATCATTATTTCAATCGAACGATCTGGCAAAGCACCGGAAAACGTCCTTGCTGAATTGAAAGCGCAGGGAGTTCTGCTGACACTTGGGAATTACATGGGCATCCGTGCTGTAACACATCTGGACGTGACAATGGAAGATGTGAAGAGAGCGGCATCCATTATTCAGGAGACGATCCGTTGAGCCAGTTGCCGATTGACAAGTTTCGGTTCAAGACCCAGGTGCGCGTACGTAACTACGAAATTGACTGGCAAGGCATCGTACACAACGCCAATTATCTCCTGTACTGCGAAGTGGGGAGAGTCGCATATCTGGAGCATCTGGGAATCAAGGTTGACATCAATTCCATCCAGCACGAATCAAAGATCGTTGTTGCCAGGAACGAGATTGATTACCTTTCGACGGCCCGGTTCGGCGAAACATTGGATGTGCATACACGCATTTCCTCCATAAAAAACACGAGCTTCATCTTCGAGGGGATCCTTCAGGAAGCCGAAACCAAACGGCTGGTCGCGAGCAATGTGTCCATTCACGTTTGGCTGAATCATCGAACAAACAAACCGATGACAGTTCCGGATGACTTTCGGCGTTCCGTACAGAAATTTGAAGGGGAAAACGCACTCATTGTCTGGCCAACATACACCACCTGAATCCCGATTTCAGCCTGGATTTTCAAGAAAAGACTTGCATTTCGATACCTGTCTGCCTATCTTGATTCCGCCTTCCGATTAGCCCTTCCAGGGCTATTTTTGTTTGGGATGGGTGAAAAGTACAGGAATCCGCTGAGGGAATGGTCAACGACCAGCTTCGTGAAGTCATCAACCGTTGTGCCGATCAACATGCAGCACATGTCATCGATGTCGTTCTGAGAGGACGACACCATCGGCCTATTGTTGAAGTCTTCATCGACACGGAAGAAGGCGTGACAACAGAGCTTTGCTCTGAGGTCAGCCGGGAGATCGCAAGTATACTTCTTGCAGAACCGTTGATCAATCCTGCGTATGAATTGATTGTCTCTTCCCCTGGCATTGAGCGGCCGCTCATATTCCCATGGCAGTACAAAAAGCATGTCGGTCGGAAGCTGATTGTGAAAACGAATTCTGACGCCGGGCTTGTCGAACAAATCGGCGATTGTGCTGCCGTCGATGAGTCCGGGATTACGCTGCACACCGGAAAGAGTCAGGAGACCGTGCGGATCGAATTTGCTTCCATCAAGGAAGCCCGGGTGAAAGCCCCGTGGTAACGAGTGTATCTATTTTATTTTGGAGGTCGGAATGAATTCTGAGATTGTTGAATCGTTTTCTCAGATGGTTCGGGAAAAAGGAATTGATAAGGATATCCTGACTGGTATCGTCGAAGATGTTTTCTCGATGATGGTTAGAAAGAAATATGGTCAGGATGCCAAATTTGAAGTCGTTGTGAATATGGACAAGGGAGACATCGAAATTTTCCTTGAACGTGAAGTGGTTGAAACGGTGGAGAATCCGACGACACAGATTGACGTCGCGACAGCGCGTGAACTCTCCGGAGAGGATTTGGATGTCGGGGAGGATTATGTGGAGGTTATTCCCCTTGTCACATTCGGCAGACGTCTCGTTGTCAGCGCAAAGCAAAACCTGAACCAGCGCATCAAAGAGATTGAACGCGAGATTATCTACAATGAGTACAGCAATACAATTGGCGACATTGTTGTCGGCGAAATCTATCAGATCCGCAGAAACGAAATTCTGATCAACCATAACAAGAACGAGCTGCTCCTACCGAAGAGCGAGCAGATATTCAAAGAACGCTATAAGAAGGGTGACACTATTCGCGCCGTCATCAAGGAAGTCCGGAAGAACTCCGGTAACCCCGTGGTGGTTGTCTCGAGAGCCGATTCACAATTCCTGGCCAAACTCTTCGAAATGGAAATCCCGGAAATCTACGACGGCATTATTGAGATCAAGCAGATTGCCCGCGAACCGGGCGAACGCGCGAAGGTGGCCGTGGAGTCACACGACGACCGTATTGATGCGGTTGGTGCGTGCGTTGGAATGAAGGGCGTGCGTATTCATACCATCGTCCGCGAATTGAACAATGAGAACATCGACGTTATCAACTACAGTGACCAGCCGGAGATATTCATCCAACGTGCTTTGGCACCATCGAAACTGAAGAGTATCGAACTCAACAAGGAAGCCAAAACAGCGAGCGTACTTGTCGGTCCCGATCAGGTATCTCTTGCCATCGGCAGGAACGGTCAGAACATCCGCCTTGCTTCAAAGTTGACGGGATACGAGATCAATCTCGTGAAGGAAGGCAGCGATGATGAATACGATATCGAACTGGTGGACTTCAAGAAGGAGCTTGGTGAAGAGCTGTATCTGAAGCTGATCGAAGCCGGACTGGAAACAGCCAAGGATGTTATCAATGCCAAGATGGAAACGTTGATGGCTATTGAAGGCCTTACGATCGAAAAGATCAATGAGGTTCGTGACATGCTGCAGCGCGACCTGGAAGAGGCGGAGGTTGAAGAGGACGAGGAAAGTGAAGACGAAGAGGATGAGGTCGTGGCTGAAGCTGAAGCTGAAGAAGTGAAGGATGCACCAGTCGAAGATGCGGTAGCAACGGCCAAAGAACAGGACGGGGAGAAGTCGCCTGAGGGCGCCTCCAACAAAGAGCAATAAAGGAATCGAATGTCCGAGACGGTCGAAAAGAAGAAGAAAGTCTATAAGCTCGCAACCGAGCTCAATCTTTCCCACGAAACGTTGATCGAGTTTCTGAAGAAGAAGGGGCACGAGGTGAAGGGGCATATGTCAACGGTCGACGATGACATGATGCGGGACATTCTCATTCACTTCAAGAAAGAAAAGGATGTTGCGGAGAAACATCACCGCAAGATCCAGGAGATTCGCGAGAACAAGAAGAAGGCGGACAAGAAGCCGGAACCCGTCGTTGCAGAGGTTGTCGCACCACCTATTCATCCTCC
Source organism: Bacteroidota bacterium (assembly GCA_046160825.1). Lineage (GTDB taxonomy): Bacteria > Bacteroidota > Ignavibacteria > UBA10030 > UBA6906 > JBJXHC01. The sequence goes on along the minus strand of JBJXHC010000064.1, from coordinate 31,531 downwards.
GAAACATGAGGAACAGGAATCGGCGATTGCTGAAACGGTTTCTTCTGCGGAGGTTGTGGATACAGAGGGAGCCATCGAAGAGAGCCAGACAGAAGAAATTGTCACGGGTGATGAGGTAGTTGTCGAAGATGCGGTTGTCCCTGATACCGAATCGCCGGTGGAGGAAAAGGTTGCACGACCTCAGGCGGAATCGCTGTCTCCCCTTGAAAAGGAACGCCGGTCAAAGGTCGGACTGACGATCAAAGGCCGGATCGATCTCGCTCCGAAGAAAACCATCGGCAAGAAAGCGGCACCTCCCGCAGCCGGTACTCCTGCTCCGCTGCCGCTGCCTGATGCAGAAGAGAGCGCACGGAAGAAAAAGAAGAAGCGCAAGATCCGCGATGAAGTGGTGGAGACCAAGGCCGCCGCAGAGCCGGATGATGCCAGTGGTAAAAAGAAAAAGAAGAAAAAACTCCGGCACAAGGATGTTGATCAGGCTGAGGTCAAGGATGCCATCCGCCGGACGTTTGCCGCCATGGATGATGCCGCGACGACAGGCCGCGCAATCCTGCGCAAACGCAAACGCAAAGAGCGCGAGGAAGAGGAACTGCGTCTTGAAGAGCAGGCCCAGCGTGAAGCGGGCAAACTCAGAGTCACAGAATTTCTGTCTGTGAACGACCTGGCGAATCTCATGCAAGTAAACGTTGCCGATGTGATCATGAAGTGTATGCAACTTGGCATCATGGTGTCCATCAATCAACGGCTCGACAAGGATACCATTACACTTGTGGCCGACGAGTTTGGTTTTGAGATCAGTTTCAATACAGACGTTACAGAAGAGGAAGTGCTTGAAGAGTCACCCGATGCTCCGGAAACCCTCAAGCGCCGCCCGCCCGTCGTCACGATCATGGGTCACGTCGATCACGGCAAGACATCCCTGCTTGATTACATCCGGCGTGCGAATGTCGTTGCGGGTGAGGCCGGCGGCATTACCCAACACATCGGTGCGTATGAAGTCACCACGGCTAATGGAAACGTCATCACGTTTCTTGATACGCCGGGTCACGAGGCATTCACCGCAATGCGCGCACGCGGTGCACAGATCACGGACATTGTCGTGCTCGTTGTTGCAGCAGATGACAGCGTGATGCCACAAACCCTCGAAGCCATCAGCCATGCGCAGGCCGCCGCCGTTCCCATTATTATTGCCATGAACAAAGTGGATAAGCCGGAGTCAAACCCCGACCGAATCCGTCAACAACTTTCCGAGAAGAATATCCTCGTCGAGGAATGGGGAGGCAAGTATCAGTCGGTCGAGCTTTCCGCAAAGACCGGGAAGAACGTCGAACTCCTTCTCGAAAAGCTCGCGCTGGAAGCGGAAGTCCTTGATCTGAAAGCCAATCCTGACCGCCTTGCACGAGGCACAATCGTCGAAGCCCAACTCGACAAGGGAAAAGGCATCACGGCTACAGTTCTCGTTCAACGCGGAACATTGAGGATCGGCGATCCGTTTCTTGCCGGTATATTCAGCGGAAAAGTGCGCGCCATGTTTGATGAGCGTGGCAATCGTGTTGAAGCAGCGGGTCCATCGACGCCGGTACAACTCACCGGGTTGGACGGCTTTCCGCAGGCGGGAGATTCATTCATTGTCACCGAATCCGATCGAGAGGCCAGAGAGATCAGCTTGAAGCGCCAGCAGCTGAAGCGTGAGCAGGATTTCCGTCAGGTGCGGTTGACGACGTTGGACGATATTTCCCAGCAAATCAAGGAAGGACAGGTCAAGGAACTTGCCGTCATCGTCAAGGGTGACGTGGATGGTTCGGTGGAAGCCCTTTCTGATTCGTTGATGAAGCTCGACCATAAGGAAGTGAAGCTCCGTGTGATCCACAGTGGTGTGGGAACGATCTCGGAATCGGATATCATTCTCGCCGCAGCATCCGGCGCTGTGATCATCGGCTTCCGCGTTCGGCCCAATCTCAATGCGCGCAGGCTTGCGGAGAAGGAAAAAGTCGATATCCGCACATATAATATTATTTACGACGCCATCAACGACATTCACGCCGCACTCGAAGGCCTTCTTGCTCCGGAGAAGAAGGAAGAGGTTGTTGGTACGGCAGAAGTCCGTGAAGTATTCAAAGTACCAAAGATCGGCAACATTGCCGGATGTCAAGTACTTGATGGAAAGATCATGCGCAATAACAAGGTGCGTTTGGTCAGGGACGGCATCCAGGTGTTTGACGGCACGATCAGTTCTCTCAAGCGCTTCAAGGAGGACGTGCGTGAAGTGGAGTCCGGATTCGAATGTGGTATCGGCCTCGAAGGTTTCAACGACATCAAAGTCGGTGACAACATCGAAGCCTACAAGATTGTTGAATCGAAACGCAAGTTGTAGGCCGGGGGAAACGGGATGTCTATTCGAACCGAGCGGGTTGCCTCGCTCATTAAACAGGAACTTGGATTGATACTGACGCGAGAATACAACGATCCATCATACGGGTTCATCACGGTGACGGATGTGAAGATGACGCCGGACCTGAAGATTGCGAAGGTGGCGTTCAGTGTTTTTGGTTCGGCAGACATCAAAGCGAAGGCGATGAAAATGCTGGAGGGCGAGAAGCAACACATTCGTGGTCTCGTGGCATCAAGGTTGACCATGAAGTACACTCCGGCATTGCAGTTTTATCTTGACGATACACTTGAGCATGTGGATAGAATCAACACACTCCTCAAGCAGATTCAGGATGATCAGAAAAAGGATACGCATGATCCCTCATGAACCTGCGGAAGGTGAAGTCCTCTTCGTCAATAAACCGAAAGGCTGGACTTCATTTGACGTTGCCAGCCGTGTACGCACGCTGTTGCATGCACGCAAGGTTGGTCATGCGGGAACTCTGGATCCCATGGCCACTGGCCTGCTTATCCTTTGCACGGAAAAACGGACGAAGGACATTGAACAGTTCCAGGGACAGGAAAAGGAATACCGCGTACGCATGCTCCTGGGTGCGCGCACGCCCAGCTTCGATGCTGAGACACCGGTCAGCGAACGCCACAGCACTGATGATCTCACCGTGGACTCCGTTGTTGCCGTGATGCAGGAATTTGTCGGACACCAACAACAACTCCCACCGATGTGGTCGGCGGTGAAGGTTCATGGCAAACGTCTCTACAAGCATGCACGCAAGGGACAAGAAGTGGAACGGCCATTGCGCGAGGTGTTTATCCGGTCTATTGAGGTGAACGAAAGCACCATGCCGAACGTGGAGTTTACGGTTGTGTGTTCCAAGGGAACATACGTTCGCGCACTGGTAAACGATGTAGGAAACCGTCTCGGTTGCGGTGCCTATGTTACAGCGCTTGAACGAACTCGCATAGGCGAATATCTCCTTCGGGATGCGTTGACGTTGGAGGAACTCGGCCAGCGTCAGGCACTGCATGTTGAGCAGCACGTATGAACGTTGTACGCGGTCTTGATGGGATCGCTTGTGACCCGGGATCTGTTGTCACCGTGGGGACGTTCGATGGCGTCCATCTTGCCCACAGGGAAATCATCCGTGAGGTTGTTTCCCGTGCGAGAATGAAGGAAGGCCGGAGCGTCGTCGTGACGTTCGATCCTCATCCGAGACAGGTTCTTGGCGGAGCATCAACGGTTCGCCTTCTGACGACACTTGAAGAACGAATCCCGTTGATCGAAACCCTCGGCGTGGATGAGCTTCTTGTCATTCCATTCACGTACGAATTTTCCCGCCTCAGTTCGCGGGAATTTTATGAGACGTACGTGGTAAAAGGTATCGGTGTTCGCGAAGTGATTGTGGGATACGATCATATGTTCGGTCGTGATCGACAGGGAGGAATTGAGGAACTTGTGCGGATGGGACAGGAATACGATTTCTCTGTCTTTGCAGTTCATCCCTACGCTGTGGATGGTGAGACAGTCAGCAGCACGTTGATCAGAAACGCTCTTGCTCTCGGCGATATGGAACGTGCACGGAAGTTTCTCGGTCGTCCATATACACTGGCAGGTCGGGTGGTAAAGGGAGAGCAACGCGGGCGAACGATTGGTTACCCGACGGCCAATGTCAACGCGAACGATGAATTGAAGGCCGTTCCGGCGGATGGCGTCTATCTCGCCGGTGTCGCAACAGAATCGGGAAATTATTTCGGCATGATGAACATTGGCGTGAGGCCGACAGTCGCTGGAGCGACACGTCGGACGATCGAAGTTCACCTCTTCGATTTCAGTGGCGACCTGTATGACCGGAATATTGAGATTACGTTTCTCCAAAAACTGCGGCAGGAAATGACATTTGCGTCGCTGGAGGAGTTAAAAGCACAATTGCACCGCGACAAAGAGCAATCGCTTCAACTCATCGCCGCACATACTCAACGAAAATAATTTATCATAGTATCCAATTCAAGGAGAGAAGCATGGCAATCACAAAAGAAATGAAGTCGGACCTCGTGAAGAAGTTCGGGAAAAACTCGACCGATACCGGCTCGCCGGAGGTACAGATCGCATTGTTGACAACGCGCATCAACGATCTTGCCCCGCATTTCGACAAGTTCAAGAAGGATCACCATTCACGTGTCGGTCTGTTGAGAATGGTCGGCAGACGTCGTCGCCTTCTGGATTATTTACAGGAAAAGAACATCGATCGTTACAGAAAAGTTATTGCGGAACTGCAGATCAGGAAGTGATCCGGAATCCGCGAGCAGGAGTCACAATCACAGACAGAAAGATGAAGAGCAGCGTATGATGATAACAAAGCAAACAGACATCGGGGGAAAGACCTTCTCACTTGAGACAGGTCGCTTCGCAAAGCAGGCCGACGGTGCAGTGATGGCCCGTTTGGGCGATACAATGGTTCTTGCAACCGTCGTCGCCACCAAAGTGCCAAAAGTAGGTATCGACTACTTCCCATTGCAAGTGGAGTATCGTGAGAAGGCCGCGTCGGCGGGAAAGATCCCCGGCGGGTTCTTCAAACGTGAAGCCCGTCCATCGGAAAAGGAAATACTCTCGGCACGTCTCATCGACCGGCCGATCCGGCCCATGTTCCCAGAGTGGTTCCAGTGCGAGACACAGGTTATCGTCACCGTGTACTCGTCCGATCAGGAACATGACGCGGATGTGCTCGGCGCAGTTGCCGCATCGGCGGCGCTGATGATGTCTGATATTCCCTTCGAAGGCCCTGTTGCTGAAGTGCGAGTGGGCCGTATCGGTGGCAAGTTGGTAGTGAACCCGACGTTCTCAGAGTTGGCAACTACTGACCTCGACGTCACTGTTGCAGGTACCGAGGATTCAATCTTGATGGTCGAAGGCGAGTCGCATGAAATCTCCGAGCAGGTGATGCTCGAGGCTCTTGAGTTTGCCCATGGCTATATCAAGCAACTCTGTGCGTTGCAGAAAGAGTTGGTCAAGGATATTGCCAAGCCAAAGCGTACGGCGCCAGCCAAGGATGACAATAGCGAACTGCTTGCTGCAGTGAAACAAGCTGCCGGTAATCGCATTAAGGATCTCGCCAATATGCCGCTTCTAAAAGAGGAGCGTGCAAACAAAACGGCTGACATCTATGCTGAAGTCACTACTGCTCTGGGCGAGAAATTCCCCGACCAGGAGAAGGCCATTCACGCTGTCCTCCACGATATGGAGTATGTGGAAATGCGTGAGATGATTCTCGCCAAGGGAAAACGACTTGATGGAAGAGGATTGACGGATGTTCGTCCGATTGCCATTGAGGTCGGTATTCTTCCCCGTACACACGGTTCAGCGCTCTTCCAGCGCGGCGAGACGCAGAGTCTTACCACACTGACACTCGGCACGAAACTCGACGAGCAAATGATTGATGGACTCCTGCCTGATTCCACCAAGCGGTTTATGCTGCACTATAACTTTCCACCGTTTTCGGTTGGTGAGGTGGGACGACTGGGCGGTACCGGTAGGCGCGAGATCGGTCACGGCAACCTTGCAGAGCGCTCTCTCAAGGTCATGATGGCCGATGAAAAAGATTTTCCGTACACTGTCCGGCTTGTGTCGGATATCCTTGAATCCAACGGTTCTTCTTCCATGGCGACTGTCTGTGCCGGTACGCTTGCGTTGCTTGACGGCGGCGCACCGTTGAAGAAACCGGTTGCGGGTATTGCCATGGGATTGGTGAAGGAAGGCGATCGTACTGCCATCCTCAGCGACATCCTCGGCAACGAAGACCACCTCGGCGACATGGACTTCAAGGTTGCGGGTACTGCCGATGGAATTACGGCATATCAAATGGACATTAAGATCCGCGGTATCTCACTTGAGATTATGAAGAAGGCGTTGGAGCAGGCACGTGTCGGGCGTCTGCATATTCTCAGCAAGATGAATGAAGTGATGTCCGCTCCTCGTGGCGATCTTTCTTCCTTCGCGCCACGGCTTACCACCATGAAGATCCCCACAGACATGATTGGCGCGGTGATCGGACCCGGTGGCAAGAATATCCGCCAGATCGTGAAGGACAGTGGCGCGGAAGTGAATATAGAAGACGATGGAACGATTGTCGTCGCAGCCACTTCCAAGGAATCTGCCGACAAGGCGATCGCTGCCATCAGCCGCATCACTGAAGTACCGGAGATCGGCAAGGTGTATCGGGCGACGGTGAAGAAGGTGATGGACTTCGGTGCGTTTGTGGAGTTCCTGCCGGGCAAGGAAGGACTCGTTCACGTATCGCAGCTCGATGTCAAACGTGTGGACAAACCATCGGATGTTGTGAAGGTGGGAGATGTGTTCGACGTGAAGATCACCGAGAAGGACGACCAAGGACGGTTCAAACTCAGCCGCAAGGTGTTGATGACCGTAGGACCAAAGGTCGAAGCACCGGTGGAATAGGTGTAGATAAATACTCAGTATGTCATGTCATAAAGCCCTCGCCTCACCAGCGGGGGTTTTGTGTTTTTAAGACTGACGTATCCGAGTTGCGCTCGTAACATACGATGAGTATATTTGCGGGTGCCTTACAGACTCGTGGTGTTTCCCCCCAACTCCAACTCGAGGATTCTCATATTGAGATTCGCCCTCCTAACCTCATTGATAATTGCTCACTGCTCATTGATAGTTGCTCAGGACACCACCTGTGGCATTGCATGGGGACCAAGAATCCTACTTTCGCCTGATTCATCCACTGGATTTGAATCCACCCCCAGTATTGCCGTCCAAGGCGACACGGTTCATGCATCGTGGGGTAGAAGTGCTTACAAGTTCCCGTACCGAAGAAGTGTGGACAACGGTGGGAGCTTTGAAGACCTTCGTGAACTTGTGCCTGGTTCTCTACCCGTTGAGCGAGGGCGATTCCTTTGTACTCCGACGTTGCTTGCCGGGTTTTACAAAACAGACGCCGATACCCAACGAATCATCTCAAGCACTGACAATGGCCAGTCGTGGTTTGAGCATTCAAAGTTTGTTACTTCGTCACTCTCGGTTGGCAACGAGAGCCTTGCAGGAAAAGAAGACTCGCTCTTCCTTCTTGATCGCTCGGGGGACAATTGGAAGCTCTTACGTTCATTCGACCGCGGCTATAATTGGGATTCAGTTGGACGGGTGATCCCCATAGTTGGCAGCAGGAACAACATACTAGCAACAAGCGACTCCATCCTACATGAAGTTCACAGATATCGTTTTGATTCTGCCGGTCAGGTCTATGACCTTGTTGTGCAATACATGAAGAGCACCGATTGGGGAGAAACTTGGTCCGATTCGGTTTCTCTATCCACCGTGGCTACCCAAGTTGCGAACGAGCCTTATATAGCTACCGATGTTTCTCAAACAGGGACTACTATTCTGGCTGTTTGGAAGGATGGCAAATACGGCTGTCTTGCACTTGGAGGGTGTGCTATTCTTGGTCGCGTCAGTCATGCTAACGGCGAAGTATGGGGACCAGAGCTTAGGTTTGACCAGAATGCGGCGGGTGGACTGCCTATAGCGGTCGTCAGCGGCAGCACGATGATTGTTGTTTGGACCGACATCAATGATGTCATCAGTCAACTAATTAAACTTACATTGAGTCAAGATGGGGGCATGACGTGGTGTGCCCCAATTGTTGTTGATACTGGCTCCGCTCCAAAAATCGTAATCCGAGGGTCGGATCTACACATAGTTTGGCACCGCACTATCGGCCCCACGATTAGGACCTACTACAAGAAAGGTTTGGTATTGCCAACCTCAGTCAAAGAGAGCCCGATCCTTCCCAAAGCAGTAACTCTTCAACAAAACTACCCGAACCCATTCAATCCCACAACAATTATTAATTACCAACAAGCAGCAAGCAATTGGGTTACACTCAAGGTTTTTGATTTGCTCGGGCGGGAAGTCGCAACACTAGTGAATGAGAAAATAGAAGTCGGTGAACACTCGGTCGAATGGAATGCAGAGAGGTTGCCAAGCGGAGTGTATTACTACAGGCTCATCTCCGGGAACAGGGCTGAAACGAGGAAAGCCGTTTTGATACGATAATCACTACAGCGATAATATCTGGTGCTTGAACCCCGTAATATCAACCTCGCCCATGAGCCAACGAGGCAGTTCAGGGCCGTACTTGTTCATGAAGTAGAGAATGCTCAGTTCCCGTTCCTGCAAGCTGCCATTGGGCAACAGTGAGCCAATGGCACGATCAATCTGACGCATGGCAGCTTCGTTCCGGCGCTTCTGAGCGGCCAGTGACTTTTCCTTCAGTACGCCAAGATTGCCATCGAACTTCGACTGTACGTTGTCCAATGTGCTCGTCAGTGTCGGGTCAACTTCCTTAACGCCAAAACGAAGCTCGTGCAACGCATCGTGAACGAGTCGGGTGGTATCACCAAAAATCTTATCCAGCTTGATCTCTTCGATCTGCTCCAGCACCTTTGCCTTTACCTGCTCGCCGTCCTCAAACAACGCCTCAAGGTCAAGCTGGTACTTCTCCAGCACACGCACAACACGTTCCTCAACGAACGACGCACTGGCACGTGGATACACAATCGGCTGAACAACCCCGAAGTGTTCATACACAGGCTTGAGCTGGGCAGAGTACGCCACTTCCGAAGGTCCGGCGACATAGGCCACTGTTGGCAGAAGCGTATCCTGTGCAAGAGGACGCAATACCACGTTTGCACTAAGAAGCTCGGGTGTCTCGGTGGCAATCTTCAGTAATTCATCCTTGCCGAAGAAGTGTCGCGTTCCGCGCAGACTAAAATCATGTTCACGCGGCTCAATGGCATACCGGCCACCCTTGTGGAACATGAACAGGTTGACAGACTTTGCCTTGAGTTGGGCGTGATAGTTCTGCTCAAGCTCGGCACTCTGAGCGATCACCGTCTGCGATGTACTCGGGAACTCGTTGATCTCACGAACGAAAAGGGGAGAGAGAGTTTTCTTGAGCGATGGATGATTGGAAGAAATGAATACCAGTCCGTACTCCGAGAACAACGCATTCATCCATGATGCAAACGCCGTATTGAATGTCCGTCCTACTGCATAGGACTGCCGCAGCAATTCCATAAGCGGAGGAGTGTACTCGGTATTTTGAAGAGACGCTGTTATTGCTGCATATGTGGCGTCAAGGGACGTGTCGAATGCAATTTCACCAATCGCACCGAGATTCTTCTCCGGCATCTCACCGCCGGGAAGATATTCGATCTTCACGGGCTTGGTTTCACCGTCGAGAAGATGAACGTTGTTCATCTCGGCGAAGTCGTGATCCTCGCCTTCAATCCAAAAGACCGGCACGAAATCCAAGTGGGGGAATTTCGACTTCAGGCGTTCAGCCAGCTTGATGGCGGTGACGGTCTTGAGCACAGTGTACATCGGGCCGCCAAGGATGCCGACTTGTTGACCGGTAACAACAGCGTATGTCGTGGGCTTTGAGAGCAGTGCGATGTTTGCAAAGGTCTGCTCACCGCACCCGAAGGATTTGTTCTGTTCATCCAGGACAGTGACGAGAGTTGCCCGGTCGAGTGCTTTTGCGTCGATCGCTTTCATCACACTCTCGAAGGCAGCGGTATCCCTGAAATTGCCGGGGAAGAACTGCTTTACTTCATCATAATCATACACAAAGTCATAGAAAAGCTCGGAGAAGCCTCCTGCAGAAGGAGGAAGCTGACGGAAATCAATCCAATCCATGGGGTTCGCTATTCGGCTGAATGTTGTTGCGTAGAGAGAATTGTTTTGGCGGGTTGCTTTCGTATTGAGGATTGCAACAACGCGGAAAAATATAAACAATTACCAACAAACAACAAAGAATTCGCGTTCTTGTACCATCCAATAAGTGGACTGATCCATCAATCCTTCCTGGCCTCAATCGCGAATTGCCGGCACCCTAGCAAAAGGTCTCGCTTTTCGCGGGCGTTGTTGACTTTGGAGGCGTGGTTTTGTATCTTTTTGGCCACATACACACCCAGTCACTATTCTTTCATCATAGGATTCTTTCGATTTACATGTTGCTAAGAGTATTCTCTTCTCTCCGTCCTTCAGGAATAGTCCGTACCTCTACACTCTTTCATCAGTTATCATTCTCGTTTTCAGGTTCACCGTGGTTCGACAACGTATCTTTCAAGGGATGAAATCAAGATAATGGCGAATGACGACATAGAGAAACCAGGCGACGAAGCGGCGAAGACACCACCGAAAGCGGCAGGTGTACGGCCTGCGCTACCGCCGTTGAAGTCCTCAAGGCCTGTTGGTGGTGCCGCAAAGGCTCCCGCACCGGCAGCGGCTCCCAAACCAACCGCCCCCGCTGCGCGACCTGCAACTCCAACATCGCCTCCACCAACGACAACCGCCTCGGCAGTTCCACCCGCAGCGACGGTTCCTCGAACTGCCCCTGCAACCGCGGCTGCGCCAACCCGCGTTGTCGAAGCCCGGAAGGTCAAGCAAGACAAACCGCCGGAAGATGACCAGGGCATATGGAGAATGAGCCGTAAGAATTTTCTCAACGTTGCCGGATGGCTTGCCTTCATCAGTTTTCTTGTCACTGCAACGGTTGGTGCAATCAGGCTCATGGTCCCCCGCGTTCTTTACGAGGCACCCTCGGCATTCAAAGCGGGTTTCCCCGAAGAGTATATTGTGGGAGAGGTCAACGAGAAATATAAAGACGAGTTCCGTGTCTGGATTGTGCGGGAACTGGATGGCTTTTATGCACTCTCGGCGATCTGTACGCATCTTGGTTGCACGCCACGGTGGGCACCTTCTGAATCGAAGTTCAAATGTCCATGTCACGGCAGTGGCTATCACAAAGATGGAGTGAATTTCGAGGGCCCAACGCCGCGGCCTCTTGAGCGATTGAAGATTGCGCTTGCCGAGGATGGCCAGATACTCGTTGATCGTAATATCAAATTTTTATATGAGAAACAGGAATGGTCGAAACCGGACGCATTTCTGAAGTTCGGATAAAATCCCCGCAATCGATTGAACCAGGAGTTTCATGCTCGGCATACTTGACCAGCTAAAGCAGAAGATGGAAAAGACGGACATCTATAAGTCCATCTTCCGGCACAACTATCAGGATACGCAGCGTAATCGTGCGTTACAGATCGTTGATAATGTGTTTCTGCATCTGCATCCCATTCGCATTACCCGACACGCCACCAATATCGGATTTACGTGGGGCATGGGAGGGATTACATTCCTTCTGTTCATCGTCCTCACGGTCACCGGTGTTATCCTGATGTTTTATTATCGCCCCGCCGCTGAATACGCATATGATGATATGAAGTATTTGATGAACGACGTCGCGTTCGGTCCCTTGATGCGCAATATGCACAGGTGGGCAGCGCACGCAATGGTCATCACCGTTATGCTTCATATGTTCCGCGTCTTCCTCACGGGCTCGTATAAGGCTCCGCGCCAGTTTAACTGGGTTATCGGAGTGATACTGCTGACGTTGACCCTGTTCCTGAGTTTCACCGGATACCTTCTGCCGTGGGATCAGCTGGCAATCTGGGCCGTTACCGTTGGCACCAACATGGCGCGCGCAACGCCACTGCTTGGACATGAGGGTCCGTTCGGTCCCGAGTTGGGCATGCGCATTGATAACGACGTGCGCTTCGTGTTGTTGGGCGGAACGCAGGTTGGTCCGCCGACGCTGCTCAGATTCTATGTGCTTCATTGTATTTTTCTTCCACTCGTTGGTGCCGTGTTGATGATTGTTCACTTCTGGCGCATCCGCAAGGATGGCGGTATCTCCGGCCCGGACGTGACTGCAAAGAAATTCTGATTTGTGTTCATCAAAATAATCTGAGCGCACATGGAATACCTTCTTAAGATTCTCACAAAAGCCGACAACATCCCGATCGTTCTGATGCTGGGATTGACGGTGTTCTACACCTGGTTCTCAATCAGAAAAGGATTGAAGAACGATGCCCTTGGCTCTCCCGAGGAAGCCAAACTCTCCGACAAGGTTCAGGTGTGGCCGTATCTGGTGAAGGTGGAATTCCTTGCATCATTGCTCGTGATGGCTATTCTTACTGTTTGGTCAATTACACTCGACGCACCACTGGAAGAACCTGCAAATCCCGCGCTCACTCCGAATCCATCGAAGGCTCCCTGGTATTTCCTCGGCTTGCAGGAGATACTCGTGTATTTTGATCCATGGATCGCAGGCGTGGTGTTACCGACACTCATCATCGTCGGGCTGTGCGCGATTCCCTACATCGATATCAATACCAAGGGAAACGGATACTACACTTTCAAAGAGCGCAGCTTTGCCATTCTCACGTTCTGTTTCGGATTTCTTGTTCTCTGGGTTGCACTCATCGTGCTCGGGACATTTTTCCGGGGACCGGGATGGAACCTGTTCTTCCCCTGGGAATACTGGGACACGCATCGAGTCGTTGCTCTCACGAACATTGATTTTACGGAGCTGTTCTTCAATGTCCCAACCCGGCTGATTGATGACTCGTTGAACCCGATTGCAATGACGATTGGTTCGCTGACCATTATTCTCTGGTATGGCATCGGTGTGGCGTACTACCTCTGGAAAAAGAACGCCGACTTCATGAAAAAGCTGGGGCTGCTCAGATACAGCGTGACAGCATTCCTTTTCCTAACCATGATGAGTGTTCCTGTCAAGGTTATTCTCCGTCTTGCTCTCAATATTAAATACATTCTTGTGACGCCATGGTTCAACGTTTGATGGCCGGCAATCTCGCGATAAAGGAGTCCGTTCGTGTTTGAAAAGCGTACACAGACACCGATAGAATCACGCAATTACAGCGTGTACTATCTCGTGTTCTCAGGGATACTCTTCCTTGGAACCATGTGGGCGGTGATTGATGAGGTGAGTACCCGGCGTCCATGGAAGGACGAACAACGGGCATACTATGCGCTGGCTTCCACGCGTATGCAGGAACGCGTCGATCAGGCGATTGCTGATTTTGACTCTTCATCATATCTCGAGTATGCAGCCGCTCTTCAGGCAGCTCAGGATTCCATGAAGGGCACGCGATACACGGAAACGCACCGGAGATACAACGAAGTGCTTGAATCGTTGGTGGATGAACGTCGGGAATACCAGTTTGCAAAGAGCCGTGGTGATGAAGCGTATTACTTCTACAAGAAATCCGTGAAAGAAGGACACGACAATCCCGGTGAAAAGAAAAAGCTTGATGAAAACGAAGCACAGATGGCCCAACATCAAGGGGCCATTGTCATCCTGGAGGGGCAACGCGACTCTTTGCTGACGATCCTCACAGAGTATCGGCAGAACGTCAAGACGGTGGAGAACCAAATTGATGAGTTACGGAAGAATATCGACAAGTGGCAAACCCGGCTGAACCGCGTCGACGATGCTCCGATCGAAATCAAACAAGTGATGATGCTCGACTACGACAGAAATCCGTTCAACGATCCGAAGGCTCGCATTGATCGTTGCCAGACCTGTCATCTCGGCTGGCGTGAAGAGGTAATGGAAGATGATGTTCCCAAGCAATTCAAAATGCATCCCATGCCGGAGCTGTTGCACGTTCATAATCCTGAACTATACGGATGCACGCCGTGTCATCGAGGTCAGGGTGCGGCGCTTACCGCTGGATTTGCGCACGGCGAGGATGACCATCACTGGGAAAACCCTCTGCTCAAAGGCATTGATGCCTATGCTACATGCAACGAATGTCATGAAAGTCAGAGTACGCTCGCCATTGCGCCAGTGTTCACGCATGCAAAGCGCCTGATGATTGAATCCGGATGCCACGGTTGTCACGAGATGAAAGGATACACGGATCTCCAGAAGGTGGGACCGGAGTTGAACAGGATTGGCTCCAAGACAACGGCGGAATGGGTGTATCGCTGGATCAAGAACCCGAAGGATCACAATCCACACACACGCATGCCGAATTTCAAATTCACGGACGATCAGGCCGAGGCGGTGACTGCATACTTGATGGATATTTCATCAAAGAACCCGATGACCCTTGCTCGTGGCTCGTCCGGCGGAAGTGTTTTGCGCGGCAAGGAGCTTGTTGCAAGTGTCGGTTGCATGGGTTGCCATGTTGTTGGAGATGAAGTAAGGGTACGAGAATTGCGCGGTACCAGTTACGATATCGCTCCCGAACTAAGCCGTGTTGGTAGCAAGGTGACTGCTGATTGGGCTTATGATTGGGTGAAGAACCCCCGGCACTACAATCCGACGACAAAGATGCCGAGTCTCCGTTTGACGGACACGGAAGCGCGTGACGTTGTTGCGTATCTCATGACGCTCCGCGACGAACGTATGTTCAAGATGAGGGCGCTTGACTTGAGTTCCCCTGCGACGATCACTCGCGGCGAAAAGTTGATCCGTGAATACGGATGCAACGGGTGTCATGCAATCCAGGGAATGGAAAAGGAAGGACGCGTCAGCGTCTCGCTGTCGAATTTCGGGAGGAAGAAAGTCGAGGAAATGGACTTTGGCGATACGCATGTTGAACACTCATGGTCGGGCTGGGTGGAAAATAAGTTGAAGGATTCCCGCATCTTTGAGACTGATCGCATTGCACAAAAGATGCCTGTGTTCGCATTCAACGATTCCGAGATTGCACTGTTGCGGATGTTCCTGTTGTCGCAAACCAAGGACGAACCTGATAAGAAATACATTCAGGCATTCGACCGGAAACAGCAGAATATCGAAGCGGGCAGGCGTCTGGCGATTGCATACAACTGTCAGCAGTGTCACCAACTGGAAAAAGAAGGCGCCTATCTCGGAGCAGTACTTGAAGAAGCGGCATTCCTTCCTCCTATTATTACAGGAGAGGGAGCGAAAGTCCAGGAGCCGTGGCTGTATTCCTTCCTGCAGAATCCCTCAGTCACCGGACAACCGAATTCCATCCGTCCGTGGATTCCTACTCGCATGCCGACGTTTCAATTCAGTGAAGACGAGATCTCAAAATTGTCAAAGTACTTCCTCGGCCTGAGTAATCAGGAATTGGAACTCAGAGATTACAAGGGATACCGGCCTGACCCGGTATTGTTGCCCGTTGGGCGGGAGATATTCACCGACTTCCAATGTGCCAAGTGTCATCCGTCAAGTACGACAGTCCCCAAATCAGGCGAGGTGTCCACTTCAGATCTTGCGCCGAACCTGACCAAGGCGCGTGACCGGCTCAAGCCGGAATGGATTGTCGAATGGCTTGCTGATCCGGGAAAGATTCAGGAAGGAACACGTATGCCGACGTATTTTCCGGACGGCCAGTCACCTTTGCCGGACGTGTTGGACGGTAATGCACGGAAACAAATGCAAGCAATTAGAGATCATCTCATCAGCATTGGCGAACCCGCCAGAACAGTCGTCACTGCGCGATGATGCAAACAGCTATTATCAATTTCACAACACTACTTATGCGGAGGAACGGAATGATTAAGCGAGGAATGGTATTTAGCACGTTGTTGAGTTTCACGATCACGGCATATGCATTTGCCGGCGACGTTACGGGGAAGGTCAGCTTTGACGGAGCTGCTCCAAAAGCACAGCGCGTCAAGATGAATGCCGATCCTGTCTGTATGAAGGCACACAAAGAGGCGGTGGTGAGTGAGGAAGTTGTCGTGAACGCAAACGGCACGCTGAAGAATGTCCTCATCTATGTGAAGGATGGACTCGGAAACAAGAAGTTCGATGCACCGACCAAGAAGGTGGAATTTGATCAGACCGGTTGTGTCTACACGCCGCATGTGCTCGGTGTACAGACCGGACAGGAAGTACTCATCAAAAATAGTGATCCGACTCTGCACAATGTTCATTCACTTTCAAAAGACAACTCATCGTTTAATGTCGCCCAACCCAAAAAGGGAATGGTTCTGACGAAGAAATTCGACAAGCCTGAAGTTTTCAAGGTGAAGTGTGAAGTCCACACATGGATGAACGCGCACATCGGCGTGTTCTCACATCCGTTCTTTGCAGTCACGTCGGATGATGGTTCATTCTCACTCAAGAAACTTCCTGCGGGCGACTACACCATCGAAGCGTGGCATGAAAAGTATGGTACACAAACGATGAAGGTGAAGGTTGCGGCGACGGGTGCAGCGACGGCAGATTTCAAGTACGCGGCAAAATAATCGACTTGACGCAACCACTCTAGGAGTATCCATCCCTTGGCTCACAGCGACTCGAAATCGGTGGCAGGTCATGTAGCGCATGAAGCGCACCACGACGATCACCATCATGAACCCGGCTTCTGGCGGAAGTATGTTTTTTCCACAGACCATAAGGTCATTGGCATTCAGTACGGCATTACAGCACTCCTGTTTCTCTTCCTCGGATTCTCGCTCATGATGTTGATGCGCTGGCAGCTTGCATATCCCGGCGAGGCCTTCCCGATACAATGGCTTGCAAATCTGCTCGGCTCGGAGCGCATGCCGGAGGGAATCATGTTGCCGGAATTCTACAATCAACTCGGGGCAATGCACGGCACGATCATGGTGTTCCTCGGTGTTGTGCCGCTGGCGGTGGGCGCGTTTGGTAACTATGTGATGCCACTGCAAATCGGCGCTCCGGATATGGCCTTCCCGAAACTCAACATGATGAGTTATTGGATTTATTTCATGGGTGGGGTCGTCATGCTGGTGAGCTTCTTTTTGCCGGGTGGCGCTGCAAATTCCGGCTGGACGTCCTACGCACCGCTTTCGGTTATCGCCACGACTGGTCAGACGTTCTGGCTCTTCGGCATGGTGTTCCTGATTACTTCATCACTTCTTGGTTCAGTAAATTTCATTGTGACGATTGTGCAACTCCGCGCAGAGGGTCTCACCTATATGAGACTGCCATTCTTCGTCTGGGCCCAGTTGGTCACGTCGTTCCTCCTGTTGCTTGCTTTTCCACCACTTGAGGCTGCTGGAGTCCTGCAACTGATGGACAGACTTGCGGGGACCAGTTTCTTTATGCCGAGCGGACTTGTCGTGAGCGGAGTACCACTTGAGATTAGTGGTGGAGGAAGTCCATTATTGTGGCAACATCTTTTTTGGTTTCTCGCGCATCCCGAAGTGTATGTCTTGATTCTTCCGGCGATGGGAATCGTTGCCGAAGTCATTGCCAACAACACACGAAAGCCGCTCTGGGGATATAAATCCCTGGTGTACGCTGTGATTTTTCTCGGATTCATGTCGTTCGTTGTTTGGGCGCATCATATGTTCCTGACGGGAATGGGAACAGTCATTAGTACGTTCTTCCAGACAACGACGATGATCATCTCCATTCCTTCAGTTGTCATTCTCACTGCACTGGTGCTTTCATTATGGGGTGGGTCGATCCGTTTCACCACGCCGATGTTGTTCGCTCTGGCCTTCCTGCCGATGTTCGGCATCGGAGGACTCACCGGACTGCCGTTGGGATTCAATGCGACAGACATCGCCCTGCATGACACCTACTATGTGATCGGCCATTTTCACTATGTCGTCGCTCCCGGAACACTGCTCGCGTTGTTTGCGGGGATTTATTATTGGTTCCCGAAGGCGACGGGGAGAAAGATGAATGACGGACTCGGGAAGCTCCACTTCTGGGGTTCATTTATCTTCCTGAACGCCATCTTCATGCCAATGTTCATTCAGGGTCTTGCCGGTGTCTCCCGACGTCTGTACGATGGAGGCCAGCAGTATGCACACGCCCAGGGAGTCTTGCAATGGAACGAGTTCATGTCGGTTTCCGCGTGGCTGCTTGCCGTTGCGCAGATTCCATTCATCATTAACTTCTTCTGGAGTATGAAAAAAGGAGAGAAGGTGGCAGCCAATCACTGGGAAGCAACAACACTTGAATGGGCTGCAACCACGTCACCACCTCTCGCACACGGCAATTTTGACAAGGCTCCTACCGTGTATCGCGGTCCGTACGAATATAGTGTCCCCGGTGCAAAAGGTGACTTCACGCCTCAGAATCGAAAGGAGGCGTAGTCATGAATATTCCCTACACCTCCACAGCGCGGCCTGATTCGGGATTGTATAACGCAAAGCTCGGAGTCTGGTTGTTCCTGGCTTCGGAAGTCATGCTCTTTGGCGCTCTCTTCTCGTCGTATATCCTGCTTCGTGTCAGTGCCGAAACCTGGCCACATGGCTACACGATTTTGAATATTCCTCTTGCGACGCTCAATACCGTCGTGCTGATTTCTTCCAGCGTGACCATGGTGATGTCATGGGCGTCTTTGATGATGAAGGACTTCAAGAAGTACAAACGTTACATGGGCCTGACGGTACTGGCAGGTTTCGGTTTCCTCATCATCAAGGGATTCGAGTATAGCGCAAAATTTGAACACCACCTGTATCCGAGTGAAAACACATTCATGGCAATTTACTTTACCCTCACCGGCTTGCACGGTCTCCACGTTATTGGTGGGATTATTCTGAACGGATACCTGCTCGGCCCGGGAAGTAAAATGTGGAAGACCGATCCGGTACGCTTCACCAACCGCATCGAAGTTGCCGGATTGTATTGGCATTTTGTTGACCTCGTCTGGATATTTCTTTTCCCAGTTCTGTATTTACTCTAGGAGCAGACAATGGACTCTTCACACGCAGGTGATATCAAGAAACAGGTCAGGATCTATATCGGGGTCTTCTCTGCATTGATGGTGCTGACCGTGGTGACGGTTGCTATTTCATATTTACATCTGAGTGTCGGTGCGGCCATTGCCGTGGCGCTCGTTGTTGCGACGGTCAAGGCAACCCTTGTCGCGTGTTATTTCATGCATTTGATTTCCGAGCGACAAATTATCTATGCGACACTGATCATCACCGTAGTGTTTTTCGTGGTGTTGATGTTAGTGCCGGTCTTCCATTACTCGGACAAGCTCTAGCTATGTCGCTCAAAGCGTTCCACATATTGTTTATTACAGCGTCAGTGCTCTTGTGCCTTGGGTTTGGTGTGTGGGAAATGACAATGTTTGCGGGGGAGGGGGACATGCTTCATCTTTCGATGGCCGTGTTCTCGCTCGCAGGTGCAGTCTTCCTTGTCTGGTATGGAATTCGTTTCCTGAAGAAACTCCGTCATGTGAGCTATATATGAGATCCAGGCTTTCTTTCTTCCCAATGGTCATCGGCATCCTCATGCTGGTACATCAGGTGGCGTTTGCCTGTCCGACGTGTTATGGTGCACCGGACTCAGAAACCACCCAGGCGATGAACATGGCGATCTTGAGTTTGCTTGGCGTAACCGGTGGTGTGCTCGTGGGTATTGTATCGTTCGTGGTCTATCTCCGTCGTCGAGCGATGATGATCAACCAAATGTTTTCAAACCGTTTGAACTAAGGAGGCGTTCTCCCAATGCAAGAATTGCTCGGGCTACCACTTGATGGATCGGCACACGGCGCACAGATCGACAGTATGATCGGTCTTGTCCATTGGCTGATGCTTGCACTATTTGTCGGTTGGGCGGTTTTCTTTTCCTATACGCTCGTACGCTATCGCAGGTCCCGTAATCCGAAAGCGGACTACGTCGGCGTCAAGAGTCACACATCAACGTATATCGAAGTTGCCGTAGCAGTGTTTGAGGGTGTATTGCTCGTGGGTTTTGCCATTCCTCTCTGGGCGAATGTGGTGAATGATGTTCCGAATGAAAACGAAGCGACTGTTGTCCGTGTTGTCGCCGAACAATTTGCCTGGAATGTCCACTATCCGGGAACAGATGGAGTTTTCGGGAAGGCAGATATCAAGCTCATTTCCGCGGACAATCCCCTTGGTTTGGACCGATCCGATCCGGCGTGTAAGGATGACATAGCCACGATCAACCAGATGAACCTGCCTGTGGGCAAACCGGTGATAATCCATCTTTCGACCAAGGATGTGATTCATAGTTTTTCCATTCCCTTATATCGCGTGAAGCATGACGCAATTCCCGGGGAGAATATTCCCATGTGGTTCACGCCCGTCAAGACGACGCGTGAACTGCAGCAAGCCTCGGTGAAGACATATTCGATTGTCGAAGGAATGCAACCCGTTCTTTCCATGCAGGTCGCCATGGCCGACTATGCCGGTACTGACGGAGTTACCATCCTCAAAAAGGGGGATGCGATCACCGAAGACGCAATTGCGCTCCTCCAGGCGGCAGGGATCACCGAAATTTCCGCAGCCCCTGATACACCGACTGAAATTACATGTGCGCAATTGTGTGGACTCGGACACTTTAGGATGCGCGGATTTGTGTCAGTTCAGACACAAGAAGAGTTTGATGCATGGCTGGCGGAAGAGGCGGCATATCTTGAAGAGTAAGAGGGAATGAGACGACTGCATAACGTTCAACGCAGTATCTGGCTTCACCGCTTTGCAGTCTTTACGGCCGTCTGTACGTTTCTTTTGATTGTTGCCGGAGGGCTCGTTACAAGCACTGATTCCGGACTTGCCGTGCCCGACTGGCCGCTTTCCTACGGACAGATCATGCCTCCAATGGTCGGCGGGATTTTCTATGAGCATGGCCATCGTATGGTGGCAACATTCGTAGGGTTTCTCACAACGATCCTGGCCTTCTGGATATGGCGTGTCGATGACCGACGCTGGGTCCGAACACTTGGATGGACGGCGCTCGCTGCTGTTATTGCTCAAGGAGTTCTTGGGGGTATCACCGTATTGTTCCTGCTTCCCACCCCGATTTCTGTCGCACACGCAACTCTTGCACAATCTTTTTTCTGTCTCACTATCGTGTTGGCCCTCGTGACGTCTCCATCGTGGCGTGTGGATGCGTCGCCCGTTTCGGATACCATTGGTCACACTCGCACGCTATCCCTCTGGACAACCGGCGCAGTGTTCCTCCAGTTGATTCTCGGTGCGATTATGCGGCACACGGAATCCGGTCTCGCCATTCCTGACTTCCCACTGTCGTATGGCGGAATTATCCCACCGACAGATCCCGGAACCATCAGTGACATCAATGCAATACGCCTCGCAGATGACCTGCGTCCGATTGTGTTCGCCCAAATGTGGATTCACTTCGCACATAGGGTGGGGGCCATTCTCGTCAGTGTGGTTCTTCTCTTCCATGTGCGGCGTGTGCTGCACTATTATTCCGACTCGGGATTACGCGAACCGGCCATCATTCAATCGGTATTGTTGGTGTTCCAGATTCTGCTCGGCGCTTTAACGGTATGGAATGGAAAGTCCGTGGAAGTTACCACGGCCCACGTTGCCGTTGGTGCGTTATTGCTCGGCATAAGTGCCCTGGTGACGGTGAGAACCTATTCGTTGTATCGCCTGCCGGAAAGAGAACCTGAACCGATGTTTGCTCCGGAACCATCGAGATCATGAAACCGAAGGTTAATATCGCCGGCGATATTGTTATCGAGCGTTCGCGTGTCCTCGATTACTTGACGCTCATGAAACCCGAACTTACGCTTCTCTCCGTTGCAACGGCGATGGCGGGATTTTATCTCGCGACGGAAGGACAGATCAACTATCTCCTGATGTTGAATGTCTTTCTGGGGACAGCGCTTGTGGGAGGAGGAGCAGGTGCGCTCAATCAGTACATTGAGCGTGGCTACGACGCGATGATGCGCCGGACGGAGAATCGACCACTGCCTTCCGGACGATTGGCACCGTCGGAGGTGTTGGTGTTTGGTATATTGTGTTCCATAGCAGGATTGGTGGTGCTCACGGCGCTAGTTAATCCACTGACTGGTTTTCTCGCCGCTGTAACCAGTGTTTCGTACCTCTTCCTGTACACGCCGTTAAAACGCATCACATCGCTTTCGACGGTTGTCGGCGGAATACCGGGAGCACTTCCACCCATGATGGGATGGACGGCTGTTCGTAATGAAATCTCCACTGAAGCATGGATTCTTTTTGCCATATTGTTTCTCTGGCAAATGCCACACTTTCTCTCATTGGCATGGATGTACAAGAAAGATTATGAACGGGCAGGATTCCCAATGCTTACTGTCCTTGATACGAACGGGGAAAGCACGAGCAGGCAGATACTCTTGTATTGTGTTGCCTTGATTCCAGCGACGGTTCTGCCAACACTTGTCGGACTAACGGGAATAGTGTATCTCATTGGCGGAGCGATACTTGGAATAGCATTCGCCGTCTGCGGCATCTTTCTGTATCGCAACCGCACAAATGTCTGGGCCCGCAGAGTATTCTTTGCGTCGTTACTGTATCTGCCGATTTTGTTCGTCATCATGGGTCTTGACAAACTGTAGGGGAGATTGCCAATTCAACTTACTGATCTCCCACTCGTCAATGCCATCCTCAATGCCACGAGCGCGATTCTCCTGCTCATCGGATATGCTCTTATTCGAAACAAGAATGTCCCCGCGCACCGGAAGGTGATGATTGCGGCCTTTTCAACCTCAACACTATTCCTCCTCTTCTATTTGTTCTATCACTACAATGTTGGATCGGTACGGTTTACAGCGGAAGGAACCGTGCGCATCGTGTATTTCACGATTTTGATCTCACATACACTCCTAGCAGTGCTTGTTCCACCGCTTGCGATTATCACGCTCTCACGTGGACTCAAGATGCATGTAGATCGTCACAGGAAGATAGCACGCTGGACGCTTCCCATCTGGTTGTATGTGTCATTCACCGGCGTTATTGTTTATCTGATGCTCTACGTTTTTTATCCACCTGTGTAGGCGGGTAACGGTGACGGAGAGATTACAGGCGGGTGACGATGGAGGTAAGAAGATTACCAAAGATTGTTCGGACCCGGTTCCCGACCTCAGTTACTTCGTGATGGTTGAGCTTCTCTGGTGAGATACCCGTCGCGTAATTGGTGATACACGAGATACCAAGGACACGCATACCGAGTCGCACCGCCAGTTGAGTCTCAAAAACAGTCGACATCCCGACAGCGTCAGCTCCAATCCTCCCCAACATCCCAATCTCTGCCGCCGTTTCATAGGATGGGCCTTTTACACCAACATAGACACCTTGTTTTAGTGCAATGTGCAGTTCTGCACCCGATTGCATTGCTTGCTGCTGAAGCTCAGGGGCATACAGCGGCGTGTTGGTTGAATTCCAGGAAGCAGGTTGTCCGTGATATGATTCAAACGTGAGATTGATCTGATCAGAGATGACCATCAGGTCGCCTGGCGAAAATGTCCGGTTGATTCCTCCTGCCGCGTTGGTGACAATCAACGTGCGAATCCCCAGAGCATGAGCAACATGAATCGGAAAAAGAACGACATCCAAGTCGTCGGACTCATAGAAATGGATCCTCCCTTGGAAGGCGAGAATATCCTTTGGACCAATTTTTCCAAAGACGAGCCTTCCTCTGTGCCCTTGGACTGATGAAAGAGGGTAGTGGGGGATGGAGTTTGTTGAGATGGAAACGGGTTCCTGAAGACCGTCGGCAAAATCACCCAAGCCGGAGCCAAGAATCACACCGACTTTTGGAGCATGCGGTATCTGACTACGGATGAACGATACCGACGAACGGACATTGTCTTCATGAGAACTCATCATCAACTATAGAACATGCCAGCGATCGTGGCTGTCATCAGATTTGCGAGGGTTCCGCCGAGAACGGCAAGTAAGCCAAGAGCGGAGAGGTCTTTTCGGCGTTCTGGTGCCAGCGGACTAATCCCTCCAATTTGAATGGCGATGGATGAGAAGTTAGCAAACCCGCAAAGAGCGAATGTAGCCATCATAATAGCCTTATCTGAGAGTATCTTACCGCTTGCAATCATGGCAGATAGATCAAGATATCCAACAAATTCATTCAATACTATTTTAGTCCCTATCAAAGAGCCAACATGGATTGCATCTTGCCAGGGGACACCCATTGCAAAGGCCAGGAACTGCAATACCAATCCAAAGATAAGTTGAAGAGACAACGGTTGTCCGTATGAGGCAGTAAGAGTTGAGTTCAAACCGGTGAGGTCACCGACTCCCGACAGAAGAAAGTTCACGAGGGCAATGAGCGCGACGAATGCAAGGAGCATTGCGCCAACATTGAGCGCAAGCTGAAGTCCGTCGCCTGCTCCAACAGCAGCAGCCTCGATGGCGTTAGAAGCATTCTTCTCGATTTTTATTTTCACCGTCCCTTTGGTTTCGGGTTCCTTTGTCTCTGGATAAAGAATTTTTGCAATTGCCAGCCCAGCCGGCGCAGCCATTATGCTGGCACCCATCAACTGAGCAGCAAACTTTGCCTGCGCGACTTCAATATCGATTCCGTGTGTCTGAGCATATGAATATCCGAGCATCTGCACATAGGCAGCCAGCACCCCTCCCGCAATGGTACACATCCCACCGACCATGATTGTGAGGAGTTCAGATTGCGTCATTCCCTTGATGAATGGCCGTATCATGAGAGGTGCTTCAGTCTGACCAACAAAAATATTGGCAGTATTGGAAAGAGACTCGGCGCCACTTGTTCCCATTGCGCGTGCCATTACCCAAGCCATGGCCTGCACGATACGTTGCATCACGCCAAGATAGTAGAGTAGCGACATGAGGCTCGCGAAAAATATGATCGTTGGGAGTACCTGAAATGCAAAGAAGAATCCCAGACTCCCTTCATTGCCAGGTGCAATCGCGAGATTCCCGAAGACAAAACGCGCACCTTCCGTTGTGAACCCCAGTACCTTCACAAAACCATAGCTCACCCACTCGAAAAAGAGTTTAGGCCAACCGAAAGGAGCGAAGTACTCCGAGAGTTCTGTCCCCTTCAACATTAAGATGGCAAAAACGATCTGTAGACCAAACCCCGATAATACGAGTCGCCAGTTAATCTTGGATCTGTTGTTTGAAAAAGCATACGCAATTCCCACCAACACGGCCAAGCCAAGGATGCCGTTCAGCACAGAGTAGATTGTCATGCGAGAACTCCCGTAGGGATTATGATTTAGGTGGTTGAAAACACTTGCGGCATCGTGCTTCGTAGGTATCCTTTGCACCGACAAGGACCCTTTCGTTCGCCTGGGTGGTGCGTTGGGTCCTGTCAGCCGGATTTCCACATACCATGCAAATTGCGAGGGTCTTGGTTATATATTCAGCAATTGCAAGTAGTTGTGGCATTGGTTCAAATGGTTTTCCGCGGTAGTCTTGGTCGAGTCCGGCAATGATTACTCGCTTCCCGTCATTTGCCAGCTCCTCTGCAACATCAACAATCCCCGCATCGAAGAATTGGCCTTCATCGATTCCAATAACCTGGGCATTCTTTGCCAAGGGAAGAATTTCGCTTGCTTTCTCAACAACTGTTGATGGGATTCGGGCTTCGCTATGGGAGACAATATGATCAGCACTATACCGGTTATCGATCTTTGGTTTGAATATCTCAACATGCTGCCGCGCAATCTCGGCCCGTCTGACGCGTCGGATGAGTTCCTCAGTTTTCCCGCTGAACATACAGCCAGCTATGACCTCAATCCAACCGACATCTCTGGGGGAATTGTGAATCGTGGGAATAGTCATCGTTTGGGATGACGAAGATTGCGTGGGCCAAAAGCCATCGGGAGCAACGAACTGAGTTTCATGACCTGTGGTTTCCGTGTTTTGTTGCTGAGGATGATATCGATATCGCCTGCGAGATCCATGAGAACCTGCCTGCATGCTCCGCAGGGCGGGATGTACTCACTCTCATCTGTTGCAATCGCAATGGCTTTGAAGTTCTTGAACCCATCCGAACGCGCCTTGAAAATAGCAGTTCGTTCTGCACACAGAGTAAGTGCGTAGGTGCTGATTTCAATGTTGCACCCTGTAAAGAGTGTGTTATCACTCGTAAGAAGCGCAGCGCCGACTCTAAACCGGGAGTAAGGCGAATGGGAATTCTTTCGTGCAGCTTTTGCGTGCTTGACCAGTGTTACGTAGTTCATCCGACCCTTTTTGAAGACTGCCAGAATATATTTATTCAGTCAGCTAAAAGCAACCAACGGTCAGTTGAATTGGTAGATTGTGAGGCGTTCGAAAAGTCTTCTGGACGAGCTGAGCGGAACGACAGTAAAGCCTTGAGCCTTAAAGAGCTTGCAAATATCCATCTCATCCACATCGGAAGAGAGTATGAGAAGAACGGAGCCATTCAGATCAAGCCAGTTTCTCACCTCTATCGCAAACCGGCTAATCGTTTCATAGTTTTCGCCTGCGTTCCATGCAAGACTCTCGTCACTCGTTTGCACCTTTGGATAGAAGGGTGGATTCCAAATGATCCAATCAAAGCGGTCACCAACTGGTATCGAGTCAAACAAGTCACTTTGACAAACACTGATTCTATTGGAGAAGTTGTTCTGTTCAATGTTCATTTGAGTAGCGCTGACTGCTGCCTGATTCCGGTCAACTGCAAGCACGTTTGCTCCCGCTCTCGCGGCGCACAAACCAATGATGCCGGACCCGCTGCCCATGTCCAAAACGCGTTTACCGGACAATGGCATGCCTGCAACATAACGTCCAAGAATTTTACTGCTGAAGAATAGTGCCGGATGAAACACCGTGGGGGGAATGATCAATCGAAACCCAAGCAGTGAAATATTATCGGTACGGTATATCCTTGTCTCAGCATAGCGCAAGAGCAGCCGGGAAAACACTCTACGGGAAAAACTCTGTGTGCTCAAGTTACGGACTTACGGACAGGAGTACAACGATGCCGAAATCTCCATCGAGCAGGGTCATCATTCAAAACCCTTCGTGCTTTGGTGCGGGATTGATGAGAAGGCGCAAAAGAGCGCGGAGTTCGTACGCACCGGCATGGAACCGGAACTTATATCGCCACGCGCTTACAATTTTTAGGAGCCGAAGTTTCCAGTGCGCAATCACGCGGTCGTTTGTCTTCGGATAATACGACTGATGCACCGCCCGGAAATTAATAATCTTCTTGTAGAGTCGCTTCGTCAGCCACGGAGTATGTGGATTGCGACGGAGAGAATACTGTGCCCATTCATGCGAGGCCCATTCATCGAGGTTCTTCGGATAATGCAGTCCGCCTTCTACTGCCGCATCGTATATATTGCCAAACGGTACGGGTGTGTATATGAATGGGTGCATCTGAGATTTGGGATTGATGTGTTCAAGCTCATACATCAAATCAATGGTGGCATCGATGTCTTCTTCCGTCCGGGTGGGGTGACTGCCCATAACAAACGAAAACTCGGATTGCACGTCGTATTCCTTGCAGACTGAAGCAATCTCTTTGATCTTTTCCCGTGTCACACCGGCTTTGTCCATCAGCTTCAATGTATCATCCAGACCCGACTCTGCGCCGAAGAAAATCATCTTGAGTCCGCTACGCTGCATCAACTTCCAAGTGGCACGATCATAGTTCAGAAGTGTGTCAATGCGTCCTTCGGCCCACCAGTTGATGCGGTGGTCAATCATTTTCTCGGACAACTCCACCATTCGTTTCTCGGAAACAAAAAGTTCACTGTCATGGAACTCCAAAGCATCCATTCCATAATTTTCCTTGAGATGGCGGATCACGGCGACAGTGCGATCAGGGGTTTCCGCTTTCCAACGACTATGGAAGACATCCACAACCCCGCAGAAATTGCATTTGTGTGGACACCCGACACTGGACTCGTGACAGAATGTGCGGTTACCAACAAATGTTCGAAGAGCATAGCTCTCCATATTCACCCGATGGAAGGGAAGGTCAGGACGTTCATTCGGATCATATGCAGGGTACTCGGGGTTGTGCTGGAATGAACCGGCGATTTTGTAGGCGAGATTGTGGACCTGATCCAGCGGTCGTCCATCATTCAAAGCGACTATCAATTCAGGGAGCGCTTTTTCTCCCTGCGCGCGGATGACAAAATCGACATACGATGAATTAAGGACAGCTTCCGTGTGCATTGAGGGAAAATATCCACCCCAAATAATAGAGATGTGCGGAAACCTTGTCTTTAATCTTCTGCAATTGGTGATCGCGTTCACCATCTGCGTCCCAGGCATCACCGAAACACACAGGTGCTTGATGGAGGGGTTTGATGAGATCATATTGGAAATGGTCGTAAATGCGCGACGGTCTACGTTGCCGTCGACAATGGCATAATCGTGTTTTCCTTCCAGCACAGCGCCAAGGGCAAGCACTGAGAGCGGAACACGACCCATTCCAGCAGGGGTATTTTGAGGATAGTAGAGTACGACCATGGGTAATCAGAATGAGATATAAGCTAACGAAGAAGACCGACTTACGCAACCGGTGTTAGCTCGTCTGGCCGGAACGCAGCCGCACGACCGTGATCTCTGGCGGACAGTTAATCCGGATGGGAAGTCCTACTGTACCGATACCACGATTCACATACATGTGCGTGTCTTTGATCCGGTACTTACCCCATACGTACGGTGAGGCAAGCGACGCAGGGGCGATAATGGTTTCACCGAATGTTCCGAGCGAAACCTGTCCACCGTGCGTATGTCCGCTGAGAACAAGGTCAATATTTTTCTCGGAAGCCTGGCGGAGGAAGTACGGTCGGTGACACATAAGAATCGTTGAAATTCCGTCCTTCGTGTGCGCAAGAGCCGCTTCGATTGCTTCGGTCGCCCGCTCCGGGCGACCAATATCATCAACCCCTAGGAGATAAAACTGTTCGCCGTTCTTCTCGATCATTACTTTGTCGTTCCGTAGCAGCTTGAGGCCGCAGTCATCGATTTCCCGCGCTATGAGATCGACATTACGGGTGAAGAAATCGTGGTTGCCGAGAACACCGTACACTCCATGTGCGGCTGAGAGTTGACTGAACGCTTCGGCGAACGGATAGACTTCTTCCACCATACTGTTAACGAAGTCGCCGGTCACAAGAATCATATCCGTCTTCAATGCATTCATCTTCTGTACAAATCCCGCCATATCCTGTTTTGTCATGTAGACGCTGGAGTGAATATCACTCATGAGGCCGATCGTGAATCCGTCGAGTCCGCGTGGAAGGGAGGGAATAACAAACTCTGCTTCCGTGACGTTGCATTCTGATCTCCCGAAAAGAACGCCATACGCACTTGCACCAAACGATACTCCGGTGAGACCATACGCGCCTGTACGAATGAATGTTCTGCGCGATGCATCGAATCTCTGAAACAATTCCGTCGTTTTCAGCAGGTCAATCTTTTTCCTACTGGCAGGGATTCTCTGCGCAACCCAGATGCTGATTGTCAATGGAAGCCTGATGATCCAAAAGACAAGGAGGACAAGTCCGATGAAAAATGTGGCTCCATGCCAGATGAAAAACGGGTATGCCGCACCATAGATAAACCATGAAGGCATGTCCCAGAGACGTGGCCTTATGATGGCCACAGTGACGAGTGCAACGGTGAACAGCGCGAAACATGTGATGTGTAGGCTCTTGGCCCATCGTTTGCCGGGATAGCGCTCCGAGAGCCAACGCCTGCTCTTCCAAAAGAGTGCCACCTGAATACCGAGAAGAAGGAGCGGAATTCCAATTCTAAACATCAACAATCCAGTTTTCTGTGTAGATATATGAACGTGAATAACCTGAGACTATACTAGCTAACGCCAACCCGGTGTGTGAAGTTTCAATTGCCATTCATGGATCATGTACAGTCTTCGGTGATAAAGCCCCTCGTCCAAGATAATATGTCGTAATGCCGAACAATCCAATGATAAGCGCCAGTCTGGGGTATGCGAAAAGACTCCACAATCCCTGTCCATCAAAGTGCCTGAACAGACTGTAGGGTATGAATCCTATCGCTGAGTATACGGCACATGTCAGCCAGAAAGCCATCCGGTTGCTCTGCTCATGAAAGAACCGGAGCAAGAGCCCCACAGGGAGCCAAAGAAGAATGAAGTGGTACGTTGCCGTTGCCGGTGCAATCAAGAGTCCGGCGATTCCGAGAAGTCCGAAGGCAGCGCCTTGAAACCTCCTGTCGCCCCGCGTCAGTCTATGGACAAGCACAAATGAAATTGAGGCAACCGTGGCGATGGCGGCAAACTTTAAGACATGGAAGAAGAACGGCTGGTCAATAACTGGATGCGGATTGAGTGTCCCATCTCTCATAAACAAACGTCGAAAAAGACTATCGAACGATTGGAACGTGGAGGAATACGGATCCTGAAGTGTCAATTGAGATTGAAGATGCTGACCAAGCACCGTTTTGATAAATAGCTCGTGAATTTCCCAGCCCATCGCCAAAACGCTCATGATCGTGATAACGAAAGCCGTGGCACTTGACGCGGCAACAACTTTCCATTCCCCCTTCATCACAAAATAAATCAGGAAGATAATCGGAAAGTACTTTATCGGAATAAAAAGCCCGAGCGCGATTCCGGCAAGGACAGGTTTTCCGTGAGTGTAAAGATAGTATCCGAAAATAATTGTGAAGGAGAGAACAAGATACAGTTGTCCGAACCGGAAGCAGTTGACGAGGCCGATTCCTCCGAGCAACAAAAGCAACAACGAGTCCCATCGGTCTATACCAAGAATTCTTCCCATCACAATAACACATGCGGCAAGAAGGAAGAGATTGATGACACTCATGACTTGAAGTGCTGCGAGTGGTGTCATGATCGAGAAGGGGACAAACAACAACGCTGTGGGAGGCGGAAAAGGAGAGAACTTCCCCTTCAACTCCATTCCATTCGCTTTGATTTGTTCTTGAAACCAGAGGTCGTCGTACAACCGGTTGATCTCACCACCGGAGACAACAACCTTGCCCGCCGTATAGTAGTTCGGAAAGTCAGTATCAATCTGCGTGAATGCAGGGAAGAGTCCACGGTAGACAAGGAATGCAAGCAGTAGAACGATCAGCGCTGCGCGTATCCATTTGGGTATGCCAATCCGGAACATCAAGACACACCAGACTGCAAGGGTACTAGTACCTCGTCGATTGCATGCATGACTTCAGCGGTGGAAATCTCGCTCATGCATCGGGCATTGTAGGGACAGTGGAAGAGTTTCGCATTGTACATGTTGAGGCACGGACTGCAGTTCAGAGCTTTGTAAATCATGCGGGCATTCGTCCGCGGTCCGTAGAACTGAGGCGACTCGGGCCCAAATAAAGCGACCACGGGCGTTCCAAGCGACGCGGCGATGTGCATCGGTCCGCTGTCGTTCGTCAGGAGCAGGCTCGATTGTTCAAACAATGCCGCCAGTTCACCGATGCTCAACACACCGGCGCAGTTCGTCACGTGCTTCTGCAAGTCCGGTTTTGAATCAAGGTGTCGCTGGACGTATTCATGTTCATCTCTGCTGCCAATGAAAAAGAACCGTCGTTCCTG
The DNA here is from genome assembly GCA_046160825.1 of Bacteroidota bacterium. Classification (GTDB taxonomy): domain Bacteria; phylum Bacteroidota; class Ignavibacteria; order UBA10030; family UBA6906; genus JBJXHC01. Next base: position 2 of record JBJXHC010000064.1, on the reverse strand, counting down.
GC
>JBJXHC010000063.1:0-4389 GCA_046160825.1 Bacteroidota bacterium | reverse complement strand
GTAAAGGCATAGTCCGTAGCCTTGAAAAGCTCACCGGTTCCTTCAGGAAATGCGGGTGTGGTAACTGCCATGTCATTCGTGGTAAGAATCGTTACCCCCACTCCAACGGTGCCCCACTCTTGAAGATTGGCCGCTACCCCCATGAATGAGTGAGTGATGTCAGCGAACCATTGATGATATGTGCCACCAAAGGAAAGGTCTTCGGTGCTTAATATGCCGGCGGGGTTGAATCCCATCGACGATGCGCCCTCTGCAAGCGCCACTTGAGCATTCCCCATCGCGGACGAGCGGGCGTTCATTGGTATCTTGAGAAACTGTGCCGTGACTGTCCCCGATCTGTTGCCAGCAAACAACTGGGATGTGAGAATACAACTGATGATAAGAACACCAAATGTTTTCATGGGATTATATCTCCATACCATCTCTTGTTGAGAAAGCTTACACTGTTTCATTGTTCCTACCGAATAATAACGAATTTGCCTGTCTGCGTTCCGAGCGTGGACTCTACAGTGAATACATACACACCGCTCGCCAATGCACGATTACTCTCACTCACCAAGGCCATGTCGTGATCGCCTCGGGCAATACCTGTCGCATCCCGCCCATCATGCTGAATTGTCCTGATGAGATCACCAGAAAGAGAGAAAATTCTGATGGTGGACACCTCCGGAAGGTTGATGAACTTGATAACCCGCCTGTTCTCGTCCCAGTTTCCCGCCAGACCCTCAAAACCTCCACTTTCGAGAGTATAATCTCTATCGGTGCGATACGGGTTTGGCACAACACTCACCTTGTTCAATTCTTTGGAAACAGCAAACGGTAAATCAACGCGGACAGCGTTTACGCGCCTGCCAGATTCGAGAGGCTGAACAGGAACCGGAACCTCTATGAGCGTATCCCCGGCTGGGACAGTTGTATAGACAAGATTGGGAATAGCGCGTGAGGTGATGGAGTACACGTATGTTTTTCCTCTGACAAGGTTCGAGTCAACAAAGGTGTATTCCAAACCGGTCTCAAATTCAAACTTGAGAGTGTCATTGTCATCTTCACGGACATCAAACTGCTTCAGAAGAGTAAAGCTCGCGTCAGGATAATCCGGGTTCTCACTTCTCCAAAGTCGGTATGATTCAAAATTGCGACCACCTTTTGTCGAATCATATCCGGGGGGAGGATTCGTTATCCTGCTTGGAAAGAATGGGGCAACCTGGCTGGTGCTATCCCAATTCAGCTCCGGATCATTTCTGCCGTACAATACATCGTCCCCGGCCCTCCATTTCCAGTCGAGCTCAATCCTCCGGAAGCCAACGTTCACCCTCAAAGGAGGTGAAGGCGGCGTTGCCGGAAGGGCTATTCCCTGGTTTCTGTATATGTCCAAAGCGCGCGCGGCATTATCTTGCAAAACAATACGATGGTCTTTGCGTTTCGAGTAGCCCGAAACCACCGCAATAGCGACTTTCAGTGTTTCCGGATCCTCCGTTGCGGTCCGAGGTGCCATTGAGAATGGCCCGAACGAAAACAAAAATCTCGTATCGGAAAGTGCTGGATACTCATCCGGCTTGATTTGATTCAAACTCATGAGAGCATATTTTGCCGGATCGGTCGCTGGAGTCTGTCCGCCTGGAAACCACTGAAACGTTTTCTGGAGATCCAGCCGTGGAATCGTTGTTTCCAGTAGAACGGCTCCTACAGGTGTTGAACCACTATTAATAGGATTATGAACGTACGCAACAAATGAGTTCGCTATAAACGCTGAAAAATTGTTGTTCCAGAAGCTGGCTACAATTGTTGGACCTACATCAGCCTCAAAGAAGTATCCAACGTAGGCGCTGTCAATAAGTTTTCGACCCATATTAATAATCTTGTACTCAAAGATAATGATCCCATCGGCATAGGGATCCTCCCAGGCATACGAACTTTGAATGACCTTCAATCCTAGGGGAACGTGTCCTGCAACTCGTACAGCTGTATCCGTAAATGTGCAATAAAAATCTTCATCAGAGATCGGTCTGTAGCTCAACGAATTTCCCCAATACGCGTCCCATCCCGCCGGCTTTTCCTGTCCCTTGCGAGCCCGCCACATCGTGTCTGCCGGAGTGTTACCAGGATAAAATTCAAAAAATGGACCCGACCAACCCTCATATGATACCGAGACAAGGCGGAGAGGTGGAGCGGTTCCAGATGCTGACGTATCCAATAATCCAGCAATCCACAATCCCCCACCGTAAAGGTGTTCCACCCGTGCCCCGATAGGATACTCAAGGCCCAACGAGTCAACGGGCTGACCTCCCGGGGTTCCTGCATTAAACGGCGGATATGCGACGTGGCCAATCGCTCCAACATTATTGATCCGCATTTTCATATTGTAACCGGTTTTCTTCGAACTGTGGGTTGGCCCTTGCGCGAACAACAGGCCGACCATCAGAAAACTCATGAGCCCAGGAATCAAGGCATATCGCAAAGCTCGTTTCATAGAATGAACCTGTCTTAAGTTATTACTAATCCCAGTTGACTCGTACACCGAAGGCGATCTGACGCGGGGAGCCAAAGATAAATGGAGGAACAAGAGCTCCAAACGACCGCCACGAATAGAGGTTATTGCTGCTTTGGGGGTTATAATCGCCGAAGAGAATCGGACGACCTGTAAATGAATTGAAACCCCCGGCATTCAGGTCAATATTTCGCCTGTCAAACAGGTTGGTAATATCAAGCGTCAGCGTCAGGTTCAATTTTTCCAGGACATTAATTCCCTTATACATACTAATGTTTGTCTCGGATGTGTACGGGCCATTACCAGTATTCTTGAGATAGAACTCCGCCAAGGTACCGGCAACAATATTCGGATCGTACGGCGTATAGGGGAATCCACTTCCGTAGTTCCACGTCATCGAAACACCCCAGTTGTTGAACGGCAATCCAAGAATCTCAAAATCATCTTTCCCATCAACGCGATACCCAACGAAAAGGTTGAGTGTGTGTTGTTGATCATAATCAAGGCGTACCTCGCGCGGCAGACCAAAAAGCTGTGGGCTCGCCAACGCCGCCCGTGGATCTGATGAACGGCCTTTTGCCAACTGGAATGTATAGCCCAAACTTCCCGACCATCGATCACCCAACTGTTTGTTCAGTATGATTTCAAATCCGCGTGCGCTGGCGTAATCAAGGTTCACGTACTTGTTCACTGTCGTGCTCTTGAAGGCTACGTAATCAAAAATATCCTTGTAGAACCCCCTGATGCCGAGTGATAAGTCGTCGAAAACGAGCTGATCGAATCCAGCTTCATATTGCACCGTCTTCTGAGGTTTCAGCGAAGGATTCCCCACATAGTTACCGGATAAATTTGTTGGCACGGGGTCATGATATAACTGATCACGTTCGGGGAACTGAAGGAAGTGGCCGTAGTTGAAATAGAACACGGTACGTGTGGAGATGGGATAGCCGATGGAGAGGCGTGGACTTACGTAGCCGCGTGAAAACTGCGAGAAGAAGGATTTGTTGCCAAGCCAATCTGCCTTCTCCTGAAGCAAGTCTTCCCAGCGAGCAACCCACGAACTATCATAGGCCTGATTACCCAGATAGAACCAGTCGTATCGCAACCCGATATGAACATTGATGGAGGTGAACGCTATGTTGTCCTGCACGTACAAAGCACCGCGACTGGGTGTATTATTGGAAACCCATCGTTCGAAACCAAGGCCCGGGAAAGAGCCTCGGTTGGCAAGGTCCACATCCCGTGGCTGGTCTGCCGGACGTGAAATGGAAGTTGACTGAACCTGCTCATAGAAATACTCGAAGCCGGTTTTCAAGAAATGCAACTCGTGAACCTGCGAACTGAAATCAAACTTTGTATTCCACACCGAAGTGTACGATGTGCTCCATCCCTGTGATGAGCCGAGATCATAAAAGCCGTCCCGGTTGGGATCTCGATCACCAATATCCACATTGGAATACTTGTACGGTGAGAGTCCTCCAACGCTCGATGTCCGATCCGTCTCCAAATTACTGACATATCCCTTAAGCAAGGAATTTGTGCCGAGAATGTGCGTCCATTGTAAAACGTTTTGTGTTACAAGACTGACATCCGAGGCTGAAGAATCGCCACGATTGCGCCACCCGAACGCGCCATACAACGGGTGAGAGGATGAAGCGTTTGCGCGATAGCTGTACGAGAACAGATCGCTTTCGCCGATGGAGTACGAAAGCTTGGTGTTAAATGTGAAAGCGTTATTCTGCTTGTCTGAATAGGTGAACCCAAGATCATTGAACAAATTTCCAAGGAATCCGCCAAACTTGATCTTGCGGCGCGTCGGGTTATAGAACCGCGACGTGTTGAAGTTGTTCGGGCCGTCGGATTGGTTGAAGTTACCGCTGACGAAGAGGCTCATCTTACCA
>JBJXHC010000062.1:0-9109 GCA_046160825.1 Bacteroidota bacterium | reverse complement strand
ATAATCACCTTTTTATCTTTCACGTCGTTAAACATTGAAATTACGTCACTTAACACCGTCCCGGAGTTTACCCATGTCGTTCGATATCAAAGCCATCAACGAAAAAATACAGCGTGAAAGCGCATTTGTCGATCTTCTCCAAATGGAAATGGGGAAAGTCATCGTCGGCCAGAAGTACATGGTGGAGCGGCTTCTGGTGGGTTTGCTCTCCAACGGGCACATCCTGCTCGAAGGAGTGCCGGGTCTGGCCAAAACGCTGAGCGTCAAGACGCTTGCCGCGGCTATCCAGGCGAAATTCCAGCGCATCCAGTTTACGCCCGACCTGCTTCCCGCCGACCTTGTGGGCACGATGATTTATAATCAGAAAGAGAGTTCGTTCCAGACCAAGAAGGGTCCGATCTTCGCCAACTTCATCCTCGCCGATGAAATCAACCGCTCGCCTGCCAAGGTGCAGAGCGCGCTGCTCGAATCCATGCAGGAACGTCAGGTAACAATCGGTGAGCAGACGTTCAAGCTGCCCGAGCCGTTTCTTGTGCTCGCAACGCAGAACCCGATCGAGCAGGAGGGAACATACCCGTTGCCCGAGGCGCAGGTGGACCGCTTCATGCTCAAGATCAAAATCGGCTACCCGACGAAGGAAGAAGAGCTGTTGATCATGCGGGCGAACATGAGTGGCATAGCAGCTACTGTGAAGCCCGTCGTCTCACCAGAAGAAATCCTGAGAGCACGTGCTGTTGTCGGTGAGATTTATATGGATGAAAAGATCGAGAAGTATATCCTCGATATTGTCTTCGCAACCCGCTCGCCAAAAGATTACAACATGGGAAATCTTGCGCAGTTGATCAGTTACGGTGCCTCGCCACGAGCAACCATCAATCTCGCTCTTGGCGCGAAGGCATACGCGTTTATCAAGAGAAGAGGATACGTCATCCCTGAAGATGTTCGTGCCATCAGTCTGGATGTGCTACGCCACCGCGTCGCGGTGACGTACGAGGCTGAGGCCGAGGAGGTCAGCTCAGAACAGGTTGTGCAAGAAGTTCTTAATAAAATAGAAGTGCCTTAAACTCCTCCCAAACCCTCCCCTCAATTGAGGGGAGGGCAGGGTGGGGTGGAGACACGTGCCTTTGGGGTCTCACGCCAAGACGCAAAGGCAGCAAAGAAAAGATAATGAAGGATGTTGCTGAGTTGGCTTTTGCAGAAAACATCAAGAGCGCAAAGTGATGGCCGAGAATGAAACTGGGTGGGTAGGGTATCACGCAAAGGCAGCAAAGAAGATAGTGAATGATATTGCTCAGTTGGCCTTGAAGAAAAGCTACACAGGCCCAAAGAGATGACCGAGAATGAAATCGCACGTGAGGTTGTCGATGCGGCCTACAAAGTCCATGTAACACTTGGACCGGGGCTTCTGGAGTCAGTCTATGAATCTGTTCTCGGTTATGAACTGGAACGTCGGGGATTGCGAGTTGTTCGTCAACATGCACTTCCGGTGGTGTATGAGGAACTCAGGATTGATGGTGGCTATCGTGCCGACTTGATCGTCGAAGATAAAGTTATTGTGGAATTGAAATCAGTTGAAGTGGTTGCACCTGTTCACAAGAAACAATTGCTCACATATCTCCGGCTCGCAGATAAGCGTCTGGGATTACTTATCAATTTTGGAAGTGCGAGAATAAAGGACGGGACTACCAGAGTAGTGAACGGACTCAAAGAATAGGGCTTAATATTTTTATCCTTTGCGTTCTTAGCGCCTTTGCGTGAGATAAACAATGGACACAAGAGAACTCCTTAAAAAAGTCCGCCAGATCGAGATCAAGACGCGCGGGATGGTCAACCAGATATTCTCTGGTGAGTACCACAGCGTGTTCAAAGGTCGCGGCATGGAGTTCTCCGAGGTGCGCGAGTACCAGTTCGGGGATGATATCCGTACGATCGACTGGAACGTCTCCGCGCGGTTCAATCATCCGTTCGTCAAGATCTTTGAGGAAGAACGGGAATTGACAGTGATGCTGTTGGTGGACTTCAGTCACTCCGGCAATTTTGGCTCCGTCAAGCAGATGAAAAACGAAGTGGCCGCGGAGATTTGCGCGGTTCTGGCATTCTCCGCGATCAAGAATAATGACAAGGTGGGCCTCATCCTCTTCACCGACCGGATCGAGGCATTCGTGCCACCCAAGAAGGGGAAGTCACACATTCTCAGAATTATCCGCGAGCTTGTTTCGTTCGAGGCGAAGGGAACAGCGACAAACATCAAACAGGCGCTGGAGTATTTCAACCACGTGAACAAGAAACGCAGTATCGCATTTCTTATCTCTGATTTTATTGACGATGGGTACGACAAGATTCTAAAGATTATCAGCAAGAAGCACGACGTAATCGCGGTGGAGCTTTCGGACCCGCGAGAGGAATCGATGCCCGATGTCGGTATCGTCAAGTTGCGCGATGCGGAAACCGGGAAGGAACGCTGGATCGATACGGGAAGTGCGGCGGTGCGACGGGAGTTCGCCCAGTTCTGGCAGCGTCGTCGCGAGCAGCGCAGCAATCTCTTCCTCCGCAGCAAAGTGGACGCGATTCCCATTCGGGTCGACCGCCCCTACACAAAGCCCATCGCAGATTTCTTCCGGCGGAGGGAACGACGGCTGTGATGAGGCGTTGGACTGCATACATCGTCATTCTCTTTGCGGCTGTTCTCTTTAGTGCACATCGGGGATGGGCGCAGGACGTTACGGCGCGCGCATGGGTCGATTCCACGCGGTTTCTCATCGGTGATTGGATCAAGGTTCATGTCGATTTGAAGCATCCCGTGGGAGTGCAGTTCCGTGCGATTGTCGGTGATACGCTCGGTGATTTTCATATCATCGAGCGCGGACCCGTGAACAGTAAGGATCCCCCTGTAACGACAACACATCTCGTGGTTGCGCGATACGACTCCGGTGTCGCGGTTCTTCCGCCAATTCCATTCCTTTACGCATCAGCCGGCGATACTTCTTCGCGCAGAATTGAAACCAATCCCGTCGTACTCACAATCGCTATTGTCGAAGTTGACACGAGCCAGGCGATCAAAGACATCAAGCCGCCGCTCTCTATTCCGTGGACACTGGCGGAGATTGCCCTTCTGGTTGGAATCGTTCTGGCACTTGCCGGACTTGCTTACTTCGGATATCGATATTGGAAGAAGAGACAGGTGAAAGACGTTGCAGAGGTGTATGTAGCGCCGCCGCGGCCAGCGTATGTTCTTGCACTCGAGGAATTAGGGGTGATCAAAGAGAAAAAGCTCTGGCAACAGGGACTTATCAAACAATATTATTCCGAAGTCACGGAAGTGGTACGACGGTACTTTGAGAATCGCTACGCTTTTATGGCACTTGAGCAGACTTCGGACGAGATTATGTTCGCCTTAAAGAGACACCCCGGCGCCCAGGGAATCTGGAATGAAACAGAGCGCGCATTGCGGCTTGCCGACCTGGTGAAGTTTGCCAAGTACCAGCCGGGCGTTAGCGAACACGAAGAGTTGATGCTCGTTGCCTACGAGATCATCGAGAAAACCAAACCACAGCCGGTCCAACTGCCATCCTCAACCATAAAGGAAGAGGTTCATGCTGGGGCCTAATGTCACGTTCGCTCAACCGCTGTTTCTGTATCTGCTCGGATTGATTCCCCTGCTCGTGGTGTGGTACATCCGTCGCCACCGAAAGTCATCGAGCGACCTTCGATATTCAACGTTACTCCCGTTTGCGTCGATCAAATCGTCTTTCAAGGAACGTCTGCGACATTTGCCTTTTGCGTTGCGCGTGCTCGTATTGGCGCTGATGATCATTGCCCTCGCACGGCCGCAATCGACATCCGAAGGCGAGGATGTCTACACCGAGGGAATTGATATCGCCGTGGTACTGGATGTTTCGGGCAGCATGCTGGCGGAGGATTTCCGTCCGAACAGAATTGAAGCAGCGAAAGAACTTGCGCTTCAGTTCGTTGATGGAAGGAAGAACGACCGGATCGGCCTCGTAATCTTTGCCGGACAGAGCTTCACGCAATGCCCGATGACGCTTGACTATCGTGTGTTGAAGAACCTTTTGCGCGAAGTAAAACCCGGCATGGTCGAAGATGGGACCGCCATCGGCATGGGCCTTGCGCAAGGCGTGAACCGTCTGAAGGAGAGCAAGGCGAAAAGCAAGGTGATGATTTTGTTGACCGACGGAGTGAATAACCGCGGCGAGATCGATCCGTTGACAGCAACGCAACTTGCGCAATCGTTTGGTATTCGTGTGTACACCATCGGCGTCGGAACCATCGGCGAAGCGCCATATCCTGTACAAACTCCGTTTGGCATACGCTACCAGAACGTTCCTGTGGATGTCGATGAACCGACATTGCAAAAAATTGCCGTGATGACCCAGGGTCAGTACTTCCGCGCAACGAATAACAGATCTCTCAAACAGATCTTTGGGGACATCGACGAAATGGAGAAAACGAGGATTGAGGTACGCTCCTACCGCTCGTATGCCGAGTTGTTTTATATGTGGGCAGCCGCAGGTTTGATCGCACTTGTCCTTGAATGGGTTCTTGCCCACACGTTTTTGAGGAAGCTCCCATAATGATCCGCTTCGCACACCCGGATACGTTGTACCTGCTGGCGTTGATACCGGCGTTTGTGGTGCTCTACATTCTCTTTGGCCGCGTGCGCAAGAAAGCGCTTGCGCGGTTCGGGGAATTTGCAATCCTCGAACGTCTCGCTGAATCTGCAAGCAGGAGGAAACGGCTCGTCAAGTTTTGTTTGTACATGCTGGCATTCGCAATGCTTGTGGTCGGGCTGGCCAACCCGCAGATCGGTACGAGACTCGAGGAGATGAAGCAAGAGGGGGTTGATCTTTTTATCGCACTCGATGTTTCGCTGAGTATGAAAGCAGAGGACATCAAACCCAACCGTTTGGAGAAGGCGAAGTTCGAGATCCGCAACCTGATCGCGCGGCTCGCCGGCGACCGGCTCGGTCTGATCGTCTTTGCCGGTGAAGCATACACGCAGTTCCCCCTGACCACGGACTACGGCGCGGCGAATTTGTTCCTCGACGTGGTGGACACCGATGCAGTACCAACGCCGGGAACTTCGATTGGTGCGGCAATACAACGAGCGATGGAGTCATTCAGTCTTGAGGAACCATCGACCAAGGTGCTTGTAATCATTACTGACGGCGAGAATACCGATGGCGATGCGTTCGAGGCAGCGGAAGAGGCGAGCAAGAAAGGTGTGCTGATCTATGCCGTGGGTATGGGCTCCCCGTCCGGTTCGCCCATCCCGCTCTACAATGCGGCCGGCCAGCAAGTGGACTTCAAGCGCGACCAGTCCGGCAGCGTTGTCGTGACCAAACTCGACGAGGCATCGCTCGAACGAATTGCTGTGATGGGCGGTGGGAAGTATTATCGTGGGACGAATTCACAGAACGAGTTGGATGAAATTTATGATTCAATCAACGAACTTGAAAAACGTGAACTTGGAACCCGACAGTTTACCGACTACGAAGACAGGTTCCAGTGGTTCATCGGAGTGGGGATACTTCTTCTTCTCATTGAACTATTGCTTTCAGAGAAGAAGATCCACTGGCTGGCAAGGTGGAATCCTTTGAGGAAAGAGGAGGGCGTGATACGATGACAAGAAGATGGATGTTGCTTGCAGTATGTGTGACGTGGTCCGCAAGCGGATGGAGCCAGGGGGTGCGTTCACTTGTGAACGAAGGGAACGACCTCTATAAAGAAGAGAAGTATACCGATGCCGAAGTGAATTACCGGAAAGCGTTGGAGAAAGAACAAGGGTTGATACCCGGACACTTTAATCTCGGTAACTCGTTGTACAAACAGGGGAAGTTCGATGAGTCAGCCAAGGAATATGAGCACGCCGCGTTGAAAGCAGAGAACAAGGACGCCAGAGCTGATGCGCGCTACAATATCGGCAACTCATTTATAAAAGCCGAAAAATATGAAGATGCTGTGAAGTCATATGTGGAGGCGTTGAAGCAGAACCCCAGCGATTCCGACGCAAAGTACAACCTCTCGTACGCGCTTGAGAAACTTCGACAACAACAGGAACAGCAGCAGCAACAAAACAAAGACGACAAGAACCAGGACAAGAACAAAGATCAGAAACAGGAAAAGAACGACCAGAAGGATCAACAGAAACAGGAACAACAGCAAAACCAACAGCAGCAGAAGCAGGAAGAACAACAAAAGCAGCAGCAACAGATGGCCCAGCAAGAGAAGCGGATGTCCAAGGAAGACGCCGAGCGCATTCTGGAGGTTCTGAAGAATAACGAACGTGACGTCCAAAAGAAGCTCCGCGTCAAGAAGGGTGTGCGGGCAAAGACGGAGAAGGATTGGTAGAATGCTGTTGACCACACGATATATGGCGGTGAAGCAATTTGCATTCATGCTGCTGCTGGTGGGAACCATGCAGGCGCAGGACATTACATTCCAGGCGAGTGTGGACAAAAATCCGGTAGGCATGGGGGATCAATTCACTCTCTTGCTCACGCTCAACAACGCCACAGGCGGTGGGAAAAACCTACGGTTGCCCGACCTCTCAAAGTTCCATGTCATGGGAGGACCGAACCAGTCTTCCAGCATGCAGATCATCAATGGCGCGATCTCTTCGTCCATTACCTATTCCTATATCCTCCAACCCAAGGAGATGGGAAAAATAACCATTGGTGCAGTCGCGATAGAAGCGGGCGGAAATATCTATCGCACTCAACCGGTCGTCGTGGAAGTCGTGAAGGGTACACCGAAACCCAAACAGCAAGCGGGTGTTTCTGATGACGTGAGCGCTCAGATTGCCGATAATCTTTTTCTCAGGGCGGCTGTGGACCGGTCGCAAGTAATGCAAGGGGAACAAATCAATCTCACATTCAAGCTCTACACACGGGTTTCTGTTGCGAACTACGCGGTCAACAAGAACCCGGCACTCACGGGGTTCTGGGGCGAGGATATTGAGAATCCGAAGAATGTCTCTCTGACAAACGAAACCATCGATGGCAAACAATACCGTGTCGGCATCATCCGCCGCATGGCGCTTTTCCCGACGCAATCCGGGACGCTGGAAATCAGTCCCATGGAAGTACAAACAACTGTTCAGATTCAATCACGTCGCTCCAACGATCCATTCGATGCATTCTTCCGTGATCCGTTCGGGCAGACGGTGAACTATATGGCAAAGAGTGATCCGGTAAAGGTGAGGGTGCTTCCGCTTCCGCCGGGGGCGCCTCCATCCTTCAAGGGCGCAGTCGGTAGATTCTCCATGAGTACGACGCTGGACAAGCAAGCAACAAAAACAAACGAGCCCATCTCGTTGAAGGTGACGATTCAGGGTTCCGGAAATATCAAACTGTTGGAGTCACCCATTGTCGATCTGCCCGTGGACTTCGAACAGTACACTCCAAAAGTATCGGAGAACATCAATCGTCGTCAAGAAAGAATTTCCGGGTCGAAGGTCTTCGAATATATTCTCATCCCGCGCTATCCCGGACAGAAATCGATCAAACCCGTAACTTTTTCTTTTTATGATTTGGGAAAGAAGGAATATGTTTCTCTCTCGTCGTCACCACTTGATTTGAAGGTCGAGCCGGGTGCTGCAGGTGTTGCACCATATGTTGCGGGCGGTTCACGGGAGGATGTGCAGATGCTGAGCCAGGATATCCGGTTCATCAAGGTCTCGGATGGCGGACTCGCCAAACGCGGACAGTTCCTTCACACGAGCGGGGTCTTCTTTGCAATGCTTCTCTTACCGGTTGCCGGATTTGCCGGCGCCTTGTTCGTTTCGCGCAACCGTCAATCCATGATGAGCGATGAGGCGGGCTACAGAAACCGCAGGGCAATCAAGGTCGCGCAGAAGGGATTGAAACAGGCGGATGAATTGCTGAAGGGAAAGAATGGTGGCGAGAAGAATCTGCAATTCTATTCCGAGGCTGCGAGGGCGATGTGGAAATATCTCGGCGACAAGTTGAACATCCCGCCTGCGGAGATGTCCATCGATAAAGTCCTGGGCGTGCTTTCTGTCCGCTCCGTGAATGATCAATTATCTGACAACCTCAAGTCGTTGCTCGAAACGTGTGAGATGGCACGATTCACGCCCACGAGTACCGACCCCGGAGAAATGCAAAAAACGTACGACTCGGCAAAACGGATTATCGTGGAACTGGAACGGACGTTGAAATCCTGATGAAGAACGTGTTGTTGATATGCATTCTTGCAGGAGCGGTGTCGGCGGTTGTGGCGCAAACACCGGAACAGACATTCCTTGAGGCGAACCAACTCTATCAGCAAGGAAAACTCCAGGAAGCGCGAGAGCAGTATGAGCGACTCCGGTCTGCCGGACTGGAGAGCGCCGAACTGTATTACAACCTCGGTAACACATTCTACAAACTTGGCAATGTTGCCCGTGCGATATTGAACTACGAGCGTGCCCTCAAACTCGCACCTGACGATGAGGACATTCTCTTCAACCTCCAACTTGCCAACCTGATGCTCACGGACAAGATCGAGGTCGCGCCGAAGCTGTTCATCTGGGAATACTGGGAGGCCGTCAAGTCGGCATTCTCTCTGACTGTTGTGACATGGCTTGCGTATCTTTTCTTTGCCCTTGCGCTCGGCTCGTTGAGCGCGTTCATACTGGCGCGGACGTATGCAGCGCGGAAATTTTCTTTCGTTGGTGCAATCGCTTCCGGCGTCGTCTGCTTGCTCTTCGTTATCATCTTCACGGCAAAACTTTCCGACATGCAGCGTAGTGACACGGCGATTGTCCTGGTTGAGGTTGTGAATGTCAAGAACTCACCGGACGGTAGCAGTAGCGACGCGTTTGTTCTTCACGGCGGGACAAAAGTACAAATTACAGACCAGGTCGGCAACTGGTTGAAGATTCGTCTCGCAGATGGCAAAGTGGGATGGATGGAACAGGGATCGGCTGAAACCATCTGAAGTTGTAACCTTGCCCCCCGCAGTGAACTCATTGAATCTCCTTTCGTTGATTGTCTCTTTCAGAAAAGCTATATTGACAATGCCCCGTTGAGTTTTGTGAATATTCCAGGAAGAAGTAATGGCTGCAGAAGACAGCGTTGTTACCCCCATC
>JBJXHC010000061.1:0-35148 GCA_046160825.1 Bacteroidota bacterium | reverse complement strand
CTACGGACTATGCCTTTACGTTGAGTTACGGTAGACAAATCAGTGAAGAGTTTGGCCTAGGTCTTAGTGCGAAGTACATCAAGTCGTTCCTGTACAATTCCGATATCGAGTCGAATACGATTGCCTTCGATATTGGCTCGCTTTATGACATTCCGGTATTGCGGACCCGGCTGGGGATATCGGTCACGAACCTCGGTCGAGATCTCAAGTACCTCAACGAGCAATATTCTCTACCAACCGCGTTGCGGTTTGGGGCTCGGACTACACTAATGCAGGAAGAGCAACACGTGCTTTATGGGGCCGTACAAATAGGAAGGCCAAATGATGCCGATGAGCAGTATCATCTGGGACTTGAGTATGTATTCCAGGATCTTGTATCGCTCCGAACAGGTTATCGTTTTAACTTTGATGCGGAGGACTGGAGTGGAGGTATCGGTGTAGATCTTGGTTCACTGGGTATTGCAGGCTCACTGGATTATTCGTATACAAACTACAAATTTCTTCCCGGAACACATATGTTTTCCACTGAAATAGGATTCTAGCTTATGCGAAGCGCGACGTTTCTACTTGTCCTGATAGCCAGTGTGTTGATCGTATCTCAGTTTGGTTGTGAAATTGTAACCGAAGATCCTCCTCTTCCGGACTTGCGTCCCGCACCCACGGTGGTGATCAATGAGGTCTTTACCTTGCCTATCACGCATCCCAGTTTCTATAGTTGGATTGAGTTTATCAACCCCACAAATCAAATGGTTGAGATTACTGACTGGACGCTCGGCATGACTACGTTTCGCCAGCTCTCCACGATATTGGTTCGCACAACAAGCGCCGGTGGTTTTCAGCTTCTCAATCAGACGATCGTGGTTGATAGCTTTGGCGTTTTCGACGTTCCCCTTGCACAACCACTTTCGTTTAATTCAGCTGATATTCCAGGAATATACGAAGATACAATACGCCTGACCCCGAACACGCTCCTTACAATGGTCAACAATGAAAGCAGGCTCTTGGCGCATACGGATTATGGACCTGAGGATGAGCGTTTTATTAAGGTTGTCGGTTTGTTCGAGGGTCCGCTGGTTAGCGTCGATACACTCGCAGCGTCAGATACCTCCGTGACCCTGCAGATACGGTACAATTCGTATAGCTTCGTCGTACAAACAACTGATCAACTTGTTCTGAAGGATGAAACCGGAGCTGTCGTGGATGTTGTCCGGTTTGGCAACTACGTGTTTACCGGTCCTGGTTCAGACCCATATCCCTTGAACCCTTCAATTGGTTTGGTGCCTGAGTTTGAGGCGATCTCACGCTATGCCGGTGGTTTTTTTACCGGCAATTCAGCGTTTGATTTTTATGTGACGGATGATGGTACCAGGCCAATACCTCATGCATATAATCAGGCGTATCGGATAAAAGACTGAGCGAGAAAGCAAACAAACATGCTGTATCTTCCATGAACAACTACAAGCCTAAGAATCATTGTGATTCTTGATGGTTGCAGTACTTTCCCCGTGATAATAAGTCTTCTTTAGAGATTTCATAAAACGATCTGACTCTCACCTTGCCGTACAACAACGGGTTGATCACCGGTCAGATCAATGACTGTTGACGGTTCTGAAGCCAGAACCCCGCCATCCAATATCATATCTACAGCGTCATTGAATTCTTCAACAATGTCATCGGGGTCTGTAGGGATGGTACGCTCCCTCGTTGTGACACTCGTGCTCAGGATCGGATGACCAAGAGCCCGAACCAGTAACAGCGCCACCGGACTGTCAGGAACTCGAATTCCCACCGTCCGCCGGTCGGAGACTAAAATCTTGGGCAATTGTTTCATCTTTGCAGCTGGAAGGATGAACGTGTATGCTCCCGGGATTAAGCGCTTCATGGTTTTGAATGCCATGTTACTCACTTGCGCGTATTCACTGATGTGCTTCAGGTCGGAGCATACAAAGCTGAACGGTTTGTCCTTCCGCTGTTTCTTGATCAGGTGTATACGCTCAATGGCGTTCTTGTCTTCTACACTGCATCCAAGGCCATATACAGTATCGGTAGGATAAATAATCACGCCACCAGCTTTTAGTATTTCGGCGGCTTTTGAAATAGTGCGCGGATTTGGGGTTCCAAGGTGAACATTTAAGCGCATGCGGCTAAACCTTTATAAGATAAGACAATGGTGAAGGTTCATTCTATTGGATTATTGATATGTAAGTCAGTCATCAGTTATAAATGCACGGCGAACAAGCTCATTAGAATTAAGCAGTTTCGACTTGACTTTCAACAAGTCAGTGACTAATTTCAACAGTAACAATCACGACCATGCGTTTGAACACCATGAATAATAACACTTCGGAGTCTCAAGTTCTGGTCAGCAGAAGGGGCCTAGAGCCAGTAACCGACTCAGCGCCTTTCAACTGGGACATGCAGAAGATTCGCCACCTCTATCGTCGGACGGCTTTTGCACCAAAAGTTTCGGAGGTGCAGGCCGCCCTTCCGCTAACACTTGAATCATGCGTTAATGGTCTTCTTTCTCCCCAACCGGTGCCAACGGCTCTTTTGTGGGCCAGTGACCTTCCTTTTCCGACGCCGCTCACCAATGAGCAACAGCAAATATATAATCAGCGCAGGCGCGAATTGAGGGAGTGGTGGATTCGACTGATGCTCACCCAGGCGCCGTCGCTCACTGAGAAGATGACGCTGTTCTGGCACGGGCACTTCGCAACCCAAGTGTCGGATGTTAAGGTTCCTCAGCACATGGTCAGGCAAAACGCATTATTCCGACAATATGCCTCAGGCAACTTCAAAGATCTTGTGAAGGCGGTGGCCATTGACCCCGCAATGCTCCTATACCTTGATGGACATCAGAATAAAGTAGGCAATCCCAACGAGAACTTTGCACGGGAACTACTCGAATTGTTTACCATGGGGGTTGATAACTATACTCAATTCGATATCCAAGAAGCTGCGCGAGCTTTTACAGGGTGGCGGGTCAGTGGATTGGATTCGTCTTTTGTTTCGAGCCGTCATGACTTCGGGGTGAAAACATTCCTCGGTCACACTGGGAATTTCACCGGCAACGACATCATTGATATTATCTTCGAACAACCTGTCACGGCGAGGTTCATTTGCCGAAAACTATACAAGTTTTTTGTCTACGAAGCGGTAAACGAACAGATCATTGATCAACTGTCTGTAATTCTCCGTAACAACAACTATAAGATATCCTCCGTCCTTGAAGCCTTGTTGAAAAGTTCACATTTTTTTGATCCCATGTTCTTGGGAGCAGACATTTCCGGACCGGTAGAGAGATCCGTAGGCGCAATTCGTCAACTCAATATCACCGTCGACCCACTTTCCACTGTTGTCCCGAAGTTTGTTCGGACCGAGACCCCTGATATGGGCCAGGAACTGCTCGAACCTCCGAATGTGGCTGGCTGGCCGGGTTACCGTCAGTGGATCAGTACGACTACACTCTTACTCCGAAATGCTTTTACTGATGCAATCGTAACTGGTAGAAATATCAATAATAATGATATTGGGTTTGAAGTTGATCCGATAGCTTTTGCACAACAGTTCAGTAGTCCGAATGATGTCTTCCAGCTTGTTACAGACATATGCGATCACCTGATACCTCTGCCGATTAATGCAGCGCGTAAGGATGTCCTCGTCCAAACGTTGCTACAGGGGATTGACCCGGGTGATTGGAGTTTGGCCTATCCTGAAGCCGGAGCACGCATAACGAATCTTCTCAAGGTAGTCTTCAGAATGGCAGAGTACCAACTTGATTGACCGGATTACACGACGCAAATTTCTTAAGGGGGCGAGTGCCACCCTGTTGCCAATTGCGCTTTCGGGTTTTCAACTGAGAGCCTTTGGGCGAACCCCGTTGCTTGATGCCATCGGACGCCAGTTTCAGTCCACAGGCCGATCCCTTGTAATCATCCAACTAGGCGGAGGAAATGACGGTCTCAACATGCTCGTTCCATACGGAATGAGTCAGTACTACAACAGTCGTCCCACCATCGCTATACCTTCCAACGACGTGTTGCAGATTGGGAGCACAGCGATGGGTCTGAATCCTTCCCTTGCGCCCCTGTTGAATCTCTACAACAACGCCAAAGTCTCGATTGTGCAGGGTGTGGGTTATGCAAACCCTAATCGTTCGCACTTCCGCTCAACGGATATATGGTTGACTGGCACCAGCAGTGATGTCGTCGAGTCAACTGGGTGGCTTGGTCGGGATTTGAATTACAACCATCCCGACTATCCGGATGTGCTAACGCCGTCTCCGCTGGCATTGCAAGTAGGAGGCTCACCGTCGTTGTCATTGATGAGTGTGAAGGGTGACATGGGTGTTACCATCACCGATCCCGACCAATTCTACCAACTTATTACTGGAACGGTAGGGTTTGTTGATGATCCCCCGCCGAAGACTCCAGCAGGCAAGGAGTTGCGCTACCTGCGCACGATAGCCCAGGAAGCGATTCAATATGCGACAGTTATCAAAGCGGCGGCGGATCTTTCCACCAATCAGGCAACGTACCCTGATACCAGCCTTGCCGCACAACTTGCGATCGTCGCACGACTGATTGCCGGGGGTCTCAAGTGTCCCATCTATATGGTTTCGCAGGGTGGATATGATACGCATTCGTCACAGAATTCCCGCCAGGCAGCGTTGTATTCAGATCTTAGTGGAAGCATCGCCGCATTCCAACTGGATGTGGAACTCCTCGGCGTTGGGGATAACGTCATCGGCATGACATTTTCAGAGTTCGGAAGACGTATCGCTGAGAACGGTAGCTCGGGTACGGATCATGGAACTTCCTCGCCTCAGATCCTTTTCGGCACCAAGGTGTTGGGCGGTTTGCATGGCCCGAATCCGGATTTCAATAATGTGGATTCGGTGGGCGATTTTATTCATAACATCGACTTTAGACAGCTCTATGCCACAATTCTTGGGTCATGGTTTGGAGCATCGACAGAAGAATTAGAGGCCGTTCTCTTTGGTCAATTCACCCAACTGCCGATCATTCAATCTTCAAGAAATGCAGCACTTCGTCGGGACTTCCTGCCAACGCGCTATGCCCTGAACCAGAATTATCCAAACCCCTTTAATCCCAGCACCACGTTGTCGTATGATGTGCCCGAAGATTCCTTTATCTCGCTGGTGGTATACAACGAAGCCGGCCAGAAAATCCGGGAAGTGTTCCGCGGTGTCCGACAACAGGGTCGCTATTCACAGTCATTCGAGGGGAACGATCTCGCAAGCGGAGTCTACTTCCTGCGTATGGAGGCAGGCAAGTTTGTTGATACGCGTAAGATGGTGTTGGTTCGATAGCCAACGGTAACACGTCAGTGTGAGTGAGCCCCTCCGGAGATTCCGGCGGGGCTTTTTCTTGAGATTCAATCAGATGATAGGTATCGTTGATATGCATGGCGCCTCGCAATAGGCATATCACTTCTCAAATATCACGAGAGATGAAGAAGATCATCAACCTGAAGAATACGCCGATCCCATTTACCCTCAAGCGGCATCCAACTGCACGGCGAGTTTCCCTTTGCGTCTCCGAACGCAACGGATTGGTTGTGGTGTCTCCGCGTTACATTGAGATAGGCCATCTTCGATTGATACTGGAAGAGAAAGCCGATTGGATTCTCGAATCACTCCGGACAAACAGCACCAACCGACGAGAAGAGCTTGCGGGAGTACCGTTGAAATCCGGAGCGACAATTTCCTTCTGTGGCACATCGGTTGTCCTCGATATTCGAACCGGCGCGCCAGCGGTTTCGCTGGAGGGAGAAACGCTCACAATCCATGTTCCCGTTGAGGAGGGTGCGATACTGCGGCGACTGCTTATGCAGTGGTTCCGCGCTCAAGCCCGAGTGATAATTCCGGAGCGAGTTGCAACAATTAATGCACGCTTCCATTTGCACCATGGCCGGATTACTGTCCGCGACCAGACAACACGATGGGGAAGTTGCTCACGGAATAGAACGCTCAGTTTCAATTGGCGACTTGTATTGTTGCCCACCGAGGTAATGGACTATCTGATTATCCACGAACTTGCACACCTCGGAGAAATGAATCACTCCGAACAATACTGGAAACTTGTCGAACGGATGTGTCCCCGGTATGGAGACGCTGAACGCTGGCTGCGGCGAAACGGTGGAAGGTATTTCTCATGATTCATCAAAAAGGACATCCCTTGTAACTCAATTCTGATTTCGACTTATTTCTCCCAATATGTCCATTGCTCTCAACATATTGCTCGTGGAAGATAACTATGAACATCTTCGTCTCACGAAATATATTCTCAGGACCAATAATGTTCCCGGCCACATATTTGTTGTGAGGGATGGTCAGGAGGCCGTGGATTTTCTTTATCGGCGAAACCAGTTCTCGGACCCCATGCGAAGCCCGCGACCAAATCTTGTGTTGCTCGATCTGAATATTCCACGCATTGACGGCAAGGAAGTCCTCCGCATCATCAAGACCGACGAGCAGCTTCGGGGCATTCCCGTCGTTGTGGTGAGCTCGTCCGAGCGGGAGGAGGACATCACCTATGCGTATCAGACGGGCGCAGCGGCATACATCTCGAAGTCCGGCGGCTTCGAAAAACTGAACGTCGCCCTGGCCTCAATTCATACTTACGCTTCGACAAGTCTTCCGTGAGCTGAACCTCCATTGCGAGTCGCCCGTCATATCCGTACCTTACTGTTGATTCTTCTCATTCACCCTATCGGTATTCATGCCTCTTATAGCCATTGTAGGCCGACCCAACGTCGGTAAATCCACTCTCTTCAATCGCATTATCGGTCAACGGAGTGCCATTGTCGATGATTTGCCCGGTGTGACTCGTGATCGAAACTACGCCGTATCGGAATGGGCGGGGAAGCCGTTTACGCTTGTCGATACTGGAGGGTATATCCCTGCCAGCGAAGATGTGATTGAGGTTGCCATCCGTGAACAAGCACAGGCAGCAATAGAAGAAGCTGATATGGTGATGTTTGTTGTTGACGCGCTTGCAGGGCTGCTGCCAACTGATGCTGACGTTGCCGACATACTCCGACGTGCGAACAAGAAAGTGGTTCTGATCGTCAACAAGGCGGACAGCGAAAAACGCGACTCGGCGCATGCGGAGTTCTACAAACTCGGGCTTGGCGAACCGATTCCCATCTCCGCTCTTATTGGTCGGAAAATCGGCGACATGCTTGATGAAGTCACCAAAGACCTTCCGCCCGGGGGCAATGATGACACAGACCCACGACTCAAGATTGCCGTTATCGGGAGACCCAATGTCGGAAAGTCTTCGTTCGTCAATGCCCTACTTCAGGAAGAGCGGCATATTGTCACCGATATTCCCGGAACAACACGCGATCCGATTGACGCCGTAATGAAACACTACGGTGAAGAATTTCTTCTGATTGATACCGCTGGTTTGCGCCGCCGGAGCAAGATCAAGGAAAGTGTGGAATTCTATAGCGCCGTTCGTGCCCTGAAGAGTATTGAGCGGTGTGATGTTGCAGTTGTTCTGATCGATGGGGTCCAAGGACTTGAGCATCAGGACCTTCGGATCATTGATACGGCGCTGCAGCAGAACCGTCCTGTGGTGCTCGTTGTAAATAAATGGGACCTTGTTGCGAAGGATGACCAGACGGCAAAGCTCTACGAGAAGGCTTTGCGTGAGAAGCTCAGGATGTACGACTACCTCCCCATTATTTTTATTTCCGCTCTCACCAAGCAACGCGTATTCAAGGTTATCGAGATCGTCAAAACAGTCGATGCGGAACAACGGAAAAGAATCAGCACCAGCGAACTAAACGATCAGGTCGGAGAAGACATCAAGAGATTTCCTCCACGCAGCAGTACGGGAAGGGAAATCAAGATCAAATATATTACACAAGGAAAAACGAAACCTCCGGTCTTCGTCTTTTTTTGCAACGAGCCCAAGCTTATTGAAGATTCGTACAGACGTTATCTTGAGAACCGTATCCGTGAGCGCTTTACGTTCACGGGCGTGCCTATTGTTCTCTCATTCAAGCAAAAGTAATCGATGCCCAAGCGCATTATCGTCATAGGAGGACTTGCAGCCGGCCCCAGCGCAGCAAGTAAGGCGGTTCGCACGAATCCGAACGTCGCGGTTACGTTGTTCGAGCAAGGCGAGCACATCTCCTATGGCGTCTGCGAGATTCCCTACTACATTTCCGGTGAGGTACAAGAGTCCGGACTTGTTTCATACACGCCCGCAACTTTGAGGGAGAAAAAGGGTGTTGATGCGCGCATCCTGCATAGTGTTGAAGAGATCCGGCCATCCAAACGAATTGTCGTTGTCCGTAATCTTGCCACTGCCGAAGTGAGGGAGGAACGCTATGACCGGTTGATTGTTGCGACTGGTTCGCGCCCGAAGAAACTTGGAGTAGAGGGAGAGGATGCACGAAATGTGTTTGCCGTGAAGTCATTGTCGCAGAGTTTTCTTCTGAAGAAATTCATTGATGAAGAAAAGCCAAGGCGGGCAGTGATCGTTGGCGGCGGATATATCGGGATGGAAATGTCCGATGCACTGAGATCATTAGACATTGATGTGACACTTCTGCATCGCCACAGCCTGCCAATGTCAGGATTGGAACGGGAAACACGGGAGCGCATCCGTGAAGAACTTGAGAAGCACGGCGTTCACTTCGTCGGCAATGTGGCTGTCGAGGGGATTGTTGTTGACAAGCATCGCAAGGCAACACACGTTGTATCGAATGTTGGATCGTTTGAAACTGACCTCGTTATTGTTGCCATCGGGGTGGAGCCGAACACATCGCTTGCGCGTGCTGCTGGCATTCGTCTCGGAGCGCACAATGGAATTCTCACAGATACACGCCAGGAAACCAATTTGGACAACATTTTTGCAGCCGGCGACTGCTGCGAAGTGAAGAACCTCGTTCATAATAAGAAAATGTATATTCCGTTGGCAACCATTGCCAGTAAGGCCGGTTGGGTTGCAGGTGAAAACGCTGCCGGGGGAAAGGCGACATTCCCTGGTGCAATACGAGCGATTGCCGTTCGTGTATTTGGACTCGAAGTAGCTCAGGTCGGACTCAATGCAAGCGAGGCTTCGGAGGCGGGGTTTGATGTTGCGATCGAGACCGTGACTGCCTGGGCAAGAGTTGCCGTGATGCCCAAGAGCACCAAAGTAATTATTCGAATGATTGCGGATAGAAAATCAGACAGACTTCTTGGCGCGAACGTGTATGGTGAACACGGCGCCGTCCTTCGTGCGAACACTCTTACCGTCGCAATTCAGCATCGTATCACGATTCAAGATATGCAGAACTGGGATCTTGCATATACTCCACCCTACACCCCGTTATGGGATCCGATACTCGTTGCCGCAAACGCCATGAATAAGAAACTGACACCATAGAAACCACGGATCCAAACCATGAAAAATCTCACCATCATCGAACACCCATTGATCAAACGTGATCTGACTATCCTACGCGACCGTACGACGGATAATCATCTCTTCCGTTCAACGCTCCGACGTATTTCGTCGATCATGGCATTCGTTGTCACACATGACCTCAAGATGCGCACACATCCGGTTCGAACTCCTTTGGAGAAGACCAAGGGATTCTTTCTTGCGGAGAATGTTGTGATTGTTCCCGTGCTGCGGGCCGGACTGGGATTGGTGGATGGATTTCTTGATTTCGTTCCGGAAGCAAGGGTTGGTCATGTTGGTCTCTACCGAAACGAAAAAACGCTCAAGCCGGTCGAGTACTATTCCAAGTTTCCGCGTACACTGAAACGAAGCCTCGTTCTGTTGCTCGATCCCATGCTTGCAACGGGCGGCAGTGGAGCCGCGGCGATTTCGTTCCTCAAAGAAAAAGGTGCGAAGAAAATCCGGTTCGTCAGTCTGCTTGCAGCGCCGCAGGGTGCAAAGAAGATAGCCGCAGCCCATCCCGATGTGCAGATGTATACCACGGTTCTGGACCGGTCGTTGAATTCTCGCGGCTATATCCTTCCGGGCCTGGGTGATGCCGGTGACCGTATTTTCGGTACGGAGTAGTATCCTGCTTTTCGTCATCGTTGCCTCCACCGATTGTTGACATTTCCTCAGCAAGCCCCTATATTCTCAACAGGAAGAGGTTGAGAACACTCACCGCGGGGAACCGTTCTTTGTTGTAAATATAGAGGGACGGACTGACAACATGACCAATTCAAAGTACAAGAAAAAACTGGATGACCTTCTTGCGGTCTGCGAGAAGAATATCCCCAATCTGAACGAAGGCCTCATCCGCCGGGCGTTCGACTTTGGTTTCAACGCCCACCGCCACGATATCCGCGCCTCCGTCGAGCCATTCTTCGATCATCCCTACGAAGTAGCCAAAATCGTTGCGCGTGAAATTCCCCTTGATGATATCTCAGTTGCCAGCGCACTCCTGCACGACGTTGCCGAAGATACCGATTATCAGATCAAGGATATCCGTGCGGAATTTGGTGACACGATTGCCGACATCGTCGACGGTGCCACGAAGATCTCGGATATTTTTAAGAGCCACGATGTTACCCAGGCAGAGAGTTATAGCAAGATGCTGCTCTCGATGGTGAATGATATCCGCGTCATGCTTGTGAAGTTTGCCGACCGTCTCCATAACATGCGAACACTTGAATACCTTCCGCCCGAAAAACAGAAACGGATGTCGAAGGAAACACTCGACATTTACGCCCCGTTTGCGCACAGGTTCGGTCTGGCCGGGATCAAGTGGGAGTTGGAAGACCTGTCATTCAAGTATTTATATCGTGAATCGTACGACATGATTGCGCGGGAGTTGAAATCACGACGCCGGGAACGTGAGTCGTACATCAAGAAATTCGCCGAGCCTATCGAGAAACGACTCAAGCAGGCGGGGTACAAATTCGAGATCAGCGGACGTCCGAAACACCTGTACAGCATCTACAACAAGATGATGAAACGAAGTAAACCGCTTGATGAAATTTATGATCTTTTTGCTATCCGCATTATTCTCGATACTCAGGATGGCAACGACTGCTTTGCCGTTTATGGTCTTATCTCTGATATCTATATCCCTAACCCGGAGCGTTTTAAGAACTACATTTCCGTACCGAAGAAGAACGGCTATCAGTCCATTCACACCACCGTTGTGGGACCGGAAGGAAAAATGGTGGAAGTACAGATCCGGACATTGAAGATGCACGAAGTCGCAGAGAAGGGTATTGCCGCACATTGGATGTACAAGGAGAATGCTGCCACGGCTGACCCGGAATTGACGCAGTGGGTAAACTGGGTGCGTGAAGTTCTGGAGAGCGCCGCAGAAGGCCAGGTGCCGACCGCCCAGTTGATGGAGAGTTTCAAGCTCAATCTTTATCAGGACGAGATTTATTTATTCACCCCCAAAGGAGAGCTGAAGATCCTGCCGACGGGCTCCACGCCCGTGGATTTCGCGTATGAAATACACTCGAAGGTTGGCGATCACTGCCTCGCGGCAAAGGTGAACGGCCGGATCGTGCCTCTTGATGCTGCACTCAAGAGTGGTGACCAGGTGGAGATTCTCACATCAAAAAGTCAGACCCCAAATCCGGATTGGGAAAAATTCGTCGTCACACACAAGGCAAAGTCACATATCCGTCGATGGATCAAGGAAGACCAGCGCAAAGCAATCGAAGAAGGTAAAGCGACATGGGAGAAGAGGGCGAAGAAAGCGAAGCTTGCCATCAACGAAGACGATCTGAACAAGTTTCTCCAGGAGATGAAGATTGAGAACATCGGTATGTTTTATCTCGGCCTCAGACAGGAGAAGATTGATGCGGATAACGTCATTCAGATGATTCAGGAATCGCAGAAGCATCCACAAGGTGTCGTTGCCGAGGAAGGGAAGATTGAGGGACTCTTCAACCGGTTCATCACATCTGCCCGTGGTATTTCGAACGGGATCGTCCTGGGAGGTACGCAGGACAACTTCGTTCATAACTACGCGAAGTGCTGCAACCCAATCCCGGGAGATGACATTATTGGTTTTGTGACCACAGGCGAAGGAATAAAAATTCATAGAAAAAACTGTCGTAACATCCGATTGATGATGCAACTCGAAACAAACAGAGTGATCGAAGTAAGCTGGCCCACTGACAACGGGGTGATGTTCGTTGCGGGATTGAAGATCGCCGGCGATGACAGGCCGGCAATGCTCAGCGATATTACGCATACGATCTCTTCGTACATGAACACGAACATCAGGAGCGTCAATCTGGACTCCCGCGATTCATTGTTTGACGGCACATTTATCCTCTACGTGAAAGACATTGAACACTTGAACCGGCTTCAGGAGAAGATTCGAAAAATCAAGGGAGTGGCACGTGTGGAGCGCTTTGAAGAGTAGGAGGGAAGGATGAGTCAGGGACGAACGTACACGAAAAGAGATGTGGCTACCAGGGTGGCACAGAACAGGGGAACGACCCTTCCTACAGCAGAGCAATGGACGGATGAAAGTCTTTCATGTCTTGAGCGAGATCCTTGAAACGAATGAACCCGCATTGCGCATTGAGATCTGGAGCTTCGGTGTGATCGAGATAAAACCGACAAAATCAAAACCCAAGGCGAGGAATCCGAGAGCCGGTGAAATTATCATCGCCCCCGCGCATCGGAAGACACACTTTAAACCGGGAAAGCACCTGAGCGAAATTCTCAAGCGTACACTAAAGACTGAACTCTCGAGCGCATCGGGGAATTTCAAGACATGACGACCCGGAACACTGGCCGCATTCTCGGAATAGACTACGGCAGCAAGCGCGTGGGAATTTCCATCAGCGATCCGATGCGGATTATCGCACAAGGTGTCGGAACATTTGAGAATGATGCGCGACTACTTTCGCGCATTCAAGAGATAATCAAAGATCAAAATGTAGCGCTCATTCTTGTTGGCATGCCGTACAATGCCGCCGGTGAGATGGGACCGAAAGCGCTTGAGGTCGAGAGTTTCATCAACGCACTGAAGCTTGTCGTCGATGTAGGAATTGAAACATGGGACGAGAGCTTTTCCTCGGTTGAGGCAAAACGTGTGTTCATTCAGGGTGGGATGAAAAAGAAGAAGAGACAGGAGAAGCGGCGTGTCGATGAAATGGCCGCCCGTTTGTTGCTGCAAGAGTACTTGCAGAGTCAGTCGTCGTAGGTGCAGAAAATACAGCCGACTCATTGCGAGGCTCAACCGGAATGATGAAGACATTGCGTGTGTTTGCTCTGTGGGTGAAGAACCACAAGGTGAAAAGCCTCTTTCTATTTTTTACGATAATAGCGTTGGTCGAGCTGGCAACAATTCCCTTCTTCAGTATTCTCAAGCTCAAGGCTGAAATTCCGGAACGAACTGCATTCATGCAGCAGCGCATTGATGAGGCAGAGGATCGTGGTAAGACCCTCACCATTAAGCAGCGATGGATCCCCCTCTCACGTCTCCCGAAACACGTTATTGATGCGATAGTTGTTGCCGAAGATGGAACATTCTTCAGTCATGGTGGATTTGACTGGTACGAAGTTCAGGAGTCCATTGAACGGAACATTAAGGAACAACGCGCTGCGCGTGGTGCCAGCACCATCACACAACAACTTGCAAAGAACCTCTATCTGTCAACCTCCAAAGATCCGGTCCGTAAACTCAAGGAGGCTCTTATCACCGTAATGATGGAAAAGACCCTCACAAAGAGCAGAATACTGGAAATTTATTTGAATGTGATTGAATGGGGAAGCGGAATCTTCGGCATTGAATCCGCGGCAAGAACATATTTTGGAAAGTCCGCTTCGGAGCTTACGCTTGAGGAAACAGTTCGGCTTGCTGCTATCATCCCTGCTCCTTTGAGCCACAAACCCACCGACAACAGTCGCTACGTCTTGCGTCGGAAAAACATCGTCTTGAGTCGAATGAAGGCAAGAAGAATCGCCCCAGAAACAGCGGAAGAGGTCCAATCAAATCCTCATATGGAAGTCCCGACTCCAGTCCCGGAGGAGTTCATTGTGCCGGAAGAAATCGATTCCACTGACACTACCGAGGAAGACCATGGACTATAAGGACATAGACCGGTTGATTGAGGAAGGAGAGGGTTTTGATGTTGAGTTCAAACGAAAAGTATCAAGTCCCGAAAAAATCGCCCGTGCGTTGGTCGCGTTCGCGAATACCAAGGGCGGACATATTCTTTTTGGAGTTGATGACGACGGATCGATCGTCGGCGTTGAGAGTGAAAAAAGCGAAGTTGACTTGATCCGACATGCGGGATCGGTTCTTTGTCTTCCGGAAATCTCGCCCATTTTGGATATTGTGGCCTATGGTGATGTTGATGTGATCGTTGCCTATGTTGAAGAGAGCGATACCAAACCACATTATTTTACCGGACATCTGAATGGCAATGCAGAGGAAGAAACCAAGGTCTTTATTCGTGTGAATGACAAGACGGTGATGGCGAGCAAAGAAGTCGTGAGGATTCTGCGCGATGAACAGCCCGATGCCCCGCCGATGCGGATCGAAATCGGGGAGAACGAGAAGAGGCTGTTCAGTTATCTGGATGTGAATGAACGGATTACCACGAGAGAGTTCAGCCGGTTGGTGAATATTTCAGAGCAGCGGGCGTCGCGCATTCTCGTTTCCCTTGTGCGCGCCGGTGTGGTGCGCATTCACACGTTGGAACGCAGTGACTACTTCACCCTCGCGTATGACATGTCGTCGAAGTAGGATCATTTCTCCCGGAATATTCGTGCAAGTTCAAACAGTGCGATGCCAGAGGCCACAGCGACATTCAACGATTGCTTCATCCCGTACATTGGGATGTCAATTGCCATATCGGCGGCCTCGACGATCGAGGGAGAGATGCCGGTGATTTCATTTCCCACAACCAGACAGAGGGGAAAATCGGATTTACGGATGTTGTAGTACGGGTTGCTTTCTGTTGTCTGTTCAAGGACACATATTTTTGCTCCTAACCCGCGTGCAGATGCGATGGCGTCTTGGGAGTGTTCGAAATGCTCCCAGGGAACTGTCTCCGTCGCGCCGAGAGCGGTCTTCTCAATCTCTTTGCGGGGTGGTCGTGGAGTGTAGCCGGTCAGCAACAGTTTCTCAATGAGAGCTCCGTCTGCCGTGCGAAAAATTGATCCGACGTTATACAAACTCCTGACGTTGTCTAGAAGTACAAAGATGGGAAGCCGCTTGACTGTTGCAGCGTCCTCCTTTCGGATTCTTCGGACAGCAATTTCCTCATGAGTGGATTTTCTCACTTCGTATTCTCCTGAAGTTTACCCAAATATAGTCAAATCAGGCATTCTGGCAATGATTTGAAAGCAACATTGGTTGCGGCAATGCAGCGAATTGCTTATATTTCTAATCAATTTCGCATCTACGTTGACAGAGAAGAAGCTGGTAATAGCGATAGACGGGCCCGCGGCCTCCGGTAAGACGACAACAGCCCGCCTTGTTGCAGTGCAGCTTGGCTACCTCCATTTGGATACGGGAGCGATGTACAGGGCGGTTACTCTCAAAGTGCTTCGGACAGGACTCAACCCGCATGATGAAGTGGCGATTGCACAGTTGATAAGAACCACTCATGTCGAACTTCATCGACAAGGGAACGATACAGAAGTTCTGCTTGATGGTGACGATGTTTCGGATGAGATCCGGAGTGTTGAGGTAACCAAAGCTGTCAGCGCTGTCAGTGGAATTCGAAGAGTTCGTGAGGCGATGGTACAAGAGCAGCGTCGGATGGCGGAGGGTAGAGGAGTAGTGCTTGAAGGGAGAGACATTGGGACGGTGGTGTTTCCGGAAGCTGACCTCAAGATTTTTATGGGGGCTGGACTTGAATCACGGGCGCGCCGCCGGCAGTCAGAACTGGAGCGACGCGGGATCAAAAGGGATGTTGCTGAATTCATGAAAGAGATTGAGGAACGGGACCGGCGAGACTCAACACGTGAGGCAAGTCCTCTCAAGCGTGCAGAAGATGCAATCGTGCTCGATACATCGAACATGAGTATTCAAGAGCAAGTGGATTTCGTGGTGAAGGAAGCTGTGCGGGTTTTCAAAAACAAATCATGACCGTTACCATCGACAAGAACGCAGGGTTTTGCTGGGGCGTGGTACGCACCATAGAAATTGCTGAAGAAGAAATGCAGCAGTCTTCTGAATTGTACTCGTTGGGTGCCATCATCCATAATCCGATGGAGGTCGCCAGACTCGAGCAACAGGGGATGCGTACAGTTCGACAGGAGGACTTCCCGACTCTTCAAGGCAAGAAAGTATTGATCCGTGCTCACGGCGAGCCGCCCCTCACGTATCAGTTAGCTCGTCAGCATAAAGTGACATTGATTGATGCGACCTGCCCAGTGGTAACCAAGGTGCAAGAGCGCATACGTAAGTTCTATGACAAGGGATATCAAGTGGTAATCTTCGGGAAGAAGGACCATGCGGAAGTTATCGGACTTGTGGGACATACCAATGGGGAAGCGAAAGTTATCAAATCAGTTGAAGAGATAGATATTCTTGATCTCAACAAGAAAACCGTGTTGTTCTCACAGACAACGATGGACAAGGCAACCTTCCATGAGATTGCCGAATCAATGAAGGAAAAAATCGCCGACGTCGTTGTCGGGACGTTTGAAGAATCTGCCATTGACTTTCACGCAAAGGATACAATCTGCGGGCAGGTTTCCGGGCGTGACAAGAAGTTGCGGGAATTTGCCCGGCAAAACGATGTGATGCTGTTTGTGGCGGGGAGGAATTCCTCCAACGGGAAAGTGTTGTATGAAATATGCCGTGCTGCAAATCCAAGCACGTATTTTGTCGAGAATGAAAACGAATTGCAGCGCGACTGGTTTGTGGGCAAGGAGCGAGTAGGAATCAGTGGCGCAACATCAACACCGCAATGGCTGATGGAACAGATGAAACAGAGCATCGAAATCATGTTCTCGATGGAGCCAGCAGCAACATAGGGATTGTCTCTGTGTGGTGTCTGCACAATGTCTCAGACACATGTCATCATAATTCAATAAACACAATCACACATCATAGCTCCCTTTGCATCCGTAGAGCAACCGTTCTGATGACGACGGATGCAGGAAGATGCAAGGGATGTCCTGAGGCTTCAGGACGTTATGTCAAACATTCGGAGGATGAATGGCTGAAGAAACAACCGTTGCGAAACCAACAACTCTTTCCGGTGCTGCCGAAAAACCAACGGCCACCAAAGTGAAGAATGGCGTCACCCGATGGAAGCGCGCCGACGAAGGTGATTACGGCGATGCCGAATACAATGACCTGCTGAAACTGTACGAGGGAACACTTGGCACGATCAGCGAAGGCGAAATTGTTAACGGACGCATTGTTCTCATCGGGGAAAGTGAAGTCACTGTCGATATTGGGTTCAAGTCCGAAGGCCTTGTGCCGCTGTCGGAATTCAGCAAACCTGATGAACTCAAGATCGGCGACCAGATCGAAGTGTTTCTCGAGAGCGTTGAGAACAAGGACGGCCAGCTTGTGCTTTCACGTAAGCGGGCTGACTTTATGCGTGTATGGGAGCGAGTCACCAAGGCATATTCAACCGGAGAAGTTTTGCAAGGCCGCTGCGTCCGCCGCATCAAGGGTGGTATTGTCGTGGACCTTCTCGGGATTGACGCCTTACTTCCCGGCTCGCAAATCGACGTTCGTCCTGTGCGTGACTTCGATGCCTTCATTGGAAAGTCAATGGATTTCCGGGTTGTAAAAATCAATCACCCGTCAGAGAACGTGGTGGTCAGCCATAAGATCCTTGTAGAAGAAGAAATGTCCGGCCAGCGTAAGGCCATTCTCGATAAATTGGAGAAGGGACAAATTCTGGAAGGAACAGTCAAGGCGATCACAGACTTTGGCGTGTTCGTCGATCTCGGTGGCGTGGATGGTCTTGTCCACATTACCGATCTTTCCTGGGGCCGCATCAATCACCCTTCCGAAATCGTCAAGCTTGATCAGACAATTAACGTGGTCGTGCTTGACTTCGATCAGGAAAAGAAACGCATCTCGCTCGGCTATAAACAACTCCAACCGCATCCGTGGGACAATATACAGGACAAGTATCCTGTCGGCACGAAGGTCGTCGGCAAGGTTGTGTCGCTTGCAGATTACGGGGCATTCGTCGAGATCGAAAAGGGTATCGAGGGTCTGATCCATATTTCCGAGATGAGCTGGACGCAACACATCAAGCACCCATCACAGGTGGTTTCGATGGGGCAGATGGTGGAAGCTGTGATCCTCAGTCTCGACAAAGACAGCAAGAAGACCTCTCTCGGCATCAAGCAGCTTGAACCGGATCCTTGGTTGACGCTTATGCAGAAGTATCCCGTCGGCTCCCGCCATAAGGGTGTCGTCCGCAACCTGACGAACTTCGGCGTGTTTGTCGAATTGGAACAGGGCGTTGACGGTCTCGTCCACATTTCCGATCTCTCGTGGACCAAGAAAATCCGTCATCCGGGCGAAGTTGTGAAGAAGGGTGATGAGATCGAAGTGGTGATCCTTGGCGTCGATGTTGACCAGCGCCGTATTTCGCTCGGTCACAAACAGATCGGCGATAACCCATGGGATGCATTCGGGGAGACATACAAGGTTGGCACTGAAGTCCAGGGCAAAATCGTCCGCATCATTGAGAAGGGCGTGATTGTCGAGTTGCCAATGGGTGTGGATGGATTTGTTCCCGTTTCACAACTCTCCTCAACGCAGATCAAGAACATTGCTGACAAATTCAAGGTAGATGACGTCCTTCAGTTGCGGGTTGTCGAATTCGATAAAGACTCCAAGAAGATCGTCCTTTCGGCAGTGGAATTTCAGAAGGGAAGTGAGTCCAAGATTATCGAGGACTATCAGGAGAAAAACACACCGCCTTCGTCAACCATCGGCGAATCGGCGACGATCACCGGTCAAACACCGAGCGGCGATACGTCCATTCCTACTGAGAACTAGTCTCGCCGTTTGCACATTCACAGGGCTGCTCGCTGTTGGCGGGCAGCTCTTTTTATATTTTCAATGCCCACAGTCTCGCTCCATACGCTTGGTTGCAAACTAAACTTTGCCGAATCCTCAGCAATCGGGAAGCAATTCCTCGACCGCGGGTTCGAGATAGTGGAATTCGGTCAACCGGCGGATGTTTGTGTGATCAACACGTGTAGCGTGACAGCACGCGCAAACAGAGAGTGTCGTCAAGTCATCCGGAAGTCAGTGCGGACATCGGCGGAACCATTTGTTATTGTCACAGGATGCTATGCGCAATTGGAGCCGGAAGAGGTTGCGTCTATTGACGGGGTGGATCTTGTTGTTGGGGCAAAGGAAAAGTTTGATCTGTTTGACCATGTTGGGTCGTTTGAGAAGAGCAGTCATCCCCGTATTGTTGTTTCTGATATCGAAGCCGTGAATAACTTTGGCCCGGCCTATACAACCATTTCGGGTAACAGAACCCGGGCGTACTTGAAGGTGCAGGATGGCTGTGACTTTAACTGCAGCTTCTGTACGATTCCACTTGCTCGGGGAACAAGCAGAAGTCAGTCACTGGAGGAATGCATTGTCCAGGCGAGGACACTTGTCGCTCATGGGTTCAAAGAGATTACGTTGACCGGTGTGAACGTTGGAGATTACGGGAAGAAACAGGAATTATCGCTCGTCGATCTTCTTAAAGCACTGGATGATATCGAAGGACTTGCCCGCGTTCGGATCAGTTCCATTGAACCGAATCTCCTGACCGATGAAATCATCAATCTCATTGCAACATCCTCACGGCTCTGCAGGCATTTCCATATTCCCCTACAAAGCGGCAGCGACACAATTCTCCGGGCGATGAGGCGAAGGTACTCGACAAATGACTACCGCTCCTTGATTAATCGAATAACATATGCAATTCCTGACTGTGGCATTGGTGCAGACGTTATCGTCGGGTTTCCCGGGGAAACAGAGCGTCACTTTTCTGAAACGGTTGAATTCATTGAGCAGCTTCCCGTTTCGTATCTCCATATATTCACTTATTCAGAGCGACCGAACACGCCCGCGGCAGTCTTCGGGAATAGTGTTGAACCCAAGGTTCGGTTCAAGCGAAGTGAAGTCCTTCGCCTGATGGGGCAAAAAAAGAAAAGCGCATTCGCCGCGTTCATGGTTGGCCGCATATTACCCGTCCTGTTTGAAGAGGATTGTGAGGATGGTTTGAGGTTGGGATTTGCTGAGAACTATGTCCGTGTCGGAGTTCCAGCCGACCTAGTCGAACGGAATGAAATTCTTCCCGTCAGAATCCGAGAAGTACAGGACGGCATATGTTTCGGTGAGCCTGTCGCACAACAGGTGGCCGCATGAAGATCATTACGATTGAACCGGGAAGCATAGCAGAAGAGATTGGCCTTCAGCCGGGCGATGAATTGCTCGAGGTGAATGGCAAGAAGGTTTTCGACGCAATCGACTTCCGTTTTCATGAGAACGATGAGGATATCTCTCTCAAGATCGCCCGCGACAACGAGGTCGTCATCTACGATATAGAAAAAGATGATTATGACCGTATCGGTATTGATTTCGAGGAAATGAAGATCCTTGCCTGCGGCAACGACTGTATCTTCTGTTTCGTAGATCAGAATCCGCAAGGCCTTCGCAAGCAGCTGTATTTCCGGGACGGTGACTATCGCCTGTCGTTCATGTATGGAAATTATACGACGATGACGAACGCCGGACCCGCCATTCTCCGGCGCATCATTCAACAACGTCTTTCTCCCCAATATATCTCCGTCCATGTTACCGACTACGAAGTCCGCAAGAAATTGATGGGACTTAAGAAGGACGATTTGATTCTTGAAAAGATCAAGCTTCTTCATGATAACGGCATTGACATGCACACGCAAATTGTTCTTTGCCCAGGCTTGAATGATGGTGACGTATTGAAGAAGACCGTTGATGACCTCTATGCGTTCAGGAAACACATCGTGTCATTGGCAGTTGTACCGGTTGGACTGACCGACCATCGGTTTGGGTTGTTCGAGTTAAAGAAAGTGGATCGTCAGTTTGCCGACAGTCTTCTCGACACCGTGGAACAATGGCAAAAGAAGTTCTTGCGAGATATTGGTCGCCGCTTCATTTATCCATCGGATGAGTTCTATATCGTTGCCGGAAGAAAGATTCCTGCCTCATCCTACTACGACGGTTTCCCGCAGATTGAAAATGGTGTCGGTCTGGTTCGCAGCTTCATTGCGGACTTCAAACGTCAGGCGAAGACATTCCCCGCACGGATTACATCGCCGAGGCGTTTGACCATGGTGACAGCCGAACTTCCATCTGCGATTGTGAAATCGGAGATTGCCCGTCGTCTTTCCGGAATCAACAAGCTCGATGTGCAGTTGACCGTGGCACCGAACCTGCTCTACGGAAACAGCGTGACGGTGGCTGGACTTCTGTCGGGCAAATGTGTATATTCAGCACTGAAAGGCAGGGATTGCGGCGATCTGGTTCTCCTTCCACCCGATATTTTGAACGCCGAAGGGTTCTTCCTTGATGATATGACCGTTCCGCAACTCGAAGAGCTTCTGGGTACGCGCGTCATGGTGTACGATGGTCTGTGGCGGACAGTTTTTACAAATTTGGGTAAACGCAGAGGTCAATCCAACAGCAAATTGCTAACGTCTCAACGTACTAAATCTTCAAACGCAATAGCATAAGGATTGACCATGAATACGATGCGCCTTCTCGTTGCCGTTGTCTTGTTGTTCCCCCTTACAACTCACGCTGCGCCGCCGATCTCCGCCCTGAGTTCTCGCACCGAGGTAAAACTCCATCTGCTGAATGATCTCCATCCTGAATCACTTCCGGAAAATTCTCTTGCGCAGGAACAGCTCCAACGGAAAAAGAAAGCTGTCGGGCTCGCCGCAATCTATTCGTTGCTCCTTCCCGGGATGGGGGAGATCTATGCCGATGGCTTCAGTTCAGGAAAATACTTCATGGCTGCCGAGGCCGGTCTGTGGCTGACATTTACCGCATTCGAGATTCACGGCAATTCGTTGCGTGATGATGCACGGGCATTTGCAGCGTCGCGTGCCGGTATCGATGCTTCAGGAAAGGACGATCAGTTCTTTGTTGATATCGGGAATTTTCTTGACATCCATGAATACAATGAGAAGCAGTTGCGCGACAGGGAAAACGAGAAACTCTACGATCCCAATGCCGGATACGCCTGGCGGTGGGACTCAGATGCTTCACGAGCGCAGTATCGCGGCCAACGCATCGATTCGGAGACAATGTACAACAATAAGAAATTTGTTGTTGCGGCAGTGATCATCAACCACGTTGCAAGTGCAATCAATGCCGCCCGTAGCGCGATCTCCTACAACAAGTCCATTGATGAGGAGATCGGTCAACTCCAGATCAAAGCCGACGTGCTTGGCGGGCTTGCACATCCTCACGGCATCATGCTGACGGTGACCAAGGGATTTTGAACCTGTTGCTGCCCCCAAGTTATGCGTAACCTCAAGTTCGTTATTGAATACGATGGCACCGATTTTGTCGGTTGGCAGTCACAGCTTAACGGCAGAAGTGTTCAGGACGAAATCAGTAATAAGCTTCGTCAACTTCTTCAGCACGACATTAATCTCGTTGGTGCCGGCCGAACAGACTCCGGCGTTCATGCACGCGGTCAGGTTGCACATTGTCATTCAGATACGGCTATGACCACCACCCGGCTCGTGAGAGCACTCAACGGTCTCCTTCCCTTCGATGTACGTATCCTTTCTGTCGCTGATGCTGATGAAGGTTTCAATGCACGCCACTCAGCGATTGAACGCTGCTATCGGTACTCCATCACCACATCTCCGATCGCTATCGGCCGACAATACCAGTGGTTTGTTCCTTACAAGCTCGCCACCGACGCCATGAACATTGTGGCATCGCATGTTGTTGGAGAGCACGACTTT
Source organism: Bacteroidota bacterium (assembly GCA_046160825.1). Lineage (GTDB taxonomy): Bacteria > Bacteroidota > Ignavibacteria > UBA10030 > UBA6906 > JBJXHC01. Next base: position 12,220 of record JBJXHC010000061.1, on the reverse strand, counting down.
GCTTCGTTCTGTAAATCTTCTGCAGATGTTGAGCACCATCGGTGTGTGGTTCGACACTCGGCGTGGTCGGTGAGCGGGTCACAATACGTCTATGAAGTCAGGGCAAACCGTTTTCTCCATGGTATGGTGCGGGCGTTGGTGGGAACCATGGTGGACGTTGGACGCGGGTTTATTGAGAAATCGGATTTTGAGGCAATTCTGTCGAGTAGAGACAGGAGCAAAGCCGGAATGGCCGCCCCACCGCACGGCTTGGTTCTTGAAGAGGTTCTGTATTGAGCGGTTAGGGTTTGATTTTCTTCTGTGAATCAAGTACTTTCGACATGTATTTTTGTTCATGTTTATATAGAATTTTTCTCTGGAGGAACTATGGCAGCCAAGACCTCAACGCTTGATGGGGGAATCGGTTTGATAGAGGTGAAAGGATCGCTGATTGGTGGGGATGAAACAGATGACCTGCGCCGCGCGATTGCTGGATTTGCCGATCAAGAGTATCACAAACTCATTATCGATATGAGCAAGGTGACGTACTTGAATAGTACCGGGATTGGTGTTCTTGTTGCCGCGCAGGCATCCTACGCGCGCAAAGGGTGGAAGATCAAGCTTGTCGGTATCAACAAGAATATTGATAACCTCTTCGTCCTCACAAAACTGACCATGGTGTTCGAGATCAGCGAAACACGCGAGCAGGCCATCAAGGAGTTGAAGTAGGGTTTGGAGTGTTTACTCGGTCGTCGTCACTTCCAACAGGATGATCTTGTACGAGCGATGCACTTCCAATGCAGCAAAGACGATACCGGCAAAGACGCACAACATTCCTGCAATAAATACCATGAGCGGAAAGACTTCAACCGCCGCTCCGGCAAGAAACAGGTTCAGCCCAATCCCCGCCGATGTCAGCACAAACAACGCCACCGCCCCTTGCATACAGAGAATGGCGTTTCGGACGTACCGGCTTCTTACAAGCAGTTCACCACTTTGATTTGTGATGCTCATGTATCTGAGGTTATCTGAGTAGCTCAAATCCACATTTTCAGAGATCAGCTTCAGGTATTTCCGGCGCTCCTCGGTAATGAGCCGTATACGATTCATGATGTTTGAGTACCTACTGTTCAGGCCGAGGAGAAGCAGACCGACGGCAGAAATGCCAAGTGCGGGCGCCAGAATCGCCTGGATGGCCTCAATGGCAGTAATATGAACTTCATGCATATCGGCTACCGGGTTTATTAATTGATATAGAAAAGGTAATGAAAAGCGACCCGAGAGACAAAGCCGCTCCTCTGAAAACTCACCTGAATCGGAGATGAAAGCTGACAGACTGCTCAAAAACTAATAACCGCCCGCAATCCACAACAACTAATTCCTCGTATATTATCCATACTCAAGTTCAGCGCCAGCGTTTTCAACCAACAAATCCTCTTACGGGATACCTCTCATGAAGTCCTTCGCATCACTATTTCGCATATTTTTTTTTGTTTTCGGAACGGCATTTTCACACACCGGGAGCCTTGTTGGTCGTGTTGCGGACCGGAAGACGGGTGAATCGGTTGTTACGGCAAATGTTGTTATTGAAGGAATGGGAAGAGGCGTTTCCACTTCTGATGATGGGTCATTCAGAATCTATCGGCCTGGATATCGAAGCCCGCGCACAATTGACAGAGTGGCTTTTTGCTGATGCCGATGTGAACATTGCGCGTGGAAGATTCAGAGATCTACCGGAAGGGGAGAACTACATTCCACTTGCTCCATCGCTTACCTCGACGGCTGGCGTTACGTTCCGCTTCCAGGAGGGATATGAGGGGAGTATCCGTGTGCGGCACATTGGTGATAGACCGGCCAATGAGGATAATTCGGTTCGCGCTGAAGGGAATACTGTGTTTGATGCTTCTGTTGGATATCGCTTCGGAAGCTACAGGCTTCAATTAAGCGCTGAGAATATCTTTAACGTTGAATGGAATGAGGCACAGTTCGACACCGAGTCGCGCTTGCTGAATGAAACCGATGCCGTTTCGGAGCTTCACTTTACTCCAGGTACCCCGCTTAGCGTAAAGATGAAAGCAGAGTTTTCCTTCTGATCCGAATATCAGTCGCGCCTCCGGCACTCGTTGACTTTGCCCGCTACAATCGCTAACTTCCGCAAGAATTTTCACGTACAATCTTAGCCGGCTATCGGCGCGCATTCCTCAATTGTTGGAGTTTCCCTATGCTGTCGCGAGTTCTCACGGGGGCAACCTACGGCGTTAGCGCTTATCTCGTTGAAGTGGAAACCCATATTGAAAAGCAGATACCTGGCTTCTCCATTGTCGGATTACCTGATGGTGCCGTGCGGGAGAGTCGTGAACGCATTACCGCAGCCATCAAAAATTGCGGGCTGGATTTCCCGATCAAGAAAATTACCGTCAATCTTGCGCCGGCAGATATCAAAAAGGAAGGCTCCGCGTTTGATCTCCCCATGGCGATCGGTATACTTGCTTCAACGGAGCAGACTTCGACCGACGTACTGAAGGAATTCGTTCTCGTGGGCGAACTTGCATTGGATGGCACCCTTCGGCCGATTCATGGGGCATTGCCGATGGCGCTTGAACTGAAAAAGCGAAAAATACGTGGCATGATTCTCCCGAAAGAAAACGGCAAGGAGGCGGCGATGGTCTCCGGTGTTGATGTGTATCCGATGGGATCTTTGAAAGAAACGGTGGAGTTTCTGAACGCCGACCACAAGAGCCTGCTCCCATTGAAAGTTGATGTGGATGCGCTCTTCAATCAAGATCAGAAATACCTGACAGATTTTGCCGACGTCAAGGGGCAGGAAAACGTCAAGCGGGCGCTTGAAGTGGCCGCCGCCGGGGGACATAATATTATCATGATAGGTCCACCCGGCTCCGGGAAAACAATGCTCGCCAAGCGACTCCCCAGCATCCTGCCGCCGATGACGTTCGAAGAATCATTGGAGACGACGAAGATTCATTCTGTCGCCGGACTTCTCCAGCCCGATATGGCGTTGATTGCGACACGTCCATTTCGTTCTCCTCATCATACCATTTCGGATGCCGCATTGGTGGGAGGAGGCAGTATTCCAAGACCGGGGGAGATTTCGCTGGCACACCACGGTGTTCTTTTTCTGGATGAGTTGCCGGAGTTTGCGCGCAATGTGTTGGAAGTGTTGCGCCAGCCGCTCGAGGATTCACATGTCACTATCAGCCGTTCGAAGCTCTCAGTTGACTATCCGGCAAACTTCATGCTCATTTGCGCGATGAATCCATGTCCGTGCGGCTACTACACAGACCCGACGAAAGAATGCACCTGCAATCAACTTGCCATCCAGAAATACATGGCGAAGATCTCCGGACCTCTTCTTGATCGGATTGACCTGCATATCGAAGTTCCTGCCGTGAAGTATAAAGAACTGGCAAGCAAGGAATTGGGAGAGTCCTCTGCTTCAATACGGGGCAGGGTAATCGGTGCACGGGAGATTCAAGCAAAGCGATTTCACGGGCGGAAGGGGTTGTTCGCTAATGCGGACATGCAACCCAAGGAGATTCGGGAGTTCTGTGCTATCGATACTACCGGAGAAGAATTATTGAAGATGGCAATCACCAAGCTCGGACTTTCAGCGCGAGCGTACGATCGCATTCTCAAAGTAAGCAGGACAATTGCCGACCTTGCCGGAACACCTGACGTTCACTCTGAACACATCAGCGAGGCGATACAGTACCGCAGCCTGGACAGGAACTTGACTGGATAGGGGTAATGGGTCGGGGTTGCCATGATGATTGAGATGGCGTTAGAATTCGGCGCTGACCCCTATGGAGGGGAGAATGCCGATTTCACTGTCATTGAACTCGACCCGCTGTTCCCGTGCATTCCACCGAACACCTTCACTGAACTTGTTGTTGTATACATTCTGAATGTCGAGATACACGATAAGATTCCACGCAGAGAAGTTCCAGCGGCGATCGACACGCACGTCAAGACTGTGGGCGCTTTTCACCCGGAGTGTGTTATACGAGGAGACGTCCTGCGTCCCGTTCGGATTGAATGGCGTATATGGCTGGCCTGTGGAAAAGCGGAACTTCATGCTTGCCTCCCATTGGTCATCAAACTTGTAGCCACCGCTAACATTGATGATAAACTTCTGGTCAAACGCGCCCGGTCGCTCCACGTTATCAAGGGCAGTAAATGTCGTTCGCATCACTGTGGCGCTCACGAGGCCATACAGAGGAGTGTCGGAAAGTTTCTTCTGCATCAGGAATTCCACTCCGCGTGATTGTCCCTTCCCGGCACTCACCAACTGATCAAACCCGAATGAGGCGAAGTTCTCATCCGAACCGCCGAAACCACCACCGGTATTTGCGAGCACCAGGTAAGGCCGGTTCACGCTGGCGGGGTAGTTGCGGTAGTCCTTGTAGAACCCTTCGAGACGTACGCGCAGGTCAGCATCCAGCAAATGGTCAATACTGAAAATATACTGATCGGCTCGCCCGGCACGCAAGAGGCGGTTTTTCTCATTGGCAACCAACCAGACATATGACGGACTTTGCCTGTACACACCGGCACTGGCAGTCAACGTGGTGACAGGTGTGAGATCATAGGCCAGTGACGCGCGAGGGGAGAGGTACGTTTTTGTATTGATCAGGCTGAAGTAATCGATGCGGGTGCCGACATGTGCATTGAAATCGCGCAAGAATCGACGCGAGAGTTGCGCGTACGCCGAGCCTTTGTACCCCGTTGAGAGGAAGTTGCGGACGTTGATATTCAGGGAGTCGCCGAATGTAGTCCTGTATCCGGGCAAAGCGAGATCCGACAGGAAGCGAATGTACTTCACCTGACTGCCGAACGAGAGTTCTGACGTGCGCGACGGTTTCAGCACAACATCCGCACGGAGGCTTGTCTCTCCTTCGATTGATCTGTTTCTGAAGATCGGGTTGAGCATCGAATCGCGCTGAATGCCGTTGTAGCTTACGTACGTCCGCCCCAACGTGACACGGGAAAATCCATTGCCAAGCAGGTGCTGCCATGTCAACCCGCTGACGTACTGCCGCTGGGCGGTACCGAGGATGCGGGAATTGTCGAACCGGGCATCCGCATCGCCATTAAGGAATGAAACATCATCGATGGCACCAATGACAAGGAATGTGAGGCTGTTGATGCGGTCCAATGAGTACGACACTCTGCCGAGGAAGTCCCAGTATTGGGGCACAAAGCTGAACCCTGCGGCCTTGAAAATGAAGTCGAGATAGCTGCGCCGCGCTGAGAATATAAACGACCCTTCTGATGTGACCGGTCCCTGGAGGTTCAGGCCAAACTGGCTGGCGGAGATCGTGCCCTTTCCTCCCAGAGCATCTTTCCTGCCATCCTGCATGTCCAGTGTGAGGACTGAAGACATCCGGTCACCATACCGCACACCGAAGCCGCCGGTGGAGAATGCAGTCTCCCGGACAAAATCGAGATTGATGAAGCTCAACGGACCACCCCCCGCACCTTGGGTACCGAAGTGATTGATGTTCGGTATCTCAACATTGTCGATCACAAAGAGGTTCTCCGATGGAGCCCCTCCGCGCACGACGAGGTCGTTCCTTCCCGGAGCGGCCTGTGCAACTCCCGGGAGAACAGCAACAGCGCGCACCACATCTTCGAAGGCCCCGGGCGACCGCCGGATCTCCTCGTACGAAAGACGCTGCACACTCACCGGCGCATCGGGTGTGTTCCGGAAATAGCTGGCCTGCACCTCAACTTCACCGATTGACAGGACTGCTTCTTCAAGCCGCACGACAAGGTCGATAGGTCTGCCTATTGCAACAACAACATCCGCCACGACAACGGGTTTGCTCCCTACACCCGAGACTCTGAGCTGATAGGTGCCAACCGGTACACCGGTGATCACAAGTCGCCCATCGGCATCCGCCGTTGCGCCGAGGTTCGTGTTCAGCACAACGATGTTGGCTCCAACAACCGGCTCCCCGGTCGATTCCGACACGATGGCCCCCCTGATCGACCCCGGCGGAGACTGCCCGTACAACAGAGTCGGACCAATGAAGAACAGGAATAGTATGAATGCGGTCAGCTGTATCATTGGCCACTCCGGGTATCAGTGGTTCGAATCAATCCACCGTCCGAACCAAACATCGTGCACATCACTTGTGATCTGAGCGAGAAGATATGCTCCAGTTGACGACTCACTGCCAGACGGTGCGTGATCCTCCCGATCATACCGAAGGGTATCGCATAGCGTACCTCATCGCCAATCAGGGTTCCGCCATGCACTTCAGTGAATGTGTGAGTGTGGTGCCAGAATGAGTATGGCCCCTTGACCTGCTCATCCACGAACCTGAACGGAGGCGTGTATTGGCTGATGAGGCTCTTCCAGCGCATCCGGATTCCCATCACCCTGACACTGTACTCAAACAACGCTCCTTCCTTCATTACGATAGGCGGGGGTGTTACTATGCGGAATTCCATCGACGGTGGAGTTATCGCGGCGAGATTTCCGGGCCTCTCAAAAAAAGAGAATACCTCGGTCAGTGGACGCCCCACAAATTGTTCTTTCCTCAGCTGATAGACCTTCATTTCATCCCGTCAATAAAAGTAACGTACTTTTCAATTCAAATGTCGGACTTCCTCGTGCATCCATCGCCGCTCATGTACAGAAGGCCCAATTGTCACGCACACGTTGCTCTCTGCTCATCCCCTTGACAACCGGGCCTTCTTTTTCAATACCTTCTACAAGTCTTTCTTTACGTTTGAAGACTCACGGTGGTTCAGTTATTCAGAACAATTTGTGCACCCAGTGCATGTGTGCCCGTGCCACCAACAAAACCTCTGGCAAACACAGTGTAGATTTTGCCTGACTGGAGTGTAATATTTGGCAGGGCCAGAACAACAGTGCCCGTGCCAGCCAGCCTGACTTCCAGATTGTAAGTAGCTGCATCAAGCGGCGTGAACTCGGTGTTCTCCTGGAAAGCCTTGTTGCCAAACACAACCGCTCCACCTTGAACTGCGACATCAACTGATGGCGCGTTCGGTGAAAGATGGACAAAGCGGACATGGGCCTTTCCGGACGCGGGAGTCGTCAGGTTATCCACAAGAACCAGTGGTGAAATACTCGAAACCGAATCTGTTGCAAATACAGAGTAGGCAGCACCTGCTTCCAACTGCAACATCGCGTCGATGACCGTTGTAGATGTCCCGGTTACATTGACCTTGATGTTGCGCGAACCTGCGTTGACATTAAGATAAGCGGTGTTGTTCGGGAACGTAAGGTTCATACCACTCACAGTGTTATCCACAAGCAAATCAACGCTGGGTGCATCGGGCGATGCGTGGATAGCCATTACTTTCGCAGGTGAAGTGGATGGCTTGTTTACAATTGCCTGTGTGCCAAGAGCCTGGGTGCCGCTTCCGTTCAGAAACCCTTTTGCAAACAGGGTGTAGATTCCGCCTTCAGCAAAGGTTGTGTTTGGAAGACTCAACACGACGGTGGATGTGCCGGCGACTCGGACTTGAAGATTATATGTTCCGGCATCCAGTGGTGTGAAGGGCGTGCTGGCTTTGAACGCGGTATTTGAGAACACCACGGCTCCTCCCTGTAACGCAATGTCCACCGCAGGGGAGTTAGGCGAGAGATGGACAAACCGAACATGTGCTTTACCAGCAGCCGGAGCGGTTAGATCATCGGTAAGGACAATCGGCGACAGCCGTGCAACTGAGTCGGCTGCAATCACGGTGTAACTCATGTTGGCAGTAATCGGAAGGTTGGCATCAATTACTGTTGTTGTTGTTCCGGCTACACGAACTTTCACGTTGGGGGTTCCTGCCGCAACTGCCAGATACCCGGTATTGTTGGGGAACATCAGGCCCGATGCGACCAGGGTATTATTCACCAACAGATCAACTGCCGGGGCGTCAGGTGATGCGTGGACAACAAGAACCTGGCCCGACCCGACTGGACCCGGAGTAACTGTTGTGTCGTCGCTATCGCAGCCGGTAAGCAATCCGATGGCAGCGATCATTCCAATAAGACTCTTGAATATTCCTGTCAAAGACATTTGTTGCTCCTTGTATTTGTTTTGTGGATACAATGAGGAACCGGCAGTTATTGGCCGGTTCCCCGACCTGAGTTACTTCTTTTCTTTTGCCATTGGAGGCATGATCACCGAATCAATAACATGGATGACACCGTTGCTGGCTTCGATGTCGACCGCCGTGACCTTTGCCTTATCCACCATGACTGTCTTGCCCTTCACACTGATCTTTACTGAGCTTCCTTCGACCGTCTTGGCTGAGGAGATCTTCACTACATCAGACGCCATGACTTTGCCGGCAACCACATGATAGAGAAGGACCTTTGTGAGTTGTTCCTTGTTCTTTAGAAGGTTATCCAGCGTGGCCTTGGGAATCTTGGCGAAAGCTTCGTCCGTCGGGGCAAAGACCGTGAATGGTCCTTCGCCCTTCAGTGTCTCGATGAGACCGGCTTCCGTCAGCGCCGTAGCAAGAGTCTTGAAATTGCCCGCAGCAACCGCTGTCTCAATAATATCCTTCTGCGCTTCCTTGTGATCATCGCCCGCAAACATTGCAGGCGTCGTCGCCAGGGAGAGTGCGAAGATAGCAATACCGTGTTTCAAAAGTGATGCTTTCATAGTGAGTTCCTTGAGTGATTTGTGTTGTGAATTGTGATCGTGGAAACCTCGGCACATTGCCTCGGTTACCCATTTGTTGATTCTAGGCTTTCGCAATTGCCCAGCGGCGCTGAACAGACTTCCAGCCTAACGCCTGGTAAGCTGCTGCGATTCCGACCAGACTGTAGACGATGCGGCTCAGAACGGTTGTGTTACCGCCGAATATGGCTGCCACGAGATCGAACTGGAAAAGTCCCCAGAGACCCCAGTTCAGTCCTCCGATTACAAGTAGGACGGCGATAATGACATCGAGTGTTTTCATTTGTACTTCTCCTTGGTTGGTTTGTGACTATGTCTATTGTGGTTTGTTTAGCGATTCAGCTTGTTTTTCGTTTCAGATTTCGTCTTTGGGCCGGGTTTCAAGCTAAAGGCATCCCGTGAATACGCAACAGCGTCCTGAATAGATCGGGCGATATGGTCGCATGTGATATCATGTTCGTGTAGTCTATCAGCGTAGTGACCGCCAATGATGATCTTTCCCTGATAGGAGTGGACTTGAGATGAAAGCCTCTTTAACTTGACACGTAATTCACGGTGATGCCTGCCTATTGCTACTGATAGACACACGAGCTCTGGTTGAACGGCGTGAATGAAAGAAGCAAGAGTCTCTGTGGGCGTGTTTGGTCCCATGTAATGTACTTTCCATCCTTCGCACTCCAGGCTGTAAGCAAGGCCTCGCAAGCCGAGCTCATGAAATTCATCCTCCGGACATGCGCATAGAACAGACAAGCCGTTGGAACCCTTGCGGTGGAGTTCGGAAGCCATCCGGATGAGGGACTCGGTTGTTGCCTGGGATGCGGCATGTTCCTGAGTGATTTCGATCTCACCCTTTTCCCACTTTGTACCGACGTCTTCAAAAGCAGGACGAACCACTTCATCGACGATCAAAGCAAGGGGGATGTGATGCTTGTAGAGGTAAAGGAAGAGGGTCAGGATTCCTTCCCGATCAGCCTGAAAAGCTTCTTCTTTGAAGACATCCGCAATGCGGGCGTAATTACGTGTGTGAACACCGACCTCCAATTGCTCCAATTGCATCGGGGTCATAGGGGGCGGCTGCGACCCCCTTGTTGTGTACCCCTTTGCTTCAGCAAACCGAACGACCTCTTTCAACAAGAATTTGCGATGTCCCCCGGGTGTTTTTACACACGCTATGACATTTTCATCAGCCCATCGCTTGATTGTGGTTTCCGCCACGTTTAACATGACAGCCACTTCTTGAGTTGAAAGTAGGTTTTGTGCCATAAAAAGTTGTTTAAGATGATATAGGCGTTTTGGACGATTTAATATACAAAACAGAAATTGCTATGTCAAGGGTGTGACAAAATATTTTGTAATGCATTGATGATGCACTGATTAAGGGGACGCAAAGGGGTTTACGCACATGCCGATGTGCATTCGAAAGACATTCGAGAGTACGAGGCTCGATACTGGTGGGGGAGGAAGATCCTAAAAGCTGGGAATCACCAACTCGGTCTACCTGCACGTGCCTACGCCCATATTCTGAAAGTACGGACGACAATCGCTGACATGGCTGCTAGTGCGGAAATCATGCCCGAACACATACTGTACAAGTAAAGGACTCACAAGAAGTTTGCAGAACTTATGCGAAATAGGTACATTGGCCCACGTAAACCAATTATCAGAATGCACACACATGCCCCATAGATCCGTTGGACAACTTGAAGCCCAGATCAGCGAAGCAATGGTGAAGTTCGAGAGAGAACATATGGGACGAGGACCCAATCGGACTCGTACGTATGTTCTTGACGATGTCATCATCGTGCGATTGGAAGGGGTTCTCACGCCAGCCGAATTGCAGCTCGCGAAAGATCTAGCGGGTGTAAAGTTGCTAAAAGAAGTGCGTCAGATGCTCATCGAGAACTCGAAGGACATGCTGAAGGTGATGATTAGGCACATTATCGATCGGGACGTTATCAGTATGCACTCGGACATTAGCGCGAAGACGGGCGAGCGCATCATTGTCTTCACGCTGAAAGAACTATTCTGAGGTCTTGCCGATTGTGCTTGACATGTGAAGCTGTTTTTGCGTATACTGCTTGGGAAGTTGTTACATATTCGGTAGACATGTCACGAAGCATTCCCTAACCTAAATAGTAAACCGGGGAAGGTTTGGTGAATGGTAAACCAACACGAGTCATCGATAAGGATGACCAGTGTTGGTTTTTTTGCTTCATGGGTCATAGCAGAAGAGAAATCCACATTGAAAAAAGATGACAGTATTCACTTAAAGAGGTAGCACTATGAAAAGGAGATTTCAGATTGAACATAGTGTTCTGTTGGGACTTGGGCATTTTCTTGTTCAGCCTACCTTTGGCCGGCTTCACCCAGCAGAAAGAACTTGGACCCTGACATTCGTGGTATGCAAGTGTACACGGATCCGGCGATGGGCTTCAGCATAACATATCCGAAGGATTCGTATTTCAACGCTCAGGTTGGGCGGAGATAGTGGTCAGCGGCTTTTGAATATCAGTTTCGAATCTGTCCTCAACCTTGTTTGGAGGTTCAACAATGGTCAATGGTAGAGAAACCCTTGCAGCCGGAGTCCAGTTCATAGTGGAGAACTTTCTGCTCAACCATGTGGGTGAGAAGTCGAAAGATATGAGAACAGAGATAACTGATGATTTTGTCGTGGTATTCATTCGGGACATTCTTACGCCTGCTGAAGAGAAGTTGCTAACGGGTGAGGGTGGGATCAAATCGTTTCACGAATTGCGACTGAAACTGTTCCAGCAGTCGGAACACATTTTGCGAGATCGTATCTCAGGCTTTCTACAGAAGCCAATACGGAAGATCCACTACATCCATGGAACGCAGTCGGAAGATATGAATATCGTTATTTACTTTGAGCCTTCATGAGTGAGGAAGAAAAGAACAACGGACAATGATACTTTTCTTGCCAGACAAAAAATGTTAAGGACATTGAGAAGCTTTAACTAAAAATAATTACAACAGATGAAGATAGCAAAGGAAGTATGAACCATATAACAGTTAGAGAAGGAAGCGACTACTTCAGAGGATTACTTCTGCTCATCCGTAAAGACCGGAAGATTTCTGAACCGGAGATTATCCTGATGAAACGCATTGGCAAAGCTTTGGGGTTTGAAAAAGATTTCTGTGATAACGCCATCCAGGAGATTCTCGAAAACAAACATGTTTCAATTGAACCGCCAAAATTTTCAACAAATGATTTGGCGATGAAATTCATCAAAGACGGTCTGATGTTAGCAGACTCTGATAATGAAATCCATGCATTTGAAGAAGCTTGGCTAAAAACTACGGCAGAGAATAATGGTATTGACGTCGAATGGTTTATTCGCGAGAAGGAGATTGCTGCCGGAAAAAGAAGAGACCTTGATGATCATTTGGCGATGGACGATCTTACCATAGAACATTCGAGACGCGATCCATGATAATGGTGACTTTCGACACCCATTTGATAGGCGCAGGCACATTCTATCTACTTCAACAAACGTTGGATTCCAAATGAAGGAAGGGCTGCACAAGATCGTCTGCTCATCATGGTTTCAGAA
>JBJXHC010000060.1:0-45887 GCA_046160825.1 Bacteroidota bacterium | reverse complement strand
ACATTCAACGTCTTTTTCTATCATGAACACATTGCACAAATCTCTCTTAACAACGATATTCTTGAAACCTAAACGTGTAAACCATGTCCCCGAACACCCGTTAACTATCTCTCCGGTCTATACACCTTGGAGAAGAAGGGGAGAGTTTGAACACACCAGCCTCTGAAATCCCTCTCCTTTCAGGAGAGGGTTAGGGTGAGGTCAAAGAGTGCACAACATGAGTGAGGCGGTGTTGTTTTGGGTTTCTAAACTCTCCCACGCCTGCGGGCCGTCCAGCCTACGTAGCCAAGGCTACTTCGGCGGAGTAGGCAAACGCCCTCCGGCGTGCAGGCCCAACCCCTCTCTTCCGCCAAACAGACGGCGGACAAGTAAGAAGAGAGGGGAGTCGTGGACTTTCGATGAGTCCATGTGAAAACCCGATATTACCCCGGCATTTATGCCGGGGATTATCAAAACCAAATCACTTTATGTGCGGAGTGGCTTCAGCCACTTACAACAGAGCAGTTACACATGTTGGCCGATGGGGAGAGACTTCATTCTATATCATACTCATGTCCCTTGTAATCCATCAGCACTCACTTTCCCAGCAACCACCGGCTTTCCCCGAGGTCGATGCGCCACCGGCAGCCATCAGCTTCTTTGCGCCGTTCTTTATCCCAAAAATTCTCCAGGATGTTTATCAACACAGGGAATATATCCTAAGTGATGAGTTTAGAGAGTTCCGGAGAACATACGGCGATATCCACGCTGTGGATGCACTGTACCACCGTGCGCTGGAGCTGACATGGGGCAACACGCACGAGGCGCTGTTTGTCTGCCTGCTCAACTCGATTGAACACCGCCGCGTGGATTTCCGTCTGCCATTGATTGGATTGGTGATACCCGTTCCGCTGACGTATGAATTCGAAGACGAGTTCAACGAGCGGGTTCACGCGCTTCCCAACCGGCTCTACGCCGATACGCCCAAAGGGACGTTTGGCGACGTGGACAAGTTACAGCATTTCTTCGGGTCGGCATTCGTCACGGCCATGTCTGAATCCGAGGAAGCTGCCGATAACATGGGCCACTTTGTTGAAATGGGAGAGAGCAGGTACGTGCCGGGCGAAGTGATCGACGAGCGGGACATCCGTTCCAACAGGCAGGGACAGCGGTTCGGTCTGGCGGTGCTGGCAGGCGAGGATGTGATGCCCTCGCGCTACATCACCGGCGCCGATTCTTTACACACGAACATGGAGCAACGATGAAATCAGTGCTTGTGGTGGATGATGAAAAGGCGATCCGCGACTCCATCAGGATGACGCTGGAGTACGAGAAGTTCGACGTGCAGTTTGCGGAGGACGGCCCTGCGGCGATTGCGAAGGTGGCCGGCGCGGCGTTCGACCTCGTCCTGCTGGATATCAAGATGCCCGGCATGGACGGACTGAAGGTGTTGCAAACCATAAAAGACCAGCATCCCGATCTTCCCGTGGTGATGATCTCGGGTCACGGCACGATTGAAACCGCTGTGGAAGCCACACGCCGAGGCGCGTATGAGTTCCTGCAGAAGCCGCTGGACCGCGACAAGCTGCTGATCGTTGTGCGCAATGCCGTGGAGAAGAAGCGCTTGGTGACCGAGTTCAAGCAGTTGCGCGAGAAGGCCGAGGGGAAAGACCTGATTATTGGTACGAGTCCGCGCATCAAGGAGCTGATGGCATTGATCGAGCGTGTTGCGCCGACCGATGCCCGTGTGATGATCACCGGTGAGAACGGTTCCGGCAAGGAGCTTGTCGCCAAGGCCATCCATCGCAAGAGCAAACGTGCGGACAAGTCGCTGGTGGAAGTCAACTGCGCGGCCATTCCCAACGAGCTGATCGAATCCGAGTTGTTCGGCCACGAGAAGGGCTCGTTCACCGGCGCCACCAACCAGCGTATCGGCAAGTTCGAGCTGGCCGACGGCGGGACGATCTTTCTCGACGAGATCGGAGATATGAGCTTGAATGCCCAGGCAAAGGTGCTGCGTGTGCTGGAGGAAGGGAAGATCGAGCGGGTGGGAGGCAACAAGCAGATCAGTGTGGACGTGCGGGTGATTGCGGCGACCAACAAGAACCTCCCCGAGGCCATAAAGAACGGGCACTTCCGGGAGGACCTGTACCACCGGCTCAACGTGATACCGATACTCGTTGCGCCGCTGCGCGAGCGCCGTGATGACATCCCGCTGCTTGCCGCATCCTTCGCCGACGATGTGTGCCAGCGGTACGGCGTGCCGAAGAAGTCATTCTCCGAGGAGGCGCTGCGCAAGCTCAAGGCCATGGACTGGAGCGGCAACGTGCGTGAGCTGAGGAATATCGTCGAACGGCTCGTGATCATGACGCCGCACACCGTGATTGACGCCGACCAGCTTGACGGCGGGATGGGCGTAAAAAAGGAAGTAGACGACCTGCTGAACATTGCCGGCACGTTCCAGGACTTCAAAGACCGGAGTGAAGCGGCCTACATCAAAAAGATCCTCGAAGCCAACAACTGGGTGATCACCCGTGCCGCCGAAGAGCTCAACATCCAGCGGAGCCACCTCTACAACAAGATGAAGAAATATGGATTGATGCGGGGTGGGGAGGTGGAGGAGTGAAGCAGCGTTGTACCGACCAATACTTTAGCGGACTAGTATCCCCACGATAATTGCCAGAGCCGCAAGAACGAGAACACTTGTAATGATGACTCCCGCGTGCCAATGTGAAGAGTGCTTGGGTGGCTTATAGCTTGCTCTAATGTGTTCGCGATGTAACTGCTCAAGACGATTTTCCTCTTCAGCTTTCAGTTGTTCTACTCGCCAACGAACGTACTTGATCTGAGCGGCTTTTTCATCGCCACTCTCCAGAACTATATGGGCATTGCGCGTTGCGATTTCGGAAAGTTCTTTGGTTACTTTCTTCAAAGAAAGTAACAATAAGTGTTTGACGGCGGCGCGTCTTGGCGTGACACTTCTACAAGAGCTTGACAAACTCTTCGACACTCAAACCTGATTGACGAATGATTGCCCGGAGTGTGCCGCGATCAAGTTCTTTGTGGTCGGGGACAAGCAGTTGGGCAAATGGATTAGATCGTCGCAGAATCATGTGGCTGCCCTCTTGCCGCTTGAAAACGAATCCGGCTTTTGCGAGGGCTTTAACACAATCACGTCCTGAAACACGAGGCAGCCCGCTCATACTGCAACCAGCATCGCCTCAAATGTCTCGGGTGGAACCGGCAATCGGTCTTCTTCGAGTGCCTTGACGTATCCCTGGATCGCTTCCTTGATGTTGCCGACAGCTTCTTCCTTTGTTTTTCCCTGACTCACACAGCCGGGAAGACTTGGACACTCGGCTATCCAGTAGCCGTCCTCGCCAGGATAAATCACAACTTGTCGCATGGTTTGGCTCCTTGATTCTCATCTATGTTACGTGAAATACCGGATAAAAACCATAGCATCTAATACTACGCCTTGGCGGCTTTGCGTCTTGGCGTGACAGTTCTTGATTGGGTCTCACGCGAAGGCGCAAAGGTCGCAAAGAGAGGAGGGGTGGAAAGCCAGCTTTTCAAATGACGGAACGGGTACATTCACTTCATGAAAACCAGCTTTCGCGTCTCCACAAACCGTTGTCCCGACGCAAGCGAGGCCGCTTCAAGCCGATAGAAATAGATCCCACTCGCCACCGACGAACCGTGGTGGTTGAGTCCGCTCCACACCAACTGTTTCGCTCCAGCTTCTTCGATACCATCCACAAGTCGCGTCACCTCACGACCGAGGATATCGTACATGATAAGTACGACGCGGCTCTCTCGAGGCAGGTTGTACCGGATCGTTGTTGACGGATTGAACGGGTTGGGATAATTCTGACTCAGGGAAAAACCATCGGGAATACCAACAAACGGTGGCACAGTCACAAGAATCGTGGACTTCGAAGCAACAACATATGTATCGAAGAACTTTGTGTATGCGGTCGTCACTGTGCGATTCACTCTGTCCAGTGAAGAAGAAAGCGCCTCTAATTGTCTGCTGAGCGGATTGTAGCCTGCAACAACAAGCGAGTCTTCAAGGAAATTCGGATCCGGGGGAAAGTCTGCAGGACTGTATGTGAATGTGACATTCGCAGTAAATGTACCCTGGGCCATGGTATCGTAGACAGACCAATATCGAAGCAGCGGAACAAATCGCCAATAGAAATCCTCCACAACAGACCGGCCAATTGACAAATCTGCACTTCCAAATTGTCCGTTGAATTCCTCTGCCACCGCGAGTCCCGCTGTTTGATTTGCCGAGAAATTCAGAGAAGCAGTAATTGGTGCGAAGCTGGTTTGTGATGCACCCGCGGGAATATTGCGAGACGTGGTCGAGACGGGAGAGAGAATCGGAAAGTCCACCGAGTCGAGGCCAACGACGAGGCCTTGCGCAGCGACGAGTCGGATTATGATGCGATACTTCCGTGCGTTATCGGGAATGGCGGTGAAATCACTGATGACTCCAGTGCCTGTTGAAGTACCGGTAGCCGCATTTGATATGGCGGGAACTTGTGGTGTGTACTCGTAGATTGGCGTGCCCGTCCCATCAAGCAGCCGGTCAAACCCGAGCCAGACCTGCCAATTGGTGACGTTCCTTGT
This sequence comes from Bacteroidota bacterium, assembly GCA_046160825.1. Lineage (GTDB taxonomy): Bacteria > Bacteroidota > Ignavibacteria > UBA10030 > UBA6906 > JBJXHC01. The sequence continues at coordinate 41,273 of JBJXHC010000060.1, read as the reverse complement.
TCCGATGGTGTATGCAAACTTTGCGCCGTAGTGATTTCCTGTTCCTGTGTTGAAATGCTGGCGCGGAATCGCGGGGAGAATAAATGGTTGTGCCAATTCAATCCTGACTCTATTCGCACTCTCATTCACGGGCAACACACGAGACTGCTGCCCGACAGTCGTTCCAACATCATTCTTGAGTGAAGCGGTGAGAGTAACTTCTCCCTTGGAATACAGGCGAACATCTCTCAAGGGAATGTCCAACGTCGCCACATGTGTCAGTGTCTGGTTTGTTCCCGGCGGTGCCGGAAGTTGGATCACTGGAAACTCTGTCAACAAAGTACCCGATCCAACCTCCCGTTCCTTGAACGCCAGTTCGATTGTTCCCGGATTCGGCGAGGTGAGTGTATATCTCATGCTCACCCTTACAGTGTCATTATTCCCCCGGACAAACTGGGATGTATACGCGTCAACGTGCAATGTGCTCGGTGGAAGATTCACGGCGTACGATACGGTGTTCGAGCGAACAGATTCAGCATCTCCATCAGGAGCGAGGTGTGCTTCAACAAAAACAACATGGCTTAATGTCGGAACGGTCAACTGGATTGGAGGAACAACCGCTGTGTGATTTACTGATGTGACGTTCACAATCGCCCCCGGCTGGTTAAGTATGATGCCATCGGCGTCGCGGAGAAGGACAACAATTTGGCCCGTCGTTGCTGAGACGAGATCATAGTATTCGATGGATGCGTTGATGGTGACCGACGCACCCGGGGCGAGCGGAGTACTCGTGGCCGGTGAACTCACGGCGAGCCTGACGACATCCTGTTGCGGCGGAGCACCAGCACCGATAAACGGCACGTAGTCAATCGTATTGCTGATAACCTTCAAACCGCGGCCGCGAGCATTCGAGCGGCCGTCCGATACCGTGGTATCGAATGGTCCGGACGGATCACCCCAGTCGTTATTCTTCATGTCGATCAGAACATTTTGACTTGCCGGGCTTCCTGCAGGTGGAAACCAACCAACGGCAAACGAGGAACTTGCACCTTCGAGAGAAAAGCGATTGTTGTTGATATGAAGTCCGCATCTGGTGAAGTTCCCGGCATTCGCGGGAGAATCGTAGAACCAACGGATCGGATTGCCATAGTTCGCAATGCTATTGTTGCTTACTGTCGCCTCTGCCTGGAACGCCAATTGCAAACCAGTCCCGATGTTGGTCGGTGCGCGCATCGTGTTGCCTCGAATCTCGGCGCGGATGGTCGAACCCTTTGCGAAGAGCGAATCACGACCGGGGGCCTCCTCTGACAGAGAAATGCCCTCAGGCGTTTCAATGCGGTTGTTTGAAACGATGATTGTGCCGGACGAGGGTCCCATACTCACGATGTTTCCTCCGCTGAACGCTCCTGCCGGTCCGACTCGGATGGCAAAGATGGGTATACTGTCGCGAAAGGTGTTATTCACAATAATCGGGGTCTTTCCGCGCAAGTCCAACGCAATCATGTAGAATCCTCCTTGCCGGATGCGTTGAAAAGTATTTCCGACAAACCTCGGAGATGCGTTAAGCACGAGCGACCCCAACCCGTTGTTGTCTACAAAGCCCCCGAACAGCGTGAACATGTTTCCGGAGAACTCCATTGAGCCGATATGGGTAATGCGTTCAACGTACTTCACCGTGCTGTTCCTTACTACATCTCGAGGTGAACCGGAAAACTGCAGTGTACCCCATAGGGCAGGAGATGAGGCGCTTCCGTCGCCATTGGTATCCCCACCAACGGCATCATCCCTGATATCTGTTATCGTAGCGCCTTCAATGCGAATTGTAACATTCTCGGCAGGAAAATTGAAGCCTTGCGCTGCTATTCGTCCGCTGAACGTTGGAGTCCAGGTGATCCCACCGTTTGTGCTGAATGTACCGGCGAATTTGACGATCGCGCCCGGATTGATGACAAGCACTGGATTCGGAAATGTTGTCGTGCCGTAAACATCATAGTATGAGACAACGTGTATCGCGCTCCCCCTCCAAACAACAGTGCCGTTGACAGTGCCGTCCTCATCGTACAGCACATTGCCATCTTCAAATGTGAGCCCCCCGGACCCTGTGTGATTGACAATCTGTTGGGCTAATGAGGCTTCAAACGAACATGCAAGCAAAACACAAGAGAGAAACAGGGTCCAGTACATGACGCGCCTCCGGAGTTTATGTGTTGCTCTGAATAGCATAGAAATCTGTTACGGATACCTGCCACGGCTTGTTGACAGCTCCACAAGTATGCTACGGATCGATTGGTTGACGAAGAGTCGATCCGCAAGTCCCTCAGATTGCTGCAACAGTAAAATGGGATCCAATTTCGTCCCTCTCTTGTCAAAGAGATGGACTACAGGGTGAGTTCTATAATCAAACAACAACTTTGCCTGGTCCCTTTGCGACTTTGCGTCTTGGCGTGGTCTTCATGTTACGCTACATCGTTATTACAACGTTCCCTATCTTCTCTCCTGTCTCAACATACCTGTACGCATCAGCAATTTGTTCCAGTGGATACTCTCGATCTATGACTGGTCTAAACTTTCCTTCCTCAATGAGCTTCTTGATGAGGCGAACACTTCTCGCACAGTCAAACGGAATCGGAAATATGACTTTCTTCCCGCCAATCAATGGCGTAACAAGCGCAAGGAATGGGTTTTGAACCATCGGACCCAAGTCGGATGAAATATACACCCCGCCGGATTCCAACAATGGTTTACACTTTGCAAATGTGCTTTTGCCCACTGTATCAAAAATGAAATCATACTTGTCATTGAACTTGGTGAAATCCTCTTTTGCGTAATCAATTACTTTGTCGGCTCCGATCGATCTTACTAATTCCATATTGTTCGTACTACATACCGCAGTCACATGCGCTCCATAGTACTTCGACAGTTGAACGGTAGCAGAACCGATCGCACCTGTTGCACCATTAACCAGAACCCTGTGTCCGCTCTTCAGGTCCACTTTGTTGATCATGTTGTATGCATAGTGTGCACCTTCCAGACTGGCCGCAGCTTGTTCGAATGTCGTGTTCTCCGGAATTGTTGCCAGGGCCTTATCTTCGCGGATCGTCATGTATTGGGCATGAGAGTGTAAACCAGTGTCATCAAACCCGAAGATTCCCTCCCCGATTTTGAACGATGAAACCTTGTTGCCAACAGCTTCAACTGTGCCTGCAAAATCGGTTCCGAGAATCGGTTCTTTGGGCTTGAACAACCCTGTACCAAACCGCATGATAAACGGCTTTGCTCTGAGCATTGCACAATCTGTTCGATTCACTGTTGTTGCGTGTACTCTTATCAGCACCTCGTTGTCTTTTGGGGAGGGTGTTGCCATCTCCTTGAGTTGAAGAACATCAGGCGGTCCGTATTCTGTGTATGTACTAGCTTTCAAGAAATGCCTCTCGCTGAGGAATGATACATCAGGGTTGATCTCACGCAAAGGCGCAAAGGCAGCAAAGAAATGCAAATGTTGAACTCCGATGCTTTTATCGGCGAACTTGAAATCGCATGACACCAATGTTGTCCGAGGATTCAATATCATCCCTCTGTTGTCAAAGAGAGGGACTGGAGGGAGAGTTCTATGACTAATATCAAAACACTACCCTGCGCCTTGGCGACTTTGCGTCTTGGCGTGACACTCTTGGCTGCGCTCCCGCTCAGTTTGAAGCCCTCACCATAACGGCGACCTGCTGGGCTGCACTTGAATTGAATTCGAACGCGAGCTTCTTGTAATTTACGAGATCGATGATCGTGCCAATGATGCAGAGCCCACCGGTAAACAAGTATAGCAAGCCCATTCCCATCTGGCCGAGAATGAATCGTTGGACGCCGGCGATGACTATGAAGCCAAGCAGCGTCGTCAACATGATGGTCTGAGGATCCTTTCGACGGCTGTTGTATATGTTGGCAAATTGCTGGGCCTGGTTGTCAGGCATATCCTTGATGAGGCCCTGGATATAGACCATTTCATCGCCCTCAAGATTGGGCATCAATTGCAGAATGTTGGCCATGGTTGCTCCGTTGGTGGTTGGTTTGATGGAGAATAAGACGCCTCTGCCATCCGACTTGTATGACAGCACAAACGCGAAGGATTAATATAACGGTTGCCGGGATTCCAACTATGTGGGCGTCGATGGAAGCAATAATATTGCCATGAAGTAGGAAGGAAATGGATCTCCCCAACCCGCAGCCCGGGCAGTATTGAAATCCAAGGGTGTGTAAAGGACAAAGAGAAAACGTAGAAGTCGCAGGGTCGATAATTGCGAGGTACAGGAAGGCGAGGAGCCAGATGATTGGTTCCGGTCCGATAGTGTGATACAATTTGCCGAATGTCTTGGGCATTGTCTTGGTCTCACGCGAAGGCGCAAAGGCCGCAAAGAAGTGAATTAGGATTCAATATCATCCCTCTCTTGTCAAAGAGGGACAGGAGGGAGAGTTCTATGATTAAATACACATAGGAAGTAGGACAATCGTCCCGATTGTCCGCAGAGCTCATTGGTCAAGCGAGACGCTTGACCTACGGCTCAGATCAATCAACTCCTTCTCCTCACAACCTCGTACATGACGAGAGCCCCTGCAACCGAGGCGTTGAGTGATTGGACTTTGCCAAGCACCGGTATCTTCACAAGATGATCGCAATTCTCGCGGACCAGTCTTCTCATCCCTTTTCCTTCACTGCCAACAATCACGGCAACGGGAGTTGAGTAATCGACTTCCATATAAAGTTTTTCGCCGGAGGCGTCGAGTCCCACAATCCAGTACCCGGCTTCCTTCAGTTCTTCAATCGTGGAAACGAGGTTGGTCACTTCTGCGATTGCCATGTGCTCGGTTGCACCTGCGGAGGCCTTGACGACTGTGCTGTTGACCGAGGCGGCGTGGTGTTTTGGGAGAACAACGCCATGGACGCCCGCACACTCTGCCGTACGAATCAAAGCGCCAAGGTTTTGCGGGTCTTCTATACCGTCAAGGAGCAGGAGGAAGCCCTTCTGGTTGCGCTCGACGGGAATATTGAGCATGGACTCAATGCTTGTGAGGTTCTTTTGTGCAACAACCGCAATAACTCCCTGCGTTGTCGCATCGTCGGCGATGGCACGGAACTCCTCCCGCGGCAACTCAACGACTGCGACATTCTTGCGCTCTGCAAGCGCACGGAGTTCAGTAATGACGGTTCCCTGCACACCGCGCAGCAATACAATACGCTCGATGTATGTTCCGGCTTTCAGGGCTTCTATGACGGGCTTGCGACCGGGGATGATTGAAGGCATAAGATCAAGGCAAAATGAAAAAGGAAAAAGAAACAAAAAACCTGAGTGTGGTTATCCTGCAAAGTCCTTCAGAATATCTTTGTGCTTACGGGTGATGCGTTTTTCAATCCACCATCCGAGTCCGAAGATCGCCATGCCGATGAGGAACAGGTACAACTCCATCCACATCGTTTCGCTGTTGAGTCCCTGAACCAGTCCGATCATAACGCAGGCGATGCCGAGAGCTTCAAGGCTCTTTGCGACAACTATCATTTCATCAACTCGCTGTCGTTTGCTTCGTCTTCCTCGGCTGTGGGGCGGGCAAGGTCCTTTTGCTCCTGAATCAACCGGAACTTGAACATGCCCTCGTTCACCCGGTACTTAAAAGCGAACATCTTGTTGATATGCACAACTGGTACCATTTCTTTGTACTCTTCAAAATATTCATCCCCCGGAATGATCTTGGTCTCCCGGAGAGTAAAAGGAATTTCCTTCTGCACCGATTCGAGAACGGCCCTGGCGTCCTCGCACAAGTGACAGTCGTCCTTGGAGTATAAATCGACGATGATCATGCTGTTATACTTTGCTGTTGCTTCGCACTGAGATAAAAGAACCCCGCCATGCCGAGAAGGAAAAGAACGATGCTGATCAACTGCGCTTCGGAGAGTCCGAAGAGAAGCCGGGGATTCAGTCTCAGGAATTCCACGCTGAACCGGAACGTACTCGAAAACATGAGATACAGCATGAACAACTTCCCGTCCGGCCAGGGCTTCGTACGAAGTTTCCATATGATGACAAAGCCGATGATACCGAGCAGCATTTCATAGACAGGCGTCGGGTGACACGGGGTATTGTCCGGCACTTTGCCGCCGGGAAACTGGCTGGTGATTTCAGGGAAGATTGCAAAAGCGCGCGATGGGGGATAGGTACCGTTCTCGTAATTCGTTCCCCACGCAAGGTCAGTCGGGAATCCATAATCTCCATCGCCCGAGAAATGACAGCCGAGTCGCGCTACGCCGTATGCAAGAATCAATCCCACCGCCAGACAATCCCATACCCTGAGGAACGGGACTTTCTTTGCGCGCACGTACATCATAATTGCCGTCATACCGACGATGAACCCGCCGTACCAGGTGAGTCCTCCAGCAGAAAATGCCTGACCAAACGGATCGGCGACAAACTGATTCCAATGCTCCAGCAAATACAACATCTTCGCTCCGGCGATTCCGAACACGACGGCGAGAATGGTGATGGTGCTTGCCATGTTGGGATCAAGTTTCCTACGCTTCAACTCAAGCGAGAGAATATAGCTGCCGAGGAGAAACCCGACGCCGAGCATCAGGCCATAACTGTACACCTTGAGGGGACCTATTTCAAACAGCACTGGGATCATGTGTCTTGCATTCCGATGTGAATGAATTCCTGGTGAAGATTCCGCTTCGATCGTTCTGCGATGTTTACTTCAATGTTTCCGACCACTTTGCCCGATCAACGATGAGGTCAACAAACTTCGGCGCCGGTGAATTGACGATATGGACTTTTTCTTTTGCGATCTTGACGGTGAATGTATTCTTCCGTTCATCCAGACCCTCGACGGTCACGTCGTAGTTTCCCCGGAGGTTGTCGTACTCCCGCATGTAGCGTGCATGGCCTGCAGCCGGGAGATTGAGTTGCGGCGCCTTGAGGCCGAGGACTTTATAGTACACCGATTTCCCGTCCACTTTCTCCTGCACGGAGATCTCATATTGAAATGCAGCGAAGTATTGAACGGTGTGGAGGAGGAAGAGTGTCGTCGGGAGTTGTCTTCGCTCATCGAAACTTGGAGTGATAAGCAGACGGTACTCGAGGTCAGGGCGCTTCCGTTCTTTCGCCATCACGCCTCAAAATAGGTTGCTTCTTCCTGCCGGAACATCTCCATCACTTCTTTCGGGGTCTTCGCGTCCAGCAAACGTTTGCGGAAATCCTCCTTGTTCATGAGCCGGGAAATCCTGCTGAGCAACTTGATGTGCGGACCGACCATGCTGTCTTTGCCGATGAGCAGGAAGACGAGACGGACCGGTTTCTCGTCAAGTGATTGGTAGTCGATCGGTTCGGCGGTGACGGAAAACGCCGCAACAATGTCGGAGACGGCATCGGTCTTGCCGTGCGGAATGGCGAACCCGTTCCCCACGCCGGTGGACATGATCTGTTCACGCTCGAAGATTGCCTCGCGTACCTTTGCCTTGTCCAGGACCTTTGGCGATGTTGATACGAGGTCGATCATCGCATCGATGATATCGTCCTTGGCGCTCCCTTGCAGTCCGGTAATGACAAGCTGTTCGTTGAGTATGTCGCTGATTTTCATGCCGTTCGCGTTCTCCTATGGTTCATCCCGCCACCGAATCACTTTCTTCTCATACTGGTTGGCAAGCGCGTCCGCACTCTCCTGGTCGCGTGCTTCCACATTGATATGGAAGAGCGGCCTCTCCTTGTCGGGGATGAGGAGTGCAGAGACTTCCTTCCGTCCGTTGTCGAAATAGACTTTCACACCGTCAACAAGATCGCGTCGCATCCCCTCGGTGTCGCGCATGATATTCCGCATCACCTTGCCTTTATGTTCCCACGAGCAGTTGACGTTCCGCTTTGCCGGGAAGAGATGGGGAAGCTCGTCGTCGATCTGCCCAAGACGCTTGTCTGCGTGTGCCATCATCTCGAGGATCTTGGCCACGGAATACATCGCGTCCGTGGCAAAAAAGAATTTACTGAAGATGAAACCACCCTTGGTCCCGCCCACGAAATCCGCCGCTTTGCTACGCGCCGCTTCCATCATCGCAGCGTGGCTGTTGCGCGTCTTTACCATCGTTATCCCGTGTTTCTGGGCGATAATATCGATTTCCCCCGACGATGTAATGGGGACCGCAATGGCATTGATGTTCTCGTGTGTTTCGATAAACATCTGGGCAATAATGGTCAACAACCTGTCGCTCTCAATTGGTTCACCACGTTCATTGACGAGAAACAGCTTTTCCCCACCTGCATCAATGAGACAACCGATGTCGTACTTCAGCGACGTGACGATGTGCGAGAGTTGTTTGAGAGAATAGTCGAATTCATACTTGTCACGCGTGAGTCTCTTCGGGTCAAGGTGGGCGTTCAATGCCACCACCTGACAGTCGAACGAGCCAAGGACAATGGGGAAGATGGTGGAAGCGACACCGTTGGAATAGTCTATAACGACTTTGAATTTCTGTTTGCTGATGGCTTCGATATCAAGCGATGAGAGGAAGCGTTCCTTGTATACTTCGGTGGTGCGTTCGGGGAAGGAAATGGAGCCGACCTTTTCACGCGTGGCGCGTGCGAAGTCCTCGCCAAAGAACAACCTCTCGACACTCTTCGTTTTATTGACGGGAAGATCGGTGCCATTGTTATCAAAGAAAATAATATCCGTCAGGTTCTTGTCGAACGGAGAACGCCGTACATGAATCCCACCCGACTCCTTGCCGCCGCTTAGTTCATGGCGGAGCAGGGGAATGGAGATTGCTCTCAGGTCGAATGTGTTGACGCCTGCAGAAACCAATCCGCAGATGAGCGCACGGTTGATCATGCGGGAGACATTGTCCGAGTCGCGGCAGGTAACGACGGTTTTCCCTTCACCAATAAATGCCCCGTATGCTGCCCCTAGCTTTGCTCCGAACTCCGGGTTCATTTCAATATTGGAAAGCCCGGTGACACGAGATTCCGTGAACAACTCGCGCAGCCATTTATCCTCCCAGACCAAACTCCTTGTCAGGATAGCTCCCTCTTCCACTACTTTCTCCGGCCAGAGCTTGATGTTGGCCGAGAGTTGTGCCTTCCGTCCAATCCAGCATGCATCTCCGATAAAAACATTCTCCGCGATCACGGCTTTCTCGCCGATCGAGCACTTGGACCCAATCACGTCCGCGGAAAGTTCACAGCTATGCCCGACGATCACGTCGTTCCACAATACACAATTCGACATCATGGTTCCGGGACCGATCACGCAATTGTCACCGATAACACTGTTGGATATCCTGACATTGTCACCGATCGTGCAGTTCTTGCCAATCACGACCGTACCGCGTCCATCGATACGTTCTTCGTGGAAGGTGGTGCCTTCACCCACATACATCGAGCCTTGCTTCCTGCCTTCGAATTCCACGCGGACTGCTCCGGAGAGGGAATCGAGATGGGCTTCCTGGTATTCGTTCAGGTTCCCGATGTCGCGCCAGTATCCTTCGGCCACGTAGCCGTACAGACCGAGATTTTGTCTGAGCATAAGAGGGAAGAGGTCTTTACTGAAGTCGCAGTCCTCACGGTAGGGAATCATGTCCAGGATATCCGGCTCGATGATATAGATCCCTGTGTTGATCGTATCGCTGAAGACTTCGCCCCACGATGGTTTTTCAAGGAAGCGAGTGATCCTCTGTTGATCGTCAGTGATGACGACACCAAACTGCAGCGGGTTCTTGGCGTGGGTCAGGACGATGGTGGCTTTGGCATTCTTCGACTCGTGGAACCGGATTGCTTCGGCAAGATCAAAGTCGGTGAGCACATCGCCGCTGATGACGAGGATGCGTTCGCCCATTCCTTTTGTTGCATTACGAACACTGCCGGCGGTTCCGTAGTCCGCATCCGCCTTCACGTATGACATCTTCACGCCGAATCGCTGACCGTCGCCGAAGTATGTCGTAATTGCTTCCGGCGAGTAGAACAGGGTGGAAATCAGATCATTGATGCCGTGTTTCTTGAGAAGCGTGACGATGTGGTGCATCATCGGCTTGTTCATCACCGGCACCATTGGCTTTGGCGTGTTACACGTCAGGGGCCGCAAGCGCGTCCCGAACCCACCAGCCATGATCACAGCTTTCATAGGTCGGCGAAATGATTGATGAGGAATGAATGTCGAATGGCGTTGAATTGCGCGTGAAAGATAGCGAAAACAGGTTTGGAATTCAACCTAACTCTTGAGGGCATTTTCCATGTCAGCAATAATATCTTCCACGTCCTCAATGCCGACGGAAATACGTACAAGCCCGTCGGTAATGCCGACGCGCGCTCGCTGATCGGCAGGAATGGCAGCGTGCGTCATCGTTGCCGGATGGGTGATAATGGTCTCCACGCCGCCCAGACTTTCCGCCAACGCGCAGAGCCGGACCCTCTTCAGGAACGCCGCGGCATTCTCAAGATTTCCGAGATCGAATGAAATCATCCCGCCAAAACCGCGCATCTGCTTCTTTGCCAGTTCGTGGTGCGGGTGGTCGGTCAGCCCAGGATAGTACACCTTCAGTATCCGCTTCTGCTTTGTCAGCCATTGCGCAACCTTCATTGCGTTCTCATTGTGTTGCTTCATGCGTACGGCGAGCGTCTTTGTGCCGCGCAGGCAGAGCCAGGCGTCAAACGGACTCAGGATGCCACCCACTGCCTTCTGGAGGAAGCGGAGCCGTTCAGCAACCGCGCCATCGTTGGTTACCACAAAGCCACCAATCATGTCGCTGTGTCCGTTCAGGTACTTGGTCAGACTGTGAACGACGATATCAAAACCGAAGTGAATGGGCTGTTGGAGATATGGTGTGGCAAAAGTGTTATCCACCACGGAAATCAGCTTGTGTTTTTTTGCAATTGCCGCCGCTCCGGCAAGGTCTGTAATCTCCATTGTCGGGTTGGTGGGAGTTTCAATGAACAGCATCTTTGAGTTCGGCCTGATCACTCGCTCGATATTCTGGAGGTTCGTCGTATCGACAAAATCGAACTGAAGGCCGTAATCCTCCCATACCATCTTCGCGATACGATATGTTCCGCCATACACATTCTGCGAGAGGATCATGTGGTCGCCCGGTTTCAGGAGATGCATGATCGCGTCCACTGCTGCGGTGCCGGAGCCGAACGCCATGCCGTGCGCGCCTTCTTCGAGTGCGGCGATATTCTCTTCGAGCGCAGTGCGTGTCGGGTTGGAAACACGGCTGTACTCGTATCCCTTGTGCTTGCCGATTTCTTCCTGCACGTATGTGGATGTGAGGAAGACGGGCGTCATGATTGCCCCGGTCACCGGCTCAGGCGGTTGTCCGGCGTGGATGGCGCGTGTGGAAAATCCCTTGTCTCGATCTGTAGTCATGTCGTTACTTTCCCATGTATTCAATGACGTCATATCGCGTCAGAATGCCGACAGTGCGTTGGTCATCCTCAATGAGCACGGCGGAATTACGCTTGGTTGTCATCTGCTTGATAACGTCTTCGATGTGCGAATCAATATTAAGAACGGGGAAGCTCGGTCCCATCACCGTGCTGATCGGGGAATCCACAAGTGCCGGACGCTCCATCACCGTCATCATGAGTTCATGGTCATGTACCGCCCCAATGGGTTTGCCGTGATCAAGCACAGGCAACTGTGAGACGTCGTTTTCTTTGATGAGATCAAGTGCTTTGCGGACAGTGGTGGTAGGATCGATCGAGACGAGTTTGCCGAGTTTCTTCGACTGCATGATGTAGCGGGCCGTAATACGCTCCGGCACGAGGAACCCGTTCTCCCGCATCCAATCGTCGTTGTAGATTTTGCTGATGTAGCGTTCACCGGAATCCGGAAGAAGCACAACGATAACGTCGCCTTCGCTGAATTGCTCCGCAGCCTTGAGGAGTCCTGCAACTGCCGTTCCTGCAGAACCACCAGACATCAATCCCTCTTCGCGTGTGAGTCGTCGCGCCATGAGGAATGATTCCTTGTCCGTCACTTCAATCATCTCATCGACATACTCGAAGTGCAACACTCCCGGCACATAGTCTTGTCCGATGCCCTCGACTTTGTATGTCTTGAGGAGTGGAGTGATCTTCTTGGTATAGAAAAACTCGCGTAACGCGGAGCCTTTCGGATCAATGCCGATGATTTTTATTTTGGGGTTCTTCTCTTTCAGGAATTTCCCCACGCCGCTGATCGTGCCGCCTGTGCCAACACCGCACACAAAGTGCGTAATCAGGCCAGCGGTCTGCTCCCAGATTTCGGGTCCGGTGGAACGATAATGAGAATCGGGGTTATTGGGGTTGTAGTACTGGTTGGCGAGGATGGAATTGGGTGTTTCTCTCACAATGCGCTTGGCAACTTCGGTGTAACTTTCGGGCGACTCGTGCGGCACAGCGGTCGGCGTGACGATGACTTCCGCTCCGAACGAGCGTAGCAAACGGATCTTCTCCATGCTCATTTTGTCCGGCAGCGTGAATACCGTCTTGTACCCCTTTACGGCTGCAACGAGCGCAAGCCCCATTCCCGTATTGCCGGATGTGGACTCCACGATTGTGCCACCCGGTTTCAATCGGCCCTCGCGCTCAGCCTCCTCGACAATAGACACGCCAATGCGGTCCTTCACTGACCCACCCGGATTGAAGGACTCCACTTTTGCGAGGATCAATCCCTTTGCGTCTCCGGTGACCTTCCGCAGTTTGACGAGTGGCGTCTCCCCGATGGTTTGGAGGACGTTTTCGAAGTACTTTATTTTTGAGAGGTCTTTTGCCATTGTGTCCCTTGATATCCTTTTTGGAGGAGAGGTTGATTCAATACGAAGTGTTTCTATGATCGGTTTCTTATTCCCTCACACGATTGATGCGGCTTGCCGCGAAGCCGGCGCCGAAGCCGTTATCGATATTCACCACGGTGACACCCGGCGCGCATGAATTCAACATGCCGAGCAAAGCTGAGAGTCCCTTGAAACTTGCACCGTAACCGACCGATGTGGGAACGGCAATAACCGGCACGCTCACGAGTCCGCCAATCACGCTTGGTAAAGCTCCTTCCATGCCTGCGACAACAATGATCACCGATGCTTCACGAAGCATGGAGCTTTTCGCAATCAGCCGGTGGATGCCCGCAACGCCCACATCAAACAATTTCTCGACCCGATTTCCCATCGTCTTTGCAGTTTCAAAGGCTTCCTCAGCAACAGGAATATCCGATGTTCCCGCTGTCACCACAAGAACTGTTCCCGCGGCCTGTTGTTTGACGAGGTGTTCGTTCGCGGTGATCGTTCGAGCGAGATCATTGTACCGCGCCTTGGGAACTACTTTCTTCACCGCGGCGTATTGTTGTTTGTTTGCCCGTGTGGCGAGGAGGATGCTTCCGTGTTTGATAATACGGCGGGCTATCCCGGCAACCTGCTTTGCGGTCTTTCCCTCGCACAAAATCACCTCCGGGAAACCTTGTCGCAGTTCGCGATGGTGATCAATGTGTGCGAACTCCAGTGACTCGAAGAAGGAAGTTGATAACTGCTCAATGGCATTCTTGGTGGAGAGGGTGCCGCGTTTGTGTTTTTCGAGTACGTGCTTGAGATCGTCTTTGGTCATGACCTTAAGAAAAGGACAACCGACTGCCTTGGGCTCTTTCCGTCGGGTGGAGGCATCGATTGCGTCGAATGCGTGGTCAATATACTCCATTTGCGTAGGAGAATCAAGGAAGCATATTCCTTCAACTCATTCTCGCATCGGAGGTTACCTTGACTCTCCAAGGGTTTTTTTGTACCTTTTCTGTGCAACCCACTGAAAAACAGGACAGCCGTTCTTGTCAGCACCACTCTCGTTTCTCCTGGGGTATCTCCTCGGGTCTGTTCCCACTGCCTACCTTCTCGTCAGATGGAAGTCGAAGATTGATATCAGACAAGCCGGTAGTGGTAATGTTGGAACACTGAACAGCTATCTCGTCACCAATTCAAAAGCCGTTGGTGCGGTGGTCTTGGTATTGGATGTATTGAAAGGTTCGGTTGCCGTACTTTGTGCCCGGGCCATTTGGAATGACGGCGTCGCAGAAATAGCAGCGGCCGGGGTTGGAGCAACCATCGGACATACGTTTCCCGTGTGGCTTGGATTCAAAGGCGGGCGGGGACTTGCGACGGCGGCCGGAGTCATGTTCGTTGTTGCGTGGAAGATTGTAGCCGTGTGGGGGATCTTCTGGTTCCTTGGACACAGGCTCTCAAGAGATGTGAACGTCGGAAGCACCGTTGCCTGTTTGTTCACACTCGGCGTCATCTTGCTCTTGCCGGGGGAAGTGCTGGCGTGGTTGCTTTCAGATAATAGCGATCAATTGAAGTATAAGTACTTTGCAGTTGTGCTCTTTGCAATTCTTCTTGCGAAGCTCGCTCAACCGGTGTCGGAATGGTTACGAAGATATCAAACCAAAGGATGAAGCAATGGCCGTTGTAGATCATCGGAATTTTGGTATTGGCGACTTGCAGGAAATGGCTCGACAGATACGGAGAGACATTATTAGGATGTTGATGATCTCCCAATCGGGTCACTCGGGTGGACCGCTTGGCCTCGCGGATATTTTCTCATCGTTGTATTTCAAGATATTGAAGTATGATCCAACCAATCCAACATTGCCGGAACGGGATTTCTTCTTTCTCTCCGCAGGCCATCTTGCACCGGTGTGGTACTCCACGCTTGCCCGCGCAGGTTTTTATCCCATCCAGGAACTGTCAACTCTCCGCAAACTGAATACCCGCCTTCATGGTCATCCGGCACCCTGGTACACGCATGGAGTTCCGGGTGTTGAAATCGCGTCGGGTTCCCTCGGCCAGGGAATGTCGATTGCTGCCGGCGCTGCAATGGGCCTGAAGATGGACAAGAAACCGAACAGAGTTGTCGTGTTGCATGGTGACGGTGAATTGGATGAGGGTCAGGTGTGGGAAGGGATGATGACGGCGGGACATTACAACCTCGATAACCTCACGGCAATCGTTGACCGTAACTTCTGCCAGATTGATAACCGCACAGACAAAGTAATGGAGATTGAACCGCTTGCAGACAAGTGGCGTTCGTTCAGATGGAACGTGATTGAATGCGACGGCCACAACATTGAGGAATTCCTCGGAGCGATGGATGCGGCGAGAAACTTCAAGGGCCAGCCCTCCGTAGTGATAGCAAAGACGTTCATGGGTCGTGGCGTGTCGTTTATGGAAGACGATTATCGCTGGCATGGCATTCCCCCGAACATCGAACAGGGCAAGCAAGCCCTCGGTGAACTTCCTCCAACACGTTTCGGTGATTTCATGGAGTTTGATTGGGAGAAGCAAGTAGCCGGGGTGGCGAAATGAAAAAAATCGAAAGCAAGGGCGAGAAGGCTACGCGTCAAGGTTTCTCCGATGCGTTGATGGAACTGGGCAAGGAGAATCCGAACGTCGTCGTGCTGGGCGGCGATGTGAGCGGTTCCGTCAAGGTTGACGCGTTTGCAAAAGCCTACCCGGATCGCTTCTTCTCAGTCGGTGTTGCAGAAGCCGATATGATGTGTGTCGCAGCGGGGCTTTCGCTTGTCGGCAAGATCCCGTTTGCCTCCGCATACGGTGAGTTCGCGGCAGGCAGACCCTTCGATCAAATTCGTCAATCACTCTGTTACAGCGAGTTGCCGGTGAAGATCTGTGCATCGCATTGCGGCATTACTGTCGGTCCGGATGGTGCAACACACCAGTCGCTTGAAGACCTTGCACTCATGCGCGTGTTGCCTCACATGACCGTCATCAGTCCGTCCGACTATCTTGAAACGAAACGGGCAGTGAAGGCATCGCTGACAATCACCAAGGGTCCGGTCTACATTCGTTACTTTCGCGATAACACCCCGATGTTCACGGACGAATCGACACCATTTAAAATCGGCAAGGCCAACACGCTGATTAATGGCAACGATGTTACGGTTATTGCCCTTGGCCTTCAAGTATGGGAATCCATTCAGGCGGCGGAGACACTGGCTGCGGATGGGATTTCTGTGCGTGTGATAAATATGCACACGCTCAAGCCGCTCGATAAAGACACAGTACTCAAGGCTGCAAAGGAAACCGGCGCTATTGTTACAGCGGAGGATCACCAGATTCACGGAGGACTCGGCAGCGCGGTTGCAGAGTTCCTCTCCCAACATCACCCAACGATACAGGAGTTTGTTGCTGTAAACGACACATTTGGTGAATCCGGCAAAGGCCCGGAGTTGATGCAGAAATACGGCATTGACCGCGATGCGATTGTCAGAGCGGTACATCGTGCTCTGAAGAGAAAGAAGTGACAGCGCCAGAGATGAGAGAATGAATAAAGTGTTGACAACGATTATTGTTCTGTTGCTGCCATTCCTTGGGGGCGGACTGATTGGCTACAATATCGGCCATGCATCGAAGTCGGCCAACGACCAGGAACAACCGGCTTCACAGGAATCCCAAGAGCCTTCAATTGAGGCAAACCCCGTCGGCTATACTCCGCAACAACGCGACTCGGTGGCCGAACGTGTCACGGTTTCAAGACGGAATGCAATTACGAAAACTGTCGCGGCCGTCAGTCCTGCGGTGGTTGGCATCAACGTGATTGAACTGCGCACATATCGTCAGGTGACGCCGTGGGGAGATGATCCGTTCTTCCGGCAATTCTTTGGAGACAGGACGTACACGCGGCAGGTGCCGAACCTCGGGTCGGGGGTGATCATTTCCCCCGATGGATATATCCTCACCAATGATCATGTTGCCGGAAATGCCAAAGAGATTACCGTGACGATGACGAATGGCGAGAAACACAAAGCTGAAATCGTCGGTACCGACCTGGTCTCGGATATTGCACTGCTGAAAATTAGCGGGACGAACTTGCCGCATGTCATGCTCGGGAATTCCGATGACGTTATCATCGGCGAGTGGGTGGTGGCATTTGGTAATCCCTTCGGATTATTTGATATCAGTGATAAACCCACAGTTACTGTTGGCGTGGTGAGCGCAACCGACATGAATCTCCGTGGCGAGCAGGGACGTGTCTATCGTGGAATGATTCAAACCGACGCTGCCATCAATTCGGGTAACAGTGGCGGCCCGCTGGTGAATTCGATCGGTGAAGTCATAGGAGTAAACGCGGTCATATACACACCGAACCAGGGAAGTATTGGTCTGGGGTTTGCCATTCCCATTAATCGTGTAAAGTCGATTGTTGCAGAACTGAAGAGAAGCGGCAAGATTGAACGTGAGTATTGGACGGGATTGGAAGTTCAGGCAGTGGACGGTCGGATTGCACGATACTTTGGACTTGACAAAGCAGAAGGTGTTATTATCAGCGATGTGAAGCGGGGAAGTCCGGCAGAACGTTCAGGGTTCAGGGTCGGTGATATTGTTCTGACCGTAAACGGTGAACGCATACTGGATGACCAAACCATCATTGCAATTGTGAATGACCACAAAGTTGGTGATGTGCTCAATGTACGCGTGATGCGAGAGCGTGTGTCGCTCGATTTGGAGTTGAAGTTGGAGAAACGTCCAACATGATTGCCCGGTATACGCGGCCCGTGATGGGACGAATTTGGGAAGACGAGAACAAGTATCGCATCTGGTTGGAGATCGAGGTTCTCGCATGCGAGGCACAAGCTGAATTGGGGGTGATCCCCAAAGACGCGGCGAAAGTGATTCGCGAGAAGGGTCGCTTCGATATCAAGCGCATTGATGAAATCGAAAACGAAGTAAAGCATGACGTCATCGCATTCCTGACCAGCGTCGGAGAGTGTGTCGGTCCGGAATCCCGATTCATTCATCTTGGCATGACGTCATCCGATGTCCTTGACACGAGTCTTGCTGTGCAGATGAAGCAATCCGGTGAGTTGCTGCTGTCGGGTCTGCACAAACTTGCCGAGGTGTTGGCGCGCCGCGCCCGTGAGTTCAAGACCACACCAATGGTCGGGCGGACACACGGGATTCACGCAGAGCCGACGACATTCGGTTTGAAGCTGGCTCTGTGGTACGATGAAACACAGCGCAACATTGCGCGACTTGTGTCTGCGGTTGAGAGAATTTCCGTCGGGCAAATCTCAGGTGCCGTCGGGACGTTCGAACATCTCAGCCCGAAGGTCGAAGAGTACGTCTGTGCAAAACTCGACCTCAAACCGGCGCCGGTCTCCACACAAATATTGCAACGCGACAGGCATGCGGAATTCCTTACGACGATCGCGGTGATAGGGAGTTCGTTGGAGAAATTCGCCACTGAAATAAGGCATTTACAGAAGACGGAAGTCCTTGAGGCGGAAGAGTACTTCTCAAAGGGGCAAAAGGGTTCATCGGCCATGCCGCACAAACGTAACCCGATTACCTGTGAGCGGGTTGCCGGACTCTCACGGGTGTTGCGGGGTAACGCTTTAGCGGCAATGGAAAACGTGGCTTTATGGCATGAGCGGGATATCACTCATTCTTCCGTCGAGCGGGTGATCGTACCGGACAGCTGTATTCTGCTCGACTACATGCTCAGTCTGTTTACGGAGGTGATGGATAAGCTCATCGTTTATCCTGAAAACATGCTCAAGAATCTTGAACGGACGAGGGGGCTGATCTTCTCGCAATCCGTTCTTCTCGCATTGACTAATGCAGGAATGAAACGGGAAGACGCGTACCGTCTTGTGCAGTCGGCAGCGATGGAAGTATGGCAGTCCGAAAAGAACTTCAAAGACTTGCTGAGAAGTAATAAAGAGATTGTCAGTACACTAAACATTCAACAGATTGATTCATTGTTTGATCTTTCCAGAAGCATCCGCAACGTGGACTATGTATTCCAACGAGCGGGACTTGCATAGAATACCAAAGGAGTATCATGAAAAAATTCCAGAATTTTATCAACGGCAAATGGGTTGATGCAAAATCAGGTCAGACTTTTGAGAACCGCAATCCGGCAAACTGGGATGAGGTGATCGGTGTATTTCCCAAATCAGGGAAAGAAGATGTTGACGAAGCTGTGCGTGCAGCGCGTACGGCGTTTGAAACATGGCGACTTGTTCCGGCACCGAAACGTGGAGACATTCTCCGCAAGGTCGGGGATCTTATGGTTGCCCGAAAGGAAGCCCTTTCCACACAGATGACGAAAGAAATGGGGAAGGTACTTGCCGAGACCCGTGGCGATGTCCAGGAAGGAATTGACACGGCGTATTACGCGGCAACCGAGGGACGGCGGCTTTTCGGTCATACCGTTCCCTCCGAACTTCCCAATAAATTCAACATGGCGTTACGTGTCCCAATCGGCGTTGCGGGGATCATTACTCCATGGAATTTTCCGATGGCCATTCCGACATGGAAGATATTTCCCGCGCTCCTTTGCGGCAACACGGTTGTCTTTAAGCCTGCAACGGATACTCCGGCTACGGCGACATCGTTGGTCGAAATTCTTGCTGAGGCCGGTGTTCCCGATGGCGTGATTAACATTGTGCATGGTGGTGGAAGCGACGTCGGGATGAGCATTGTTTCCCATCCGGATGTCGATCTCATCAGCTTCACCGGCTCAACAGCCGTAGGCAAGAAAATCTCCGAGGTTGCGAGTGCCACATTGAAGCGTGTCTCGCTTGAGCTTGGCGGCAAGAATGCCCAACTTGTTATGGATGACGCGAATCTCGAACTGGCGCTGGATGGCGTACTCTGGGGCGCTTTCGGAACGACAGGTCAGCGGTGTACTGCGACAAGCCGGCTGTTGTTGCATGAGAAGATCCATGATGTATTTCTGGAAATGCTGGTGAAACGTGTGGCGACCTTGAAGCTCGGCAACGGCTTGAACAAAGGCATTGAAGTTGGTCCATGCGTCAATGAGAGTCAGCGTAAGACGGTTGAAAGTTATGTTGAGATCGGCCTGAAGCAAGGCGGCAAACTGGTTTCCGGCGGGAAAATTCCCGGCGAGTCCGGACTCGACAAGGGATGGTTCTATCAACCGACCGTATTTGCCGACGTTCAGCCGGACCATCGGATTGCAAAGGAAGAGATCTTCGGACCTGTCCTTTCGGTGATCAAGGTGAAGAATCTGGAGCACGGTATTCATATTCTCAACGATACGGTGTACGGACTTTCTTCTTCCATCTATACGAATAGTATCAACGATGCGTTCACGGCCATCCGTGACGTCAGGGCCGGCATCACGTATATCAACGCACCGACCATTGGTGCAGAAGCGCACATGCCGTTCGGTGGTGTAAAGCAAACCGGCAACGGTCACCGCGAGGGTGGTTGGACTGTGTACGAGTTCTTCTCGGAATGGAAGAGCGTGTATGTGGATTACAGCGGCGGATTACAACGCGCTCAGATCGATAATTATGAGAACTGAGCCATGACAACCACAAACATCTTTATTCTTTCCCTTTACGAACATCAGGAATTCTTCTGAAGTAATTCTGTTGAGTCTCAGCTCATTCATGACCAAACAGAACACTAAACTACAGGAGAATTCCATGCATACTCATCAAGAGGTTCTTGTGGCATCCGATTCCACACAAGTTCCACCATCAGAAGTATTTTCCTCACTTTCAAAGCACATGCTTGTCGATGGGTTCGATGTTATTGTCGACCTTAAAAGGAGCCTCGGCTCGTACATTGTTGATGCCCGTAGCGGCAAGCGGTATCTCGACTTCTTTACGTTTGTTGCATCGTCACCCATCGGATTGAATCATCCGAAGATGACGACACCGGAATTTCTGGAGAAGCTCGCGTATGTCGCGGTGAACAAGCCCTCCAGTTCCGACATTTACACTGCGGAGCAAGCCGATTTCGTTGCCACGTTTGCCCGAATCGCCATGCCGGAATATCTTCCCCATGCATTCTTTGTTGAAGGAGGAACGCTCGGTGTGGAGAACGCTCTGAAGGCAGCGTTCGATTGGAAGATCAGGAAGAACTTCCTCAAAGGGTATAAGGAAGAAAAGGGGAAGCAAGTGCTGCACTTCAAGCAGTGCTTCCATGGACGGTCGGGCTACACGCTCTCGCTTACGAATACCGATCCGGTGAAGACCGACCTGTTCCCGAAATTCAACTGGCCACGAGTCTTGAATCCGGTTATCAGATTTCCTTTGAACGGGGAGAACCTTGCTCGAACCATCAAGGATGAAGAGACCAGTATCGACCAGATGAAGCAGGCGTTCCAGCAAAACAAGGACGATATCGCTGCAATCATCCTTGAGCCGATCCAGGGCGAGGGTGGGGACAACCACTTCCGCCCGGAGTTCTTCAAAGCCCTCCGCCAGCTTGCCGATGAAAACGATGCGATGTTGATTTTTGACGAAGTGCAGACCGGCATCGGATTGACAGGGAAGATGTGGGCGCACGAGCATTTTGTCCGGCCCGACATGATCTGCTTCGGCAAGAAGACGCAGGTGTGCGGTTTCCTCAGCAGTCGCCGGATTGACGAGGTGAAGGACAATGTCTTTGTCATACCGAGCAGGATCAATTCCACATGGGGAGGGAACCTCGTTGATATGGTCCGCTCCCAGCGCTATCTGGAGATTATTCAGGAAGAGAATCTCGTGGACAATGCGCGAGTCATGGGCGATTATCTTGTCCGTGGCTTGGAGCAACTCCAGAACGATTTTCCCATGGTCATCTCCAACGCACGCGGCCGCGGTTTGTTCGCTGCATTCGATGTCGCCACACCGGCAGGCCGCAACGATATCCGGAAGAGGGCATTCGAGAAGGGGCTTATTATTCTGCCGAGTGGTGATCGTTCCATCCGGTTCCGCCCACCGTTGAATATCTCGCAGGACGAGATCGAAGAAGGACTTGGCATAATCCGATCGAGCATCGGCTAACAGCCTTCGTGTTTAAGAACAAAAGCCCCGGAGTTATCGCCGGGGCTTTTCGTTTGTTGGAGAATTGTCGTGCCTACTTCATCAACACCATCTTCCGAACCTCAGTGTACTCTCCCGCTACAAGTTTGTAGAAATACATTCCGCTTGCGATTGTGCCTCCATCTAGTTGAACCGAGTGCTGACCGGCTTCCATGTGTGCATCAACCAGTGATACGACCTCACGACCAAGAACGTCATAAACCTTAAGTGTAATATGATTGCCTGTTGAGAGTTGATAGCTGATTGTGGTTGATGGATTGAATGGGTTGGGATAGTTTTGATCGAGGTGCAACGAAGCCGGAGCGGGATCGTGTTCGTTTATTGATGTCGCCAATCCCCGCCGAACTTGCACAGCGTCAAGACCGATGAAATCCGAGTTGCCGCCCGAAGGTCCGCCTGCATAGTGGAGATACCTGAAAGCGATATGAATCGTGGAGTTGGGAGGAACCAGGTCCGACACGACGTACTCTTTGGGTACCCAGGAACCCTTGGGCACCGCAAAATAATCAACCATGATGGTGAAGTCCGTGGTATCTGTCCCTGAAGTCGAAAGCAGTATCATCAGAGAATCAGGATAATTGGCAAACGGCGGCTGGTTGAGTGCCGAGTGGACCCAAAACGCCAATGTATCTTCCATCCCTATCTGACCGATGCTGGAGATTGCAGGAGAGATCAAATAATCATCGATGTATTGGCCGCTTGCCCGTTGGAAATTGTTGGCAGCGAAGCCGAGTCCTTCGAGGGGAAGGAACACCGAGATATTGGAGCCACGGAACCACGGACCTAGCGCACTGCCATCTCTGTTTACTGCGGTCCAGCCCACAGGTGGAAAGGCTTCGCTATTGAAATTCTCAACAAACACAACGGCTGTATCAAGAATCAGAAGCGTGAAAGTCGTTGTATCGTTTGTCCGGTTGGAGTCGGCATCGAGAACAGTCCATGCGCGTACTGCGTGAGTTCCTGGCTCCAATTCCGGTAACGGCAGCAGGAATGTATCACGCCCGGTGCGCGGTAGTGTTCGTGAGTTCGGGATCGGCGATTGAAGATTGAAATCGACGTCCCAATATACTTCGTATGCAGTTTCTGCAAATGTTCCAAAATTCTGTACGAACGTCAGCAGCACAGAGTCGCCTTGCGCAGCCCCAAACCGATCTTCTTTCACTATCGATCGCCCCCGCTCACTTGCAGGGATATCATCGTTCAAACTGGTTTCTCCCACCAAACCAATTGTGCCGATATCGTGGAATGAAGAATCTGCGATCCTGAACTCATCCACATACATATTGTTGCCGTACTTGCTCACGCCACGCATTGCAACGAACACTCTTGAATTTCCTGAGACACTCAGGAGTGAAGCGGCAACACGCTCCCAGCCCGCTATTGTTCGCGGTCGACGTGTTCCATGCAGCACCATCCATGGCCCTGTGACGCTGTCTCCTGTGGTTGCTTCCATATAAACAGAATCGAATACGGCGGGAAACTCATCGTCGTGATGGAACATGAACTCGACGAAAGGATCGATGGAGGATGAAAGATTGAGGGCGGGGGTGACAAGTCTGGTTTGTTCTTCGGGACCCGCGTCATACGAATTGAATTTCGCTTGTCCGATGCCTGCGTAGGGTGGGATGGGAGGATTTGTTCCAGTTCCCACGAAATTCCACATCGCTGTTGGTCCGGCGATCTGATGCTGTGACCAGCCCGGAGGAATTGCCGGACCGTCAAATCCTTCATAAAAATATACAGGAAGAGAGGAACCAGTGCTTGTCGCATAGGAGAACAAGATCAAAGCAAACAGTAATGGTCGGGTCACCGTATCCGGATATTATGAAACGATGACACAATATACACCTTGGCACCCGAAAAACAAAAGGCCTTTATCGTACAGACAAAGGCCTCTTGGAAACTATTCAGGCGATGCTACTTCATCAGGGTCATCTTTTTCAGACTTCTGAATGTTGCTCCTGCCTCAGTGCCCGCAGCTTCAATGCGGTAGAAATAGACACCGCTTGAAACCATGTTGCCGGAGGCATTTCGCCCGTCCCACTCCACGGCAAAGTATCCGGCATCCTGGAGGCCATCGGCAAGTGTTACCACTTCCTGACCGAGAATGTCGAACACTTTGAGAGTCACCTGTGCCGGGGCTGCAAGCCCATACTCAATTCTTGTCGTTGGGTTGAACGGATTGGGATAGTTTTGATCCAACGAAAACTCTGTCGGTATCCCGGTCGGTTCGGCCGATATCACCAGTCTGTTGATGGAGGGATTGGTGATGACGATTTCGCCGGTGCCGGAGATGGTTTTGGAAGGAATCAACGATCCCGTGATGCCGTCTCGCAAGCTGAGAGCTGTTCCGCCATTGACATTCCACTTTATGGTAAGTGGGTATGCAGTGGATCGGATGGCAATTGGATAACTCACCCGCTGATTGATGCGCATGTCAATGTACTCCACCATCCGTTGCGATTCAAATCGGGCGTCGAGTACGCCAACAGGGCCGGCAGGAGGGAGTTCATATGCTACAGCATCCTGTGCCGAAGTGTTTCCGAGGTACAACACCTGTGAGCCTCCGGAATTATCGGAAACCTTTACAGATGAGAACGTCTCCCAGGCATCAGTTGTACTGGAGACTGCTTTGGACAATGGTGCATTGTTGGCTGGCGCCGTCACGATGAATGACCCCGTGCCGCTCGACTTCACCCAATATCCCTTCCCGGGTTCGAGAGTATTGTCGGCGGTGTATCCGCCGCTGAACCCGAAGAATGGGGACTGTCGAATTCCGGGCGGAGTGCTGGTGATTGTGGCGGTATCCACGGCAGAGAAAAGTGCACCGATGAGATTCCAACCGGCAACGACAGGGATGGTATCGGCTGTCAGTTGCGTGCCGGTGATTGTCTGCGTCAAACCTGCCGGAAATTTCTCCCAGTATCCCTTTCCGTTTTGGAGGCGGGATTCCTGAGAGTACCCTGTGCCGGGTGAATATGCAAACGCATAAGGAAATGCAGCCGTCGGATACAGGTCGAGCACCGAGTCATTGGCGGTCACGATTGGGTTGGAAACAATGTTCCATCCTGCGTCAAGCGGTACACCAACGGAATTCGCCCCTACGGTCAACTCCACCGGTATGTGCAATGGCGTGTTGGCAAAATCGTTACTAACGATTTCCAATGTCGCGGTATACACTGCTTCAGTCAACCCTGAGGCATCGAAAGCAATAGCCACCTTCGCGCTGTCGCCCGGATTTACCGAACCACTTGTGGGATTCTCTGATAACCAGGAGACATCCTTTCCGAAAAGAATCGCCAGGTTGTTGTGCATATATGCGGCGCTGAACACCACTTGAAGTCCGGTCGTACCATCGACGTTTTCGATTCCGATTGTCGCGGAGTTGAGGGTCTGTTGCATGTCCAGGTATTGGAAGAGGATTGCTCCGTTGGCGTATAACATCACCTGATACGTATACAACCCCGGTTGTGTGGTACCGTAATGGGGTACGTTCGTGTATTGAACAATGAAGCGGCTGTTTGCGACATCGTTGTAGTAGTGAACTGTCCCGGCCGTGCGCAGATCATGATCATCCCACCATGGATACAGCGCATTGTTCGGGGCGGATGGGCTGGTTGTCGGGATCCCTTCATTGATATAAGAGGTCAATGTAGAGGTTGTGGCAAAACTCATCCAGCCATTCGTGACGAGCTTGAGGGAATCATAATTCACCGAGTAATAGGGGAAACTGAACGGCAGAGGAATTACCGTCCGTCCGTCGTCGGCATTTGCCGTTCCGCCTGAGCTGATCCACTGACTTGAAGGAATCGATGTACCAATCCCGGTGATGTCCACCCAATTGAACGTCGGACCGCCTGCTTCGTCACTATCGATCCAGCGATATCCGCCTGCATCGGGGCCTCCCTGGCCTTCGGTCGGAGGTTGACCGGAGCGAGGATCCTTTTCATCCTTTGTGAGCGCGATAGGTCGGCCGTCACGACCGACCTTTGCGGGGTAGAGTTCATCCCAACTCATCATGGATGGTTGCACGTCCGATGAGCGTGGGGCAAATGGAAGATCCGCGATGGACCAGTTCAGCACTGCGGCACCGGTGTTCTTGATGACGAGTGTATCCACCGACGTGGTGTTGGGAGCCATCGTTTTGAATATCGAAGTCGGGACGGCGACAAGATTTGGTGCCCCGGTAACAACGAGTGACACACCGACATTGGTGGAGGGTTCGTTGGGATCATTGCTTGTGACAATGATATTCGTCGTATATGTTCCAGGGGTAAGCCCGGTTGCATCGAAGTCGACACTGAAGGAACCACTGGAAGACGCCCCAATAGTGTCTGCTGCCGGCGTGACGGAAAGCCATGCCGCGGACTCACTCAAACCAACGATAAGACCGTTGGCAGGAGGTGATGTGGTATTATTGATGGTGAGGTTGAGTGAACTTGTCTGATTGCTTTGGAGTGTATCGGCAAGTGATGATGGGCTGATCAGAATCTCCGGATCTGCAAGAGACTGATCGAAGAACGTCATGATTTTCGCAAGCACGGAGTCTTTCAGATTCGCTCCGGCATTCACCAGTCCGCCGAATTCTACAACGCTGGCGACTGAGCGGCCGAGGCCGTAGAAGTGGAATACACCCATGGTGTCGTTCACCGGTGTTGACCCCGGAGCAACCCACAATGTTCGACCGGCACCATCGCTGTTCGGGTGCAATTCATCCATGAAGTTATTGCCCCCGGCGTACGAAAAGGTGAGACCATTGAATACTGTCCGACCGTTGATGCTCGTAACATCACCACTGCCATCCACACCATCGTTGAGTCCAAAGATTGGCCGCACTTGGTATCCGCTCGCACTCTCGGGATCGTAGTTAAACACATCGCCACCTTCAAGGTATAACCTGCCACCGTTTTGCACATAGGTGTTTAGCGCAGGGCCTTCGAGGTCGGATGCGAGTATGACATGATTGTCATCGTAGATTCCAACAACAACGAAAATGGCATCGTACTGCGAGAGATTCGATCCGAATTCAAAGAGCGAATCGACCTTAAAATTACTGATACCCAGCCGACCAAGTGACGCGGCGAGTGAATCGCCGCTCGGGCTGATTGCATCCGCCGGTTGCCACACCAGTACATCCGGGATGTCACCAACATAGCCGCCAACACTTGCGCTGGGATCACTGTATCGCTTCGGCACGAGATTGTTGTATGCCCGCAGATAATAAGTATAGACGAAGCCCTGTGGTGGCGTATCCACGTACGAGGTTGTTGCTGCATTCACGGAGTCAAGCAACACACCATTACGCCATATTTGTGTTCCTGTAAAGTTATGAATTGGTGTTCCATCATCCTGTGTGGTCGGGTTCGTCCAGGAAATGGTCGCCTGGGTTGATCTCGGTGCCGTGATGTTAATGCCAACGCCGCTTGGCGGACTTGGGATTGGTGAACCGCCGGCAATCCAACTTACCTGGATAGGTGAGCTGAGACTGTCGTTGGAAGTCAGGCGTGTTTCCAGAGTGTATGTGTACTCCTGGTAGGTTGTCCTTCCACCGTCGTTGTACGTTGCAGTAGGAGGAGTTACCTCGGTAATCTGCACTCCGTCGCGCTTGATGCGCATAACGAACGAGCCGATGGGAGAGCCGTTCACGAGAGTGGTGGGATTTGTCCAGTTCAATTGTATGGTTGTTGGCGTCGAGAATTGGCTATACGCAGTGACACTCGTAGGGGCATTCGGGTCGCTGGGATCTGCTGTTGCGATGCTCTTGTAATACACGTTGGGATCCTTACGCGGTGAACCACCAGACAGGTCATCACGGTTGTCCGACCAGACGACATGGAATGCGCTTGCCGTGGCGGAGACGTGGTTGTAATCGCCCATGTAGACCGTGTTGATGACTGCATCACGGCCAAACTCCGGCAGGGACGCAACATCACTGACCGGAAAGCTGGGTGTGAACGTGATGGTGGAACCCGAGATACTGCCTGTACGTCCGTAGTATTTGAATAAATTATTATCAACCGCATCTTCCTGCCGGCTGTAATAGAAAATTCCGATCGTCGATCCGCTCGGTGTAACTGCTATCGTGGGCTGCCATTGATCCGTTGTGGTGGCATCGTCATTCACCTTCACAGGGGAACTCCAGGTGGTTCCACCGTTGGTGGACTGGACAAGGAAGACATCAGCCCTATCGGCTCCTGCGCCGTCATTGTTATAGGTAACATAGATGTTCCCGGTGATCGGGTTGATTGCCGCGTGAGGAAACTCGCTACTCCTGAAGGATGAAGCCGATGCGGTTCCTTGTCGGATGCCGGTGAGGCCCAAGTCGCCATTTACACCGCCCACGAGTCCACTCGCCACGATCACCTCGGACGCAAAACTCACACCGAAGTCGGTGGACTTCCGCACTTTGATGGAAGTCCCATCATACCAGAAGGCATATACAGAGTGATCAGGTGCAACAGCAATGAAGGCGCCTTGTTTTCCCGAGACAATTTGCACGCCGGCGCTGGGACCAAATGTTGCTCCATGGTCAGTTGAGCGGTACACATAAATGCCGTTGCCTGAACCAAAGTTACGGGAGATAAGGTAGACGTTGCCATTGCCGGTGCCGGCAAAATTATCGACGGCATGCCATTGTTTATCTTCATCGCCTCCGCCGGGAGTTGCGTTCACAGGAGCCATCCATGTTGCGCCATTATTATCTGAGCGGAACATTTGGATCGTGCTGGCCCCGCTAAAACCCAACGTCGAAAGATACATCCTTCCGGTCGTCTCATTCCCGGCCAGTACAGGGTCACCGGCATCTCCAACCACGCTGGCTGGCAGCGTTCCGCCGTCGGTGAAGCTCACTCCACCATTGGTCGAGTAGGAGAAGCCTGTGAATTGATTGTTTGAGCCGTTGTAGGAGCCGGCATCATTGAAGCCAATGACGACTGCGTTCCCAAGGGCCAGAATGGTTGTTTCACTTTGGGTGAAGTTTCCCGTGCCCACACTGCCGGTATTGTTGTTGACCAGGACGTCAGAACCACCAAGGGAGGGAACGACTTGTCCACTCTCTTTTTTTCTTTCCACAACGTCACCCGGTTGGTATTGTTGGCGCAGTTCATCTCTTATTGCTGCGGTACGTTGAGCAGATTGTTCCTGCGTGAGAAGCGTGCTGTGGAAAACAAGAGACAGCGCAACGAAAGAAAACAACATTGTACGGTAGTAGGACATTGCTCCTCCTGGTTGGAGTACGGTGATGATTATCGTGAACTGGTCAATAGTTTCGGGTGGGAATAGGCGACACGGCAAGCAGGGAACAGAGTTTATTGAGAACAGATGACCAAACTCTCTTCCCGCTCATCCCTCCCCCGTGTACAATACGTAGTGCGGGAATCGAACCGAGATGCAGTTGAAATATGTGAAATGACCGCTCAAATGTCAACGGTCGCAAACTCAAAATAGAAACGTCCCGGCTGCAATCAACCGGGACGTTGTATGAGACCGGACCTTGATGAAATTACTTGATCAAGATCATCTTTCGTAATGACGTGAATACATCGCCTGAACTGCTTCGTGCTTCAAGCCGGTAGAAATACATTCCGCTTGAAACAGCGATTCCGTTCGCAGTCTTTCCATCCCATTCCACCGTGAGGAAGCCGGCGTTGTGGGTTCCTTCGGTGAGTACCCGTACTTCCTGACCGAGGAGATTATACACTCTCAAGGAAACTTCGGATTGCTCAGGAAGTCCGAACTCGATCCTCGTTGAAGGATTGAAAGGATTCGGGAAGTTCTGGTTCAGTATGAACGTCGCCGGCAGTTCCGCAACAGGTTCATCGACTCCCACCAGGATCACATTGATGGAATTGCCAAGCCGTTGTACCCATGCACGTTGTGCTGCCCGCGCTGTATTGATAAAATTCTGAAGAGAAGTGCCTGCAACCAGGGCAAATCCAACTCGCTGGGTGGCGCCTGGGCCGATGGTGTATGGACCCATTCCAAACACCTGACCGTGGTCCACGTTGGAACCGGCATCGCCATTTGGATTTGTGGGACGGTTCGTCGTCATGTAGAGCCACTTATCGGCATTCGTCATGCGCGGTGGGAACACTTCGCTCGATTGGATCGCTATGCGCCTGGCAAGGAAGCGGTTCTCATTCAATGGTACAATTCCCATCCACGAATTTGGCGCTGCACCCTGGTGGAGTTCCAGCATATCAAACGGGAAGGAGTTGCCACTGATGACTCCGGGGATATTATTCGTGGAGTCAACAATGACACTTCCCCGATCCTGAGCATTCGTCGGGTTCACATCCCAATCGAAATATCCACCCACGGCCAAACTCGGATACGAGGTGGCAGTGGTATTGTGGAGATCCAGTTGCATGATCAGGAAGGAGTTCAAGCCCGCCGTATCCCAGCTTACTGATTTCTGGACGACGCGTACTCCAAATGGAGTCTCGGCAAGCGAATCATTATATGATGTGGTAATGATCCTCGTGAGTCCACTTGAAAGTGATGAGTCAAGATTTCCCGCGAATTTGAAATCAGCATCGAACGCTTCAGGGGCAATGTTGTTGCGGGCAGCGTCGGAGACCCGCGTCGAGTCGAGGCCAATCATGATGGAACCCTCAAATAACCGCTGGCCTGTAGTTGTTGCGGGGTTGAAGCGGAACCCGCTTCCGGGGCCTTGTCCGACGAACGCGTTGAGAGAACCGATGTTTCCTTCATTGGTAACAGATGCCCGAAGCGTCGATGTCACGTGATCGGCGAAGGCTTCTGTGACAACGGGCTGTGCAATGGTAAACGTTGCATTGCTTTGATCAGTCACAGATGCACTATCCACCCACGTTACCCTCACGAGTGCTTGCGCCGTCGGGCTATTAGGCACGGACCAGGAATATGATCCGTTTGACACCACAGCACCTGCAATAACAGACCACGTTGTACCATTGTTGCTGGAAAATTCGATCTTCACCGAATCCACAATACCCGTATTGTTCCAGGTGATGTTATGAGAAGAGCCCACAACCCATGTCTCGCCTCCGTTCGGACTTGTGACAGTGATGGATGCAGCCGAACCGGTGTCGGCGACCGTAAGCCGGACCGGGATATGCTTTGGATTGTTTGCGAAATCATTGCTGACGATCTCCAGCTTGGCGGTGTAGACCGCTTCAATAAGTCCGTTGGTATCAAAAGTGAGCGCTACAATCGCGCTGTCGCCCGGATTGACCGTACCACTGGTCGGGTTTTCCGAGAGCCAACTTACGTCCTTGCCGATCAGGATGGCAAGGGAATTATGCAGGTAAGCTGTTGCAGGGTTGTGCGCAATCTGAAGACCAACAGTTCCACCGACATTTTCAATTCCAGTTGTATGACTGGTGAGTGTGCCACCGCTGATGCTCATAGCCTGATACTGGAAGAGAAACTGTCCGCCCGGCTTCAGGATATACTGGAAGGTATATTCCGGGACAGTGCCATTGAAACGATGGATGTTGACAAACTGCACGACAAAGTCCGCGCCGTTGTTGCCATAGAATATCTGGCTTGTGTTGATGATCTCTAGGTCATCCCAGAATGCCGCAAGGAAGTTGTCGCTGGATCCTCCGGCTGTTGGAATGGCGGTATTAGTGAAATTATTGGCTGTGGGAATCTGGAACATCAACAGGCCATTCGACGAGATATAAGCCGACGTGTAGGTTGTACCGTAGAATTGGAAGCCGAATGGCAATGGGATTTGAATATATCCTTCATCCGGCCCGGTAAATGTTCCTGTCGGAATCCACGGGCTATTCTCGTCGATAAGTGTCCCTGAGGAGGAGATATCCACCCAGTTGAAAGTCGGGCCTCCCGGTTCGTCACTGTCAATCCAACGATAGCCTGCACTGTCCGGACCACCCTGACCTTCGGTGACCGGAGGTCCAGTATGGATGTCCTTCTCGCCTTTCGCGAGCGGAATCGGCCAACCATCACGGCCAACCCGCGGCGGGAACATCACATCCCCTTGTGTCTGCGGGACATAAGCATTGTCCGCGGCTGAGGCGGAGGGGATATCGGCGATCGTCCAATTCAATACTGCAGCGCCGGTGTTCTTAATAATGAGTGTCTCGACTGCCGTAGTGTTCGGAGTCATGGTCTTGGCAATCGAATCCGGAGAAGTCACCAGTGTCGGGCTGCCTGTCACAAGAAGCGACACAGGTACGTTTGTTGTCGGCTCATCCGCATCATTGCTCGTCACGACAACATTCGTAGAGTAGTTGCCCGGAGTCAGTCCCGTTGCGTCGAGGTCGACGGAAATCGTTGCACTTGAAGCGCCCGAGATCGTATCAGCGGCTGGATTGACTGAGAGCCACGAGACCGATTCATTGATGCTGACAATGAGGCCGTTGGCCGGCGGGGGAGTGGTATTCTGAATTGCGAATGACAAGGACCTTGACTGACCTGCCTGCAATGTATCGTCAAGAGCTGTTGGCGTGACGTTAATCTCTGGCGCGGAGAGTGCCTGATTAAAGAATGTCCACATCTTGGCCAGTACGGAATCCTTGAGGTTTGCGCCTGCATCAACGAGGCCACCGAACTCCACGACACTCGCAACAGAGCGACCAAGCCCGTAGAAGTGGAATACTCCCATGGTATCGTTGGCCGGAGTTGATCCCGGGGCGACCCACAATGTCCGACCGGCGCCATCACTGTTCGGATGCAGTTCATCCATGAAATTGTTTCCGCCATTGTACGAGAAGCTGAGTCCGTTGAAAACCGTGAGGCCATTTACACTGGTGACATCGGTACCACCGTCGGCACCATCGTTGAGTCCGAAAATGGGTCGCACCTGGTAGCCACTGGCGCTCTCGGGGTCGTAATTGAAGACATCGCCTCCTTCAAGATAGAGGTTGCCGCCATTTTGTACATAAGTATCAAGAGCTGCGCCTTCAGGGTCAGAAGCGCCGATGACATGGTTGTCACTGTAAATGCCGACAACTGTGAAGATGGCGTTGAAAACGGAGAGATCGGAACCAAAATAGAAAAGATCATCAACCTTGAAGTTGCTAATGCCCAGTCTCGTCAAGGATGCCACAAGTGAATCCCCGCTTGGACTGATGGCAGCAACCGGTTGCCAGATCAAAACGTCGGGAACGTCGCCAATATATCCGCCGACGCTGGCACTTGGGTCGCTATATCTGCGCGGCACAAGGCTGTTGAATGACACCAAGATATAATTATAGACAAACCCTTGGGGTGGAGTATCAGTGTACGTTGTTATCGCGGGACCAACAGAGTCAACTAACACGCCGTTCCTCCAGATTTGCGTTCCGGCAAAATCATGAACGGGAGTTCCATCTTTCTGGGTCGTCGGATTCGTCCACGTAATCTCTGCCTGTGTTGAACGCGGAGACGTGATCACAATTCCCACACTTGTCGGTGCACCGGGGAAGGGCGAACCACCCGCAGTCCAGGATGTCTGAGACGCTGTACTCAGACTGTCATTGGATGTCAAGCGGGTTTCAAACGTGTAGGTATATTCTGTATATGTTGCGAGTGGAGAGTCGTTGTAAGTATTCGTTGGAGGAGTGACTTCTGCGATCTGTGTACCGTCCCTCTTGATACGGATGACGAACGATCCGATCGGAGTTCCGTTGACCAATGTTGTCGGATTCGTCCACGATAAGGCCATGGAAGTTGGTGTACTGAAATCACTGTAGGCGGTAACACCTGTCGGAGGATTGGGATCAGTCGGGTCAGCAAAAAGGACCGGGCTGACCCAGCCCTGCGCATTAGTCGATGGGTTCTGTGCGCTCCAGAACGGATACGCGCGTGCGCCACGGCTTGCGATACCGATGTAGTCACCGGCATAGTTTCCGCCAAATCCGGGAAGCGGGCCAACAGCAAATGCCGCATCACTCACAACAAAATCCTCAAACGTTGCTCCGCCATCAATGGAGTGTGCCACCCATGCTTCGGCGAGGTTGGTTCCAATGTTGCTTCGTCCATCCATAAAGGCAACGCTCACCTGATCGGTTTCAGGATCGACTGAAATCCAGGGGAACCACTGGTTGGCATTGTTGCCAATGGCATCGGTGTTTACGCGTACCGGAGTGCCCCACGATGTTCCGCCGTTGGTGGATTTAATGAGATAAATATCCGGATCGCCGGTGTTGACACCTGGAACACCGATGTTCGTCCACACAATATAGAGATGTCCGGTAATCTGACTCGCCGCCATAACAGGAAAACT
This sequence comes from Bacteroidota bacterium, assembly GCA_046160825.1. Classification (GTDB taxonomy): domain Bacteria; phylum Bacteroidota; class Ignavibacteria; order UBA10030; family UBA6906; genus JBJXHC01. Next base: position 7,240 of record JBJXHC010000060.1, on the reverse strand, counting down.
ATTCGAGCGAATGCCATACGTCCCGAATGAACTTGTGCGAATACCGAGTGTGTTGGTGATCGCCCGGCTTCCGGGTCCCCAAGTCGCACCACCATCCAAGGATACGTTGAACCCAATTGCCCGTTCCGTGAAGGGCGACGTTCCTTGATTGATTGACCAGATGGCATATACTTCACCGTTCGGTCCGGTTTGCAAGTGTACACCTTGCCCGAACTCAGAGGCCGTCATTACCGTTCCGGAAATATTCTGTTCGCTTACCCACGTTGCGCCGTTGTTCGTTGATCGCGCAAACTCAATGGGATTTGGATCGGGCTGACCAAAATCCGTCCACGCGGAATACACATTATTCACATGCGGACTGGAGGAGTTGGCGTCAACGGTAAGATGATTCTTGTCCAACAAACTGCCATTGGGATTCGACACCTGGAAGTAATTCCATGTCGTTCCGCCATCGGTGGAGCGCATCACACCCTGACCGTCATTGTTGGCAATTGACCCGATAAAGAAATATCCGTTGCGGTCGATTGCAGCCGCAGGATCGCCGGAGTTTGCATTGCCCGAGGGTGGTTGATCAAACCCTGCCCAAGTAAGTCCGGCATCGGTGGACCAGTATGCGCTTGTTCCGTAGATTACCGAGACGGGGAAATCGGATGCGTTGGCTGAAGCGAGCGCAACGCGGTTATTCAGCGGGCTGACTGCAATGGACATTTCTGATTGCGTAGTATTAGTCGTTGGTCGCACGCGCACATCAGGCTCATTCTGCGGAGGCAGATCTCCCGGCGCGATTGGAACAACCAAAGGGGTGGTAGTATGTGACGGAGTGCCGGGCTGAAGCTTGGTGATCATCGACCAGGCGCGTTCGGGATATTTTTCAACCTGGGCCTGTGTGGCCTGCATGCTGCACAACAACAGCAAGGCAGTTATCGCCAGGCAAACAGGCGATCGTAGAGATTTCAACATGGTACCTCCGTGATGGTAAGGTAATGATTGTGAATGATGGGAAAACAATTCCGGGCGTGTCTCCCCGCAGGAGACGGTGAAGATCGTCTGAGAGAAGTGCAATGAGTGTCTTTCGGGAGAATAGAAAGCGACCAAATAACGGCATGAATATGTGAAATCAAGCATCCAATGTCAACAGCCAACACACAAAAAAACCCCGACCAGAAGTGCGATCGAGGCTTTTGTGTGAAATTTGTTAATTCATTACTTCATCAACATCATCTTCCGGAGTGAAGTGAATACCTGGCCGGAGACGCTCCGTGCTTCGAGACGGTAAAAGTACATGCCACTTGAGACAGGGGATCCATTCATATTCCTTCCATCCCATTCCGCGCTGAAGTACCCTGCATTCTGATTTCCTTCAGCCAGGAGCCGTACCTCACGACCGAGGAGGTCAAACACGCGCAATGTTACCTCGGCAGCTTCCGGCAACCCGAACTCGATCCGTGTTGTCGGATTGAACGGATTCGGATAGTTCTGCACAAGCTCGAATGCCTCCGGTATTCCGGGTTTTGCCTCGGTCACACCGACAGCGACATCCATCCTCACGGGTATCAGCGTTGGACTGCTGTTGAGATCGTTGCTTGAGATCTCGAGATATCCAAGATAAGAGCCTGCCGGCATCCCCGTGGTATTGTACGTGACTGCAACACGTGTACTATCTCCCGGAGCGATCGTTCCTTGCGTCGGACTTTCGGACAACCAGGAGATGTCCCGGTAAACGAGCACGGCAAGGTTGTTGTGGATATACGCGGTTGCCGGATTGAATGCCATCTGCAATCCAATTGAGCCGTTCTGGTTTTCGATGCCGGTTGAATGACTCGTCAATGTACCACCGTTGATACTCATTGCAAGATACTGGACGATGATCTGGCCACCCGGTTTCAGTATGATCTCAAACGTGTAGTTCGGAACAGTGCCATTATACCGATGAATGTCCACCCATTGCATCACGAAGTCCGTACCGGACATGCCATAGTAGACTTTCGATACGCCAGAGACCTGAAGATCATCCCAGAACGGAGCGATGAAATTATCGCTCGGCCCCGCGGCTGTCGGTATGGCGGCATTGGTGAAATTATTTGCCGTCGGTATCTGGAACATCAGCAAGCCGTTGGAAGAGATGTACGCCGATGAATACGTGTTGTCATAGAACTGGAATGGGAAGGGAAGAGGTATGGAAATGTAGCCCTCGTCATACGCGTTGAATGTCCCCGTCGCGACCCATGCGCTGTTCTCATCGATCAATGTACCCGTTGACGAGATGTCCACCCAATTGAACACTGGCCCGCTTGGTTCGTCGCTGTCAATCCAGCGATACCCCGCACCATCAGGTCCGCCTTGGCCTTCTGTGACCGCCGGCCCTTGGTACACGTCCGGGTCGCCTTTCATCATTCCATACAACTCGCCGCTTGGTCCATAGAATACAGGATAGCGTGGATCTCCACCGTTGTTTCCATCAGCAGAAGGTGCCGGTACGTCGGCAATTGTCCACGTCAGATCGGAAGCTCCGGCGTTTCTGATAACGATGGTGTCTGTTGCCGTGCTGCCAACTCCCATTGCTCTAAAGAGTGAATCAGGACTGACGCTGATCACCGGACCTCCGCGCACATCAAGCAAACACGAGACAACTGATGATGGAGTGGAGGGATCATTGCTTGTTATGGTGATGTCCGCGTTGACGACGCCAATGGGGAGTCCGGTTGCCTCGAATGACACGGTAAACAACTGTGACTCTCCCGCAGCAAGCGTGTCTGCTGATGGAGAGACCGAGAGCCAGCTTGCGCTTTCGGAGAGTGACACCAACAGCAGCGAAGACGGTGGGGCTGCCGTGTTAGTAACGCTGAATATTGCAGTACTTGACGCACCGGTTTGAAGCGTATCACCGAGCGCAGTTGGTGTGACATTGATATCAGGCGCCGCCAGTGCATTGCCGCTTAGGATAACACTGATGTGCGATGAACCCTGTGAGTTGCTTACAAGAAGCACGCGTCCTGTATCTGCTCCCACCAACAGTGGAGTGTACGAAACTGCGACTGCTGCTGATTCGCTGGGGGCAAGCGTCATGCTTGCAGGTGAAACAGCGAAGTGTGCATGCGTACTCGTGATTGATGAGATGCTCAAAGTTTGGAGACCACCATTGCGTGCGATGATGGTGTCGTGGCGCGTGGTGTTGATCTGTGTCGCTGGATACGTAATGGAGCCTTTGTTCACAATCAATACCGCAGAGTCTGCGAGTTCAATGGAGAGACTCGCCGGGATGGTGTACGCTCCTTCGACATCAGGGTGCTGAGCCTCAAGAAAAATATTCGCTGAGTAGTTCGTTCCTGCAGTCAGTCCACCCGCGTTGAATTCAACCGTGATATCCTGAATGCTGGACGGGGGTATCGTTCCCGAAGTCGGATTCTCGGAGATCCATGGCGCGTCCGGCAGGTGGAACAGGATGGCAAGGTTATCGTGCATGTAAGCAGCACTATGCACTACCTGCAACCCCATCGTTCCATCGGCATTCTCGATTCCAATGGTGGCAGAGGTAAGCGTTTGTTGCATACTTAAATACTGGCAAAGCATGCTGCCATTTTCATAGAGAATCACCTGGTACGTGTACACGCCCGGTTCTGTCGTTCCGTAATGCGGGACATTGGTGTATTGGATGATGAAACGGCTGTTCGCGGCATCATGATAGTAGTGAACCGTGCCGCTTGTTCTGAGATCTTGATCATCCCACCATGGATATACGGCGAGGTTCGGCGCAGCTGTCCCTGTCGATGGAATCGGAGAGTTGATGTATGAAGTGAGTGTGGATGAAGTTTCGAAGCTCAACCATCCATTAGTGACCAGCTTCAGCGAAGTGTAATCGGTTCCGTAGAACGGAAATGCAAATGGCAGTGCGAGGTCCGTTTTTCCATCGTCGGCATTCGCCGTTCCAGTCGAACTGACCCACTGTGTGGAGGGGATTGATGTTCCAACCCCTGTAATGTCAACCCAATTAAAGATGGGCCCTCCCGGTTCATCGCTATCAATCCATTCGTAGCCGAACGGATCGGGTCCTCCCCGACCTTCTGTTGGAGCGTATCCGGGGTTGGGGTCCTTTACATCTTTCGGCAGATGGTATGGAGTATATGTTTGAACCTGAAGGGGTTTCGGTTTGCTCAATCGTGATATTCGCGTGAGCGCCTCGTCATCGGAAACACGGAACCGTACAGAGTCGGTCGTCGTGTTTGTCACGGAGATCGTCTTTGTGCCTACCTGTCCGACGACAAGCGTATCACTGACAGAAGCCGGAGCGTATTCAAATACGGACCGCACGAGCGCGTCGACGGAAGTTGTGGTACCGGCAGAGATACTCACGGGGTCAAACGTACGGGTCGCGTATGGAGAGGGTGGATCAACAATAACTGTATAGCTCCCGACCGGGAGCGGAGTGGAAAACAATCCCGATACCTCGTCCGTCGAATCGTTCACCACAGTCTGTCCGGCGAAGATGACCTGTACACTTGCATGTACGGGCGAGTTGTTTGAGAGATGGGCGTGGACTTCCAGTGTTCCGCCCGGGGCCGGGGTGAGAGTGATGTTGCGCGTAACAGTGTCGTCAAGCGCTATTGTGATGGTGTCTGAATAGCTGATATACCCGAACTTCTGAGCGCGCAGTGTGTATGTTGCACTGGTGAACTGCGTGTCAATGCGTGCGCTTGCAAGGAAATTACCACTACCATCAGTGACGTCAGTGAGTTGCTGGACGCTCTCGGCGAAATCAATGGCAACGCCGCTGAGTGGATTTCCGCCGCCATCGGTAGTGCTACTTGTAACCTGGCCATTCACATATCCCATGCTGAGTGGCAACTGCTGGTATGCTGCCCACATGTCAATCATTCCGTGGCCGTAGTTATTGTCCTCACCCGGTGTACCGAGGTCCTGTGCCGTGTTCATCAGGATGTGTTTTATTTCCGTCCCCGTCAGGAACGGTGCTACCTCGCGCAGAACTGCAATCGCGCCGGCGACATGTGGAGTTGCCATTGAAGTTCCGGAAAGGAGCGAAGTACTGTTTGTCCCCGAGGCTGATCGGACATTGACGCCCGGGGCTGAAACCTCGGGTTTGATACGGAGTGAATCCGGACCGGGACAGGAAGAAGGACCGCGGCTGCTGAAGCTTGCAATCGGGTAACTGGAATTGTTGCCATCCACCGCCCCGATACTGAAGATATCTGCCGCAGTGGCCAGACGGTTCTTCGGTGGTGTCACCGAACCGGCTCCCGGCCCGTTATTGCCGGCAGAAAACACGATTGCCGTGCCGAGCGCTTCGAGAGCTTCGAACACCGGACCGTAACCGCCTGCAGTTGGTTCGCATTGAGTCGAGGCAACATTCGGATCAAACCATGAACATGTAATCGCATCCGGTACGTCGGTGAGTGTATTGGGATTACCATCGGGATTTGCCGCCCACTGGAACGAGGCAATGGAACGCGAAGTATGTGTGCCACCACCGCACAAAGAGTTGGAAGCGATCCAATGAGCGGAAGGTGCGACGCCGAGCGTTTCATTCGTTGCGCTGTACAAGCCGGTCATTGTTCCCATGGTGTGTGTTCCATGACCGTCGCAATCATTCGGGAATGTCGAGCCACCGGATGGATCAAACCACGCGGCAGAAGCCGGGACTCCAGGTTGGGCACCACGCCAGCGGGTATTGTACGACAGGTTATTTCCCTCAACTCCGGTATCAATGTTCATCACAATGCGGCCGGTTCCGGTGTAGCCAAGCTCCCACAGTTTGTGCGCGTTGATTGCGCGTAATCCTGGTTCTGATGATTCCGGGTTTGAGTCGGAAGGAATCGGACCGGCAACAGGCAGGTCGCGGTAAAGCATACCGTCAAAGTAGACGCGGTCAACTTCAGGGAAAGCTGCAATCTCTGTAATCGCCTCAGGCGTCGCGCTCAGAACAACAATATTCCGGATCCAGAATCGGTTGATCACAGAAAGAAGTCCTGCGGACTCATGCGATACAATGCGTTGCATAAATGCCGGTTGTGTTCTTTCTGCGACGGCCTGCAACGCGGTCAGGATGGTTTCGTAGCGAACCTTCACCGGTACCCGCTCGCCGGGAGAAAGGGATGATCGAAGAGAATTTTCCATCTGCGGCAAGTCCAATTGGTCCTGCATGTATACTATGACCTGAATCTTCTCCATGGGGGAAGCTTCATCAAGTTTTCCCTGGAGAAACGGATCGACCTGTCCGGCAACGGCCGTCAGAGCGATCATCAGCGACACGACAACAGCGGCAATCATCAGACCGGTTCGTGAATTGGAAAAAATGTTCATGATGGATCTTTCGTTGAATGTGAATGGATGAATGGTGGGTATATTCAAACTCGCGATGGTTGGCTCAACATTTCCATCCAACCCTTGAGGATCGGTGAGCGTGCACGGGATTGGACAACACGGAACTACAGGGAAGCTGTATCAATTTTCAATATTCTCCAACGCATGAAAAATGGCAAGAAGTCCGGCGCGAAGCGTCTGCTGGCTCATGATGAATCCGGACTTGAAGTGTGTTCGAGCGAGATGCCGTGATCAAGGGGATGAGGGAGCGACCGCTGGCTGACCCAACTCATATCTAAAAATAAGCGGAATGGAGGAAACAGAATCAACAACCACACGAAAAAACTGTGGATACTACGAGGTAAAAGCCCGTAGTCCTACGCGGCAATCGCTTATGAAGTGACAACAAATTTCTACTTCATCACCACCATTTTCTTGTCTTGAACGAGTGTGCCGGCTGCGAGACGGTAAAGATAGACACCACTTGCAAGTGCCGTGGCGTCAAATGGAATAGAGTGGTAACCTGCCTCAAAATACCCGCGTGCAATTGTCGCGACTTCCTGTCCAAGGATATCATAGACGGTGATTGCGGCCAGGCTCGCTTCCGGGAGATCAAATCCTATCTGCGTCACAGGGTTGAACGGATTGGGATAATTCTGTCGCAGACGGAATGTTTGCGGCGCTATGGGGTTCTCGCCCACACTGTTCGCGTCCAAATAATCGATCGCAGCAGAAGTATTGATGATACCCCAACCCATCTGATTGTTTGGTGCGAGTGAATTGCTTGCTGTCGCTTTCATCGCGGCAAGGATTTGCATCGGCGTGGCGCTCGGGTGCGCGTTCAGGACAAGAGCTGCAGCACCCGCAGCAAGTGGACACGAAAACGAAGTGCCCGATGAGGTTGTGTATACTGTGGGATTCGTTG
>JBJXHC010000059.1:0-53367 GCA_046160825.1 Bacteroidota bacterium | reverse complement strand
ATCTGAACCTCCCCAAGTACACCGGATTCGTCAATCCGAAGCTCGATCCTGTCAACGACCCGACAGCGAAGATTGTGGACATAAAAGTCTCGTACCCCATGGACTTCGCCGCGCAGATGCTGGAGTACTCGGCATTCACGAAGCCATTCCGAACGAAGAAAGTCTCGATGTAAGAGGATACCCCGGAGGGCGGAGAGGTCTCACTTCTCTCCGCTTTCCGCTTTTTCGCTCTCCGCTTTTGTTATTAGTTCTTCATCCGCGCCACAATCTTCTCCATCTCATCCATGACGCGGTTCATCTTTCGCATCGTCAGCTCGAACGGCGCTGAGGTTGTCATATCAACCCCCGCCTTCTTCAATAACTCAATAGGATAGTCGGACCCGCCGGATTTCAACAGCTCGATGTATCGACGTGTCGCGTCCTTATCCCCCGCCAGCACCAGTTCAGAAATTGCTGCCGACGCCGTAAACGACGTGGCATACTGGTACACATAGAAATTGTAGTAGAAATGCGGAATGTGTGCCCACTCCACGGCAATCTCATCGTCCACAAGGCAAATCCCTACGTCGTGACCGTAGTAACGCTTGTTGATTTCATCATACAACGCGCTGAATGTCTCGCCGGTCAACGATTCCCCTTTTTCCGCCGTCTCGTGAATCTTCAGCTCATATTCCGCAAACTGTGTCTGGCGGAAAACCGTCCCCCGGATGCCATCAAGGTAGTTGCCGAGTAGCGAGAGTCGGATATTATCATCCGTGATGGTCTTGAGCATGTAGTCCATCAACAGAGCTTCGTTGAACGTTGATGCTACCTCTGCCACAAAGATAGAGTAGTGTGAGTTGGCAAACGCCTGCGTTTTGTTTGTCAGATAACTGTGCATCGTGTGACCAAGCTCGTGCGTGATCGTACTGACGTCGTCATACTTGCCGTTGTAGTTCAGCAGAATGTACGGATGAACATCATACACCGCGCCGTTGGAATACGCGCCTGAGCGCTTCCCTTCATTCGTGAAAACATCCATCCATTGCTCCGTGAACACACGGCGCGAGACATCCACATATTCATCCCCCAGCGTATGAAGTGATTTGAGGATATGGCCGGTGGCTTCTTCATACGAATACTCAAGATCCAGATCAGGCACAAGAGGTGCATAAAGATCATAGTAATGAAGTTGATCCACACCGAGGATCTTCTTGCGCAGCTTCAGGTAACGATGAAATGTCCCGATATGTGCATTCACATTGTCGATAAGTCCGCGATACACGGCTTCGGGAATATTGCCTCCATCCAGCGCCCGATGAAACGCCGAGCGGTACTTCCTGGCGCGGGCAAAAAACATGTTCTTCTTCACCTCGGCATAGAGTTGTGTGCCGAATGTCCTCTGGAAGTCATTCAGCTTGCCGAAGTATGCTGCGAAGACTTTTTTTCTATCTTCCCGGTTCGGCGCCGACTTGTGTAGGGCAAATGCCGATTTGTCGATCTTCACTTTTGCACCGTCGTGGAATATCACTTCAGGGAACGGAAAATCTGCATTGGAAAAAATGCCGTAGATGCTGTTCGGCGCATCTGCAATAAGGCTTGCGTCGGCGATGATCTTCTCTTCACCCTCGGTACCGGTATGTTCCTTTCGTCGCAGTGTGTCCATCAAACTATGGCGATACACGGCAAGGGCCGGTTCGTCCTTGATGAACAATTCTATTGTTGCCTCATCCATCTTCAAAATTTCGGGATCAATGTACGCAGTCCGTGCCGCGAAGTCCGAGCCAATCTGGCCCATTTCCTGATCCATCCCAAGATAGTGCGCATCGCGCGTATCCTGATCAGACTTCATGCTCGCATAGCAATACAGGCGCGTGTATTCCTTGCCGAGTTGCGTCGTCAATTCAAGGCACTCCAGCAGGGTGCTGGCCGATTCTGCAAGCCTGCCGCGGAATGTCTCGACTGCCGGTATATCCGACTTGAGCTTCTCTCTCGCCAATTTCCAGGCTTCGTCGTCGGAATAGATATCTGCAAGGTTCCATTTGTATTCATCGGGAATCTTCGTCCGGTCACGCTCTTTGATGAGGGTTTTAGGCGAAGCGGCGGTCGTTTCGGGGAAAAGACAGTCAATCCTGTCAAGAGTACTCTTCATAAACGGGTATTGCCTTTCAATGAGTGCAAAACAATGTACAATGATGCCGTGGAAAAGGCAATCTAAGGAACCCAACGGGGTAGTGTTACGGTTTATTGTACGCTACCATCACTGTGTCAACGTCTCGTTTGACCGATGCCAAGATAAAGATGATGCTATTTTTGAAAACCAGTAGCAATACAATCGCGAAAAGGTCTATCTTTAAATAATGCCTCCTCACATCAGATCGAACCTGAATTGAAAACAAAGTTTTGGAAAAAATCGGCTCTTTTTACCGCCATGGTCTTTTGTCTTGGCATCACGGTATTGCTTTTCTTTTTTAGTATGATTGTCGATGGTTTCATCAAAAAACAAATCATCGGGAAACTGGAAAGTTCGTACCCGGAATACACGTTCGACATTGCCAGCCTGCGATTCAATGTTTGGGAAAATCGGATTGTGGCTGAGGGTGTGTCCGTCACGGGTCACGACCCGGCTTTGTCGGGCAGTGTACAGACGATCTCGATTGGAGGAATTCACTGGTTGCGTTTTCTCTGGAAGGGAGACGAAACGCCGGACCCGTTTGCGGATGTTGCCGTGGAGGGAGAAGGTATTCTTTTGAATTTTCCTGACTCGTTGTACGAACTCCGATGCAAAACGCTCAACGTATCCCTGCCGGACTCACAGGTATCCGTCAAGGGCTTTGAGGTTCAGCCTGCGGGAAGCGATACGGCATTTTTTGCTGCAAGCCCATTCCGCCAAACACGATTCCGGTTCACGGTTGCTGAAGGGGGAATGGTTGGTATAGGATTCAAGGAGATATTTGGAGGCAGTGCGTACCGGGCACGATCGCTTTCCTTCAGCGATGTCGCAATCGATATTCTGATTAACAAAGAGAAGCGTTCCGACAAGACTTCGCCGCCACCTCTTATGCCGAACGACGTCTTTCCTTTGATCAAAGACATCATTCAGCTTGACAGCCTGAACATCTCCGGTGCCACGCTCAAGTACGGTGAGCGGTTTTCGGCAAAGGCGGCACCCGCCGTGTTGGCGTGGGAGAATGTGCAACTTGCCGTGGAAGGAATCTCCACACAGGGCGATACGATTTTCATAAAGGCTGGCGGAGAATTTATGAAAGGCGGAGTGATGAACCTCCGGATGGAAATCCCTGTCGGCCCGGAATTCTCGTTCAATTATTCAGGCTCGTTGAGCGGGATGCCCTTGGTGAATTTGAATCCCTGGCTTGTCATTTCTGACCACACGCGTATAAAGTCCGGCGTCTTGATTGATGCGGCGCTCGATATTCGACTAGTAAAAGGACGAGCAACCGGCAGCGTTCGGGCTGTCTACCGGAACCTCTCGATTGCGCTTCTTGATGGTAATACAAGAAGTGAAAATGATATTGAGGAGTTGTTGAGTTCTTTCATCGCGAACACATTTGCAATACGGCAGAACAACGTGCCGGATGACTCGGGCGCGTTAAAAGTCGGCGTCGTAAATTACACACGCACACGGAAGGACGCGTTCTTCACGGTGGTATGGTTTGCACTTCGTAGCGGACTCGGCGATGTGGTGGGATTCTGATAATAATGCTATTCCTTCTGGTGGACTGGTCACCAAGGCACCAAGACACAAGGGCTTCATGGGGGTAAATGGGATATTGTTTTTTTCTTAGTGTCCTGGTGCCTTTGTGGCAACCGCTTGGGCTTTTTTAACAAACTTGCTAGGCCTTCACGTTTTTGCTTTTGCTCCTCCTCTTCCCCGGAATCTCATCGCCAAAGAGCATCCCCCAGGGCTTGAGCGAATCCACCCGGTCAAAGATGACTTTCAGAATGGCGACCGCCGGCAAGGAGAGAAACATACCTGAAATTCCCCACAGCGTCCCGCCAACAATCACAGCAAGAATGGAAACAATGGCATTGATGCTGATGCGGGATCCGACCACGTACGGAACAATGAAATTATTGTCCAGAAATTGTATGAACGTGAACGCGCCAATGACGCCGAGCGGCGACCAGAGGGAATTCGAAGTTATCAAAGCCATCACTGTGGGTAAGATGGCACCGATAAGTATACCGACATAGGGTATCAAGTTCAGAACTGCTGCAATGACGCCGAAGAGAATGGCGTACTCCACACCCAACAAGAGCAAGGCGATACTGTTGAGCACGGCAACAATGATCGTCTCGAAGAGCAATCCAACGATATAGCTCTTGATGACGAGCCTGATTTCACTCAAGACTTCGCGCACTGTCGACGAGCCGTGAGAGAACACTTTGACGAGGAACTCCACTAGAAGGTCTTTGTAGTACAAAAAGAGAAATGCATACAGAGGCACCAGCACTATGAGCGTCGTGATGTCGACAAACGTCAGAAGCGTCTGACTCAGCATCCCGCTCTCACCCGTCAGTGCAGATTCAGCGCCTTGACGCAGCCACTTTAACTGCTGCGGATATGTGAGACCGAAAGTTTCATGGATGTATGCCTGAAGGTCCGTAAAGTACCTGGTTCCCTGTTCCTTCAGTCTTGGCACATCCTCGGAGAACTGCCCGATTTGCATTGCGATGAATGTGGCAACGCCGAACAGAATAGCGCAAGTCAGCACGATTGCAATAGTAATTGCAAGAATGCGCGGGACTTTGCGTTGCTCCAGGAAACGGCTCACGGGGTAGAGCACCACAGCAAAGATTGCCGCAAATGCAATCGGAATCAGGACATCTCTGCCGACATAGAGGATGAAGCAGGTGAGCGTAAGTCCGAGAAGGATCGTTGTGATTCTGGAGGAGAATGGCAGGCGTGCTTCAGTCATGGTTGTCGTCCCTCCTCCAACTTCGCGGTATGATACGTGAAACTGCCTGCTAATGTACGAGGATGCCGAGCTAAAGGCAAAACGGGGATAACATCGGGGGGAAAAGAATCCCGGAAAGCTTACAACCTCGGCGCACCCGCCATATACATAGCACCGGTGGGCTGTGGGACGCCGCCTTTGGGTTCGAGCGTTACAGCAAATGCAGCGATCTCTTTTGGGTCTGTCACTGCGAGATTTTCTATTTTGAAATAATTCGACTCCGCGTCATGAACAACAAACACTCCCGCGCTGATCGGCTGCTTCCCCTTCACCACCCACAGTTGGTAATCCTTGTCCGATGGAATTGCCGGAAGGTTCGAGACCTGAAGGATGGCTCTCTTTCGCTCCGGATCCCAGATAATCTTGCCGTACCCGACAGGATGCACATCGAGTCCGTTCATCACCGCAATCTCCACTTGCTTTGCTGCCAGGACGTTCAGGATTTCCTGTTTGCGCTGGAGTTCATCCTTCAGTGCAACGAGTTGTGTCTGTAATTCCTGCTTCTCGTTTCCGACGCTCACCAACTGTTTGTTCTGCTCATCGATGGTCCCCATCAACCTCACCATGAACACGGAGAACCCGATGATCATCGCGAGGGCAACAAAGGTAATCCCGAACGTCAGCCAACTGCGCCGCTCCGGTACGGCGACGGGTGGTGAAGTCGTTACCGGTCGCGGGGTAATCATGTCGCTTTCATTCATATCCGTGCCAACGTTATCGGTCAGTTCTTTTGTGCGCCGCTCCACTGAGTCCTTCGCCCAGGACGAGAGCTGGATCTTTTGCATCACCTGCTGCTTGACGCGTACAGGCGGCTCCTGTTTCTTCAGTACAAGAGGCAGCATAGCGGCAACACCCAAAAGCTCTGCAAGATGCTGGAACTCTTCACGGCTGGCAACCATGAGATGGTTCTCAAACCGTTTGAGCGACTCTCCTTCGAGCGCACCGACGGCGTAGTCCGCACTCAGTTCTTTGAATTCTTCCGGTGTCACTTTTCCTGTATCCGTCCCTTCAAGTAATCACGGAGCTTGATCAACCCCTGCCTCATCCTCGTCTTCACTGTTCCAAGCGGCACCTTCAGTCGCTCGGCAATCTGGGCCTGTGTGAAACCCTCGTAGTAACTCAGTTCGATAATCGTGCGTTGCTCGTCACTCAACATCGCCAGCCCGGTCTGCATCAGTTCCTCGTACTCCGTCGTAATGGCTGCATGCAGCGGGTTTGCTTCGTACGCTGCGTCCGGGAGCGCTATGGCATCGTCATCATCCAGCGACGAGCCGCGGTTCGCGTACTCCTGCGACCGTACCTTGTCAATCGCCTTGCGCCGGGCAATGGTCATCACCCACGTATACACGCTTCCCTTGCTTTCGGCAAAGAAGGTTGACTTGTTCCATATCTGGACAAAGATTTCCTGCAGAAGGTCTTCGGCTTCGCCCGTGGACTTTACGATACGCAGCACCATCGTATAGACAAGCGTTGCATACCGGTCGTACAATTGCGAGAATGCTGCCTGCTCTCTCTGCACGACTCGTTTGAGGAGTTTCAGATCCTCCTCATTCCTCGCTATTTGCGCCTCAATTAGAGCTAATAAGAACACAGCCTACCCTGCACAAGGAATACGAAAACATCGTCCGCATGGATGCGCGGTCCGTTCCATGATATAACATCGATACACCATGTGCAACTCTTACACATAAAGCCCTGCCGAGCCTCCAACCCACGTCATATTCTTGTTATGATCAACACCCATCATCTTACCACGTCCCATTCTCACAAGATTGTTCACTGCAAGAGGATGGTCGAGCCAGATGTACATGATGCGGACTTCGGCCTTCGTTCCACCAAACGGCGTTTCAATCGCTCCACCGTATTCTACTTTCTCTTGCAGAATGAATTCATGCCTCTGCGCATCCGGGATCGTTTCGATGTCCACTTTTGTTGGAGAGACTTTCACACCCATTCCGGCAAACGAATAGAGCGGCTTGAGCACCCAATTCTCAAGATCGTCGGGCAATGATTGTATCTCTGAAAGAAAGCGGGTCTTCGGCACCGTGGGATGATCCAGATACGGAAGCGAAAACTTGCTCAAGCGAAAAAACCAGTTCGGGTGTCCGGCCCATTCAACATGCAAATCATCGCGGAAACTAAATGGCAGCTTCGCATCCACCCGTATAAGCTCCTCTGCAATCGCCCGGTTGTAGATACGATAGATCGGAACGAGTTGTCCGTCTTTTTTGTAATAGAGCCGGTTCCCTTCCTTGATGATGTCGCGGATGTTCACCGTCTGGATGCCGCACATGCGTTCAGTGAGAATGAAATCAGGTAGCGTCTTCTGCTTCAACGGGTCAAGTTCCATCAGGATGACGTTCTCCGGCGCCTGGTCCCTGAGCACGGCACTTCTAATGAGAGCATTGTAGTGGTCAAGGTCGAGTCCGCTTAGCAGGAACTTGAGTTCGCGCGGAAGCCCATAGACTTCCTTGTACAACTGGCACAACACCGCCTGGTAGGCAAAGAGCGTCGGGAAGCCCTGCATCTCGATCAACTTCGGACTGTATGTCCCGTCGCCGTTACGGACAAGTCCGAAGTCTACAGCGATAAACAGCGGATGTGGAGATTCATTCGGGACGTTGAATTCATGAGGAATGGATTGTTCGGACTTCATCAGGTAATCGGGGTTGGACATCAACTGCATGATGATTTCTTTCCCGGCGACCTGCATTTGCTCCATCAACTCACGCGGGAAGAAGCATGGTGTCTCGGAGACACGGAAGTCCACGTGCGTACCACAGAGCGCATCAAGCCTCTTGAGGAGAAGCTGGTATTTTTGCTCGGTGAAGTTTTTATTGAATGACTGGCGGAGGTCGTTGATCATGGGGAGATAATATACTGATTCTGCCCTAAATTCAAACACATCAATGAAAACGGCCTGCCAAAATTATGCGACATGCCGCGTTTGAAATCCGACGAGCTCTGCCCACTTATTTCGTCAGCACCATTTTCTTCACTGCTGTGTACTTTCCGGCAGTAAGCTTATAGAAGTACAATCCACTTGCCATCTTTCTTCCGTCGAGTTGAACTGAGTGCGCACCGGCTTCCATCTCTCCATCAACGAGTGTCATAACCTCCCGGCCGAGCAGGTCGTACACTCGTAGGGACGTATGGCCATACGTCCCTACGGGAATCGAATACTGTATCGTCGTTGACCCATTGAACGGGTTTGGATAATTTTGATAAAGTAATGGTGTTAAAGGGAAAACGGGCGGTTGCTCTCTGACACTGACCGGCTCCACTTCGCCAAGCTCGCCAAGGTAATTGCATTGTTGTGCACGCAGACTGAAATCACTCTGGTCGAATCCAACGACAACAACGCCGCCGTTTCCATCAGTGACCGATGAGAGAAAGCTCAGGTTTCTTAAACTAATGGCAATATCATTACTTCCCCAAAACCTTGATCCTGAAGAATCAATTCGTTGCGCAAAAATAGATCCATTGTTTCTGCTATCCTCAAGAATGACAATCTGTGAAGCAGAAATACTCGTAGTGACATCACTCGGTTTATTGACCGTAGTTTCAAGTCCACTTACTCGAACCCCATCCCCAGGGAACCTCGGACTTCCATCAGAGGCAATCCTCTGAACAAAGGACTGGGTATTCATGCCAACCCTATCTGAAAAAGCAAAGACTGTCTCTCCTTGGGCATTTGAAGTAATGTGTATTCTCGGTGGTGAACCTGGCCCGGTGTTCTGCAGACTCTCAGCCACGACGGTTCCATCAAGTGCCCATAGAACTTGACCAGTCGAGTCCAACCGTTGTCCAAGAGCTCGCCAGTAGGGATCACCATTATTAAAATCAATCATCTTCATTCCTGCAATAACCACGCCCCCATTATTATCACTTGTGAATATCTGAACTCCAATGTTCGCGATCTGAACTCCATCGGCTCCCCACATTCCAACCCCAACATGACTATACCGTTGAATGAGGGTTGTACCCCGGAAGACAAAAAATCCTCCGAATCCGTCACTTTCAATTAGCGGACGACTACTGCCATCGTAGAGGTGGATGCCACTATCTCCCCACATGCGGTTACCAAGACTATCGATCCTCTGGGCTCGGATGCTACTTGAAATGTCAAACCAAGCGACGATACAACCATCCCTGCCATCAGTAACAATCTCTGGGTCTGCTTGTGGATCTTCGCTCACGGAAGCGCGAATCCCGGTAGCCCCCCAAAGAAAATTACCAGCAGAATCAACCCGCTGCACTCGCACATGCTCATCTCCGGGGCCTTCATAGTCCACAAATGAGACAATCGCACCTCCTTTCCCATCTTCAGAAAGTCTTGAGTTAATAGACTGAGAAGCCGTTCCGCTGACAACGCGAGGCGCGGCCCATGCTTGTATTCCAAATCGATCCAGTCTCCGAATTTCGATTCTTCTAGGGGGGCTGATTGGAGTTTCATAGGCAACGTAAACTCCGCCTGCTGCGTCTGTGCAGATTTCGGGAAGCAGCCCATATCCAAGGAGTGTGTTTTGCATGGGGTCGGTTGACCACTGCGAAAAGCACGCGGAACAAAGAGCCATAAAGCTGGCAAGAACGAGGAGAACCTTGGATAGGCAAAAGAACTTATGAGAGACGGAATGGAAAGGACTCATGTTTGAGTTTCCATTGGACGGGAAAATAATCGGCTCGATGAGATAAAGAACCGAACTGTAACTACCCGTCGAAAATCGACAGGCCATCTTGAATATCAGTCGTTATAGTCTGAACCTTATATTAAAAACTCTCCCTCTTCCATAATCTTTTTGTCGTCAATCCAGATATCGAACTTGGTACCGACGACGTCGATGTGTGTGGAGGAAGTCCAGTTGGCACCGGTGTGCTCGGCGTACGGGTGGCCGAAGGCAATATGGACACCGGGGATTTTCTCGTCCTGCAGGATATGGCCGATGACGTGTTTAAGTTGGATATTGGTGCCGATGGCAAACTCACCGACACGTTCGCTGTTTTCATCGGTATGGCAATAGGCCCAGAATTCCTTTTCGAGTTCCTTGTTGGGCGAGTACGCTTCCTTCATGCGATTGTCCCTCACCTCGATGGTGAGCGGCTGCGGTTCGAGGTCGCCGTACTTCGCACAGAGATAATCTCCCACCACGCCATCCACGATGAACGTGCCGTTCACATTCAGTGGAGCAGTGAACACCTCACCACCGGGCAGGTTGCCCCACTTCTCGGGACTGATGATGCCGCTTGTTTTCAGCCACTTGAGCTGCGGACTGAACTCCGCCTGGATATCCGTGCCGAGCTTTGTCGTTGCCCGGATGTGCTTCGCCGAACGCGCAAGTTCCCATACCTTCCGGCTTATATCATCCACTTTATTGAAATCCGCTCGCATCCCCTCAGTCATAATCTGTCTGTTAATATTGATCATGTGGGCGTGACGGATACGGTTCTCGGTGACAACCTTCGTCATTTGCATACGGGTGCGCAACTCGCCGATTTGTCCATAGACGGCATAGATGCTTACCTGACTCGTGGCAAGGTCATCCAGAATTTCCTGGGGCATGGAGGTGTGCGGACGCGGAGAAAAATCCTCCAGCATATACGCGTTGCACCTCGCTCCCACCTTTTGTACTTCGTCGAACATACTGGCCGCAATATCCTGGGTGGCGGCATCGGTAATCAACGTGACTTTTTCTTCCGGACGGATGCGAAGGCATGTGCTGACCGCATTGGATGCGCCCTGGTAAAGTTCCGGATCGGCTTTCAACACATTAAACGAATGCTTCATGAGTTCCTTATGCTGATGTCGTGCTTGCACGAACAGGCTGGTCCAATCCCATCCGTGTTTCTTCTATGATATAATCAACCACGGCCTTGTAATCGCCGCCGCTTTGCTCAAACACACGCAACTGTCGTTCTGCGCCGGAACCCATCTCCATCATCTGACGGATGTAGCTTACTTCCTGTCTGCTCTCCAGTTCGTCCAACACATCATCCACAAACAACAGCAGTTCATTGATCAGGTCTTTTGCAGGCAACTCGGTCTGCCGACCGAAATCGATCAGCTTGCCTTCCAGCCCGTAACGACTTGCGCGCCATTTGTTTTCCATAATGAGGGCACGACGGTACAGGCGGAAACCGGTATTCACCGAATGAAGCTTCCAGAGCTTTACCACCACCGCCTGCATCAGGGCAGCGAGAGCAATGGTCTCATCGGCGCGCATCGGAATATCGCAGATGCGGAATTCCAGCGTGCCGAAGAACGGATGCGGTCGCAAGTCCCACCAGATTTTCTTTGCATTGTCGATGCAGTTGGTCTTGATAAGGAGATTGACAAAGTTCTCGTATTCGGAGTAGCTCTGGAAATAGTCCGGGATATTCGTGCGGGGGAATTTATCGAACACTTTGCAGCGGTAGGACTTCAACCCGGTATTGCGTCCCATCCAGAAGGGGGAATTCACGGAGAGGGCAAGGATATGGGGAAGAAAATACCGCGCCGCATTCATCACATGGATCATCGTCTCCCGATCCTCAATGGCGACATGGACATGGAGGCCGAAGATCAGGTTGGCGCGTGCCACCTGTTGCATATCCTGCACAATGGTATGGTAGCGGTCATCCGGAAAAATGTCCTGCTTGTGCCAATCGGCAAACGGGTGCGTGCCCGCTGCCGCGAGTCGCAAGCCGTTCTCATGCGCGAGCTGTACCATGTGCTTGCGCAACTCGAATACTTCCTCACGCGCCTCTTTGATGTTCTTGCAAATACCCGTCCCCACTTCCACCACCGATTGATGCATCTCGGGCTTGACCCGCTCCTTGAGGTGCATTTTCCCCTTGGAGATAATCTCCGCATGAATGTGTGATCGGAGATCCCGGGTGATCGGATCAATGGTCTGGAATTCTTCCTCTATGCCGAGCGTAAATGATGGTCGCATCTGCCTTGCCTACTTTCTGGGAGTCTTCGCACCACGTTTGGTCGATTTTGCATCGGTAAGTTCTCCGACGCCATTGCCACCGCTCTTCTCGGTAACGTCGGCGTTCAGGAACCGGTCCCAACGATAATCCGCCGTTGCGCGCTCGTTGCTCAACGCCTTCTGTATGGCAAACTCCGCCACTGCGTTGACAATCCAGGCAAAATTCTCCGCACCCACCGAATAGAAATCCGCGTCGGGGGCAGGATTGAGGAAATCAATGGCATAGGGAATACCGTCACGTACGGCAAACTCCACAGTGTTCAAATCGTAGCCGAGCGCCCGGCAGATTTTCAGACAATCACCGATAACCCGTTGTTCAAGAGCAGCAGGGATCGGCGGAGCGTCTTTCACATAGCGGCTTTCGTGTGGTTGCTTCGGATCGTATCGCATAATGTGAACCTTCTCCTGACCGATCACATAGCAACGGAAATAATCTTCGAATTCGATCCCTTCTTGCAACGTCATCACCAGGTCGCCTGTCTGATGATAGAAATGGAAGAAGTCTTCTTTATTATGAATCTTGTAGACGTTCTTCCAACCACCGCCGCTGTGTGGCTTCAGAAAAGCCGGGAAGCCGATGTATTCGAACATCGCGTTCCAGTCAAGGGGGAAGTGCAGGTTCCGCATGGACTGCGATGTGGTGTTGGGTGGATGAACATGTGAGGGAACGAGTACGGTCTTCGGAATCGCAACACCGATCTTTGATGCCATGGCATAGTTGAAGAACTTGTCATCGGCGCTCCACCAGAACGGATTATTGATGACAATGGTGCCGCCGAGAATCGCGTTCTTGAGGTACGCTCTGTAGTAAGGGATGTCATGCGAGATACGGTCGATGATGACGTCGTATTTCGTCGGCTCCGCCATTTGGGTAAAGCCGATATCCACAAACTCCGCAACCACCCCGGCATTCATCTCGTTGATTTTTGCAACGACAGCACCGGGGAATGTATTCTCCATGCCGAACAGCAAGCCTACACGTTTCATAACTCATGCTCCTTTCAGTTCAATGAACAATCAGCAACAAACAACAATCAATTTCTTGTGTGGGAACCATGATGATGACTGAACACCGTCACGTCCATATCGCGTAGCTGTGAAGGGACTATGCCTGCCGTGTATTCTTGATTCATAACGGGGGAAAAGATTGGGAAAGCTCGAAAGCATAATAGGGATTTGGAGGTAGAGAATCAAGGAAATGCACACCGGATTAGCGGCGGCGTTCTGTACTATTCGTGGTACTTCATCTCCCCCACGCGTAACGCCAGATCGACGTGATCTTCCTTGCGTGGAATGGCGCAGGAAAACATATCGCTGTAGGCGCAATACGGATTGTAGGCTTTGTTCAGGTCAATGCTGTAGACATGGTTCAGGTCCGACTGCTCGTCACCAATTTCCACATAGCGCCCTACATGGTAGGTTTCCTTCCCGGTGGTTCGGTCGGTGAACCACACGCTCAAATTGTCCCGGTATAACTCGTATCGCCTCTTGTCGTACGGAGTGAACTTGTAGGCATTGATCCTGATCGTCGCGGGATGGCCCTGGGTATCCGGTACCACAAACTCGAAATATCCGTACCGAAGCTGCCGTCGTGCTTCGCCTTTTGTTCCCATCACCGTCACGGTCTCCGGATTGTCGTAGCGATGAAGCTTTGATAGTCCACGAAACCTCGGGTTGATGGGGAACCAATGCAGTCCGTTAAACTCAACCGTTGTATCCTTGACAAACGGGGAGCCGGGAGCCTCTGCAAAATATGCCTCGGTCTCCTGCCGGTGAAGGGTATTGTCCTGAACGATTACGAGACTATCGGCACTACTGAGGGATGGAAATTCCGGAGACTTTGCACAGGAGGAAATGAGGACAAGCGTCAGTATCAGGACAACAGCATTCTTCATTTTTTTCATCGTGAGATCACGTCAGGTCTGTGGATGAACCGGTTGTTGCAGGCGTAATGTCAGGAGTATGGTGATGATCGACGAGCGGATACACCGGAAGTGTGGCACCGGCCTTCACAACCAGCGGGGCCGGTAGGGTCGAGCCGAATACAAACCCGCTGTTCGCGATTGCCCGTGCCGGATCTGAAACCAGAATTTGCTGGTCCGAGGTGCGATGGAGATCGTTCAAGTGATACGTGTCGCTCACAGCGTCTCCCACGATCGAGTACTCCCACCGTTCCGCCGCGCCAATGTGTCCCGCTATGACATTGCCATAGTGAACATTCAATACAACACTCAATGGTTTGCCCGATTTTTGCGTGAGTTTCTTGTTCAATTTTTCCATGCTCTTTCGGATTTCCAACGCTGCAAACAATGCACGGTCAACGGGCTGATCCAGCGTCACCGGTGCTCCAAACACGACAAGTACACGGTCGCCCACGACTTTATCTATGGTACCGCTGTAGTGTTGTGCCGCGCCGGTGACAGAAGCGAGATATTGGTTGAGGAGACTGACGATTTCTGTCGGCGCTGACCGATCGAATCGATCGCGAAACTGCCGGATGTCCACCAACAAGGTTGCCACGGTCCGCGTTTCGCCATGAAGGTTCACACCGTTACGCAGCACCGCTTCAACGATGGCGCGGGGAACATACTTCCCGAACGTATCACGGATGAACGATTGCTCCTTCAGCCCGGCAATCATCCTCGTCATCCCATCCGCAAGCTCGGAATATTCATCCGCCGTGGTAATGCTGACGGCAAGCGGTGGGCGATTCCGCTCCACCTGTCGCATTGCTGTCAGGAGAATACCGATGGAGCGCTGTACATCTTTAACCATCAACATTGCAATCGCGACGGCGATGGTGACAATGCACGTCCCGAGGAGAACGGCGTCCTGCGGACGAACGGCCGCTCCGCGCGATAATAATAGCAGCGGGGGCGCTACACCCAGCATCGCCACAACGTATACAATGCGCACGCTGTTCGTCACGACAATAATCCGATCTTTCCATTCAGCGAGAAGGACGCCCCGGTAGGAGATCATATCGGTATACCGTTTCTCGATCAGAGGCCCAAGCGCGTAGAATTCATACACTGCCGGAAGTAGTGGAACCATCGTGCATGCCATCAACATGAAGGCGGCGGCCTCCCATGGACCGCGGAACATGAAACCCGCGAAAACCATCGCCCATCCCGCGTACACAAGCGGAAAGATTAATCCGCGACCAACATAGACACTCAGTGCCGAGAGGAATGGAAGATTGTGGATTTGTACCACGCCCCTGCTCAGGTCCTGGTTCTGAGCATAACGTTGCTCGCTGCTGAGTCCGTCAAGGATTTTGAGCGACCGGTAGATGAACGTCCGGGCAAACCACTCGCAGGCGAGTGCCACGACGAATGCGGGGAGGAGTGGAATGAAGAGCCACAGCACATTGGCTTCCGGAGAAGGCGCGAGGACGACATAATATGCGAGGATCGCGACCAGCAGGTGCAACACCTGACCGATCAGGAAAATGCGGGTATGGTCTCGGAAGAGATGTGTTGAGGGCACAGTACCGGTGGATGAAACGCTTCGACACTGAGGAAACGCGATGCGCTCCCCAATTTTCTATAAGTGAAAGTTAGTTGTTTCCGTACATATCGTCAACCCCGAACTTGCTTGCGGCCCAGAGCGCGAGGTTGGCAGTGATTGCCACAATGGCTCTCTTCTCGTCCTGCTTTCTGACTACGAGGTCGTACGTGTCCGCTATGAACTGATAGTTCCGCAACACCTTGATGATCTGAGCAGGTTTAACGAAACCGTGCCAGTATGCAATCTGTGAACGAATCATTGTCCCGTGACGGCGCAGGATTTCTCCCATAGGAAACACCTTCGCGCTTCGTGGTGTACGGGGCGTACAGATCGAAAGTAAATCATTGAAGTATTCATCCCAGTGCGTGGCAAACGCGCGGTTCTCCGGTCTGCGCAGGTAGTGCGCGCTCTTCAATGAAAAGCGTGCCTTGCTGCGGACACGGAAACTCGGTATCACCAGATGCAGGTCGTACAACTCAAGCTTTGTGGTTGGATCCTCTTCGTCAGGTTCCGTATATACCCATCGCTTCTTGAGTACACGCCAGGTGTCGATACAGACAACAGGGTTTTCGCGGCTGTCGATATAAATAAACTTGCCTCTTTCTGCACCCACCACCGTAATCCAATGGTTCCATCCCTCCACACACAAGAGCGCGGGGTAACCGCGCTTGAGAGCCAGCAGCAACTCCCGGCGTGCCCAGAGCGGGTTCTTCCTGCGTATGAGTTTCATCCGGCAATTATATCGCTTCGCGGCGCGGCCAAGCTTGATCTCGTCCGTCCCCGACCACCAGTGCGTACCGGCAATACGGGAAACTTCCTTTTCGTTCACAATTTTGCCGAGCATGATCAATGCATACTTGAGGGCAAACGGCCCGCACTGCCAGTTGTTCGGTTGAGGATACAGACCCATGGGGCAAATCTGAGTTGAGGTTGCAGAAAAAAATTGTGAGCCAAGTGTGGCTCACGGCTGATAAGGTACGCAACATGGCCGGGAATTCCAATAGACGGTGCTTGACATTCGATGTTGAATTCCGTACCGATAACCCATTCACGCATAGGGAGTTATGACCGACAAAGTCTCCGTCGCAATACTCTACAGCCAGATCGGTGAGGAAGAGTACGAGCAAATGATCAAGAAGGCCCGTCGGGATCCCGATCTCAGTCTTGATGTCCGGGCACAGATCACGACGGTGGATGAACAGATGCGAACGCTTGCGAAAGCGCTGGCCGAGGCTGGATTCCGCTCCTATGCGGTGAACATCAATGATCGCTTCGGGGACCTGCTGGAGGCACTCACCCACAACCCTCCCGATGTGGTGTTCAACCTCATCGAATTCTTCAATGACGACCCGCGACAGGAATACATGGTCGCGTCATTGTATGATCTCCTCCGCATTCCATACACCGGCGCTTCTCCGTTTACACTTGCACTCTGCCAACGGAAGGCGCCAACAAAGCACCTGTTGCTCGCCAACGGTATTCGTACGCCGCGCTTTCGTGTAATGAACGAAGGACAGTTCCTGCGAAGACACGGACTCCACTACCCGCTCATTGTTAAGCCGGTGCGTGAAGACGCGAGCGTGGGAATAGACAATGCCTCCGTGGTGGAGAGCTTCGATCTCATGAGTGAGCGCGTACACTACATCTGGAAGGAGTTCAAACAGCCTGCACTCGTTGAGGAGTACATCGACGGACGCGAACTGCATGTCCCCATCCTCGGCAACTACCCGCCGAAAGTCCTGCCGATTGCGGAGATGGATTTTTCCGGTCTCCCTCCTCATCTCCATAACATTTTGAGTTATGATGCCAAATGGGACCCGAACAACGAGGCGTACCAAAAGTTGCAACTTCGCTGTCCCGCTGATCTCCCGAAACGCGTCGAGAAGAAAATCCGTGAGGTCGCTCTTGCAACGTACAACACGCTCGGTTGTCGCGACTACGCGCGCATTGACCTACGATTGACCAAACGGAATCAGCCGTATGTTCTGGAAGTGAACCCGAACCCGGATTTATCGGAAGATGATGTTTTTATGCAGGCGGCAAAGAAAGCAGGATTGAGTAGTGTGGCAACCCTCAGGAAGATCGTAGAACTGGCGTTACGTCGCACCCCACGTCAAAAGTCAACGCCTCAAGAAAAGGCACTCGCTTCCTTGTAATCTCTTATCGCATAGTATATTCCCACACCAATCGCGGCAACACAAATCAGTATTCCCACCCAGAACACAACCTGACTCAGCGGCGCGGCCATTTCCTTCCTTCCGGCAAGAAGCCATCCCCAATCGTGAATCAACCCCCTGGCAATCAGTTTGAGTTTGCGATACGGCGCATCTTGAATGTAGTAGCTTACATTGACGAGATTCTCGCCGAACCAGAACGCCGGGTAAGCAATCTGGGAGACATTCTGCCGCCACGTAACAACGAGAAGCGCGAGAGGAGTGAAACACTGGAAGAACGACCCGCCGATGATGTGAATGAACATACCAAACGGTCGCAGGAATAAATGTCCCGCTTCATGGATGAAAAGGTTGATCGTGTCAAGTACCCAGAGGACAAATGGTGGATTGTATGCCGGCGCGGCGGGACCTTCAGAGGTGAGCAGAAACCAGAACAGGTAGCCGAGATACGCGAACAGAAAAAGCTTTACAAGAAGTATGGGACGACTCACCGGCCACTCCGGACATCATCAATCCAATACTCCAACATTTCAGCCATCCTACTTCCTTGCCGTTTCCCTGTAAAACAAAATCAAATCCGTGCTTACCGGTTTTATTCCCATCTGTCGCAGCATGGTGATGATCTGACCGCGGTGATATGAAGAATGATTGACAACGTGTTGGAACGCCTGCCAGAATACATGCGTGAATACATCCCCCTTGAGAGTTGTCATCGTAAACGTCTCACCAAGCTTCTTGTCTGACATTCCGCCCAACCATTTGGCCGTATCGAATCCGACTTTTTCCCATACGACTCTCACTTCAACCAGAGACCGCAGCCCGTCGGCAGTGAGGAAGGGTTGCGGTGCGCCCTGGAACCGCTCCAACCAGACCTTCTCAGCTCCGACTGTGTGGACGAGTGTCCCGTGGATTCCGCCGTGACTGCTTTTCATGTCCTCCATGTATTGCTCTGCACTGAGTCCTGCCAGCGTATCGAAGATCCTGTTGTTCGCCCACGAGTTATACGCATGGAGTGTTTTGATTTCTTGAAGAGTCATGGAGATTGTTCCGTTTGTTCTTTAGAATGCGGCCAGCGCTTTTGCCCGTGAATCATGAATATCATACACCTGATTCATCTTTGTCACAGCAAAAATGACATTGACTTCCTTGGAAAGGTTACAAATCTTGATCTTCCATCCCCTGCGCACATAGCTCGCATACGTTGCCATGAAGACGCCGATGGCCATGCTGTTTATGAAACGCACACTGCAAAGATCGACCACCAGCTTGCTCCGTTTCTTGTCGATCAAATCTTGAAATGCTTCCCTGAGCGCATCAGTTTCCTCACCACCAAGGAGAGGTCCGGAGATTTCAAGTATAGCAATGTCGTCGTGTACCGACGGTGTAAATGTTGTCGTCATGGTATTTACCTGCAATTAATTTGTGGTAGATAATGGATGCGCAGATGAACTCATGGTTCACTCTCCTGCATCTCGACTCGCTCACGCATTCGTACAATCTTTTGTCGATTCATCATTATGAGATGCTTGAACTCGACGGTCCCGTTTATGTTCTCCATCAGGGGATCCATCACAGCAAGGCGGCTGAAGCTGGGGTTCCTTGTCAACGCCTCGCCCAACCATTCGAGAGCAGAGAGTGTATCCTTTCGGATAGCGGCGATGTGGGCAAGGTCATAGCGGCGATGCGCCTCTTCACTCTGATTCTCAATTGCCTTAAGGTTCGCTTCCTTGCAGAGGTCGAGGATTCTATTCCCTTCTGTAGCACGTCCGGTCTTCAGGAGCGTGAACCCAAAAGGTGCGAGCAGGGCAAAATAGTCAGGTGATCGGTCGTACACTCTTTGATATAACGTCCGTGCCTTTTCGTATTGATGATCGTTCAGTTCGATATTCCCAGCGGCAAATGTCAGTATAAGATCTTCCGGATCATTAGCGAGGAGAGAATCAAGGAGTGATCGTGCCTGCCCGAGATCGCCCCGTGAAGCATACAAATCCGCGAGGGTGGCATATGACGTGACGTACGATGGCTGCAACTCGATCGCCTTCATGATATTTGCCATGGAAAGACTGTCCATGCCGAGGCTGTAGTAGGCCAGACCCAACTTCACGTAATCACCGATGCGTCCGGGCTGCAATCGCATTGCTTTCTTTACCAGAACCACGGCCTCATCCTGGTGACCCGTCCAGTCCAACAACTCTCCCATGTTCGAATACACAGACGCATAATTTGGATTGAGTTCGAGTGCCTTGCGGTTCTGCTCCATGGCTCTCGTGTACCATTCTCTCTGGTAGTACGCAAGACCGAGGGACTTGTATGGCTCGGGAATATCGGGGTCAAGCCGGACTGCATGTTGACTGAGAGCAATGGAGGAATCAATCCACTGGCCGCCTGCTCCAAAACGCTGATAGCGCTGCGCGTATGCATCCGCGAGACCCGCAAATGCAAGTGCGTATGATGAATCGAGCGCGATGGCCTTCTTAAAAAATTCTATTGCACGTTCATTCTCGTCTTTGAGAAGCATATTGTAATGATCGCGGCCTCGAAGGTAGTACGCGTAGGCATCAAGATTGGCGGTTGCCTTCTTCTCGATACGTTGCCGTTCATCGGGTGAGAGTTTTGCCTTGAGTACAGCGGCAATCTCCTTTGCCACCTCCGATTGTATGGCAAAAATATCCTTGAACTCGCGATCATATGTCTCGGCCCACACATGTTCGTCCTTCTCCGCGTTGATCAACTGTCCGACGATACGTACCCGGTCGCCCGACCGGCGAACACTGCCTTCGAGGATCGCCACGACGCCCAATTCCGCAGCGATCTCCATGATGCTCTTCTGCGTATTCTTGTATTTCATGATCGTCGTGCGCGAGATAACCTTCAACTCGGCAATCTTGGAGAGCTGTGTCAGAATGTCCTCCGTGATCCCGTCACTGAAGTATTCATCCTCCTTGCTCTCACTCATGTTCTTGAACGGCAGCACGGCAATTGATTTGCCGAGACGTTGAGGAACAATGGACGGAGGCGTGCTAGCGACACGGTACGTGAACACAGCAGCAACGATAAGCACAAGTGCCTGGAGAGTAATTTCCTTCGCCTGAAAGCGTTGAGCACCAGACTTGCCATGATACCATGCAAAAATAAAAGCGCTGATGGTTCCACAGGTAAGAATGGTAACTATCACGGGAAAGATTTGTCCCGACAATCCATAAGCATCAATAAACAACTTGACCACACCGATGATCGTCAGCGCCGAACTGAGATAGATCGTCATCGTCTTGCGGACGTTGCGTGACCTAAGCTCTGAAATAAATGTTTGGGGTTTTGACACGGCGCTGACTCGTGCTGTACGTTTCAATACTGTGTGATCGGTGCTGTCCGGCCTTGTACGAACGGTCAAATTGCAAGACAAATTTGAGGGAATCGGGATGAAAACACAAGTGTTTTTACTGCAAGAATAATCCCTTTTGTTGTGCACGGTGGTGCATCGCCTTCAACCGTACTTGAAGTTTGGCCATAATGTCCCGGAAGTCCGGCTGATCCCGCAGACTGTCCATCATCGGTTCGACATTCAGCCAGCGATATTCGACATAACCACGTTCAACTGCAATTCTGAGCCACGAGAGCGCATCTTCCGGGTTGTTCTGCATTGCAAAGATCGTTGCTACAACAAACGGGTTGTAATAGTCCTCGGGGTTCTCATTACTCAACCGCTTGAATGTCACAAGGTTTGAATCGAGAATGACTGTCGCTTTCTTTGTCTCTCCCAACTTCGGCAACGTAAATGCAAGCTGATTCCCCGGCCCGTCTGCATACGAGGAAAGCTGGACACACTTTTCATAGTGTTCCCTCGCCCGGGAGAAATTGCCGGCCATCAGCTCGACGTCGCCGTATGTACTGAGTGTCCAGATATCATCGGGAAATTTCTTGTGCGCGATTTGCACATACTTCCGCGCTCCGGCAATATCTTTGGTGAAGAGATGGAAATACGTGAGGTGATTGTACGTTGTCAGGAGGGGTTGCAACTCGAGAGATGTGTTGAACCAATGTAACGCGAGCGAATCCTCGCCGAGAAGATTGTAGACCAAACCAACATTTGTATACTTCGCTGCGGCATCCGGTGCAAGCTCAACGCTCTTGCGCATCCATGCCAGCGCCTCATCCAGGTTTCCCTTGTTGAATGCAACCCAGCCAAGACCGGAGATCGCCCCGGCATGGTTCGGACTTAACTCGATG
Source organism: Bacteroidota bacterium (assembly GCA_046160825.1). Classification (GTDB taxonomy): domain Bacteria; phylum Bacteroidota; class Ignavibacteria; order UBA10030; family UBA6906; genus JBJXHC01. Next base: position 31,527 of record JBJXHC010000059.1, on the reverse strand, counting down.
GCCTTGTTGTAGCTCTGTAGCGCCAGGCTGTACTTCCCGAGCGCTTCATACCCTCTTCCCATCGTGTGATAACCGTTTGCACTTGCCGGATCGAGTTCCGTTGCTTTCCGACCGAGTACAACCGCGGAATCTGCCCAGAGACTTGGGTATCCGTGCGCAATGTACCGTTGACGGTAGGCCAGACCAAGTTCAGCGTACGCAAGCGCATACTGCGGGTCGAGCGCAATGGCTTTTTCCAACAGGCCGATAGCGATGCCGTTGTCTTCCGCTGTTTCCTTTGCCCCATGGTCACGCCCCCGAAGGTACAACGCGTATGCCTCAAGGTTGGTGGTGGGAGCGGCATTCACGCGCTTCACTTCATCCGTGGTCATGTGCGCCCGCAGACCATCTGCAATGTGCCGCGCAACCTCACTTTGAATGGCGAAGATGTTCTTGAACTCGCGATCATACGCCTCAGCCCAGAGATACTCATCGGACTCCGTGCTGATTAACTGTCCGCTGATACGGATGCGGTTCTCGTCGCGCCGGACTCCCCCGGTGAGGATTGCTGAGACGCCGAGTTCCTTGCCGATCTCCCGCGGTGTTTTCTTCGTGTCTTTATATTTGACGACTGTTGCATGCGCAATCACTCGCAGATCATTAATCTTGGCAAGCTGCGTGAGAATATCCTCCGTAATCCCATCGCTGAAGTACTCATCCTCCTTGTTGCCGCTTGTGTTGGTGAAAGGAAGAACAGCGATCGACTTACCAACATGGCGACGTATTTCCGAGTCGCTTGAAGTACCGACGCGGTACGAGAAGGCAACAGCAACACCAACAACCATAGCATGAAGGAGCAATTCCTTCCACTGAAATCGTTGTGAGCCTTCTTTGCCGTGGAACCACGCGAAGATAAACGCACTCGCCACTCCGAACAGAAGCACTGTAACCACAACCGGGAACATGCGTTCAAGAGCACCGATGGCATAGACTTCTATGAGAAGCTTGATCACGCCGATCGTCGTCAGCGCCGAGCTCCCATAGATCGTCATCGTCTTGCGGACGTTGCGGAGTTTGAGCTGTGAGAATAATTCATTCATGGGAATGAGGCGTTGATTCTTCAGGTGGATCGCTTCAGCGGCTTAACTTATCTTTCATCTCCGCCAACTTCTGCAACGCTTCCAACGGCGTCATCTTCTCCACGTCAATCTTCTTCAGTTCTTCACGTAGAGCATCGTCTTTGATTTCAAACAACGTCATCTGCACTTCCTGCTGCGCTACACGTCTTTTATTCCTACCTGAATCTCGAATCCCCGCCTGCGCTGTCGCTCCGGCGGGCAGGCCTAATCCCGAACTTGCTTCTCCATGCACGGTCAACTCCGAGCCTTCAAGGTTCTTCAGTATCTGCTTCGCGCGGTCGGTCAATTCCTCCGGCAAGCCGGCCATCTGCGCAACCTGGATGCCGTACGAGTGATCGGCAAAACCCGGCGTCACCTTGTGCAGGAACACCACCTTGTCGCCATACTCGCGCACTTCCACTTTGTAGTTCTTGATACGCGGAAACAAGTCGGCAAGTTCGTTCAGTTCGTGATAATGCGTGGCAAAGAGCGTCCGCGCGCCGATGCGCTCGTGCAGGTATTCCGTCAGCGACCATGCAATGCTGATGCCGTCGAATGTGCTGGTGCCGCGGCCAACTTCGTCGAGGAGAATCAGGCTCCGCTTCGTTGCCGTGTTAACGATGTGCGCGGCTTCGTGCATCTCCACAAGGAATGTACTTTCGCCTGATGCGATGTTGTCATTCGCGCCAACGCGCGTGAAAATCTTGTCGACGATGCCGATGGTTGCCTGCTTCGCGGGCACAAAGCTGCCGATCTGCGCGAGCAACACGATGAGTCCGGTTTGACGCAGAAAGCTCGACTTGCCGCTCATGTTGGGGCCGGTGATAATCAGTATCTGCGACGACTCCGTATCAAGGTGAACGGAGTTCGGAATATACTTTTCCCCCGGCGGCAGCAGTCGTTCGATCACCGGATGACGGCCATCGATGATATCAAGAAACGTGGAGTCATTCACCTGGGGACGGACGTAGTTGTATTCCACTGCTATAGAAGCAAGGCTGACCTGACAATCGAGCAGCGCAACCAGTCGGGCGTTGTTCTGGATATGCTCGGCGTGTTCTGCCACGCTGAGGCGCAGTGAATTGAAAAGCCCGGTTTCCAGCGCGAGCATTTTCTCCTCGGCATGCAGGATCTTCTCTTCATACTCCTTCAATTCAGGGGTGATGAAACGCTCGGCATTCGCCAGCGTTTGTTTGCGTATGTAGTCTGCCGGTGTTTTGTCCTTGTGGGTATGGGTGATTTCAATGTAGTAACCGAAGACATTATTGAATCCCACCTTGAGGGAGGAAATTCCCGTCCGTTCCCGTTCCTTGCGTTGGAGTTCTGCGATCCACTCCTTGCCGGAAAATGCAAGCGAGCGGAGTTCATCCAACTCCGCATTGAATCCCTTGCGTATCACTCCGCCGTCATTGAGTGCAAGCGGAGGATCCGGTTCAATGGCCGCATCAATCAGCGCAACCACATCCGGGAGAGGCTGGATGGAATCGCGAAGGAATGCCAACGGAGGCGCGGCGAGATCCGCAATTGCCGACTTGATCGCGCCGATTTCCGCAAGCACGGTTTTCAGCGCGTTCATCTCGCGGGGATTGGCTCGGCCTGTGCAAATCTTGGTGATCAACCGTTCGAGGTCGCCAATGCGCGCAAGATGTTCCGACGTTTTTCTGCGGGTGGAGGTGTTGCGCACAAGTTCAGCCACGGCATCAAGCCGTTGCCTGATCGGCTCCAGCGTATTCAACGGCTGGTTGATCCATCGCTTCAATAATCTTCCACCCATAGGTGTCAGTGTCTGATCGAGCACGGAGAAGAGCGTACCTTCGAGTGACCCGGCGATGGAAGAAGTGATCTCGAGGTTCCGTTTGGTGGAAGGATCGAGGATAATATAATCGCCGACGTCGTGCCGCGTCAGTTTCTTGAGATGAAGAAGATTCGCCTTTTGCGTTTCCTGCAGGTAGTTCATCACTGCGCCGGCGGCAACAATGCCGGACTTCGCATCTTCTATCCCAAAACCCTTCAGAGTATGCGTCTTGAAATGGTTGACGAGCAATTCGTACGCATAGTCAACATGGAAGATCCAGTCTTCCAGTGCCGTGTAAATTCCCTTGTAGCTGTCGCGGAGAATTTCCTGGATGGCTTTGAGGTCGCGACGTTGCACAAGTATTTCAGAAGGCTGGAGGTTCGCAATATGTTCAGGGAGATGCTTTAGCGGAAACTCGCTGACGGCGAACTCGGCGGTGGAGACATCGACGAACGCGCACCCGATGATCTCCGTTCCGGAGGCAATAGCCGTGGGAAGCGCAATGGCGGCGAGGTAGTTGTTTTGTTTTTGTTCCAGCACCTTGTCCGAGAACGCCACACCCGGCGTCACCACTTCCACCACATCCCTCTTTACTATACCCTTGGCAAACTTCGGGTCCTCAAGTTGTTCGCACACCGCAACGCGATACCCGGCCTTGAGAAGTTTGGGGAGATACGCTTCCAGTGCGTGGTGCGGAAAACCGGCAAGGGGAATTTCACCCGCGGCGCCATTGCCACGGCGGGTCAGTGTAATACCGAGGACACGGGATGCAATCTTTGCGTCCTCTTCGAACGTCTCGAAGAAGTCACCCATCCTGAACAAAAGCACGGTATCGGGGTACCGCGCCTTCACCTCGGAATATTGCTTCATCAATGGAGTGGACATTACTGGAGGAGCCTGTTCGGTACTTTGGGAAGAAGAAGCGATTCGGGGTCAATTAACAGAAAACGTGTCCGAAAATCAACGAACGCATATTTCCGGTTGGGCTGAAGTTCGGTTGTTCCCGTGCAATCCAAACATATCAGCCTCCCGTATAGAGAATGGCTCTCTACAGTACCGCACAAACCACATTCCACTATTCCACCAATCTCACCATAAAGGAGAGAGCAATGAAAAAGCTACTCGCTCTTGGGGCGCTGGCACTGGCACTCGGTTGTGCCATTGCCTTCCACCCCGGAAACACGGAGGCGTCGAGTCATCGCGAAGCGCCGCTGATCAGCAACGATCCGCTTGCGGATAACACCGATCTGTACGCGTTCCGCGCACCGGACGACACGAACTACGTCGTCATTATTGCCAACTACATCCCGCTGGAGCTGCCGGAAGGAGGACCGAACTACGCAACGTTCGGAGAAAACATCCGGTACGAAATCCACGTCAAGAACCAGCCTTCGCTCACCAGTATCGGACAGGCACGGGACAATATCACGTACCGATTTACGTTCAAGCAGGTGAATGAAGACCCGACCACATTCTTCAATATCCGGTTAGGGAAACAGAACCTGAAGACCACCTACACGTGCGAGAAGAGCACAAACGGCGGCAACTCGTTCACCACAATTATTTCCAACGGCATTGTTCCGCCGAACAACATCGGTCCGCGTTCCATCGAAGGTGCCGCGGGATTGGGAATGACATACGATGCGCTGGTTGCAGGCGCGGTAAAGACCGCAGCATCGGGCGAGATCGTGTTCTGCGGTCCGCGTGATGATGCATTCTTCGTTGACCTCGGCGGTGTGTTCGATCTCGGTCAGACGCGTAGTGCGTTCGGTGCGGATCCCTCAAACCCGAACAATGCACGGGATGCGGTGGCCGGATTCAACACGCATTCCATTGTCTTGAAGATTCCGATCAACAAACTCCAGAAGAACGGAAAGTCTGTCAACGAGGCGAAGAACATTCTTGATGGCGACTTCGTCATTGGTGTCTGGGCATCGGCAAGCAGAAGAAAAATCACCATCCTTCGTGAAGGCGGAGAAAAGCCGTTGGCGCAAGGTGACTGGATCCAGGTCTCTCGTCTCGGTATGCCGCTGACCAACGAAGCGATCATTCCCATTGGGGAAAAAGATCGATGGAATTATCACACACCATATGATGTGGAAGAGCAGAGCTTCTGGAAGTACTTCGCGAATCCCGAGCTGGCATTGTACATGGATGACTCCCAGTTTGGCGGTGCTGTCCCCGGGCTTTCACCACTGAGAGTGCAGTCGGCGTCCTATCCTGCCATCGGCACACTCCCCGGATATCCGACACCCGGTTTTGATTTTCGCAACGGCAAGGATGGTGTCTTCGCACTTACTGCGTTGAGTCCTCCGCCCGACCTTTCGGGGACGGCCTTTGCGGTGGATATTCAACCGCGTGGTTTGCTCGGAGACAACAGGCCACGGCTCGTGGATATTTTCCCGATATTTTATTTCGGCGTACCAAACCTGATTCCGTACCAACTCGCGACGGGCAAGACCGGCGGACCGTTGAGTCCGGGAAAACCATTCATCAACAACTTCCTCCCCATCACCATCAGTGAAAGCGGAAAAGTGTGGGGTGGTGATATGTTGCGGTTGAACATGGCAACACCCGTAACGCCACGCGGCACAACCGAGTTTGCCACCAATGCGCGCATGGGACTCATTCGTACAGCGGTGCTCGGTCTCACCGATCCGATGTACAACGGCACGCGTGACCTTCAGGCAATTCCGCATATGGATGGATTCCCGAATGGCCGCAGGCTCGAAGACGACGTGACGACAATCGAGCTTCAGGCAGTCGGCGGTCTTGTACTTGCGGCAGTGGGCTTGCCGTTTGATGACGCGGTGGCCGGAGATTATTCCGATCTCGCTTCGCCGAAACTGGTCAGCGAATTGACGTACAATGCAGGCCCGACGAAGAACGATGTACCGCTCCTCGCGTCGTTCCCGTATGTTCCCAATCCACACCGCGGTTATGATTACGTGAAGCAGTTGACCGCGGGCGATCCGGCTGCAATGGCATCGCTGCCGAAAACAGGTTTCGGTGGTGCCGGACTCGGTATCGGCGCACCGCAGGCGTTCATTCTCGATCAGAATTATCCCAATCCATTTAATCCCTCCACTGAGATCCGGTATCACGTTGCATCGCCGCAGTCGGTGAAGCTGAGGATTTACAACACGCTCGGTCAGCAAGTGGCCACTCTTGTAGATGATGTGAAGGAAGCCGGAGTCTACTCTGCCCGGTGGGATGCAACGGGGATTGCCAGTGGCACGTATTTCTCCGTACTGCAGGTGGGTAGCAATATCGTAAGCACCAAGAAGATGGTATTAATGAAGTAACGTCTTCGTCATCCTGATCAGCCGACTGTCCATTTTTTGGGGGATGGTCGAGATTGACTAACAACCAAACGAGCGCCGAGGAAGCATCCTCTGCGCTCGTTCTGTTTCATGCTGTCAGATAGTCGTTGACTCTCTTGCCTCCTTACTGTATTTTCTTGCTGCATTTCTCACACGAAATCAGGCAGATGAATATACATAAAGTCTACGGTTTGTTTCTTCCATTCTTCCGTCGAAGGAGGATGGAGCGCTTTGTGAACACATTCAGGCCGACCAAAGCGACTCGTATTCTTGATGTCGGCGGCGGAGTCTTGAATTGGAAACTTATCCGCTGCGAGTCCCGGATTACCATATTGAATCTGTCCGTTCCATCTGATGCCTCGACCTTCCCGCCCAATTTCACATTCGCCAAAGGCGATGGCACATCCCTCGGGTATCCCGACAACTCATTTGATAATGCGTATTCAAACTCCGTCATTGAGCACCTGTTTTCCTGGGACAACCAAGTACGCTTTGCCAAAGAAATAAGCAGAGTCTCAAGGAATGTTTGGGTACAAACCCCTGCAAGATCATTTTTCGTTGAGCCTCATCTCATAACACCGTTCATCCACTTCTTTCCCAAGACATTGCAGAAGCGTTTGCTCAGAAACTTTACCATCTGGGGACTTCTCGGTCGGCCTTCACAATCGCAGGTCGATCAGTTCCTTGATGAAGTTCGGCTTCTTACGTTCAAGGAGATGCAAACGCTTTTCCCTGATTGCACGATCCACAAAGAACGGTTTCTGCTTTTCACCAAGGCGTATGTCGCCATCAGACGCACTGAATAGTTTTATCAGGGAGGATTAGAGTCAGGCTTAAAGTATCGGAACTCTCCCCCGTCCCCTCTCTTAAAAAGAGAGGGGCGATTGGAGCGATGCTTAAAAAATCTCTCCCTTCCCAAGAAAGGACGTCGTAAGTTCTCATTCTACCTTAAGTCAAAGAAAGTTGACTCTCTTGCGGGGTTACTGTATTTTCTTGGTTCCTAAACCAAGTGTTTCATTTTTACTTCTTGATAAGACATGCCGATTCCCTCAAAATGGTGGATACATATTCTGCCCGGTTTCATCATAGTATCCAGCCTGGCGAAATTTGTTGACAGCATGGCCGAGAATTGGAGGGATCGCTGTTGTCACTCTCTTTCTAATTTCTCTATTGAGGAGATATTCTAAGTATCTCTCCAATTTTCGCGATCACTACGCGCAGATTGAACGAATCGTAAACGAAATAGCGGAATCCAAATGAAACCAACCGAACAACGCGAATACGCACTTGGAACACATGATGCCGAAGTGTTGCGACTCGGCGTGCAGCACAAACTCTGGAGCGCATCCGCATTTGCGATATGGGAACGCGCCAGCATCTTGTCCGGTCAAACGGTACTCGATATAGGTTGCGGTCCCGGCTACACCAGTTACGATCTGGCCGGCGTGGTAACATCCAAAGGCAAGGTGATCGCCATCGATGAATCCGTCCGCTTCATCGACCATTTGAAGCAGCGCCTCCAGCGCGAGGGCGATGTTTCCATCGATGCACGCGTCGGCGATGTACAGAAGCTGGATCTTCCGGCAGAGAGCATTGACGCTGCGTACCAACGCTGGGTGCTTTGCTTCGTCCGCGACCCGGAGGCGGTGATTCGCGGAGTGGCAAAAGCGCTGAAACCCGGCGGTGTGTTTGCCATCCAGGAATATATGCACTACGAAGGAATTATCCTCGCCCCGCAGAGTGCGGCGTTTCTCCGTTTCATGTCCATCGTTTCCAACGCGTGGATTGAACACGGCGGTGATACGAAAGTCGGGATGAAACTGCCGGGCTTGCTCGCGAAGCATGGATTGAACCCCGTGGAGATCCGGCCTCTTCACCGTGTTGCCCGTCCGAAATCGCAGCTCTGGAAATGGCCCGCGATCTTTATCGAGACCTATGGACCAAAACTCGTCGAAGAAGGACGCATGACGCCGGAGGAGCACAAAACGCTTGTCCGTGATTGGGAAGAACGGACAAACGATCCGGGCGCTTTTTTCTGTTCTCCTCCGATGGTGGAGATTATTGCCGTGAAGGGATGACCTGTGAGCCGCGCATTCATGAAGGAAAGCGATGACCAGTGGCTGCACGACGTCGCCCCAACCATGAGCGCGTTGCTGGCGTTTCTGACGCGGGAGAACAACGACATCAGAGTCTTTGAAGAAAAGCGATACCTCGACGCGAATGGCCGCGAGGTGTTTGATATGAGCAACGGCCTGTCCTACACAAAGGACGATGAGGGAAAGTGGCGGGTGCTGTAACGAGGGCCTTTGTGAAAGGCTCGTTGTAGCCGTCTTGGTTTGTCGACCCGAGCCTCCGAAATCGGAGGCGGCGTGCGTGGCGGAACAAACAGGATTTGCGGTTTCAGCGTTTACTGTTTTGGTCTATGTGCTGAAACCGCATGAACAAATGGACGAATTCAATCAGCAGGGCGATTCGATTTCGGCGTCCTTTTCTTTTCGTCAATTTTCTTTTGGACGGGCAAAAGAAAATGGACATCGAAAGCTTCATGTTTGCTTCTTTCCTCTCATAGCCATACTTTCATTTCACCCACAATCACTTCCTGAGAATCGCTGTCCATGTTCATAGGCCATTACGCCGTCGCATTGGCGGCAAAGAAACAAGCCCCGCAAGTATCACTTGGAATGCTCGTCCTCGCAACGCAGCTTGTGGATCTGCTCTGGCCTCTGTTTCTGCTGCTCGGTCTTGAGCACGTCCGCATCGTGCCGGGAATTACTCTGGTCACTCCGCTCGATTTCTATGACTACCCGATTACCCACAGTCTCGTTGGAGCGGTGCTCTGGTCGTTGGTGCTTGGCGGCTTCTATTATGGCGTTCGCAAGCATGGCCGCGCCGCAATGGTTGTCGGACTTTGCGTGTTCAGCCACTGGGTACTCGACCTTATCATGCACCGTCAGGATTTGCCGCTTGCGTATGGCGGCGGACCGTATTTCGGATTCGGGTTGTGGAATTCACTTCCCGCGACACTTATCATCGAGTTCGGACTGCTCATTGTCGGCGTGGTTCTCTATACAAGAACCACTGTCGCTGTGGATCGTGTCGGCATGTATGCCTTCTGGGGATTCATAGCGTTCATTGCGGTGATTTACGTTGCTAATGTATTTGGCCCGCCGCCGCCAAGCGAACAGATGATCGCCGTCGCCGGCAACGCGTCGTGGCTGTTTGTGCTGTGGGCGTATTGGGTCGATAAACACCGGCGCACCAGAGTCTGATTCCTCCATGTCCCTCGCTTCATACCGTCCCATAATACTCTACGCTCTATTAAGTGCTGCGCTGATTCTGGTCATCCGGTTCGCCGAGACATACTTTCTTATCGGCACGATACCACTTAAGACATACGTCGCCATCATTGGTGTGGTGTTCCTCGCAATCGGGATTTGGGTGGGAGTAGTCTTTAGGAAAAAGCAGGACGCATCACAGCCCCATCCCGACATCCACATTAACCCCAACGAGATCCTGAGCGGACGGGAGAACGACGTCCTTGCCCAACTTGTGGCGGGTTACTCAACCCGCGAAATAGCAGACCGGCTCTTTGTCTCGGAAAATACGGTCAAAACTCATCTCAATAATATTTACTCGAAGTTGGGTGTCAACCGCCGCTCACAGGCCATAGCAAAGGCCCGCACACTGAAGTTGGTGGAGTAAGAACGACCTCTTTCCCTCACCCGAAATGATGAGATACCGTGAATTCACCCGAACAGGTGATGCGAAGGATGCCTTCGCAGGCTATCTTGCTGCATGTCTCATCACATAAGGATCGTTATGAACAAATATGCATTGCAGTTCGGTATACTGGCCGGAGTCATCATCTTCACCTATACGCTTGGCGTCTTCTTCTTTTATGAGGACTTTGGTCAACTGACACCGGCAGAACTCAGCCAATTGGAGGTTCTCGGTCATCTCCGGTACGTCATCCTGTTTCTCGGCGTGTTCCTTGGCATGCGGGCATTCCGCAAGTCAATTCCCCCACCTCACGGATTCTGGCAGGTGACAAAGACGGGAGTTCTCATTGCTTTGCTCGTCGCGGTATTCGTCGGTGCGATGGAGTTTATCTATATGCAGTTTATGAACCCCGGTTTTCTATGACGACTACAGCAAAGTCTACATCGAGGGGATACGTCAGAGTGGCGCGACAGCGGAGAAGATCGCCGAAGCGCAAAAGGGACTGGAGTCCTTCGCCTGGATGCAGAACCCGGTATTGACCGGCATCTTCTACTTCTTTGAGACGCTGGTGGTGGGAAGCATTGCCGCTGCCCCGTGCGGACTGTTCATGCGCACGAAGGCATCGCGCTTATAACAGGTACTTCATCCGTGTTTCTCGAAGGAATTGAATTCACCCCTTTCGGTAGTGACTCAGTATTGGAAGTTTTCTCTTATTGATTGTGCGAACTCTCCCTCCTCGGATTGAACTCTTCCCCTCCCTTACGAAGGGAGGGAGAGTTGTAAGACCGTCATACGATCAGGGGCTCAAGTTCAAAATGAGTCACTACTCCCTTTTCAATTTCCCTTCTGTTTGCTATCTTGTGGCATCGAGCGTATGGAGATATGGAACACCACATTAATATGAAACTGAAATTCTTCGGGAACAACTGACGCGATGCAAATTCTGAAACCACCGCGCCTCAAGAAAGGTGACCTCATCGGGATCGTCGCGCCGGCGGGACCCGTTCTTGATGTGTCAAAGATCGACCGCGGCGTACGGTACCTCGAACAACTCGGTTACCACGTCGCAGTGGGCGAGCACGTGAACCGCATCCACGGCTATCTTGCCGGTACAGACGAGGAGCGAGTTACCGATCTCCATTCAATGTTTGAAGACCCCCGCATCAAGGCAATCATGGCTGTTCGGGGTGGATATGGCACCACCCGCATTCTCCCGTTGCTCAATTATAGAATGATCGCCCGGCATCCGAAGATCCTTGTCGGCTTTAGCGACATTACCGCCTTACAGCTTGCACTCTGGCGCAAGTGCCGGTTAATCACCTTCCACGGTCCCATGCTTGCCGCCGACTTTGCCGATGCCGTTGATTCGTTCAAAGAAGAGTTCTTCTGGGATCTCGTTTCGTCGCGCGCGAAGAAAGGCAAGGTTGTCCTTCCCGCAGACGCAGTCTCTCTTCGCCTTCATTCCGGCAAGGCGACCGGTCGCCTCCTTGGCGGGAACCTCTCTCTTATCGTATCGGTGCTCGGAACACCCTATCAACCGGACTTCACCGACAGCATCCTCTTTATGGAAGACCTTGACGAAGAGCCTTATCGTGTAGATAGAATGGTGACACAGCTCAGTAACGCAAGCGTGTTTGAGAAAAGCGCCGGGATACTCGCAGGTCAGTTTACCGGTTGCACCCCGAAAGACCCGACGCGGCCGTCGTTTCATGTTGATGAGATTATGGAACGTCTCGCCGAAGAGACCGCCAAGCCATTCCTTTCTAATCTCCCCTTTGGACACATCCCAAGGAAGATGACTCTCCCGACCGGACTCAGGGCGCGAGTCAATGCAGACGCCGGTGAGATCGAGTTCCTCGAATCTGCGGTCAGCTAATCTCCACCCCTTCACGCGTCCTCTTGGGAGCGGAAAACCCCTCGAAAACAGCCTGATTTTATTGACTCTCTACAAAAATAGTCTTAACTTTGTCCGTTAAGTCCAAGCCCTAAGGTGTTGAATCGCATGCTGAACGTTGCAGTGCTCGGATCCGGTCGCGGTTCCAACTTTGCGGCCATTGTCAAAGCGATTCAAGAAAAGCGAATTGGCGACGTCCGGATCGCGGTTGTCATCAGCAACAATTCAGATTCGGGGATTCTTGAAATCGGGCAGCAACACGGCATTCCGGCTGTGCATCTGAGTCAAAAGCAATTTGCGGACGAATCACTTTTTGCAGCAGGACTGATGGAGGTAATGAGAAGACACGGAACGGATTTCATTGTGCTTGCGGGATACATGAAGCGCGTACCGACTCCGATCATTGAGCAGTACCGGAACCGCATCATTAATATTCATCCGGCGTTGCTGCCGAAATTTGGCGGGACGGGAATGTACGGGATGCGCGTACACGAAGCTGTGATAGCCGCTAGCGAAAAAACATCAGGCGCCACGGTACACTTCGTGGATGAAGAATATGATCGCGGAGGCGTTGTGCTTCAGAAGAGTGTCGCAGTCGCATTTGATGATACACCCGAAACACTCGCTTCAAAAGTCTTGAATATTGAACACGAACTTCTTCCTGAAGCATTGCGGTTGTTTGCCGAAGGAAAAGTTCACAGGGATGTCATCGCTGTCCATTAGTAGGAGATCTCTTGCCCCAGATACGCCGCGCGCTCATCAGTGTTTCCGATAAACGCGGTCTCACCGAATTCGCAACGGCGCTGCGCTCCATGAACGTCGAGATTATTTCGACGGGAGGAACGTACACCGCACTCAAAGAACAGGGCATCGACGTTGTGGCCGTTTCCGACGTCACGAGCTTTCCGGAAATCCTTGACGGTCGCGTCAAAACACTCCATCCGAACATTCACGCAGGCCTTCTCGCTGTCGCAGACAATGCCCGGCATGTCCAGCAACTCAAGGATCATCATATCGACCCGATTGATATGGTGGTAGTGAACCTGTACCCGTTCGAACAAACGATTGCGCGCAACAGCGTGCCGCTGGATCAAGCGATAGAGCAAATTGATATCGGCGGACCGGCAATGATACGGGCTGCGGCCAAGAACTTCCGCCACAAAGCCGTCATCGTCAACCCGGAGAGATACGCTGCTGTTATCGAGGAAATGAAAACCACCAATGGCTCCGTCTCCGAGGCGACCTGCTTCTCTCTCGCCAAAGAAGTCTTCCGGCATACCTCGGCGTACGACTCGGTGATTTCCAATTATCTCGACCATATAGACCGGGAGAATGAACAATTCCCCGCGCTGTTTCATATGTCGCTACGCAAAGAACAGGATTTGCGCTACGGTGAAAATCCCCACCAGCGCGGAACGCTGTACGGGAATTTCGGTTCTCTCTTCCAGAAGTTGCACGGCAAGGAGCTTTCCTTCAACAATATCGTTGACACCACTGCTGCGGCACTGCTTGTTGCGGAGTTTGATGAACCCACGGTGGCCATCATCAAGCACACCAACCCGTGTGGCGTAGGTTCAGCCCCGACACTTGCAGAAGCATATGCCAAAGCGCTCGCGACCGATACGAAGTCGGCATTCGGCGGCATCATCGCATGCAACCGGCCGCTTGATATGGAAGCTGCCCAGAAGATGAACGAGATTTTCACCGAGGTCATCATCGCTCCCGCGTTCGCCGAGGGCGTATTCGAGTTCCTGTCCAAGAAAAAAGATCGTCGCATTATCAAAGCAGCGGCGGACATGCGCGCACTCGACCAGCTTGACGTCCGCAGTGTACCGGGCGGGCTGCTGGTGCAAGAGTCCGATCGCAAGCGTGTCACCCGCGACGCTCTCAAGGCGGTTTCGCAACGGAAGCCGACAGAAGATGAAACACGTTCGATGCTCTTCGCATGGCGCGTGGCAAAGCATGTGAAGTCCAACGCCATTGTGTACGCACGAAGCGACCGGACCATCGGCATTGGCGCCGGACAAATGTCGCGTGTGGACTCTGCGAAAATTGCCGTCATCAAAGCGGCGGAAGCTGGCCTCTCGGTCAGCGGCACCGCCGTGGCATCGGATGCGTTCTTCCCTTTTGCCGACGGACTTCTCGCAGCAGTGAAGGCCGGATCGACCGCAGTGATTCAACCCGGCGGCTCGATCCGTGACGAAGAAGTAATTGGAGCAGCAGATGAACATCGTATTGCAATGGTTTTTACCGGCGTCAGACATTTCAAGCATTAAGGATAATAGCACACACAATCCCAATATCCCATGAGCCTTTTCAACCTCTTCTCTGCAGACCTTGCCATCGACCTCGGCACGGCAAACACCCTCATCCACATGAAGGGCAAAGGTATCGTGCTGAACGAGCCCTCCATCGTGGCGTTCGACAGGAACACGAAGAAGATCGTCGCCATCGGCAAGGAGGCGCAGGAGATGCTGGGCAGAACCCATCGGGATATTCGCACCATCCGACCGATGAAGGACGGTGTCATCGCCGATTTTGAAATCGCAGAGGGGATGTTGCGCGAGTTCATCCGGAAGATCCACGCCAACTGGATGCCAAGCCGGAGGATTGTTGTCTGCGTTCCGAGCGGTGTGACCGAAGTGGAGAAACGCGCAGTGCGCGATTCGGCTGAACACGCCGGAGCAAAAGAAGTCCACCTGATTGCCGAACCGATGGCCGCGGCAATCGGCGTTGGCCTCGACGTCGAAGCCCCCGTGGGTAACATGATTGTTGATATCGGCGGCGGGACAACGGAAATTGCGGTCATTGCCCTTTCCGGTATCGTCAATGAAGAATCCATCCGCATTGCGGGTGACGAGATGAACAACGCCATCGTGCAGTTCTTCAAGAAAAACCACAACATCCTGATTGGTGAGCGAACGGCGGAAGCGATCAAATGTGAAGTCGGTTCAGCGATGCCGCTCAAGGAGGAAATCACCATCCGTGTGAAGGGACGGGACCTCGTCAACGGCATCCCCAAAACCACGGAGGCAAGCTCTGTCGAAATACGTGAAGCACTTGCCGAACCAGTCGCGGCGATTGTCGAGGCGGTGAAGCTTACACTCGAACGCACGCCGCCGGAACTTTCGGCGGATATTCTCGACCGCGGCGTCATGCTCAGTGGCGGTGGTGCACTGCTGAAGGGTCTTGATGAACGCTTGCGTCTCGAAACAAGTTTGCCTGTTCACGTTTCCGAGGACCCTCTCACCGCAGTCGTACGCGGCACCGGCAAAGTAATGGAAAACCTGAATCACTACTCGAAAGTCCTCATCAAGAGCCGGAGGTATTGATCTCCGGCGGTTGCCGGAACTCTCCCCATGAGGCGTCTGTACGACATACTGTTTCTCTTCAAGGAATATCTCCTCTTCGCGTTTCTCATTCTTCTCTCCATTGCATTGCTCGCAGTGAACGATGCCCCGCAGATCCGCAGGATCAGGGCGCTGACCGTCGGCGCGATCGGCTTCCTGCAGGATGCTGCAGGGTTTATTCCCAATTATTTCGATTTGCGTGGTGAGAACAAAACGCTGAGAGAGCTCAACGTCACTCTTGCCGACGAAGCAAGCCGGCTACGTGAGGCAAGCTTGGAGAATATCCGTCTGCGACAGTTGTTGGAACTCAAGGACAATACCGTCTACCGTTACGTCAGCGCGAATGTGGTGGGGAAAAACCTCCAGCTCCTGCGCAACACGATTACGATGGATGTGGGGGAAGAGAACGGCGTCAAAGAGAATATGCCAATCGTAACAGATGCCGGACTCGTAGGCCGCGTCATTGCGACTAGCGGCCGGTTTGCCATCGGACAAATATTATTGAATAAGGAATTCCGCGCGAGCGCGAAAGTACAGCGCGGGCGTGTCGACGGTATCGTGGTGTGGGAAGGCGGCGAAAAACTTTGGTTGAAGAACGTCGCGAAAACGCTGGACGTCAAACCCGGAGACGTCGTCATCACATCGGAGTACAGCAGCATCTTCCCCCCGGGGATAAAAATCGGAGTCGTTTCGGCAACAGGGCAAAAGCCCGGCGCGTTGTTCCAGGATGTGGAGATTACTCCGTCGGTTGATTTTCACCGTCTCGAAGAGGCCTTCGTGGTAACCCATGTACCGGACAGCAGCCGGATTGTACTTGAGCATATCATTCCCAACCAATAACCCAGCGCATGATCCGCGTTTTCCGTTACATCACACTCTCAGTTCTTTTCATCATCATCCAAACGACGATCGCGAACTTCCTTGCGATCAGAGACATTGTACCGGACATCCTCATTGTCTGGATTGTCTATCTTGCCATTCGTGAGGGACAAATTACCGCAACGGTTGCAGGATTTCTGATCGGCGGGGCCATGGATCTGCTGGCCGGGGGAGACGGAATGCTCGGGCTTTCGGCACTCACCAAGACCGTTGCCGGATTCTGTGCCGGATATTTCTATAATGAAAACAAGATCTTGCAGACACTCGGTGGGTACTATTTTCTGATTGCCATCGGAGTTGCGGCGTTTCTGCATAATACACTCTATTTTATTATCTTCCTGCAAGGAACCGGCATTGATGTTGCGGGCATTCTGCTGTTGTATGGCTTCCCGGCAACACTCTATACAACGGCCGTGGGATTGTTCCCAATGTTTGCATTTGCGCGAAAGATGCTGTCATAACCATGCCTATCCAGGAAGACATATATATATACCGGAAGCGTCGGGTGCTTTATGTGGTGATCACCGCCGTTTTCTGTTTGTTCGTGGGCCGTCTCTACCAGCTTCAACTCATCTACTCGGACGAATATGGAAAAAAGTCTGAGGAGAACAGCATCCGCACCATTCCGAAGGAACCGGTGCGCGGGTATTTGTTTGATCGGACGGGGAACCTGGTGGTCGATAACCGCCCCTCGTTCACGGTAACCGTCATGCCGTTCGAGTTCGATACTAGCAACATCGGACACCTTTCTTCTCTTCTCGCCCTCGAACCTGAGTTCATCCGTGAAAGGCTGAAGAAGGGTGCAGCGTACTCGCGTTTTGCTCCCGTGAAGATCAAACGCGACGTGGATTTCAAAACGATCTCGAGTCTGGAAGAACACCGCGACAGGCTCCCGGGCATCGACTATCAGATTGAATCGAAGCGTTTCTACACCACCGACGCAGTCGCCTCCCACATCCTCGGCTATACCAAAGAGGTTTCCGAGAATCAATTGAAATCGCTTGGAGAGGAATACACGCAGGGAGACGTCGTCGGCTCTTCCGGGTTGGAAGGAGAGTATGAACGAACTCTACGCGGAACCAGGGGCGCTGAATTCAGCACGGTGAACGTGCGCGGGCAAGTGGTCGGGAGTTTCGACAGTGGCCGGAACGACATCCCTTCTGTTGAGGGAAGCGATCTCTTTCTCACCATGGATTTTGAACTCCAGGCGCTGGCGGAGTCGCTCTTCGCAGACAAGCGCGGAGCGTTGGTTGCGCTTGATCCGGAAGACGGCGGCATACTCGCCATGGTCAGTAAACCGGATTACAATCTTTCCATCTTCAGCGGTGTTACTCCTGCGGACATTTGGCGTTCACTGAACGTGGATGAATCGCGACCTCTCTTCAATCGTGCAACGCTTACGCGGTATCCTCCCGGTTCGACATATAAAATGATTCTCGCGATAGCGGCGCTGGAACGCGGCATCGTTTCCCCATCGTGGCGTGTCCAATGCACCGGCGCATACAGAGTCGGCAACAAAGTGTTCAAAGATCTCCACGTCCACGGCTCAACGGATATGGTGGAAGCGATCCAAAAATCCTGCAACGTGTATTTCTATACGCTTATGATGAAAGTGGGACTCGATGATTGGGCGCACTATGGCGCGGAGTTCGGATTCGGCAAAGCCACCGGCATCGATATTTCAGAGGAAAATCCGGGATTGCTCCCAACGACGGAGTGGATGAACAGGCGCTACGGTGCCAATGGTTGGACGCGAGGCTATCTGCCGAGTCTCGGCATTGGTCAGGGAGAACTTGGCGTCTCGCCCATACAAATGGCGTGTTATACGGCGGCGCTTGCCAACAAGGGATATTTCCATCAACCACACGCCGTCTATGCTGTCCGCGATAAAGTCACAAAGAAAGTCACCACCCTCCATCACGATCAGCGAAAGATCAATCTCAAGTCCAATACCTGGAATATCGTGCGTGAAGGAATGCGTCGTGTTGTGGAGGAGTCGGGAGGGACGGCCGGGCTCGCGCGGGTGAAGGGCATTGAGGCTGCGGGAAAAACCGGCACAGCGCAGAACCCGCACGGCAAGGATCACTCATGGTTCATCGGGTTCGCACCGTTCGATAAACCAAAGATCGCCATCGCTGTACTGGTGGAGAACATCGGCTATGGCGGCTCGTTCGCAGCGCCAATGGCGGGAATGTGTTTCGAGAAGTATCTGTACGGACGCGTCGTTCGCAACGATCCCTCGTTTGACGCAAAGACAACAACAGTTATGGATTCGACGACGGCCAAACGTCTGCCCCCCGCTGAAGCCGCAGACGTTTCACCTCTTTCCTCCACGCTCACCGCCCAGAACTGACGATGTCCAATTATTTCAAAGACCATATTGACTATTGGACAATCCTCGTCACCCTGGCGCTCGTTGCCTTTGGCCTCGTGTCAATCTACAGTGCAACCTATGACGCCGGCGCGTCCGATATTCTCTACAAGCAGCTGTTGTATGCCGGGGCTGGATGTTTTATGATGATCGTGTTGTTGTTTCTGCCGTTCCGATTTATCCAGTTCATTTCCTATCCGGCGTACTTTGCTTCTATCCTCATGCTGGTCTCGGTGTTGTTGTTGGGAAAGACCGTCTCCGGATCGACAAGCTGGTTCAATCTCGGCGCGTTCCGTCTGCAACCGTCAGAGTTCACAAAGATTACCACGGTGCTTGCGCTTGCGACTTACCTTTCGCGCAGCGATGTCACTCTTTCCAATTTTAAGAACCTTGCCGTCGCATCAGGTATCGTGCTTCTTCCCGTCGCACTGATTATGCTCCAACCCGATACCGGCACAGCGATGATTTATATGTGCATGTTCTTCCCTATTCTTTATTGGGGGGGCGCATCACGGTTTACGTTGCTCGCGATTATTGCGCCGGGTATCGCAGCACTCACGGCGCTCTTCGGCACAACCCCTTTTCTCATCGCCATCATTATTCTGGGTGTGTTTATTTATTTGACGAAGGAGCATCGCATTGTTGCCGCTGTGGTGTTTTCCGTTTCCGTACTCGTTGGTATTTCTGTCCAGTCAATTTATGACGGACTGAAGCCCTACCAGCAGAAACGCATTGCCACGTTCCTCGACCCGAACGCCGACCCGTTGGGCGCGGGATATAACGTCATGCAGTCCAAGGTCGCCATCGGCTCCGGCGGATTCCTCGGCAAGGGCTATCTGCGCGGCACACAGACGCAATTGAATTTCATCCCCGAGCAGTGGACGGATTTTATCTTCTGTGTACCGGGAGAGGAGTTTGGTTTTGTCGGAGCGTTCGCGGTGCTTATGCTGTTCGCTGCCCTTCTTTCACGCAGTGTCTGGCTCGGTGCCGCCGTGAAAAATCCATTCGGCAGTATCGTCGCCATTGGCATAGGTGCGATCTTTTGCTCACACGTCTTTATTAACGTCGGCATGTCGCTGGGCTTGCTTCCCGTTGTCGGCGTGCCTCTTCCCTTCCTCAGCTATGGAGGCTCTGCCTTGATCACCAACATGGTCATGGTGGGACTTCTGCTCAACCTTTTCGCCAACAGGAAAGAGTATTAAGCAACGCGAAATTCGAAATGTGAAGTGTGTCGCTTCCAGTTCGCATTTCAGATCATCCCTTTCCGCTTTCCATTCTCCATTTTCCGCTTCCCGCTTTCCGCTCTTAGCCGTTCCCAATTTCGTATTTCGCCCTTCGCATTTCAAATCATCGCTCTTCGCCTTTCGCCCTCCACCTTCATTGTTTGTTGCTGATTGCCAATTGATAATTGTTCTCTTGAATCTCTCCCCCGCAATCCGTACTCTTGATGCCAACGAATTGCCATCAACTCATTCATCATACCCACAGGCAACATGAAGCGCCACCCAAAAAGCTCGATCCGAAAATCCACCACAAAGAAATCTTCTGCATCCCCCACCACCGCCAGTGAACTGAAACCGGAACAACTCCGCTGGTCGTGTGTGCCGGAATCCCTCGGCATCCGGAATCTCGAGAGCGTCAAGCCGTCAAAAGAAGTCATCGGCCAGGACCGCGCCCTGCGCGCATTGCGTGTCGGTCTGGAGATGATGCACAACGGCTACAATATCTTCGTGACCGGTCGCTCCGGCACGGGGCGCACAACCACCATCAAGAAACTGCTGCACGAGTACGAGCACCGCACGACTGAGCTGACCGACAAGTGCTACGTCCACAATTTCCGTGACGCCGATGCACCCTTGATGATCGCCCTACATGCCGGCAAGGGACTCGAATTCAAGAAAGACATGTCGTCTCTGCTCGCGGAATTGCAGAAGGCCATTCCCGCGGCATTCGAGAGCAGGAGATACCAGGAACAGCGCAAGGTGTTACTCGAGCATTTTCAGAACCGGCAGCGGAGCGTGCTGAAGGACTTCGAGAAGAAGGTGAAGGAAAAGGGATTCGAAGTTGTGCAGGTGCAGACCGGTCCGGGGATGCGGCCGGAGATTGCACCGCTCGTGGACGGCAACCCGATGAGTGTGGACGGATTGCAGGCAAAAGTGGACTCGGGAGAAATGACGCAAGAGCAATACAACACCATCACGACTGAGCAGGCAAATCTCGAAGGGCAGATGGACCTCGTGATGCGCGAGATGCGCAACATCGAGCGGAAGGCCAAGAAATCCATGGACGATTTGAACCACAAGATCGTTCAACCGATTGTGGAGGAACTGATCGGTGACATGGAAAGCAAGTACGACCTGCCACGCGTTCGTGAATATCTGAAGGAAGTACAGAAGGAGGTGATGGACAACGTCCAGCGCTTCCACCAAAAGGACGATCAGCCACAGCAATCCATCCTCGGCATGCAGATGCAGAAGGAAGAGGATGAATTCACCGAGTACCAGGTGAACGTCATCGTGGACAACAGCGAGTTGAAGGGTGTACCGATTATCATTGAGACGAACCCGCGATACAAAAACCTCTTCGGCACGATTGAACGGGTGGTGGACCGCAACGGCGTTTGGCGCACGGACTTCACGCAGATCCGCGCCGGCTCATTGCTCAAGGCAGACGGCGGCTACCTCGTTATCAATGCCGTGGATGCGTTGGTGGAGCCGGGTGTCTGGACGACACTCAAGCGCGTCCTGCGCAACAGGCAGATAGAAATCCAGCCTCTTGAATCGGGGATACTTGGCGCAAGCTCGGCACTCAAGCCCGAGCCGATTGCATTGAACGTCAAGGTGATTATGGTGGGCGATGCGTACATCTATCAAATGCTCTATGGGATGGATGAGGATTTCAAGAAAGTGTTCAAGGTGCGTGCGGATTTCGATACTGAGATGACGAACGACGAGAAGTCCATTGGCGGATACATTTCTTTTATCAAGACGATCATTGACGAAGAGAAGCTCCTGATGTTCGATGTCACTGCGGCGTCCGAGGTGATTGAATACGGCCTCCGTCTCTCCGGCAAACAAAACAAACTCTCCACGCGCTTCAACGTTGTCGCAGACGTGATCCGTGAAGCGAGCTACTGGGCAACCAAGGAGCAATCGAAGCACGTCAACAAGGAACACGTACGCAAAGCCATTGACGAGCGGATTGAACGGGTGAAGCTCGTGGAAGAGAAAATCCAGGAGATGATAGACGAAGGCTCCATCCTGATCGACACAGAGGGCGCGGTGGTGGGACAAGTGAACGGGCTCTCGGTGTACCAGGTGGGCGAGCATTCGTTCGGCAGACCGACGCGCATCACATGCAAGACCTCGATGGGACGCGCTGGCATTATCAACATCGAACGTGAAGCGGAGATGAGCGGACCGTCGCACAACAAGGGGATGCTGATTCTCAGTGGCTATCTCCGTGGGGTGTACGCGCAGAACAAACCGCTCGTCCTCAGCGCAAGTATTGCGTTCGAGCAATCATACAACGGCGTGGACGGTGACAGCGCTTCTTCCACCGAGATCTACGCGCTTCTTTCCAGTCTCTCCGACGTTCCACTGCGGCAGGACATCGCCGTTACCGGCTCCGTCAACCAGCACGGACAGATACAACCCATCGGCGGAGTGAACCTGAAGATCGAAGGCTTTTATGACGTCTGTAAATCCCGCGGACTCACCGGCACACAAGGCGTGCTGATCCCCCAACAAAACATAAAAGACCTGATGCTGCGCCACGATGTTGTTGAAGCGGTACAACGCAAGCAGTTCCATATTTATTCTGTCGCTTCTATAAACGAAGGCATTGCACTCCTCACCGGCAAACCTGCCGGCACAGCAAACAACGGCAAGTTCACTCCCGGCAGCATCCACGCCCTCGTAGACGCGAAACTGGCGAGCTATGCAAAGCTGGTGAAAAAATTGGGCGGGTAACACTTGTTCAGCCCGCGTGTTTGATATTTGGTACTTGACATTTCGCTCCAAGCCATGTGTTTGTCTTTTGGGTTTTGAGATTTGAACCTGCGTAAAACCTTGCTGGATTAGAGATTTCAGATTGGGGATGTGAGATACGGGGATCCCCTTTCGCCAGCCGTAAACTGTAAAACCGGAGGTTCCGAATAGTTGAGCTTTTATTCCGAACATCTACACCTTGCCGTTGGTTTACGGAACTTTTGAAGGACAAAGGGATGGACTCGGATGAAATCAGGATCAAGATCTACGGCAACACGGGCGTCGTCACGAGTCGCGGTACGAGTGCCGGAAAATACAAAGGCAATCCGTTTGAATTATACGAATGGTCGTCAAGCGTTTTCATCCGTACACAGGAGAAATGGATCTGCGTGCTCACCATGCTGACCACCGCAACAAAAAAAGAATAACGCAGTTCGCATTTTTCCTTTCGCCCTTCGCCATTCACTTTGTTCGCTCTCCACTTTTCTGTTTACCTTCTGACCTCCGACGCGGTCATTCTCTCTCCACGCTCAAAGTAGTTTGTAGAAACACCAATCGTACTTCTCAGAATCCACAAAAAAAAGTGTCTCTCGTTGGTGGCATACGGTTTGAACAGAGCGGACGTATTGACACATGATAATGCTCTTATAATGACACACATGGGAGACACACAATGTTAACACGACTTACCGTAGTAATGCTTCTTGCTCTTTTGGGTTTGACTGAATCGGCATGGGCACAGGCTGTTGATGATTTCCGGTCACACCAAACCGGCAACTGGAGCAACACCAGCACATGGGCGCGCTGGAGCGGATCGGCCTGGGTGAATCCCGCGCCGAACGCACCGTCAAGCGCAGACGGAGCCATCACCATCCGCAACGGACACACGGTGACCGCCACCGGTACTTCCACGGTCGACCAGGTGACCATCGAAGCCGGCGGACAAGTGACATTGAACAGCGGCGTCACACAGACGTTTGCCGACGGTTCGGGGACTGACCTCTCCGTATCCGGAACCTACAGATCTGCCGGTACAATGACCCGCAACAGCGGCGCGACCATTGCTTTCAACTCCGGTGGCACGTATCAACACAATTACACCACCACTGCTGGAACGGTGCCAACAGCAACATGGAATGCAAACTCCACCTGTGAGATCATTGGCTACACATCCAACACCAGTACACCGACCGGCCTGAATCAAACACTCGGTCACTTCACATGGAATTGTCCAAGTCAGACGAGCACGATCAGCACGAGCACCAACCTGACGACAGTGAATGGTAACTTCACGGTAGCCAACACCGGGACTGGGGCGTTTCGTCCCTCCAGCTCGAACAACGTTACACTGAACATCGGAGGCAACTGGATCCACACAGGTGGCACGTACAGAATTGCCAACGGCGCGGGCACCAAGACCGTGAACATCGCCGGCTCGTTCCAGAAGAGCGGCGGCACACTCGAAATGAGCACCGCAAGCGGAAGCGCTACCGTGACCATGAATGTCACGGGGAGCTTTACCAGTTCCGCCGGCAGCATCACCGAGTTGGGATCGGGCACGCACAACATTGTCTTTGGGACAAGCAGCCACACGTTTACATCGGGGGGCACAATTTCCAACACGGTGAACTTCCTTGTGAACAGCGGCGCCACATTGTTGATGGCCTCCAATGCCACAGCGATCACCGGAGGAGGAGCCTTCACACTTGCCAGTGGCGCGACGCTCGGAATCACTTCGCCGAGCGGTATTACGACGTCTGGCGCTACCGGGAACATTCAGGTGACGGGAACACGAACATACAATGCCGGTGCGACCTATCTGTACAATGGAACCGCTGCACAGGCTCCCGGCAACGGTTTGCCTGCAACTGTTACCGCCCTGACGATGAACAACGCCGCGGGCCTCGCGCTCTCGGGCAACCTCGCAATCAGCGGTACACTGACATTGACGAACGGCGACATCACCACCGGAGCAAATACGCTCACGGTCGGCACAGGCACGTCGGTACTGGGATCTGTCTCACGCACATCAGGAAAAGTCATTGGTAATTTCAGACGATGGTTTGCAGCTTCCACAGTGAGCAACGCACTCTTCCCGATTGGGACGGCATCGCACTATAGGCCTGCAAGCATCAGCTTCACAAGCGCGCCATCCGCGGGTGGAACACTCGCAGCATCCTTTGTGGCATCGGATCCCGGAGAGAACGGTTTGCCGTTGGTTGACGTGGCAGAGAGTATCGTCAATTGCAGTGTGGATGGATACTGGGTCTTGACCGCGGCCAATGGTCTGACCGGTGGTCTGTATTCTCTGGGCTTGACCGCAACCGGTTTTGCAAGCGTCTCTGATTTTCTAACACTCCGTATCCTGAAACGCAACAACTCGGCAAATCCCTGGACGCTCAACGGCAACCATGCCAATGGCACCGGCTCCAACGCCGTACCCACGGCCAACAGAACCGGCATGTCCGGCTTCTCGGAATTTGGCATCGGTGGAACATCGGATAACCCGTTGCCCATACAGCTCAGCAGCTTCACCGGCGTTGTCGTCTCCGACAGCGAAGTCCGTTTGGACTGGACCACGGCGAGCGAGACGAATAACTATGGATTCCATGTGCAGAAGTCGTTCAGCCAGCCGGACAACTTCCAGACCATCGCGAACAGTTTTGTACCGGGACATGGAACCACAAACGTACCCCAGCAGTACACATTCACCGACAATGGTGCCGGTACCGGCGGATGGTATTACAGACTTGAACAAATTGATCTCGACGGAACGACGCACTACACGGATGCAATTCTCGTCGATGTTCTCTCGTCGGTTGATAATCCGCAGGCACCACTCGCGTTTTCTCTCGGACAAAATTATCCGAACCCGTTCAACCCAAGCACGACCATCAGTTTCAGTCTTGCTCAGGGCGCAATGGCTTCACTGAGAGTGTACAATGTGATCGGTCAGGAAGTGGCTACGCTGCTCAATGAAACAATGCCGGCCGGTCGGCATGAAGTCGCCTTTGATGCATCGGCATTGCCCAGCGGCTTGTATGTGTACCGGCTGCAGGCGGGTGAGCATTCAGAAACCAGAAAATTGATGTTGATGAAATAGTGCTGCGGCCATTGGCACCTCTTGCGCAAGGCCGCTTGGGAAATATCCCGTGCGGCCTTGCGTTTTCCGTCGTTGATGAACGTTTCTTAACCGGAGATTAATGGCAAATTAACTTGCACAGTATATATTGTCCTACAGCGGCAGCTTGTGTGAGTGGATTATCGCCGCGTTTTCGAGCCCATCCTTCTCCCCCCGGATGGGCTCATTTTTTTGTCCCTCTGCCTCCCCGCGGATTGACACTCGTTCCCCATAGTATGCGACCGGCGCTCTACAGCTTGCCTGCCTCTTCCTTCATTTCTCATTGATTTGTGACTGTTGATCATTGTTTCCCTATGGCATGGTTGTTGGCCTTCTTCTCCGTAACCAATCCACAATCCATCATTCCAAAAAGGAGAAGTCACCATGAAACCATTTGTCAGTTCCTTCGCATTTGCCATCCTCGCAGTCCTTGTTGTCGGATGCGCAGAAGACAACTCACTGACCTCTGCACAACTGTCAACGGATAATTCCACCGTATCGCAGGCAGGGGAAAAAGCAGCGCCCGCACCTTCAGAGATGAGACTCGAAGGCCGATTGGGCGCAACCGCATCGGGTGCAAAAGCGTCCGGCAAGGCAACGTGGGAAGAACGATCCAGCCGACGGAAGTTCAGCACCGAGGTGGAAGATGTAAGCAGCAAAGGAAAGCATGCTGTGAATGTGAACGGTAAAACCATCGGCTACGTCAATGTTACTGCCGGATTCGGCGATCTGAACCTCGACAGCAGGTTCGGCCACAAGGTTCCGGTTCTCAAGTCCGGAGACATTGTGGAAGTGTTGAATCCCGATGGCGTGTTGATCCTCTCGGGTACCATGCGCCCGCGTTAAACAAACTCGCTTGTTTTTAACCCATCCCGGCGGTTGTCGGGGTGGGTTTCAGTTTGGTTTTCGTTCTCTGTTTTATAGTACGAACTCTCCCTCCTCGGATTGAACTTTTCCCCTCCCTTACGAAGGGAGGGAATAAGTCACTACCGGGTTTTCTTTTCCCGCCATTTTCCCTACATTGAAGCGGATTTCACAGGCCTATTTGGGATTTCCTCACGGCAACAACTGTTGCTTCCTGTTCATTACACATTCCGATAACCATGATTCTCACTGATACAGTAATCCTCCGCGAGATGGAGAAGGGCACTATCGTTATCTCTCCGTTCGACCGGAAGTTTCTTGGCTCCAATTCGTACGATGTCCATCTCGGCAAGTATCTCGCCGTCTATAAGAACGACATCCTGGATGCGAAGGTCCATAACGAAGTCGATCATTTCGAGATTGCGGACGAGGGATTGATCCTTCTTCCCCACCGCCTGTATCTCGGGGTCACCGAGGAATACACCGAAACACACGCGCACGTCCCGTTCCTCGAGGGAAAGTCAAGTATCGGGCGACTCGGGATCGACATTCATGCAACGGCGGGCAAGGGTGATATCGGGTTTTGTAATACGTGGACTCTGGAAATTTCTGTCAAGCAGCCGGTGCGTGTCTATCACGGTATGCCCATCGGCCAGTTGATCTACTTCGAGGTGACAGGAGAGGTGGGCACATCGTACAAGGCAAAAGCATCCGCAAAGTACAACACGCGGACCGACAAACCGGTGGAGTCCATGATGTGGAAGAATTTTAAGAAAGAGTGATGGAGGAAGTAACACGTGACGCATAACGGAACCACATAGAGGAGGAGTTATGAAAGAACAATACCGGCAACAGATTATCGACTTGCTTACAACGGGTTACTGGATGGAACTGGAAACAGTAACGAACTATCTCGCCAATTCGGTTGACCTTGATGGCGTGCGCGCTGAGGAGATAAAGAAATCGCTCGCGGCGGATATTACCGAAGAGCTGATGCACGCACAGACGCTCGCCAAGCGCATCAAGGAGCTGGGTGGACGTGTGCCCGGCTCCGCGGGATTTAAGTCCATGCAGAAATCCTTGCAGCCACCCGCGGATTCCACGGATGTTGTTAGTGTGATCCGGGGCGTCATCGAAGCAGAGGATGGGGCCATTGCACATTACGGCAAGCTGATCGAACTCTGCGGCGAAGCCCATGATTACGTGACACAGGATCTCTGCATCACCACGCTCGCCGACGAAGAATCGCATCGCTCACTCTTCGGAGGATTCCTGAAAGAGTATGCGAGAAACTGAGACTCGAAATGTATCTCCATGTAACCGACCCGCCGGAGAAAATTCTGGCGGGTTTGTTTTTCTAGCATGCCCTCCAGTTACCTCGTTGAATCTATTCGCGTGAACCTTGATGGATCGCGACTGTTTTGCGGATTATGAACTTGACAATCCCGTAAAAAGATGGTACACTCTTAAGAATCCTTCCCAGTCCATTCGCGTTTCTATTCTTGGAGCATGTGCAGTTGGTGTAGAAACGTCATTCTGCACTTGCAGTAGGGGTTTAGTATGCTACCACATCTGCTCATAATTTCCCCTCTGGTTCCACCATTAATTTCATCGGACAAACTATGACCCTACGAGACATAGGACTGTCATATTTGTGTGTTTCAATCTTGGTGGTTGCTCATCAGGCAGATGCGGGTCTGCCGGATTCTCTTGCTAAGCGAATTAACCACGGCCAGATTGCCGACCTTCCCCCCTCGGTTGTAGTCGGTCTTTTCAATCCTGATCCATTGCTGGATGTTGCTCAATACATCGACGGCAAGTTGGAAGTGTATAAAAATCTCGGCGACGGCACTTTCGAATTTGTATGGGAGGAGAAGAGTAGTGGAATGGTCGAGAGGATGGAGTGGCGCAAGAGGAGAATGCTTGCTGATGGCATTCCTGATATCCACAGTTGGGCAGATCTATATGTGTTCTATGTGGGCGGCCGCAATGAGGTGTTTCCCCGAGAACAAATTCTTCCCCAGAATCATCTTCCCGCATTCAAACCGAACGGCCCCCTCTTAACGACCCTTGACTTTCAGGAAGTATGGCGTAGCCAGGTTCAACTTCAACCCGTTCTCCGGATGGAGATTGACGACATAGATGGGGATGGGAAATTAGACATTGTTTACCCTTTTGTAGAGTTTAGTGATTCAAACCGTCAATTCGTGGTTTATACATGCGTCGGCGACGATTCATTCGTTATTAGTTGGGATACTGTGATTGGTCGGGCATATGGGCCTTATGCAATCAGCGATGTTGACAAAGATGGAAACAGAGAGATAGTCTTACTGAAAAACGGACAATTAGTCATCCTGGAATGTTCTGGACCTGGACGATATAAATACTACACAACAAACATCTCATATTCAGCACCACCGTTCAAGGTACTCGAGACTGATATCGACCATGATGGTACAGCGGAAATCTGTCTTCACACCAGTAACCCCAACCTACCTCCCGGTCAGGATGCGACACATATCTACATAGCGGAGTTTGCGTACAAGGATACGTTCACTTCAACAATGTCATTCAATGTCGATATCGCGCGCTACTATTGGTATACGTACGATATGGCAGTCGGGCAAATTGATGGTGTCGGGAGGGATGAGATCATTCTCGGTGGCGTGCCTCTACTTGAATACCTCTGGCACAACGGGCCGGGATGGCAATCACGGCGAACCGGGATTAGCCTTCAGGCGAGTGTGAACGCTCCGATGTTTGTCAATCTCGATGCGGATTCAACTCTTGAACTCTTCGTCGGTGGAATTGGGCCCGGCAACAGAGGCTCGTGCTATGCACTTGACTACATAAGTGATACAACATGGAGCGTACTCTGGGCGGATTCATCATTGCGTAATACACCGTTGAGTGTTAATGCCGGTATGCTCAATGGGGAGTTTATTGTTGCAGGCGCCAATACAGTTGAAAGAGTATCTCCTGACACGTTATATACCGACCTGAATGTGTACGAGCTTTCGGGTAATAAATTGGGCATATGGAGACGTGATACAGCTTCTGTTCAGAACTTCCATTTTCTGGACATTGACAATGATGGAATCACAAATCTTATAACTCCACTCATTTCGCATCTGATACCTGACCATTTAGGTGTATATGAATACTTCGGTACCACGGGTATCGGAGAGAATGAAGACAAGGTTCCGGATAGATTTGAGCTGTATCAGAATTACCCCAATCCCTTTAATGCTAGTACCCGAATCCGGTACCACATCCCGAATAGCACCCATGTTACGCTGCGGGTATTTGATGTATTGGGTCGCGAAGTGGCAACCCTTGTCGATGAGAGGATGAATCGAGGAATGCATCATGCGCAATGGGACGGAGCAAACAACTCAAGCGGGGTCTACTTCTATCGGCTAATTACGGACAACCACATTGCAACCAGAAAGCTCCTTCTTCTAAGATAGTACCCTAATTAACCATCGGTCACAATTCAACGGAGAATGCAATGAAGCAACCCCTGATGCTCATCGGATTTCTTCTCGTCGCTTTCGCAATACCCCTGCCTGCACAGACATATTTCGATCCTACAATTCGAATCATCCCTACACGACCGGATATTACAACTGATCCCTGCAACACGTCGGTCCACCGCTCATTTGTGTTTGGTTTCGAGCAATTACGAGCGGGGTGTACCGGTCTGGACCTTGTCGTGGCAAAGACAACTTGGGAACAAAACCCGTTTGACGATTACTCGTATTGGTTCACATATTCTTACAACATGAGTGGACAGTTTGATAACGATGACGTCTTCTGGCATGGAACCGGGTTGTGCAATAATACGGTTTACGTGAAGAAATTGCTCTTTGGGAAGCTTCGCCCAGACCTTAATCCACCGCGAAAGGATCTTGTAGTCATTTTGAAGAGTGATGATCCTGCTACACAGTTCAGTAAGGTCATCCGCAACTCTCTCGTACCTAATGCTCCACTTGATGATGATGATAACTATGGACGGCTCGACATAAACGCAGTTGATGGCGCTTGGGGAGCATTTACAGCCAATGATATTCGTGAAGATCTGGCATTGACCGATCCGAGTCCGGACAACCCAAGAATCAAGATCTACAACAACAATAGTGGTGAACTCAGTGACCAGGCAACATACATCTTTCCGGGATATGTTGCGGAGAAGATCGCGTTATCCCAGATAAATGGTCTAATCAATGCTGATCTGAACCTAAACAAACTCGACCTAATCGGCGTCGATGGTACGACAATCAAAATCTGGATTAACGACAACAATAATGGTTTACCAGAAATTCTCCCTTACTACCAAACTCTTCAGGTCCCATTTGGATTCATACAATCGTTGGTAGTTGCAGACATCAATAACGATGGATACAATGATATCATCGTAGGGGCAAATCGTGGCGTTGCGCTCTATCTGAATACAGGTGAAGAAGACGAAGACGGATGGTTTCAACAGATTGCCGATTGGGTGTACGCATTGCCTGCGAACAAAGCATCTCGCCCCCATCTTGTAGCTGTTGGCGACATCGGTTCGCCCGTTGCTAACGGCGGGGCGAACGTCAACGACGGATGGAATGATTTGGTCATTGCTACGGGTGTCAGGGTTGAGGGTGAACACCCGCTTGTTGAGGTGTTCGTGAATCAAAAAGGGGCCGGTACCCCCCCTGTATACTTCTTCTCCTTTCCCCACCAGACTTTCTCCATCATACCCCCGGTTGGCCAACAAACCCTATGCAGTGACAATGACTTTCAGCAGATCAGCTTGGCAGATGTACAAGGAAATGGTGCTTTGGCGATTGTTGCAACACTAGCCCGATGTGATGTGGAGAAGAATCTATATATGTTCTT
Source organism: Bacteroidota bacterium (assembly GCA_046160825.1). Taxonomy (GTDB): domain Bacteria; phylum Bacteroidota; class Ignavibacteria; order UBA10030; family UBA6906; genus JBJXHC01. The sequence goes on along the minus strand of JBJXHC010000059.1, from coordinate 243 downwards.
GCACACACCACAGGCTCAACCGTGGAATGGCGGATGGAATATCGCAGCAGTTTCAGTCACGGTACCGGATTATTCTCCATCTGCGGTCTTTCCTCAGCGAGATCCGAATAGTGTGCTGTACAAATTCCAGGGCGGTAGTTATGTCCCAGTGACAGGCAACCTCACGAGCAACCGCGGGTACTTTGTCAAATTTCCAACATCACAACCAACATGGCCGGTAACATATACGGGAACGCCAATCAA
>JBJXHC010000058.1:0-95579 GCA_046160825.1 Bacteroidota bacterium | reverse complement strand
GACCGGTTGCATTTGGCCAGGCGAAAAACTACATTTTTAGAGGTTTCCAGCCTCTTTCAAAACCCTCTCCACAAATGGAGTACACCATGCGAGTACTCACGATGGTCCTTCTTGTCGCACTGAGCTTCTCAGCCTTTACATCAGAGGCGTCCAGCGGGACAGATGGAACTCCCGCAGGCGGGCACCGAAATCCCCTTCCCACCTCCGGCAAACTGAAAAATCACGAGTCTCCCATTACTGATGAGTACGGTCAGGCAATCGCGATAGATGGCTCCGGCAACGTCCATGTGGCCGGGTATGAAGGCAATAACAACGAAAGGAACTTTCTCACCATCAAGTACGATAGTTCCGGCGTCCAACAATGGACCGCACGCTACGATGGGCCGTTCGGGGGTCTTGACGAAGCCACAGCGATTGCCGTTGATCAATCGGGAAATGTTCTTGTCACGGGAAGAAGCAAGGGACTCGATTCTCCTTCTGAATATGTCACAATCAAGTATGATGAACATGGAAACGTTCAGTGGGTCTCGCGCTATAACGGCGATGCGGACTGGGGGGATATTCCGAATGCGATTGCAGTAGACGCCTCGGGAAGCGTCTACGTTACGGGAAGCAGCCATAACACGGGCGGTTCAACCGACTACGTCACTATCAAGTATAGTTCTTCAGGTGTCGAGCAATGGGTTGCACGCTATGACGGGCCGGCGAATGGCAATGACGCCGCCGCAGCTATTGCTCTTGACGCTTTCCGGAATGTGTTCGTTACGGGGTATAGCACTCTCGCAACGTTGGATTTTGCCACAATCAAGTATGACTCCTCCGGAATGGTTCAATGGGTCGCCAGATATGATGGTCCTGCACAGGGAACAGATAACGCCGATGCGATTTCTGTCGATCCAGCCGGGAATGTTTATATTGCTGGAACCAGTAACGGCATCAACACCTCCGGTGACATTGCCACAATCAAATATGATGGATCAGGGTTCTTACAGTGGGTTTCCCGATATAATGGGCCGGACAGCAATTCTGAAATCACTGCTGGACTGGACATCGACACTTCGGGAAGTGTCTACGTAACAGGATCGAACTACCGGCCAGGCACAACGTGGGATATCGTCACAATCAAGTATAACACGGCGGGACTGCAACAATGGGTTGCGGAGTACAGCGGGCCCGGCAAAGCCTACGACTTTGCGACTTCAGTCCACGTTGATGCAACCGGAAATGTTCATGTCTCCGGGAGTACGTCCGGTGCGGACTTCGACTATGCAACAATCAAATACGATAACAATGGAGTCGAACAATGGGTGGCACTCTTTGATGGAACGGGCGAAGCAAATGATCGTCTGGCGGCAATGGCCGTTGACGTAGCGGGCAACACATTTGTGACCGGGACCAGTAGCGGCACAACAACACACCTGGACTGTACAACGATCAAGTATCGTCCGGATGGACTTGAGGCATGGGTTGCACACTTCGGCCCGGGAGAGCCGGGACAACCGTCGGTTGTGACTCTCCCTCCGGATTCCATTTCTGCAACTTCAGCAGTGTTCCGGGCGCTCGTTGTACCTGATGGTATTCCCCGCACCCTCCTTTTCCACTGGGGACCCGATTCTCTCGAAACTTCCTCCTACCGCATCAATGCGGGGGAAATCAAGGATGGGGGTCCTGTCGAAATCCGCGTTAGGCCTGATCGGCTCTTTCCAGGAAGGTCGTACACGTTCAGGGCCGGCTTAGATTACGCGGGTTGGGGAAATGCCGTTTCGTTCGTGACGGAACCTGACAGTAGTGCATCAGGCTTTTCCATTCCATTGACAATGGTTGACGGAGGCGGGACAGGAACTACAGCTCAAATCCGGTTTGGTGTTCACACGCATGCGCGGTATTGTGTTGACCTCGAGCTCAATGAGTTTGGCTGCGAACCCCCACCATCGGTTGGCAGGTTTCATCTGGGGTTCACCGACTATCGGGGATATGTTGGCGAATGCATGTCCGGTGGGATTTGTCCCAATGACATCCGAAAGTACACGAGCACCGCGCAAGAAGATACTTTCACGGTCCTGTTTCAGCCCTCAACGGAGAGTGGCTATCCCGTTCTCTTCTCGTGGCCGGCTCTGGATCAATACTACTCCGGATCCGTCAGAATTGTGGACCCGTTCACCTGGGGAGCGATGATCAATATCGACATGAAGTCCCAAACTACTCTCACTCTTGGAGCACCTTGGGAAAGGCTTGTTATCCTTGCATCGGGACCCGTCAGCCCGGGGACAGTGGAAGTCCCGCCGGATCACAACGGTACACCGGCTACTTTTTCCCTCGCGCAAAACTACCCGAACCCGTTCAATGCCGCGACAAACATCTCATTTAATCTGTCTGAAGGAACGCGTGTGCTCTTGAAAGTATATGACATACTCGGCCGGGAAGTGCGGACCTTGCTCGATGGCTTCACGGAAGCAGGTGCACACTCCGTACACTTTGATAGCGAAAGTCTGAGCAGTGGCATTTACATCTGCAGACTCCTCGCCGGCAACCGTGAGTTCAGCATACGCATGATGTTGCTGAAATAATTCCAACAATTTTCTAATTACACCACATTGATCGTTAGCCGATCATCCATCTTCCGCGGTCTCTGTGACGGGTACTATTCATACTCCCCATAGACTTTTCCGCTCTCCTTCTCTCCATCACTTTCTACCAAACCGCCCTTTCACCAACGCCGCGACCGCGAGGAAGAGCGCCAACATGACCAGGGCGGAGGAAGCAATCGCATTGATCGCTGAAACGTCGAACCCCTGTGCGGCCCTGAGGTTGGAGAGCGCGAGTCCGCCCAGCGACCACAGGGTAATGACAAGTACGAGCAGCATCGGAATGAGCGTAAACCAGATCCGCTTGCGCGAGTGATAGAGCCACACCGTCACCGCAAGTAAAGTCAGAGCAGCGAGCAACTGATTGGAGGCCCCAAAGAGTGTCCAGTACTTCACCCACGAGCCTTCACCGGCAAAAATCACAAAATAGACAGGCAGGATGATCGTGAGCGCAGTCGCAATCGCGGCACCCAGGCGGGATCGCCAGTGGAATAATTCCTGCAAAATGTATCGGCCGAGCCGGGTGCATACATCAAGCGTGTCAAAAACAAATGTTGAGAACGCCATCGCACCGAATGTCACGGCAAATATCAGGTTTTCCTCGCCAATCAGAAGTGTCATAAACTTCCCGATCCCGTTGCCGTAGATCGTTCCGGGTCGCATCCCCTTGATTTCTTCCGGCGTGACAATCATGATGGTCACAAGGGCAATCAACGCTACAAACGCTTCCGCCAGCATCGCGCCGTATCCCACCCTCTGCATGTGCGACTCGCGGTCAACCTGCTTCGAGGTCGTCCCCGAACAGACAAGTCCATGGAAGCCCGAGCACGCCCCGCATGCAATGGTCACAAAAAGAAATGGAAATAATGTCCCCGTCATCCCTCCCACATCCCACGACTTGAATCCCGGTGCAACGATATCATATCCACCGAAGAACACACCGATGATGCCGAGGCCAAGTGCAAGATACAGGACGAAGCCACCGAGATAGCCACGCGGCTGCAACAGAAACCACACGGGCATCAAGGATGCAACAGCACAATACGCAAGAATGATCAATCCCCAGGTTGTGGCATCAAGGACGAGCAACGTGGAGATGTGTGTTCCGAACCACGAGAGTGCAAGTGTTGCCGGAACGAAGATCACCGTAACCAGCCAGAGTGGAGGATGGAGATAGCGTTGTACAAATCCCATCACCACTGCGAGCAGCAAATACATCACCGAGGCTGCCGCAACAGCGCCGCCAGGATTGAACTGTACGTTTGCTCCTGCGAGCTCTTCCGTTACACCTGTGAAGCTCGCGGCGGTAATGTCGGCAAATGCGACAATGACGTACACGAGCGCTATCCAGATAAAAGCCATCATGGCAATGCCGGCGCGCTTACCGAGATGCTCGCGCGCAATTTCCGCAACCGACTGTGCACCGTGTCGTACGGAAGCAGTGAGACTGCTGAAATCATGCACCGCGCCGATGAACACGACACCGAGACCAATCCAGAGCAGACACGGAATCCATCCCCACGTCTGACATGCGATGATGGGACCGGCAATCGGGCCGGCCGCGGCTATTGCGGAGAAATGCTGGGCAAAAAGGTAGAACGGTTTGGTGGGAACGAAATCAACGCCGTCGTTCACTTTATTGGCTGGAGTAATGTTTGCGTCATCAATCTCAAATTGCTTTGCGACCCATCTGCCGTACAGTCTGTATGCCGAAACAAGCAGAACGAGAAACGCAATGGCAACGACAGGTAGACTCATGGCATTGATCTCTTATGTGGAGATTTCTTAAAAAGCGTTTCTGATATAGTTAATCTGCGGCGGGCGTGTCATAAAACGAATCGCCACCACATCGAACCGGCAATCCTGTTCTTTGATCTCGTGTTCATACAGATACGCCTGCGCAATGCGCCGGATTTGTTGCTGCTTCCTGGGTGTGAGTGCATACTCCGGATCGCCAAACTCGTCATTCACGCGGGACTTCACTTCGCAGAACACAAGCGTTTCTCCATCCCGGGCAATAATATCGATCTCGCCGTGACCATATCTGTAGTTCATCTCGACGATTTCCATTCCAAGGCGTTTCAGATGGCGCATGGCGAGTTGTTCTCCTCGTGCGCCTATTTCCTTTGCGGTGAGGGGCATAGTAACTTAACCTCAGAGGCACAGAGAATGATTAAATCTTGCCATTGATAATTCTCCTGATCCCGTTCTTGAGTAAGACAACTTTTCCTCCGTGTCTCTGTGGTAAATCACCATGCTCAGAACTCCAGCTCCAACTGGTTCTTCAACTCAAATGACCGACGATGAATTTCACAGTAGCCGAGACGGAAGATCGCGTCGCGATGCTCCTTCGTTGCGTAGCCCTTGTTTGCCGCAAACCCGTAGCCGGGATACAGACCGTCGTATTCCACCATTAATCTATCGCGAGTTACCTTTGCTATGATCGAAGCAGCGGCAATGGAGAAACTGAGAGCGTCACCCGCAATAATGGTGGTAAAGGGAATGCCCATGTCGTCAAAACGATTCCCGTCGACGAGAAGATGCTGAGGAGTAACTGCAAGTTGGCGGATCGCTGCGTGCATCGCACGGTACGTGGCATTAAGGATATTAATCTCATCAATGATGATATGATCAATAATGCCCACACCAACGGCTGTGGCACCACTCATGATTGCGGCGTATAACTCTTCACGCTCATCCGGAGTCAGTTGCTTCGAGTCGTTTACTTCCGGAATAAAGAACTCCGGCTCAAAGATGACCGCGGCTGCCACAACCGGGCCGGCGAGCGGTCCGCGGCCTGCCTCATCAACTCCGGCGACGTGGGTGATGCCTGATTTCCCCACATCACGTTCATGACTGAGCATCCGTTGTCGGCGACCCTCGATTTCTTCGAGCGTGAACTCAGAATTCATTGATCACTCCGAAGTGTACCTTGCCGGTACTGAACGAATCCCCTTCCCCAAGCGCAAAGCTCACGCCCATCAAGCCCAGGCCTGTTTCCAATTGGATACCGAGACCGTACCCGTACTTGAATTCATCCGATGCGGGAATACCGAGCAGATCATCCGCTGGTCGAAAATAATAGCCGGTGTCGATGAAACCATAGAGAAACGAGCGGCGCGCAAGAATCAACCTGTATTCTGTGTTCGTCCATACTACACGGGATCCGATGAACTGGTTTTCACGATAGCCGCGTAGTGTCCGCATGCCACCGAACCGGAACATTTCGCTCTCTTCGAGCTGGCCGCTACGCAGCTCCCGCCCACGTAACCCGACGGCAACCACTTGTCTTGAAAATGTTGTGAAGAAGAAGTCTGCATCAACACCGAAGCGCTGCACGGTCGAGTTGCCGAGTGTGTACAGTGCAGCCGATGGGGGGATATCGCTGATCCTCTTGGAGCCATACTGATAGTCTGCTCTATACCGCGCCCCGGAAGTCGGGCTGTATAAATCATCCCGTGTATCGTATTGAAGCTCTGCCCCCACAGTGACGGTGGAACTCTTGAACACGCGTGCAGAAAGTGAATCCGAAGGAATGACACTTTCCGTGCTGAACAGTGCTGCAACGGAAAGGTCCTCAGTCAGCATCAGTTCTCCCTTGAGATCGAAGACTCGACGAACGTACGTCGTATCCTTTTTACGCTGAAAGAACCCACCGCCGAGGTTTGCAGGAAAACCAAGAACCCACGGCTCAAGATACCGTATGCCGATCTCCTGTGAAAACCTGTCTTCACGCTGCCACCGGAAACTGAGTTTGCGGCCCGTACCAAAGAGGTTTCTCATCGACACGGATGCAACGCCTGTCAGGAACCCCGGTTCACCGGGTGAGATTCCCGGCTGGTAGCCTACCACACCATCGAACGTATTGGTGTTACCTTCCTGCACCTTGATCAACAATCCACCTTTTTTATCGCGGAGATATAATTCCGGATCGGAAACGTCGGAAAAAATATTCAACCTCCGCAGCCGCGGCCTGATGGCTTGTATTTTCTCCGGATCGAACACCTCACCCGATGCAAGGCGTGTCTCCCGGACAATCACCGAGGCGGCCGTCTCCTTATTTCCCTCGACCCGCACTTCGTCAATGTGCATTTTCTCGTGCTCATCGATTCGCAAATGGATATCCAGAAGAATTTCCTCATCGGTATCCCGTCTCACGATATCTTCGACACGGCATTCTGCAAACGGGTAACCGAGCGACTCATACCTGCCAAGGAGGAGATCGATGTCCTGCTCAAGTGTCGCTTGATCCAGCACCGCACCAGGTCGGGTTTCAAACGCACCAAGGATTTCTTCTCGTGTTAACACCCGATTGCCCGCGACAACAACTTCGCCGAGCAAGCCCTGTTTCCCCTCCTGTACAACAAGCTCAATATCAACGGCGCCGCTATCCGCGGAGATGTCCACCCGTGAAATGCTGATACGAGTATCATAGTACCCGCGTTGCTCGTAGGTTGTCATCACTGTTTGGAGATCATTGGAAAGGAGTTGATGTGAAAACTGAAGCCCCGGTTTCGATGAAAGCAAGGAGAGGATCTCGCGTGTGGTGAAGAGCGAGTTGCCGGAAACTGTAATGGCATTGACAACAGGAGACGCGGCGGCAAGGGCGGTGGCAAACAACCACGGAACCAGAAGAAGGAATGTGCAAACAGAGTGAACCATGGCGTAAGTATAGCCATTCAGAGCGGAAAGTTCAACAACAGTTGAAGATCAATTCCCCCGGCGTTGCCAGATATCCCAGATCGGCGTGGTGAGACGGTAGTCCCCGAACCCTGTCTCGTCAATAAAAATAAACTGGTGGTTGATGTCATAGTATGACCAGACTTCGTACGGCTTCGAATCAATATCGAAGGGGTGACGATCCACATTATTGGGTGACCCGAACATGATGTAGACCATGCCCATATCGGTGCGCCAACCGTCGACGTAATGCTTGAATTGCTTATTGGCATACTCCACCCTCGCGTAATGTTCTTCCATCTTTTCATTACGCGTGGTATTGGGGTTGGTATCTTTTGTCTTCCAGAATTCAATGAACCGCCGCTGTTTCTCCTCGGGCGTTTTTGCTTCCTTGATATGGTCGAGTTCCTTCTCCTTGGCAATATATGAGAGCTGCTCAACGGCGACATCAAGGCTGTTCACACCCCTGGGAAGACCGCGCCACCGGATGACAAATGCCCGGCTTGTTGTTGCAAGAGAGGTAGACGTTACGAGCGAGTCGCCCTTCACAAGAAACGGTTGCACGAACACCGTATAATCGCCAATGGGAAGCTGGCTGTTGTCCATCTTGACAAAGACCTGATTGCGTCCCATGGCAATCCATTGAACTGTATCCACGGTCAGTTTCACTTCCTTTTTCTCATCAAGAACCACCGACCTGAATTTGATGGAATCTTCCTTGATTTCGTTGTACGCTTCAAAAAAGAGATAAAATCCATCCGTCAGATTGCCAACATTGGGAGACACACTGGGTACAATCGACCTGCGTTCGCCGGAGGTTGTGATCTTGCGGACCAGCATGATATCACTCAAGGCAAACTGCTGATGGGCAAATTCCGGGACGCGAATCTCACGGACAAGTCGTTTTGCAATCTTTGTCTCATTGTCCCGCAGAATAGTATTGATATAATATTTGCCGGGGGCAAGTTCGAAGGAACGCTGGCTGAGGCTATGCGCTTGAGGTGACACAGATTCATCGAAGGACGTCGCCTTCACATTTTCCGTCCAGAGCTTCTCACTGACAAGACGTTGAGTGGAGTCATGAACGGCGATTGTCATTTCGTATGAAGCGGTGTACTGATCGTCCTTCAGGACAAACGCGAGATTTTCGTAGCTGACCTGAACGAACACATCCAAACGACTTTGGGAGGAACCGGGTACCGCAAAACTTATCGCATCCAAATCATACGCAACGTCTTCCTCAGGGACAGGAATATCCGCCGCCGCCTCGACCTGCGCCGGAAGAGTATTCCATGACAATGCAACGGCACACGCGAGAACAAACCACTTCTTCATAGCACCTCCTGGGAAAAATCTTGCCGCCGATTTCTAGACAGCAATAGTGGTGGGTTCACTTCGTTCATGTTGCAACCGACCGTACAGATCATACTCGGATGCATTGACGACTTCCACTTCGTGGAAACTCCCTGTCTGCAATTCCGTGCTGCCTGAGATGTATACTTCATTGTCGATCTCGGGGGCATCAGCCGCTGTTCTCCCGACATACTGATCGCCCTCCTTTCTCTCAACGAGGACTCTCTGCACCGAACCGATGAGTCCTGCATTTTTCTCTTCGGAGATCTCGCGTTGTGCTTCCATGATTGCTGCCTTGCGATGTTCCTTTTCCACTTCAGGAATTGGATCGGCGAGCGGAAAGGCCGTCGTTCCATCTTCCTGTGAGTAGGTGAAAACGCCGAGCCTGTCAAACTTTTCCTCCGTCACGAACTCCAGCAGTTCATCAAACTCGCGTTCTCCCTCGGCCGGATATCCCACAATAATCGTCGTGCGCAAAGTGATGTCCGGAACTTGCTCTCGAATCTCGGCCAGCAACTCCTTCAATCCCCGTTTCGATATTCCCCGTCTCATGGATTTGAGCACTTCGTCCGCAACGTGCTGGATCGGCATGTCCATGTATTTGCAAATGTTTGGGTGGCGGGCGATGACCTTCAGTATTTCTTTCGGGAACTTTGCCGGATACGCATACATTAACCGTACCCATTCTATGCCATTGATGTCGGCGAGCCGTTCGAGCAATTCAGGCAACCTTCGCTGCTGGTAGATGTCCAGTCCATAGTACGTCGTGTCCTGTCCAATCACCACCAACTCCTTTACGCCGCGAGAGGCAAGAAGTTGTGCCTCGGACACCAGATCTTCCACCGTTTTGCTGACGTGCAGTCCGCGCATAATGGGAATTGCACAAAACGAGCAGGGATTGTCGCATCCTTCCGATATCTTGAGGTAGGCAAAATGGCTTGGCGTCGTCAGTGTACGTTCGCCGAGAAGTTCATACTTGTAGTCGCCCCCAAGTTCCTGCACCACGTCCTTCATCTGGTTGGAGCCGAAGAATGCATCCACCTCCGGAATTTCCTTGATGAGGTCTTCCCGGTATCGCTCGGTCAGACAGCCCATGGCGTAGACTTTCTTGAGCTTGCCGCGGGACTTCCGCTTCACGTTTTCGATGATGACGTCGATGGATTCCTGCTTTGCGGCGGCGATGAACCCGCATGTGTTGATCACGGCGATATCCGCATCTTCGATGGTTGCCGAAAGCTCAATATTGCTGAGTTTCAGTTGCGCCATCAGTTTCTCCGAATCCACCACATTCTTCGCGCAACCCATCGTGATAACGTGGACCCTTTGCTTCGTCAAATCCTTCACTGCATTCCTCATTGTCAGAACACCACAAAATCAAAATAAAAGAACAGTAACGGCGACACAAACATCAGGCTGTCGAACCTGTCCAGCACGCCGCCATGTCCGGGAATGAGACTCGATGAATCCTTCACGCCCGTATCGCGCTTAATTAATGATTCAACCAAATCTCCAGCCTGTCCGAAGATGCCCACGATCATTCCACAAACAATCGCCGTGGAAAAATCCATATAAGGAAGAACCACCTGCCGCGCAACGACGAAGGTGACAATTGCAAAGATGAATCCCGCCACAGCGCCTTCCCATGATTTGTTCGGACTCACTCGCGGGAAGAGCTTGTGTTTTCCCCACCGCGTGCCGGCAAAGTATGCTGCAGAGTCACACAGCCAGATCGCCGCAAAGATTGTGATGATGGTGTATCCCCCCCAATCATCTATCGTCTGTATTATTTCAGGCGGAACAGGAATTCCGGATACACCAAAATGCAGGTCTACCGGGAAGACCTGCGGAATAAACAATTCGCGCAACCCGACCAGTGATCCCATAAAGAGTGACACATAGAGCACACCGGACAGCGTTGTTGCAACATTGAGCGTCGGGGTGCCTTTGTTCCTGAACAGTTCATTCACCAATATCGCCGGCACGAAGAGGAGAAAGAGAATCAGTACACACTCCGCCATTGATGGCAGGAGGAACTCCGGAAACATCACCTGCAAACGATGGTGGACGAATGCTGCATTCACGCATATCCCAAAGAACAATCCCAACCCAACCTGCGGCAGAGCGCCACGCTTGATTGCAAGGCGATAGTACTCATGCAGGGCCAGACTCGACACAAGTACGACGAACACAAAGAAATAAAAACCTCCCGCCATGGTGAGCAGGAGGATAATCGGGATGCCGACAAGTGCAACGAGAACGCGGATTGTGAGATTCGACAATGGAACGTCTTGAATTATTTAGGGGGAGAGTTCTCCGCTTCGCTCGCCTCAGCCTCAACGGCACGGAGAAAGCGCTTTGCTTCATCCAGATGCTCACCCGGGACCATCACTTCTGTTACCGAGAGGTCGCCGAGTGTCGTTACATATGTACTGTCGTTTTGTGAAAGCACCATGGTCGCAATTCCTGCACCTTCGAGATTCGCTTTAATCATCTCGGCTTCGTACATCGTTCCGGTGGTGCAGGCGACAACCCAGTTGAAGGCGGATTTCACATTCTGATCTGAAACACAATAGAGACGTCCGGCCTTCGTAATAGCACACTCTACGCACAGCGACTTCCGGCAGATCACACAACATCCAACAGCCTCCGTCTCGCGATGAAGGTCGCAGAGTATCGGCCTCTCATCCATATCCACCCATTCCGATAACACGCCGCAATGCTGACAAAACGCTGCTTCCTCACCGACGTCTTCTCCACAGGAAGCACAGAACACACGCTCCCCCGGTTTCAGGGCTTCCTCACAATCGGGGCAACGTGTAATGTCCTTGAGGTACTCGTAGCCACATTTCGTGCAATAGGGCATGTCAACCTCCTCTTCCGTCAACCTCCGTGGTAGGCACCGTAACACGTACAAAATAGTAAGTCGCCGCAAGAAATACCAGTCCGAATACCAGAAAGTTGGCAATCAGAAGAACCGGCGTCGGTTGGGCCATTGGGGCCACGGCAACAAAATCGTCATCCAACTGCATGTACAATGCGGCACAGGCAATGAAGTTATTGAAGAAATGAGCGGAAATGGCGACGGTAAGGTTCCGGGAACGATAGACAATGAAGCCAAAGTAGGCCCCCAGGGCGACCAGAGCGACAAAGGAGAATGGGTTGACGTGATACGCCGCAAAGATAATACCTGTGATGATCGCAGCCTTGAACGGCTTTGCTTGTTCTTCAAACGTCCGCTGAATCAACCCTCGAAAGAACAGCTCCTCGCAAATTGCCGGAGTAAGAGCGACAACAATGACAACAAAAATGAATTCCTCGATGGAATGGGCTGTAATCAGCAACCGGTACATCTGTTCGAGAATCCCTTTGAATGTGTCGATCAACTCTTCGAGTCTCTGTGGCAACGGAATAGCATCTTGAACGATCAGGTATCCCTGCAACACTTGCTGTAGAGCGAACACGCCGATCACGGTCAGAATCACCTCGCGGTAGTCGGGGACCTTTATGCGGAAGAAACCATGTTGGCCCGGATACCGCAAGCGGACGAGAACAATAGTCGGGAGAAGAATAAAAACAATCTGCCCGATCAGCGTCGCCCAGCGCACCACCTGCACATTTTCCTCGGTGATCTGTCCCTTAAACAACAGCAGTGTTATTCCGCCCCCGACGAGTTGGTACAACACAAAGACGACGCCAAGCGCAAGAATCGCAAACGGAATGGGATCAAGTCGCTGGAGAATCGGAAGCTGTTTCTGATCCTGGACAGGCAGTTGTGGTTCGGGAGGAAGCTGTTCTGGATTCATGGATGCGAATGTGTGATGGAGGAAAGGAACTAGTGCTTTATCTTCACCATTGCTGCGAGCAACGGAATCATAATCTCGTGGTGACCGGTAAAATAAAATCCAGTGCCGCCATCTTGTGTGGGACGGAGGCGAACATTCATAGTGGGACGATAGTGATTGTTCATGTCGAACACCGCTGTCGTAAAGCCCTTTGCTTTCGCTCCGAGGTTGCGGGCAACAGTGAGCGCTTTCAAGAACACCTCCGGCATGATCACGGCAGAGCCGACGTTGAGCACGACGCCTCCTCCAACCAGTCCTTTGCATGTTTCAGCGAGGGATTTAAAATCCCGGAACGTCATTTCACCTGTCGCGGCGCCATCCATGCTGGGCTGTTGATGGATCGTATCCGTGCCGATGGCTGCATGAACGGTGAGGGGAATTCCGGACGCTGCGCATGCGGCAAGAAGACTCACATCGCGGTGGGGCGCTTTCAATTCCAGTAACCTGCGACCGAGCGCCTGGCCATAGCCCATGTCGCCCGCATGAAACGCGTTCTTCAGAGTCCCGTTGATCAGTACCGCTGTTTCACGCGCCATCCCGAATCGTCCGTCGAGCATGTTCGCTGCAACGTCTTCCGAAGTCTGTCCCCACATGGCTGTCTCAACATCGTGGATGGCCGCGGCACTGTTCATTGCAACAGCCGTTATGACATTGTGATTGATGAGGTCGATAAGCACGGGAGAAAGCCCGACTTTGATAACGTGTGCCCCCATCATCAGGATGACCGGCTTGTTCTTTTGACGGGAACGGACAATGTCATCCACCAGTTGGCGGAGATCTTTTGCAACAAGAATATCCGGCAGACTCCCTGCAAACTTCTCGAATGACCCGCCATTGAAAGGTCGGGCAAATTCCTTAAGCGTGACTTTGCTCTTCCGGCTTTTGATGGAGATCGTCTTGATCTTTGAAAGATCGGCCCGTTTCATACCCGGTGTCTGCTTAGTCTTCTTCAATTTTCGCTCCCAACGGTCCTATCAAGCCTGAGTATTCGCGCAGTTCGACGTCAATGGAACCGATCAGCACCTTGGTATTGACGCGCACGGGAATCTTTCGTTCATCGTCGGTCAACCAGATAACGATGCGGCCTTCGCTCTTGAACAGTCCACCCTCCCGGACCATCGGCTCCACAACAACAGTCTTGAACTTTCCGGCAAGGACTTCAATTTCCTGACGACCGAGAAATTTCACTCGCAGCTCGTGGCTCTTATCTTTATAGAAATTATGCAGCAACGGCCCCTCACCTATCTTGAGATTTGAATAGTCCAGAGTGCGCGCATAATAAAATGCCGACATGATATCATGTACATAAGGAGCAATCGGATATTCCCCCTCCGTGGTTTTGGCAACGTGGCGTCTCTGGTCAAACTCTGCAATGAAGTCGCGACGATATGTTCCTTCCCGGATATGTTGCTCGAATCGCCAGGGCGCAATCGTCTCGACATCAATGAACGTGTAGTACCTATCCTCCACTTTATAGAAGCTGGAAATAAACGCGTTGGAGTTCACCTGGAACTCGACCTTATAGCATTTCCGACCAGCTATCGAATCGTACTTCGGCACCCACATGATCGCTTCGCCTGCGTTCACAAATTTCCAGTTCACATCGAACACAAGCTTTTCCCCCACACCAAACGCCTTGTGGTCAATCTTGCGGAGCTGTGTACTCTTGAGAGAGTCTTCTCGTGCAAGAGAGTCGGCGAATGCACGGGTGGAATCCTTGATCGCCTGTACGCGCAGCGCCTTCTGAAGCGAGTCGGCGCGCACTGTGGCAAGAGCAATACTGTCGGCCTTCAACTTTGCCCGTTGTGCGGCGGTCGGCTTTTTCTTCTGCGTGGTCTGCGGTTTCTTTGTTTGTGCATCAATAACACCCGCGACAATCACAATCACCAGTGCAAACAGACCAATCCTGAACATGCTCTTATTCAATCGAGTCCCTTCCCTGCAAGTTGACCGTCCTTCAGAAGTCCAATTGCCGCGTTGTGAACCTCTTCCACCGTTATACTCTCCATGCACGCACACGGTTCTCCTTTGGTTCCCGTACATTCCGCGCAGGTTATGGGCTTGTCCGGAGTGAAAACAATCTTCTTGTCTGTGTACGGCCCCCAACGCCTCGCGCTCATCGGCGTGTGTTGCGGATACAATCCGATGACCGGTACGCCAACCGCCGCTGCAAGGTGAATCGGCCCGGTGGAATTTGCGATGAACAAATGTGCCATCCGTGCGAGGGCTGCGAGTTCCTTCAACGAGAATTTGCCTGCAAGCGATCGCGCCGCACCACCGGAGGCTTCAACAACACGGCCGATCTGTGCAGATTCTGCTACCGTGCCAGTAACAAAGACCTGGGCATGTTGTTCCCGCGCAAGCATTGCCGCAAGTTTGCCAAAGTTCTCCGGACTCCATTCGCGCGCAGAGCCTCCACTCCCCGGATGAATTATCACAATCTCACGACTCAGATTGACGCCCGCTTCAGTTAGAATGGATTCGACCCTTGCCTGTGTTGACGACTTGATATCGATAAAGAACTCGGGCTTTTCGGTTGCGGCGCAGTCAAATGTTTTCAGGAGATTGAGGTTGTATTCCAATTCGTGACGTTGCGCGTCTTTGCGGTGTTCATAGACTCTGCGATTGAAGAGTATTGAATAGTAACGGTAACCCGTTCCAACGCGCAGGGGAATCCCTGCCCTGAACATCAGCCATGCGAGCCGGAGCGTGGGATAGACAACAATCGCAGCATCGAATTGTTTGGAACGAATGGTCCGGCTCATATCATCGAAAGGGGTAAGTTCAGTCCCGTTATCGTACCACAACAATTCATCAACGTACGGGTTGCCTTCGATGATCTCACCCGTATATCGACGGAGAAGCATCGCCAAGTATGCATTGGGGAAACACTTGCGGATAACGGGCAACATCGGAAGGGTGAGGATAACATCGCCGAGCCGGTCGGTGCGGACAAGCAAAATGCGTTTGATACTGGTTAAATCTGAATCACGTTCCGACAAAAGGAATCAGCTCCCGATGTGTGTAAACACGGAGCAATATAGCCGACGGCGGGAAGAATTGCAAACATCCGCCAAGAATTGACTACGTCAAGCAAGGGCCCGATGTAGGAAGTTACTCCTCTCCCATTTGTCTTGTTGCTCCTAGTCTAATTGATCGGCGCAACTCTTCAAGCTTCTTGGCAAGGGTGGTTTTTTCTCTCCAGAGTTGCTCATTCAATTGCATGATCTGTTTTATCCCGTCGCCGTCAGTCCTCATGCCTAGTAGTTTTTGATTCGTATTTCGAATCTGATCTATCTCATCAATCCGAAGAATAGCTACACATACATCGACAATTATCTGGGGGTCTATTTCATTTTCAACTTCTTCAGTCAATCCCTTGCTAATCTGGTACTTCGCAAGCACGAGATCGGCAATGAAGCTTCTTGTCGCTTCATCCTCCATTTCATCAATCAAGGAATTGCCGTCCCACTCGTCTTCAGATTGCGCGTGTGACATCATTCGTTGAACCAATACTCCCGGCACTCCATCACCAAACACTTCGGGTGAAATATGCGAGAACACCGCATTGACCATCCCGTTGCCATGTTCGAGCATGAGTTTTAATAAGTCACGTTGCGCAATCGGAAGTTCAGTCTTGGTTTTTTGATTTGACGCCCCACCCCCTGCTCTTCCATCTCCGCTCTCCGCATTCTCTTCTCTGCTTTCCGCTCTCCGTATTCCACTTTCCGCATTCCGCTCTCCGCTTTCCGAATTTCGCCTTCCGAATTCCGAACTTCGCATTCCAATTCCCGCTCTCCACTTCCCGCTCTCTGCTTTCCCAAGCATTTTTTCCAACTCACGGAACAACACATTCTCACGGATATCGTACTTCTCGGCGACGCTCTTTATATAGAAGTTCCGCTTCAGCTCGTCTTTCATTTTTGCAATGGTCTCGACAATGGACCGGACAGAGTTGGCCTGCGCTTCCGGCGTCGAGAGGAGTCCCTGCGCCTGGAATGTCTTGACTTTGAAATCCAGGAATGACACAGCGCCGTCGAGAAGTTTACTGAACGCCTCGCCACCATTCTTCTTCACAAAAGAATCCGGATCGTCACCGGCAGGAAGCTCTGCCACTTTCACATCGAGACCCTGTTCGATAATGAGATCGACGCCGCGGAGTGTTGCCTTGGACCCGGCAGAGTCGGCATCATAGACAAGCGTGACAGCCTTCGCGTAACGGCCGATGAGTTTTATCTGCTCCTCGGTAAGCGCGGTGCCGCTGGAAGCAACAATGTTTTCCATTCCGGATTGAAAGACCGAGATGAGATCGGCGTAGCCTTCGACGAGGATAGCGTATTCCTTGTCTCGTATGGATTCCTTTGCATGGAAGAGTCCGAAGAGGTTCTGGCTCTTGATGTAGATTGGAGTTTCGGGAGAGTTGATGTACTTGCCGGGAACGGGATCCTCTTCGCGCATCTTTCTGGCCCCGAACCCAATGGGCCTGCCCGATGCCGAGAAGATCGGGAACATTGCCCGACCACGGAATCTATCGTAGAGACCCGAGCCGTCTTCGCGGCGGATAACAAGCCCGGCCTTCTCCAACATCTCCAGCGCGACGCCGTTCGATTGTCCATGTTTCAGCAAGTCATCCCACGAGTTCATCGAGTAGCCGAGTCCAAACTTGCGGATTGTTTCGTCGCTGAATCCCCGGTGACGGAAATACTCGAGGGCCAGATTCCCTTCCACGGTGTTCATCATGTTATGATGGAAGTGCAAGCCCGCAACTTTGCACGCGTTGTACAGCGCCTCGTTCTCGGTTGCAGCAACCTGATCTTCGGGCCGTTCCGTCGGCAAAGCGATACCGGCCTTTTCTGCCAGCGTCCTCACCGCTTCGATGAACGACACCTTCTCCAACTCCATCACAAACGTGAAGACATTCCCTCCCTTACCGCAACCGAAGCAATGGTACATCTGCTTCTCGGCGCTCACGGTAAACGACGGTGTTTTTTCCTGATGGAATGGACAGAGTCCGAGATAGCTCTTGCCGCGCTTCTTCAGCCGGACGTATCCGGAGATAACGTCAACAATATTAGCCGCTGTGCGGACTTCGTCTATTTTGGTTTCGGGAATTCGCATTGGGAGAGGATTACTGCTGTGAATCTACACAAAAGCAGGTGGAGAGGCAATATGGGTGGGATACGCTGCTCTTCCAAGGCCATCTATGATTGATTCTGTTTCAGGTCGGTTATGAGTTTGGCCATTGCTTTGTCATATAATTTCTTACTCTTGAGCCTGCACTCCCAAATCGTGATTGTGTTCGATGCCAAAGGGCTTGCTTTGACTGCTAAGGCTTTGGTTCCTTATCGAATATCCCATGGTTCTTCTGATCTTTCTTCTCTCTTTTGGCCGCCTTTTTTTCCTTCATGGTTTTTGCCGGTTCTTTCTTTGAATCCTTCTTTTGGTTTTGGCCTTTGCTCATGACGTTTTTCCTTTGGATGTGAGATGCGTGGTTTTATTCCACAACAAAGAAGCGCACCAATGAGCTGAATTGAATCGACCATAAGGATGAAAGAGGAGCTAAGTCCTTAACTCTTGCCTCGAAGCTTCGGAGTACACAACTTTCCAGGGACAATACGGACGTGTTGACGGGACAAGACTGTTGTTGTGGCGATCCAATCTTCGGGCAAGATCGCTCGTCTGTCCAACATAAGCGCCGGATGCCCTGCTCGGTCTGCAATACATACACATTGAATTTGCTCATTGGGGGGAGTGTTGCGGAGAGCGTAGGATTCGAACCTACAAGCCCTTACGGGCGCCAGTTTTCAAGACTGGTGCAATAGCCGTTCTGCCAGCTCTCCGATGTTGCACGATAAAGATACAAAAGTCGGATGGTGAAGGCAACCCTACTTTGCCGACGGTACTGCTGGAGTTTGATGCCCGAACAAGTAGATTCTTGTAGGGACGTTCAATTGAACGTCCCTACGAGCGGAGGAGCATCTCGGAAAGACGGATCGCTCTTTCAAAGTGACTACTACCTTACCGAACATTGGGTGATGTATCTCCAGAGTCCGCGCGCACCGCCGAGAGCACAAGCAAGATGGTCGGCAAACAGAATCACCGATACTTGAATCGTCTGCACCACTCCTTTGTGGCGGGCAAAATAGAACAGGAATGATG
Organism: Bacteroidota bacterium; assembly: GCA_046160825.1. GTDB lineage: Bacteria > Bacteroidota > Ignavibacteria > UBA10030 > UBA6906 > JBJXHC01. Next base: position 76,960 of record JBJXHC010000058.1, on the reverse strand, counting down.
CGTTGAGTGACCCGTAGAGAATCAGGAAAACGATGAATGGCATCTGCAACCAATTCCATGCAACTGCACCAATGCCGGATACAAGAACTGCACAACTGATGGGCACAGAAAATACAAACGCAGGATAGACATTCACAAATCCTGTTCGGACGGATTGTCTTAAGTGGCCGACCTTTCCCGCGACGCGAACGAATCCGTCGCTCCGCATGAGGTCATTTCTTAGCAGACTGGCCAATGTGTGTTGCTTGAGATGTTCGACTTCACAAGCCGGATCCAACACGATTGTAAGACCACGAGTCGCCATCCTTTTCCCGAGTTCGAGATCCTCTCCACCATGCGTCATCATCATCGCCTGATCAAATCCCCCCGCCTTCAGGAAAGCGTCCTTGCGGATCGCGGAAACAGCGCCAAAGATCCAATCGATATGGCCGGCACTTTTAAGGTAGGAGTACCTGATCCAGAGATTTTTGTACTGGCTTGCTGCATTGGAGTGACGATGTCGCACCGAATAGAGTCCGACAACGGCATCAACCGTCGGATTCACAAGAATTCTTGCTGCAACTGCCAACGCCTCTGGTGAAGGGACCGTGTCACTATCAAAGAACATCAGAATATCGCCACGGGCCCGGGTCGCTCCCTGGTTGCGGCAATAATTCGCCTGCTTCCCTCCTCCCGCGTTCAAGAGTGTTGCATTGTAGTCCCTCACCACATCATTGGTGCCGTCGGTGGACCCGTCGTCAACAACGATGACCTCGATCGGCTGGTAGGTTTGTTTGCGCAGCGCTGCCAGACACTCAGCCAGTTCGGGAGCCCTGTTGAATGTTGGAATGATCACAGAAATAGCCTGGCCGGTTGCTGTCATGTAACAATGCCACGTTGTTTGAATTCATTCCGGATAAGTAACTGAAGCCCGAGATACAGCGTAATCCGGCTGGTGAGGTACGCAGCCGCCATTCCCACCGCTCCATATTCAACCAGCACTACCGCTGTAAGAGAAAATGCTCCTACGCCCAATGCCTGCGCGTAGGTGATGGACCTTGGCTTGAGGAAATAGTGAAATAACGAGTGGAACGCCACCGTCCCAATTCCCATGATGGCTGCGAGTGAAAGAAGAATAAACACGGGCACTGCACCTTGTTTTGAGACTCCAAAGATAATCTCGAATAACGGCGCAGTAACGAACAATGAAAGTATGCCAATGACCATGATCGGCAAATTAATCCGATTCGTCCGGCGAAGAAATTCCCTGACATCCTCGTGTGACCGAAGACGCGCTCCGATAGGGACATAGTAGGAACCAAGCGCAGCGCCAACAACTCCATACATAAAACTAAATGTCATCCCGAGACCATAGAGCCCAACCTGCCCCTCCCACGATGTTGACACGAGAATCAGTGCACCGGCATGTTGCATCAGGATGACGGTTGCAGACGAAAGCGTTTGCCACCAACTGTACGCCGCCAGTCTGGAAATCGTTGAAGACTCAACCCGACCACCCAAGAATCCGATTTTCAAGAACTCCGCCGCCGCCACTATTGCCCCTATCCATGCGGGAGCAAAAAACGCCACGTACAGGTGCAACGGATCGCGGAATCCCATCACAAGCATCAGGAATATCACTGCAACACGAAGAAACGATACCACGAAACGTAGCAGCGCAAGACGAAGGAGTTTGAACTTGATTTGGTACGCCGAAAGGAAGAACTCAAAAGCCGTCGCTCCGAGCGTTCCCAACACAAGTACCGGCAGGACGTTCTCGTCCCTCACGGCCTGGAACTGCGAGAGTAAGGGTTCCCAGACAAAGACCAGAACTGCAATAAGGACAATCAGAACAACTCCAAAAAGCGCCCCGGCAGCTTTCAGGAGGGCGCCACGTGATTGCTCATCTCCAGTCTTGATGAGCTCGACCATTTGACGCGTGATTGCCGATGCAATTCCCACTGCACCCAGCGTTTGGATGAATGTCGTTAGTGAGAACGCGAACGTGAAGACCCCATACTCTTCAATTGAAAGGGAACGTCCAAGCATGAAGAACGCAAGCAAGCCGAGGATGGAGCTCAGAATGGTCCCCAGGAGATAGGTGAATAATTCCCGTATGCGACCCTGGACACCCAGATTGTCCGGCGAGTGAATCCTCCTCTTCTCTCCCGGTATGTCGCTCAATCCTTCCCACGAGGTGGCAATGTACCCGAGGGCTGCACTCATCTGCGCGATGATGGTAAGGAGGAGAATGACTGCACGCCGGGGAAGTCGATACGCATTTCCGATGTTCAGAAACAAGCGTAGATAACCTGACGGGCCAAGGGAGGCTGTTCGAATCTGCCTCTCCCGCGCAATGACGGAATGAAGAAGGTACGACCCTTTGCCGAACCGATAATACTGTTGTATAAAACCCCTGAGATGAAAATCGTGATAGTGATCCACTTGTATTGAGGGGTCGTACTTCACCTGATAACCGGCGGCGAGAAGCCGCGACACAAGTTCTCTGTCTTCACCGCCAACGTGAAATCTTTCATCGTACCCGCCAAGTTCGCTGAACACCGCCGCATTGCATGTAAAGTTATTCGTTGTGAGAAACGAAGCCCCCTGATCGGATCTGTTCAACTCTCCGACAAAGAATTGGTGGTTCGCATCATACGCGACAGCGTACGGGTTATGTGTCAGCGCGTTCCGAACACTCCCGCCCACAACGTGAATGTTGGTAGCTCCTAACGCACGATCAATCCGGTGAAGCCATTCGGATGGGACAAGACAATCATCATCAACAAAAACAAGAAACTCACCGCGCGCAATACGTGCGCCATGGTTTCTCGCAACGGCGGGTCCGGAATTCGGGATCGTGAGGGTTTTCAACAGACCGCTGTCCGTTACGGTATCAAGATATTGTGCGGTGTCATCAGTGCTGCCATCATTCACCACAATAACTTCGAACCGGTCATTCGGGTAGTTCAGCCGGAGAATGCTGTCCACAAGGCGTTGAAGACTCTGGCGTCTCTTGTACGTCGGCACGATAATGGAAAACCGTAGCCTCTCTCCCGGAGGTGAGCTATATGTATGGAGCGGCATTATGCTGGGGAACGCGGTCGGACGAGAGAGCGTGCTTTTCCGATTGCAACGCCGGTCATCCAGGCAAAATCGCAACAGAGAATCACCGGGGCCATCCTGAGAAATCCGGTGAGGTAGCCATGACTGGCTGATGCCTTGAACTTCCAGTAAAATTGGCGCAGGGCAAGTAGCGGCATCCCAACGATGGTGAGCAGGGAGAGCATTGTGTTCCACTCCTGCGTGGCTGCACGCATGACACCAAAATCAATACCGCGCTTGAACCGCTCCCTCCCAAGAGAACGAAATGTCACTTCGTGAATGTGGTGAACCACCGCCCGCCCATCGAAGAAGTTCTCATAGCCGTGTCTTCGGAGACGATGACAGAGCTCCGTATCACCCGCGATATAGTCTTCACTGAATCCGCCCACAGCATCAAGAGCCTTTCGTCGAATTGCCAGGTTGGCGGTGGGTAGGTCCGCTACCAACCTGGTCTCATCCCCCGGAAACCAGAGGGAGAACTTCACAATGTGAGCTGCGAGATTCATGGAACTGGAGGGAGAGAATGCAATTCCACCACCGACAACGCTGAAACCCTTCCCGAGCGAATCCTCCAGGCGTGTCAACCAATCCTCTTCAGGCACGCAGTCAGGGTCGAGACACACGATCGTCGAGCCTGAAGCATGTTGAATGGCAAGATTCCTCGCGGCATGCATGAGCAAGCGTCGTTTCGATTTCATGAGTCTGTACTGGGGAAAACGCTTGATGATTTCCGATGAGCGGTCATCAGGTGAGCTATCAACAAGAAAGACTTCAAACGATGGATGCTTGAGGTTCTGCACGCCAAGAAGGCAGCGCTCAATAGTGGTGTGCGAATTATACACAGGTATGATAATGGAAAATTGCATTCTTATTCACGGTTCGCTTCGATCAAATCCAATTTCATAGAGCGTCAATCTGGTGTGGGATGTGCCAGCACCGAAAATGTACGAACAAAACTCTCCCATCGCACCCGCAAGATAGCCAAGAGTAATCCCGATGGAGTTCTTCAGGAGTAACCCTGGCACAAAGAAGGACGGGTCTTTGGGTAAACGAATCAATATCATCCAGCGAAACGGTATCTTCAGGGGAATCGCCATGGCATAGAGGAGTCGTTTGCCCACTCCCCACCGGTTCACCTGTTGACGCGTATATCCAAATCCCCACCCATACCAAAAGTCACCCATCAGAAATTTTCTGTACGAAAGGAACTGAGCATGATCAAGAGTGAACTCCGTCGTAAAATAGAGGGGCCTGTTCAATTGTCCGAGCCGGATGTGCAGGAAAAATTCAGCCTGAAGATAATGCTCAAGCATCTCCGGATTCCTCATAAGTGCTGACCGTCTGTATGCACAGTTGTGACCTGGCAGCAGTGGCATTTGTCCCTGCTGTACACCCGGACCCCAGATGCCATACTCCACAAGGTAACCGCTCCAGCTTGCCAAGCTTTTCCTATCGTGAGGTATTGCAGTCCATCCCACCGCATCAGCATCGTGTTCGGCAAAGATGGCAGGAAGCCGCTCCACCCATGGGCCGATGAATCGTGCATGATCTTCTGTAACGACAACAATGTCTGCTGTTGCCATGCGCACTGCCATGGCTCGGCCAATATTCAGTGAAGAAGTTCTGGGAAACTTTACCGACGTTACAGAGAAAAACCCATTGGGAATCGACGAGTAGTCAAATCCCTCCCAACTCACCAGAAAGAGTTCCACTGAACCCACCGGCTGGGATAGCTGAATCGCTTCAATACACGATCGTACCTGCCGATCTATGATGCTGCATGATACAATCAGTGAAATTGTCGGCTTGGTCATTTCATCTTCTTCGTATAAGCATGTTCCGATGTACCATTTTCAATCGAACAAGAGTGGAACCGCACCGGCTTCCAACAAATCGACCCCGTAGCGTTGCCTGTTCATTTCATTCATTCCCCTCAGATAACGAATAGCATAATCGTTTGTCTTATAAAATTCGATGGCGTTTGCCCTGAGCGCATACGCAAAAACAACGTTCGACCGTTCGGTTCCCCCGCCGATCTCAAACCGAATCTGCGGTGTGAGCCACCCGGTGACCACAATCGTTCGTTGCGAGACAGTATCGGCGTAGGCATACATCCTGTCAAGGAAATGACGCCGGGTTTCTCTCCGTTCATATTCCATACACACCGGGCCTTTGAGCACATCCACTGTCAGCGCCTTTGGCGCCACCGGCAAGACAACGTGGAGTGGCGATGGCACATATGGTTCCGGTTGATTTGCGGAAATAATACCGAACGTGAACGACGATAGCAAGAGAGCTCCGGTGAGAGAAATAATTTGCGTCCGGTTCATATGCATGCCGACAATCAGAAGCACCCAAGGAACGATGGGGATAAGATATCCTGCCTCGTAAGGGTATGGCAGGAATACGAGAGCGTAGAGACTGATGGCAAACAAAGAGACCGTCAGCAAGCCACGATGTTGCTCCTGAACCGGAGAACCCGCATGTTTCCGCTTGCTTGAAACAAGCACCGTCACTGCCAACCCGGCCAACACAACCAGCCCCGGAATTCCCCACACTCCCACGCTGGCCTTATACAGAGATGTCCATACATTCGTTTGCATAGGAATCTGTGGTGTTGATCCCGGCTGATACGCGAGAATCACCGGCGTGTAGACCATGCATGTCGTGAGAAAGGCTCCACCAAGAAACTGCAAGATTGATTTGATCCGGGAAATGGAGACCAGCTTCCATAGTAAGACACACAAGGGTGCGAACATGAGCAACGATGTGAAACGACAGCCAACAGCAATACCCAGCAACCCTCCTGCAAGCCATGGTTTTTGAAACAATACCCAAACACTTGCTATGATGAATGCAAGAGCCCATACGTAGTCCAGCGATGCTGTGCTGTTCACAAATACCACTGGTGTGCATGCAAGGGCAAGCCCCAGGAGTATGCTGTTCTCGATCTTCAGCCTGCGGAGTATCAGAGTGAACATTCCCGCGCTCAATCCACTGAGCAGTGCCGATATCATATTGAAAACCATTGTTGGCACTCCCATCAGGAAGGAAAACACATATTCCTGGACAGGAAACCCTGGGAAACGAGAGAACAAATACTCTCCTTTACTGGCGATACTCAATGCTGTCAGTGCTACCCGGTACACATCACCATCGGTGCCGAGGGACGAATTGATAAAGGGAAGGCGCGACACAAAAACAATCAAGGAAACGAGGAAGAAGGCGGGTATGTTCCGGAGGCGGTAGGGTATGGACTTCAATGGCTCAACCCATCATATCCCGGTAGACAGCAGCCGTCTTCTGCGCTATGGATGGCCACAAGTATTCTTTTTTGATACGGTTCTTCAACAAATCGTCTTTCTTCTTCATAAGAGAACGTACGATTCCCTCTCTCATTAACTCCACAGAATGCGGTTCCACATAATCGGCCATCTTGTCGAAGTACTCTTTCGTTCCACCATACGGAGTGATAACAACCTTCGCCCCCGCAAGTCCCGCTTCGAGTGCGGCAATGCCGGGTGTTTCAAAGAGCGATGGCAACGCGAAGACATCACATGCAGCGTACGCAGAGGCAAGCATCTCCGACTGGTTATCGAGTCCGTCAATCAAGAGAATATGTTTGTGTCTGGCAGCTTCACGCACGCAGGCATCGCCGTACGGACTCCGGATAATGCGACCGATGATGACTGCAGGGTGATCAATCTGCCCCAATGCCTTGATGAGGTTCAGAACATTCTTTCGCTCATGCCCAATATGACCGACGTTGAGGATGAAGTTCTCCAGTCCATATTTTTTCTTAAAGAGAGTCGGGTCGGCACCGGCAAATCTCTCATCCACACCATTGGGAACAACACGGATATTCTCTCTGTCTATTCCAAGACCCTTGATGAGGAGATCACTCTCCGCTTGTGTATTGGGAAGACAGCGAGATGACCAGCCACAAATATCAGCGGCAATTGAATAGTCGGACCATATCCCCTTCCCCAGCTGTTGCGCGAGGCGGGTCGACTTCAGCACCGAACGAATAAATGTATTGGAGTGAAGGCTGTAGATAATCGGAGAAACGATCAGAGGGATTCCCAAGGCATGGATCTCACGCGCAAGATGGAACGTGCCGATGTTCGCAGCGAAGAGATGAAACACGTCACAGTTTTCTCTTGTTACGCCCGACCAGGGATCGAAGAGCTTCACTTGTATACCGGACTCGGGCAAATATTGTGCAGTCTTTCTCAGTTGCGTGTTGGGTCCACCGTGCAAAATGGAAATTGCCTGGTAACCAGCCATCACGATGTTCATTTGAACCTCCGGGAAAGCGCAGTGTACAATTTTCCCACCATCGCACGCGGATCGAACTCGCGTATGCGCCTGATATCCGCAGGAGCGGGTGGCGGTGATGGGAGTTGATGCCAAGCGAGATGAAGGAGATTGATCGTGTCAGACAACGGGGTGAATGATTCACGGTTGCCGGAGGTTGTCACTCTCGCCCAGCATGTTTCATTGGCGGCGACACATTGCGTGTGAATGATTCCGCCGTCAATAGTAGCCGTTAACTCCACAATCTCCCTCTTCTTCCACCAGCGTGCATACTCGCCCAGTGTTGTAGATTCGATGCCGTGGCTTCTTGCTTCCTGAAATAACGCACTCACAACATTCCAGCAACGGTGTAATGGATGATGATAAAAGAAGAGCGGTTCACGCCTTGCGAGCTTTTGTGCAATCACCATGTGATAATATTCGATCATCCTTTTCTCTGAATATCCCACCTTCCGCATACTGCCAATGCAGATGGGATGCACAGGTATCTGCAATGTATACTGCCGGTCGTCAATTATCGGATGCATCGGAAATGTATCATACGCAAAGGAGAACTCCGAGGTGTACTCGAACCCGATCTCTTCGACTGCCTTCGCGAGTTCCGTATTCCACATGCCGAACGGCGCAGCGAAACCCGCGGTGGAAAGTCCCTCCGCCTCCATCAGCCGCTTTGCCTGCTGAATGTTGCGCAAGTTTGCCTCACGGGTCGGATACGTTTGATGTTCGTAACAATGCACCCCAAACTCCTGCCCCACCATGACCCGGAAATGCCGCAACCACTGTTCATGACTCTTCACATCAAGAAACCAGGTCATCGGCACGTTATGATCGCGGGCAACAGCATACAGCGCATCGACATCATGTTGCGGAGCCCCGTCACTGTCAATCCGGAACGCAAACAAGTTTTTCTGTCCGGAGGGAAAATACCAGAGATGAAGATATGGCAATCCCCGTGCATGGTGCAAGTACTCAATTGCCCTCCCGACAAGATGGCGAGCCTCCCCCTTTCCCACCACCGATACTTGCTCGGAAGGCAAACGGTCAATCGTGGAATAAAAATTCTTGTTCACTGAACGATGGTCACCAACCAGTTCTTCAATATCAAATGGAAGAACTACGGCATGGCCGCCGTACAGTGATCCTGCAAATACTGAGAATGTCCCGGCCTGTGTCTTCAGGCAGTTCGCCTCGCGAGGAACAAGGCACTCTCGACTGACATCCAGTAGATGGACTTCGGGGAAAAGTGTGTCATGGTCTCCAGCAATATATTCGACCTTCTCAGCTCGGTGCTGCGTACCGGCAACTCCTTGGAGATGATGCGAAAATCCGAGCACCGCGCCGCCACGAGAAAGATATTCCTCGACCAGAATACGTTCCTTGTCATAGAGGTTGCGATTGACAATCAAGACGGCGATGTCTCCAACCAGGTTGTTGGCGGCAAGGTCAGCACGCTTGTGCGGAACCCCTTCCTGTCGCAGCATCTCCCGCCATTGTGGTGTCTCCGCAAGAATCCCGACCCCGAGCCTCATACGAACCTCTCTTGCAGAAACCTTATCTCTTCTTTGTCCACCCCTTTTGTCGCAGCCACTGTAATCACAAAGGTCGACAGTGTGCCCACAAGCATCACAGCAAGATGTTCACCTGCAAGCAGAAACGCCACACACGCCATGGCGGCTCCGGCAATCAACAAGCGGACTATGACTGGCAGGATGCTGACTCCGGCAATGCGTTGCGCCTCGAGGCCGAGCAGACACATCGTTGCTGCCTCTGCAACAACAACACCCACCGCCGCACCCGTGAGTCCGAATACCACAGTGCCGGTCACCACGAGTATTCCAAGAATTAGTGTAGAGATGAACATAATCTGTGTATACTTTTTGTCACGTCCTGCCACGATGAGTGTATTCACGAAAATGGAACTGACCAGCGTGCAGACGAAGTACCCGAGGAGAATCGCAAGCACACCGGTTGCATTCCCATACCCCGGACCAAACACAAGGTTGATCACCGATCCGGACATCACCACTCCCAGTACACCGATGGGAAGAACGAGAAGCACCACCGTCTTCAGCGCGATGGCGAATAGACGGGGCCACTGATCGGGTTGGTGTGAATAATATCTTGAGATCACCGGAAGGAAGAGCGCATTGAATACTCTATCCAAAATCAACAGGAGAAAGATGATCTTCATGGCAGCGCTGAAGATTCCCACTTCGGATGCACTCAGAAATACGGCGATGAGTATCGGAGGAAGATTGACGACGCTCTGGCCGAGGAATGTCGCCGCACCGACGGGGATATTCTCCGAGAGGATATTCCCCCATGCTTTAGGATCCCATTGAAGTCTGACAAAACCGTGTTGTCGGCGATAGCGAAGAAAGAGAAAAGCCATTCCGGTAATATTTCCAACAGCAAACGCCACTGGGGTCAGGTACACATCTTCGGATGAATGAATGAGAACCCACACACCCGTGCCGTACACAGCATAGGTTGCAATCTTCGCCACACCAACGCCAAGCAGGTCCTCCTTCCCCAAAAAATACCAGTCGAGCATCAAGGCAAGAGGAATGAGGGAGACGGCATACAGAACAACAATGGTCCTTGTGTTCTGATCTGTAACAAGAAACCTCACTCCGATCCAGACTGCTATAAGAAGAATCACCGCAAGAGCAAGTCGCATTGCAAGCACAGTGGCAATGCGTTCCCGGTCAACTTCACGCGCTGCTGCGACATTGCGCGCTTCGAGCACCTGAATGCCGGGACTTCCTGCTAGAGCCAGGAAACCAAGCACAGATAATCCGATATTGATGACACCGAACCCGGATGGTTCCAGTATTCTGGCAAGATAGACGGTGACGAGAAATCCGATCAGCCGACTGCCGGCATCACCAAGCATCATCGCCAGGATGTTCTGCAGCGGACGCTTCACTTCACAGCCTCATTGATCGTCCTGACGAGGCCTGTCTCCCGTCGTTCAATCGTGAAGTTGGTGCGAATGTGTTCCCGTGCGTGGGCGCCAACTTCTCTTCCGGCACTCAACGCGTTCGTGAGAGCCGTTGCAAGAGCGTCTGCATCACCGTAAGGCACAAGGAATCCAATGTCTGCAATGGCAGTCGGAATTCCACCGACGTTCGTCCCGACGGGAATGCACTCACACAGCATTGCCTCGCACAAACTGTTCGGAAGGCCCTCGGTGAACGACGGCTGGCAATAAACCTTTGCTTTTCGATACATTGCGAGAAGTTGATCCTGTTGGACAAACGGAATCAGTTCGACATTCGCCGGCACTGTTGCTTTCACCTGTTCCAAGACATGCGGCAGAATGCCGAGGACAATGAACTTCGTTCCCTCCATCTTCTTTGCTGCTGCGAAGAGCACATCCAGACCTTTCTTTTTCATTCTCCATTCATCGTGGCAGGCTGCAACCGTGAGCACAAAATTCTCTTTCTCGCCGGATGGTACCCACCGCGCTGCATCGTAACCCGTCGGCAGATATTCCACGTTGCGTCCATCGTATCCCGCCAACCGCTTCACCTCGCCGATAAAGAAGGGATCGACCACGAGCAGTTTCCATGCGTTTCTCATCGTCCATTTCACCAGAACCGCTTTCCACGGTGTCAACCAAATACCATAGTTGATTACAGGTTCCTTCGATGCATCCACTCCGCCAATCACAACGATCGAGCGTTTGCCAAGGAGTCGGGCCAGAAAGACTGTCATAAAGCCGTACACGGATGCAAACCAGGTGAACGTGACATCAGCCTTCCACATGTACCGCAAGATGGTGAACGGCGACAATAGACCGCGTGCAATAACATGGTCAACGATGAAATGCTTGTGAAGTAGGGAGAGGTCTTCCTTGATAAACGATGTAGCAAGGGAGGATGTGAAGAGAATCCGTGTGCTGTTGTTGGGTTTCAGAGTCACCGGTTGAGGTGTACGGGTTCAGTTGCCGCATGAAGGTACAGCAATTCCAGCCAACAATCAACGCTGTGGGATCAGTGTGCTGGTCTTATTGTAAGAACGCGCTCATCTCCTAGAAACACAAATGCCCGTTGTTGACGGGCGTTTGTTTGATAGCAGTTCGAAGCAACGAAGGCGGAGAACCAGCGACCTTACTGTGGACGCTGCTGGGCCTGTCCGCCGAAGTGGAACGAAGGCGGAGTCCCTGTCCGCCGAAACGAAGTGTAGGCGGAGAACCAGCGACCTTACTGTGGACGCTGCTGGGGTCGAACCAGCGACCTTACGCGTGTGAGGCGTACGCTCTGAACCAACTGAGCTAAGCGTCCAAAAGAAACTGATCTCAAGATACAAAAGTTTGAATGTCGATGCAATCCCCTGCTATCCTTGGCCGACTTGTGCGTCCTGCTCCAACGGTGCAGCGAAATATTCTCCGATCTTTGCGGCCACCTTTTCGCCAACGATCTCTGCAAGCTGTTCCTGTGTCGCAAACTTCACACCCTGCACTGAACCAAACGCCTCCAATAATTCCTTTGCTCTTTTCTTTCCTATTCCCTCGATCAAGTCCAGCTCGGTCTGCAATGTTCGTTTGGAACGGAGTGTCCGATGAAATGTAATGGCAAACCTGTGGGCTTCGTCGCGTATCTGTTGCAGCAAACGGAGTCCCGACGAGGTTTTGGGAATCATCTCGGGCTCACTTTTATCGGGAAGGAATACCTCTTCAAGTCTCTTGGCAAGCCCGATAATCGGTTGATCAATCCCGAGCTTAGTCAATACTTCCACGGCACTTGAGAGTTGTCCCTTTCCGCCATCGACCATAATCAAATCGGGAAGCTCGCCCGCTTCTTCGAGCAATCGCTTGTATCGCCGGCCGATCACCTCCTGCATGCTTGCGAAATCGTCCGGCCCTTCAACGGTTTTGATCTTGAATTTCCGGTATTCGCTCTTCTTCGGCTTCCCATCCACAAAGACCACCATCGAAGCGACAGAGTCTGTCCCCTGGATGTTGGAGATATCAAAACACTCGATCTTGCGGGGAAGCTTCGCAAGTCGCAGATCACGCTGCAATGCCTGCACAGCATGCGGCACAAAATCCGCCCGCTTCATCCGTTGGATCTTGAGTTCCTCCAGCAGAAACTTCGCATTGCTGTGCGAGAGTCGAACGAGCTTGGCTTCCTCGCCCTCGGTCGGACACCAGAGCTTCACGTCAGTTCCCTTGCGGCCCGAGAGCCAGCGCTGAACGGTTTCCGATTCATCTGGAAGGTGCGAGGTCAGAATCTCCTGCGGAATATAGTCCGCCTCAAGATAATATTGCTGCAACAGCGCGGCGACAATTTCAGCTTCGGGTTTCAACTCTACGTTGTTCATGTAGTAATGATGACGGCCAATCATTTTGCCATCACGGACTTTGAAGACAACGCCGCAAGCATCATCGGCCTCCGCGGCAAAGGCAACAATGTCACGGTCGGTGCTATCCAGATCGACGGCCTTCTGTTTCTCGCTGTAGGCTTCCAGTCCCCGGATCCTGTCCCGCAACACTGCCGCCTCCTCGAACTTCATGGATTCGGCAAACCGCTCCATCTCTTCACGCAAGCTGCGAATCAGAGTTTCGGTCTTCCCTTCCAGCAACCGGGCAACCTGTCCGATCATCGCATTGTATCGCTCTTGCGAAACAAGTCCCTCGCAAGATCCCTCGCACTTCTTGATATGATAATCGAGGCAGACTTTGATCTTTCTTTTCTGGATCACCTCATCGTCTATAAAATAATTGCAGCTCCGGATCATGAAGATGTCACGGATCGACTTCAACGCTGCACGCACGTTCTTCACGTCGGTATATGGACCAAAATACCGCGAGCCGTCACGGATAATCCGACGCGTGACAAACACCCGTGGGTACGGCTCCTTTGTAATAACAATATAGGGATAGCTCTTGTCGTCTTTGAGATTGACGTTGTAGCGCGGCTTGAGTTTCTTGATGAGATTGGCTTCGAGGATCAACGCTTCCACTTCGGAGTCGGTGACAATGATTTCCAGATCGGTTGCTTTGGAAAGCATCGTTTCAATCCGCGGTTCAACAGAGCGGGCTTTCTGAAAATACTGCCGCACCCGGCTGCGGAGGTTCTTCGCCTTGCCGACATAGAGCACCTTGCCGGTTGCATCCTTGTGTTGATAGACACCGGGACCTACCGGAAGACTCTCCAGCTTGCCTTGTAGCGAAACCTCTTCACCCGTAAGGGTTATGATGATTTTCTGTTGTTCAGAAGTCATGGATGAAAAGAACAAAAAATGAGAGCCGAGGTCAAGGGGAATGCTCTGGAGGTTGCATTGCTGGATTACACGTAGCGGACAAACGGGGACAGCCTGCCCCGCCATTTTGTGGCGGGGTTTGTCCTACTACCTATCGATCTGCGGAGTAGGTCAAGCTTGCCTCGCCGAAGGCGGGCGTCCTCGCTTGACCGAGGGCTTCAGGACTACTTGAGGAGCAGCATCTCCCTCGTGTGAACAAAGCTCCCAGCGGTAAGCCTATAGAAATAAAATCCGCTATTGAGCGCACTACCATCAAACGGAACTTCATGCGGTCCGGCGGATTGTTCTCCATCGACCAACGTCGCCACCAAACGTCCCAAAACATCATAGACCACGAGCTTGACGTGGGTTTGCACAGGAAGGTTATAGCCAATCATTGTAGATGGATTGAATGGATTGGGAAAATTCTGTTTAAGAGAAAACTCTCCGGGAATCTCCGGCACCGGTTCATCAACACCTGTGGCTCCACTGACGCCGATGGTGTACGTGCCATCATAACCACCGGTCGTCGCATTGGGAGTCGCCGCCATAACCTGATATTGCGGATTGGCGTTCTGAAATATACCGTCGCTTGCATTCGTCGTAGGGTTTGGCCCGCGTGCGACATACAACGGCGTCACATACACGGCATTGTTGACGCTATCGGGAAATGCGTATTGGGATGTCACGTACGTGGTGGAATTCAAACGGACTTTGAAATGCACATGTGTTGCACGGCCCGGGTACCATCCCGGATAGCTGGTGATGAATGAGCATTGTCCGTTTGCATCGGTCATCTGTATTCCTCTCATAAAATCCTGACCCACCGTGTTTCCACCCGGCTGAACATATCCGGAATACACTCCGTCTTTATCGCAGTGCCATATGTCCACGAGGACGTTGGGGATGGGATTGCAATCAATGTCGATAACCGTGAATGTCATGTTCAGTTGCAGGCCTGTATGAACCGTCCCGGTATCAACGTCCGTCCTGATATCCTGACGAACGAGACTCGGATTGAAATAGTACGGTCCTTCCGTTTCCTGCGGCGTAAGCCAACAGACACCATCGCGTATAAGTTGATCCCTTGTCAGTTCTTTTCTTGTCGCTCGCACTTCGCCCGATGACTTGCCCAGCGGAATCATGGAACCAAGTCCGATGGCACCAACCCCCTTGAGCATATCCCGTCTATTCATGTTTGACCTTCAGTGTTGTGTCGATAATAAAGAATGCCCAACGATGGCTATCGTTGGCCTGAAAGAGGCACCAATGGTTTAATATCGTATCATTCATCAACCAGAAAATAATCGACCCTGGTGACCACGCGAACCTGTTTCCTATCAGGTGAGTTCGCATCCAGATCGCTAATCTCAAATAATCCTTGCGAGGCACTTTTGATTTTCCCGACCTTGCTTCCGGAATCCGTGGCAAACTTTTCGGCAGACTCCCGCGCACTCTTGGTTGCCGCCTCGATCATCTCGGGCTTGATTGAATTGAGTCCGGTGAAGAGGTATTGTGTTCGGTTCTCCCAATTCTCAGCCAGTGCGATACCACCGGCGACAAGCTGACCCGATTGTTCAATTGTTTTCTTCACGGCCGCGACGTTGGTGGAGCGCAGGGTAACGGTAGCCTGGGCAACATACCGGAATTTGGGCTGCATTTGCGCTCCGCCGTATGCCTCAGCCTGCGTATCGTTGATCTTCGATGCCGAGTAGGAAACCTCTGCCCGTTTGAATCCCGCTGATTCGAGGAAGCGTGCAATCGTCTCGCGCTTCGTATCAATACTGCGTTGGAGTTGCGCGAGGTCGTTCCCCGCCTCCTTGAACGTCACCGGCCAGATGGCAAGGTCGGCGTCGACTTCCCTCTCGGCAAGGCCGCGTACGCTTACAACACGGTCGGCAATACGGCTCGCATACACGCCATGACCAAGCGCAAACCCCGCCACGACGAGTCCGAGGCCAATGCACAAACCCAATATGGTTGCCGGAAGCGCTGATGGCTTTTCCATTATGACTCCACTCCTTCCATGATAATCGTCTACCGTTTTCGCATTGATTCGTTCAGTTGTCTGTAGTTGATCTTCCCTTTGTTGCTCTTGAGGTGCTGGACGATGACGACAGATCTCGAAGCCCTCGCAGCAGGATTTTTCACTCCGCCGATAATATACAAAAGAGTGCGAAGCTTTCCCGGTGTGAGCGAATGCATGAGCCTCGCTCCTTCTTTATCCTGACGCAGGAGCTCTTCCAATTCCTCCGGCATGGGTAGGCCGTATTTGCTCTCATCTTTCCGCAGGCGGACTTCCACCGGCATTCCATACAACAGGTGCAACGCATCGCGCAACTTCTTATTCACAGTAATCACAAATGTACCGTTGCCGTGTGGAAGCAATGCGCACTGGTATTCCACCGAGTCGTTTAGCGTGCAGACAACGCGGCGCGATGAGCCGTCAATCATGTTCTTTGCAACTCGGGCTGGGACTTCAAAGTGTCCTCCCCAAAGTTTGTTGTCGGAGCGCTCCAGCACCGAAGTGAATTCAGCGTTCTTGCCGGATGCCGACTGAGCGGACTTTTTTTTAGTTGGCTTTGAAGGCAAGCCTTGCTCCCAGAACCGTCAACAACAACACGAGCACAAGTCCGGCGAGGCCGAGAAACTTGTCCACGCTGTCTACTCCGGTCCATTGCAAGTAGTGTATCTTGTACAGCAAATCTATACGGTCGGTGTCTTTGCCTCTCTGATACAAACTCAACCGGGTCCAATCAAGAGTCACCTCAATTCCCGTATCGGTCGAGATGGAATCGCCCGACACACGCGAGACATTCCCGTAACGCTGAGAATTTGCAGTGAAGGCATCCCCAACCAATTTCCTGATCTGGTCTTCCATGGGAGGATCTCTTGGATTCAAACTCTGCGGGTCAAGATGTTGCCATCCGTCCGCAGAACGGACGATGAGGTGATCGCCAAGTATAGTCCTGAAATACCGGAATTCATGCC
Source organism: Bacteroidota bacterium (assembly GCA_046160825.1). Taxonomy (GTDB): domain Bacteria; phylum Bacteroidota; class Ignavibacteria; order UBA10030; family UBA6906; genus JBJXHC01. The sequence continues at coordinate 60,319 of JBJXHC010000058.1, read as the reverse complement.
ACGCGGAGTCAGGTCGAACCTGTGTGCTTCCTCCCAGCGGATACGTTTTCACCGTCAGCATATCGTACGCATCCGCATATCCGGGTTTGATGAAAAAAATGAGTCCAGTGACCGCCCATCCGACGAACGGAAGTAACAGAGTGACACCGATGATTCTGTGGAGCTTTCTTGTTTTCATAAATAATCAAATTCACTGAAAGCGATGAGAGGATCAGACCGGTTGCTTCACCAGCCGCAGATAAGGCTTCACGGTTTTCCACCCGGAAGGAAACATCTTCTTCGCATCATCATCCGATACTGCGGGGACGATAATCACTTCGTCTCCATTTTTCCAATTGACAGGCGTTGCCACTCTGTGCTTCATCGTCAACTGCATGGAGTCCAGCACTCGCAGGATCTCATCAAAGTTACGTCCTGTTGTCATGGGATATGTAAGCATCAGTTTTATCTTCTTATCGGGACCGACGATAAAAACGGAGCGGACAGTTGAGTTGGTTGCGGCTGTGCGGCCCTCGAATGTTCCAGCCTCTTCTGCAGGCAGCATGTTGTATAGTTTCGAGACTGCAAGATCAGTGTCTCCAATCATCGGGTAGTTCACGGCATGACCCTGGGTCTCCTCGATGTCTTTCGCCCATCCCTTGTGGCTTTCCACAGGATCAACACTGAGGCCGATGACTTTGCAGTTGCGCTTTGCGAATTCAGGCGCGAGCCGAGCCATGTATCCAAGCTCGGTCGTACAGACCGGTGTATAATCCTTGGGATGCGAGAACAGTATTGCCCATTGTTCACCGATCCATTCGTGGAAATGGACGGTTCCTTCTGTGGTGGCTGCCGTAAAATCCGGAGCCGGGTCGTTGATGCGTAGTGACATGGTGATTCCTCCTATGATTGGGGAGTTGATTGGAAAGAAATATTGTTGCTTGGACTTTTATTGTAAATCTTTGCTGCGAGGGTTGAAGAAAGGCGTTAGGCCTGTTCGTCGAGATCCTTGAGGACTCTTCCGTCTTGGGTTTTCCACTCAATAAGTCCATTCGCGCTTCCGCCTTCGATGACTGCCGCTGCCGCACTAGGGCTAGAAAACTCCACATCTCTTGTGAACTCATAAAAGGCGCCATTTTGCACAAGTGTGCCGTCGGCAATCAGCTGCTTCCGAATGGCGATAGTGGCTGGCCATTTGTGTGCCGCTTGTCGCTCATTCAACACGGCGGCTAAGCTGCGGAGTAGACTGATTTTGTTTTTACTACCCGCACCTGCGCCGCTAAGTATATGATTATTTTTTTTCACACTCTACTGCACCAGAGCAAATTCAATTCGCCAACAGCTTGCCCCGACTCTTTTGTCGGGGCTCAATCCGTCAGCTAGCTTGTTGAGCCCCGCTGTTGTGAAAGCGGGACGAAACCCCGCCTCATGCTTGGCGGGGAGCCGCTGGTTAGGGCGCACGGGCAATGAGCTCCTATTGAAGATAGCTCTCTCGCAATCTATCTGACGTCAGATTCAGATTCACGCCGATTGAGTAGAAGTTCTTGTCGATATCAATGTTGGGTGCATAGCGCCTCACTTGTACGCAGACAGCAACCCTTTCAGTGACTCCATACTCGATACCACCAGCGTAATGTACGACCGGATAGATTGAACCTGATCCAATGCCGGTCTGTGCAAAGAAGTCTGTCCCTGGGCGGCCTAGACCAAACCTTAGCTTGATAGCAATGCTCAAAGCGAGAAGACTTTCGGACTCGACGAAAGTGCTGAGTTCCATCCCAAGTTACGGACACTCTCTTGAATGCTGATGCCTCAAGAGGCAATGACCAGAATTTGTCAAAACGCCACTCGTACATTGCGTTGGCCGTCCAGCGATCAGCGAGTTTCTCGTCTCCGCCAATAAGACCCCCTCTCAGTCCAACCCAGTGACCCTTGTCAGTATAAAGCAAGGTTCTCAGCGTTGAATCTCTTTCTGTTTGGCCAAGGCAGATTGTAACGCCTACCAAAGAGATAAGAACCAATTTGAGGAGTTGATGCATACTTCTCCGTGCGCCCTAACGGACTGCGGCTAACCCGCCGCAACGAAAATTCTCCCGCACGTACACCGCGCGGGAGGCTATGAATGATTTATTTTCTTTGTGCGACGGCATTGCTTTTCACTTCCGCTCCTTCGGTCAGCTTGAGCCGCTGGTTAGGCTGCGGCGATTCAGCTTGTTAGGCCGCGCAGAAAGCTGAGAGACATTCACGCTTCACGCGTGCCAGTTCGAACTATACGAACGGTAACCGAAAGCTGCCCTACGTGACGCATCGCGTGTTCTGCGCCATGCACCAGGCAACCGATGACAGTCGAAGGGAGCTGGGCCCGTCCCACGCCGCGAAAGTCGCTCAGTGTTGGCACATCGATCTCGCGAAGCTCCGCAATGGCTGTGTCGACTCGTGTCGATAGGGCGCCCAGAACTGTCGCGACGTCCGCTGTGAGAAGTTCTTGACCTTCCGACTGAATCGCCGCGAGTTGTTCTGCCGATAACCCGTTCCCCCGGGCGTAGGTAAAGAGGCGATCGATGACGCCGGCAATATGTCGCACGTGAAAAGCGGCGGAGGCTACCCCGGCGGGGCGGGCGTTCCACTCTTGCTCCGTCAGAGGCTCGACGAGCTCGCCGACACTCTCGCGTACTTGAAGAAGAATGTGCGCGATTGGTTGAAGGACGGCGGGGACGCCGTCGACTGGACCGCGCTGCCACCACTCACTATTCGCCATTTATCTTCGACTCCTTGTTGAGAGCTGCCGCCCAAACCAAACGGGATGTTTTACGGCATAATGCCCAGCCAGCTGGCGGGAAACTGCCGGTTAATATTAGCGAGGAACGGGCATGAGCCAACTGTTGCATGCCAGATAAAGCGGCTTGTAAAGTACGGTGAATTAGCTAAAATATATCTCTTTAAAGTGCTGATTTTCAACACATACTTCTAATTTAGAAATACTATCTAAACGCACTAATGTCTCGGTTCCGTTTACATTCACTTTGATGCACTCTTGACGTGCTTCATTGTTCTTGGTATCGACGGCTATACACTCTAAAGTCACACCAGTTTTCATAGTCAATTTAATGGGATACCTATGCATGCACGCTATTTCAACAAAGTCGTAATTGCTGCAACTTATCATAATGCTCTCCTTCAATGGCTAATTACTTAACGTGAGATAGAACAATTTTCTTAACCGTCTCCTATGGCACGACCAGACGTTTCGTGAAACCGAAGGCCCAGCTGGGCCAGTCAATCGCAGCATTCGCGTCTGCGTAGGTTAGGCACGGATGAATGTCAGTCGGCGTTTTGTACTCGCTCACCGGGACGCCTCTCATCATCGTAGATTGTGACGCCTAACGCCATGTTAAGCCGCCGCCGCGCGACAGCGGTGGTAAGTGCGAACTGGTGGGACGGCGGTCGGCTTGAACATTTAGTTAGGCTTCAACCCCATTGAGATGCTAATAAGCAAAACTACCCCAAGCAAGACTGAGCATGCACCAATCACAGGCGTAAAGACGAGCGCCTTTGGAACAGACCAGGCCGCAAATCTACGATGCACCTTCCACGGTGTTAGTAGCATTATGAACGTGGTTAGAAGCAATACGCCACCTATGAGCAAAAATGCAGCTCCAAACTTTGAATTAGACGCATAAACGACAAAGGAAGCTCCTACAATCGCTCGTATCAGTAGCTCTATGAAGTGTAGGCGCGCACTAGTGGCAAAGGCAGACAGGAAGTATTTGAATTTGTCCTGCGCTAAGAACGCTGAAAATCCCAACGCGACCAAGAAAGCCCCTGCCCCAATCAAGACAAGTCTAGCTACGACTTCAATCACCTATCCTCCATTCTTCGATACTCCCAATTTGAAGCCTAACGGTAGAGTTAAGCTGCAGGGACGGTTGGCGCGCGGCTTGCCTGGATTCCCACAATGCAAGCCGCGTGACAAACGGACCTGTCAGCTTGAACGACTTGTTAGGCGCGTGGTCACCCAACTACTTGGATCCGTCCAAGCGCTTAATCGCGTACTTACAACAAGATCTTAACCAGAAAATATAACGCAACAACTCCAGAAGAACGGAATCGAAGATTGAATTGAATATCAGAAAAGGCTCCTTCTGGGCAGCCTCAAAAGCTGTTCTCTGTGTAGAGTGTGCCAGATCACCATACACGAAAGCCTCAAGCACCGCACGATGCGTAGGTCTTTCCGATTTTAATTGGAAGTATACATCGGAATCGAGGAACGTATTGAGCTTTGCATGACCCTCCGATATCTTGATTAGATCCTCCTCCGGCAATGGGAGTTGCTTGAAGAGGGCGGCCATGTTTTTGATGGATATCGGTTCATTATTCTGAATAAAGAAGCGTAGGGTGAGAACAAATGCGTCAATAGATTCACGATCAGGTCCGCTACGGATAATGGTGAAGGCTTCCTGATTAAATTCAAATTTTATTGAGGGGGGTTTCGCTATCACATGCTTCGTAAAAGAGAGGGACTCCAATTTGTCCGCCCTCTCTACAAATTGTTTGAGCGTCTGAATATTTTCAGTTAGATCCATATTTAAGATTCAGTCACGCGCCTAACGCCTGAATTAAGCCGAGCCGCGAAGCGGCTTCGGATTGAATGAATTGTTAGGCGCCAACCCGAGGCCAATGCCATGCATACCAAACAATCAATGCGGTAAGTAGCATGTCTAGACTTCCAAGGAAGAGATAGAACGTCCAGGCACCCGGCATCGTAATGAGTACAAAAACCGTATAAATCGCACCTACGATGATATTGAGCCAGCGATTCACTCCAGGCTTCAATGCCAGGGACAGGAAAATCATGACACTCGGTATCGCCATTGATATCGTGACGCCCAATAACACCCCTTGAGTCGCTGGGCCAAGAGGCTCAATTTTTCCTGCCAACATTCCCGCCAGCTTTCCGGTTTGAAAGAGACTGAAAAAATCTCCGTAGATGTAGCAAAACATGACCGCGGTCCATAGCGCAGCGAGCTTCAGCTTCACGGGTACCTTCACATCCTCAAGTTCCCGCACGGCATTTCCGATTGAATTCATTTCCTGTTCCCCTCTCTTTTGGTTCTCGTATCAAGTGGTTCGGGCACGCGTCTGCGGCACCTGGCACCGTGTAAATCCGTCGTCATACGCGGCGCAGCGAACGAGCGGCGTCGTGGTTTCGGCGGGCGCTTGAACATTCACGTTGCCAATGCTGTGCGTTGGCGCACGCCCATGATCAGTAGCCACAGACAAATTCCGATCTCGCCGAAGCTCGACGACATTTCGAAGTAGGTCGAAATGGCTGTCTCCTCGTAGCCCGGAAAGAGTAAGCGCCCGAACACATCTATCAGGATTCCGAAGCAACCAATCATCAACAGGATCCCAAGGATCCTAGGTAGGAAGCCCGACCTGAAAACCAGGTAGCCGAAGGGCAACAACCATAACCCCCAAAAAATCGTGGTGACGAGAATCCCGTTGCTATAAGCCTTGAGAGACATCATCACTTGGGCATGCAGTTGGTCCGTCGTGAATGTGTCCAGATAGCCAGCGCCGCTCAACAAGGACAGGACGTCGAGCCTATTCGCTATGCTAACCATCGAGATGGGGACGCTTACGACAGCGAGCGCCACCATCAGCACCGCAACGTTCCTATTCACGTGCTGAAGTAGCTGGTACAGCACGAACGGCAGCAGCAAGAAAGCGATTTGGTTGATCATCAAACTCGCAATGCCAAGTCGGAACAGCGGCTCGGATGCAACGATATTGTTGACCGTGGCTAGTGCATCTCCCCGTACGGTGATCTGCGATGGAACATAGACGAGGCTGAAGATGCCGGTTACTACCACGATCAGATACAGCGCCCCTGCCGTTCTTGCGATCTTGTTGATCAGATCCTTAGTCATGTGCTCTCCGATTCTTTGCCAACTTGCCAAGCTTCTCGCGCAATCATCCAGTCCTTGAATCTTCGTGCTTTGGTTCTTCGCTCGACAAACGCAGATCTCTGCATGGCGCCTAACGGACTGCGGCTAACCCGCCGCAACGAAAACTCTCCGCCACGTACACAACGCGGGGAGCTATGATTGATGTGTCTAAGTGTGTGAGCATTTGTTTCGCGCTCCGTTCATGCGGTCGGGTTGAGCCGCTTGTTAGCTGGCGCGAGATAGCCTGCTCAATTTGTCGGTGGAATCTTCACCTTGATTTTGTTGACTTCCTTTACGAGTCGATGCCCAGTATCGCCATCGGATTGAATAAACTGAACACGAAGCGAGAACCATCCAGAAAACCCTTCTGGTATGAACCACTTTGTTCCGGCAAGAGCCTCTCGGACAGGTTGAGAAAACATGCGCTCGGCAATGCCTAACTGCTCAGAAGGTGTAACATGTGCTGTTGCCTCATATTCAAACATACAACGAATTATTACCGAGTCGATAGCCCCTGTTGAGTCAAATGTAAGAAATGCCCAAACTGTCGCTTCCAAACCAGCTCGATGGGCAAGATTAGCAAAGACAATTCTATTCTGTAGCGAATCCCAACCGACTTCCGGCATGGGCTTTCTAGCTTCCGCTGAAATGGTCTGCGGATGACTTGGCTGAGTGAAAACCAGCAAAGCGAATAAGACAAACGTACCAGTCATGTCGAATAATTCCTGCGCCAGCTAACGGACGGCGGCTAACCCGCCGTAATGAACCTTCTCCTCCATGTACACAACGCGGGGAGCTAGGATTGAGTCATTTGTTTTGTGCGATGGCATTTGATTCGTACTCCGTTTCTTACGGTCGGGTTAAGCCGCTGGTTAGGGCGCAACGTAAAGTCCAGGTAAAGTCTCATGGGAAAAAGACGAACGTGTCTCTGGGACTGAACTCGCGCTCACGGAGTTTGAGGACAATCCACAAGTGAAAACCGCCATGCATGCCTGAGAACATTGTGTCACTCCTTGCCACGTGAAGTCGAAATAAAATGCTGTCTGAGTGAGGCGGTAGAACCAAGGTCGAATATGGCAAGGGGTATGATCGATTGAACGCGGTGTCACCGTGGTCAAGAAAGACAAGCTGAACCGGATCTGGGCGATCTATGTGGTACAATTGTTGGTCTCCGATGCGATTGCGCAGAACCAGATCTACCAACAGGGAATCGCTCGGGCCGCGACGGTTGAGGCCTACCGATGCCGGGTCGCCGTTTTCAGTGACCCGGAAAAACTTGGTGAGTCGTCGGCCAGCGAGTGCGGGGCTGCCACCCAACCCGACTTGAATCTGATACATACCAGAAAATGACTTGAGGGCCGACGATTGGGAGATCTCAGTAAACACCACTGATGGCCACCTTACGCCGAATGTGAGAGTGTCGCCCAAGTCGAGAGTGTCGTGCCATTCGGCGGGACTGATGGCGTCTGGGTAGAAGTAGTGTGCCGCAGGCATGCCCAGTCGAGACAAGAAATAACCGTTTGGTGGGAGATTCGATGTAAAAAGCGGCAGCGGAACACTGCTGGCGAGATTAATCAGTCTCATCACTCCGCTGACTGTATCCTCCAGATCGTATTCATGGCCGATGCCATCAAGGAGCAGGATGATCCCTTGGGAAACCTCGAGATAAAGAGTGTCCTGAAGTGTGGGGCCTGACATTGGCGACGGCGGATCGCCCAGATCATCACAAGAGACCAGGAGACCAATCAAAGGGATGACGAGAAGTATGAGACAACGCATTTTGGCTATTCCTCGGGCTGCGCCCTAACGGACTGCGGCTAACCCGCCGCAACGAAAATTCTCCGCCACGCAGAATGCGCGGGGAGCCATGATTGATTTATTTTTGTGTGATGGCATTTGTTTGCACTCGCTCACTACGGTCGGGTTGAGCCGCTTGTTAGGGCGCTAACACCCTGAGATGCTTCATCTTTTTCCACCGAACCTGTTGTTGGCGCAGTGGCAGTTCTTTATGTACTTTGAGGAAAGCTGATTTTAAATCAGGATTACCTCTTATGTCTGACATCAATTTCTTGTGTGAAGTAATTAAATGCGAAAACAACACAAACGGGTTAATAATCATTAAACCGCTTTTCGGATCTTCCTTTAGATGAGCTCGCTTCGCCCAGACTTCATTTTTGCATAAAATTGCATATCGATTTTCCAAATTGAAACCATGTATTAAACCGCTACGGACGAAAGCATAAAAGCTATCTTGATTGTACTCAGTTGGAAAATAATCCCTAAGAAATTGGAGATACTTTTTCTTGTTATGGTAATGGGTTGGATCTCCCGAGTAATATTTTGCTAACATATCTATTGCGCAGCACAAAAGGATTGTTGCGGGAATACCTTGGCTATCATTTAGACAGAGCCGAATACTCCGATAGATGTAGGTTTTGAATCTAAATTCAAACCTGTCGAACAGATCTTTGTTGTATTTAGTACTGCTCATTTGCTGATGCTAGCGCCCTAACGACTTGCGGCTAACCCGCCGCAACGAAAATTCTCCGCCACGCACACTGCGCGGGGAGCCTGCCTGCCGGTAGGCAGGCTATGATTGATATTTGAAAGTGTGTGGGCATTATTTTGCACTGCGCCCTTACGGTCGGGTTGAGCCGCTTGTTAGAGCGCAACACTCAATCGCCTTGTTGATACCACTCGTACTTTTTCCCCGTCCAGTAGATTAGTCCGCTGGCGGCTCCAAGTTTTTGAACTGCTAGAGCATCGCCTTTCAAAGTTGGCGGCGGAAGTTCTGGCACGCCTTGCTGAGTTTGTCCTTTGGGATAAACATGCCATGCGTCCAACCACTTAAAATCATCGCCACCATTTCCAATATGTTTGCCCGCACCACAGACTACGATTCTCCCACTGCCATGCACAAGCGCAATGCCGATTTTCCCGTCCGACTTTCTATTGATAAGCGCAGCATAGTCAGAAACTCTGTCACCGTTAAAGTCTCCTCTCAGATAGAATGGATTCACATGGAAGGTGAACACATAAATCGAATCGAAGCCGCTTTTTTTGAAAGCCTCTTGCACTTCAGGTGGAATGGTCTGCTGTCGCGCCCATTGTTTGGAGTTGTCCTGACCGAGGGCAAATGAACTTACGAGAAGAACCAACAGAAGCATTCTCATGTCAAGGTTGTAGTCAGTTGTTTGTTGCGCTCTAACTATGATTAGACTGTAGTATCTATTTTGCAGGATAGACGGACTCCGTCTAGTATGCAAAAGTGTTACCTGTTTGCGTTTCTTATAGAACGAAGGGTCTTTTCGAATCTACTGATTCACTCCCCAATAAACAAGCAGATATTCCATGTCCGCCCCAAAACTCATGGATCAACTGGAAACGGCAATGGCACTCCGCCATCTCAGTCCCCGCACAATCGAGTCATACAAACATTGGGTCAAGAGATACATCCTCTACCATCGTAAACGACACCCCGAAGAAATGCGCGGCCCCGAGATCAAGGCCTTCCTTACACATCTGGTTCAGGTGGACAATGTCGCCGCATCCACACAGAATGTTGCTTTGAACGCAGTTCTCTACCTGTACAAGCATGTCCTTGAAATAGAACCGGGCACGCTCGGACAAATCCCGCGAGCACACAGAACTCCGCGCCTCCCCGTCGTCCTCAGCAAGGATGAAATCCAGCAGATTCTCATACGCATCCCAGAGCCGTATCGCCTCATGGCCGGACTTCTCTACGGGTCGGGATTGCGCATCCACGAATGCGTCAGTCTTCGTGTGAAGGATGTTGACATGGCCCGCATGCAAATCATCGTGCGCGATGGAAAAGGAGGGAAAGACCGTCGCACACTCCTGCCGGCGACACTTCGTCCGTCCTTGCAAGATCAACTTGCCCGGGTTGCAGGGTTGTGGCGGCGCGACCTCGCCAACGGCTACGGCGAAGTATCTCTTCCCGATGCTCTGGAGCGAAAGTACCCCAATGCATCCCGTGAATTTGGCTGGCAATATATCTTCCCTGCGTCAAAACTCTCACTTGCCGCAACCCCCGTCAGAATCCGCCGTCATCATATCGATGAGACCATGCTGCAACGGGTGTTCAAAGCCGCAGCGCTCGCAGCAAATGTACACCGACAGGCAACGTGCCATTCGTTACGACACTCCTTTGCTACTCATTTGCTGGAACAGGGGAACAATATCAGAATCGTGCAAGAGATCCTGGGTCATCAAGACGTGCGGACAACAATGATCTATACACACGTGAGTAAAACAAAGATCTCCAATATCAGAAGCCCGATAGACTGAGTCCCAATGCCAAATGGTAAATTTGAAAGGCGAACTGTTCAAAACGCGGATCTCGGAAAGCGAATAGCGGAAAGAACAATAGGAAAGTGCAAAAGCGAAGTGTGAAGGGAAACAACTCGGATCTCGGAAAGCGAATAGCGGAAAGAGTAAAGAAGGAGAATAAGACAGAAACGATTCAGCAGAGAGGTAACGGGAAATGAACGAAGAGAATATGCTGGTGAGGACGAAGCTATTTGCACTCAATGTGATTAAAGTAGTGGGATCACTGAATAAGGGAAGAACGGACGAGGTATTGTGTAAACAACTGTTGCGGTCGGCTACATCCGTAGGTGCCAATTATCGCGCCGCGAGGCGTTCGCGCTCACGTGCTGACTTCATTTCAAGAATATCGATTGCCGAAGAAGAAGCGGATGAGTCGCTGTATTGGCTGGAGTTGTTATCGGCATCCGGAAGAGTCAAAGAAGAAGATGTGTGTTCCCTGATCAAAGAGGCGAATGAGTTTACTGCCATCTTTTGTGCTTCAGGCCGCACCGCAAAAGCAAACAAGAAAGTTGGACAATAGTAACCTCTTTTCCGTTTTCCACTCTCCGTTTTCCACTCTCCGCTTTCCACTCTCCACTCTCCACTCTCCGCTTTCCGCTTTCCGCTTTCCGCTTTCCACTCTCCACTCTCCGCTTTCCACTTTCCGCTTTTCCGCCTTCCGCTTTCCGCTTTCCGCTTTTCTAAAGCCCTTCCTCCGCGATCAACCAGCACAACAACGCCTCCACAATCGCCCCCATTTCCAGTTCCCGTGGATGCACCTTGTCGATTGTGTCATTGTCAGAATGATGATAGTCGAAATATCTGTGCGTCTCCGGACTCAAGCCGAAACCGGGAACTCCGGTGGCAATCAGCGGACCGATGTCCACGCCGCCATGGCCGGCCCCAATATTTCCAGCGAACAATTTTTCGAAGAGCGGCTTCCAGCGCAACACCTTTGCGAGCACAATGGAATCCGCCTGTACGCCAACACCGCGCGGAGCGTGGCCGCCGGCATCGGATTCCATCGCGGCAATGTGTTTTTCCCTTTTGCGCTCATGCGCAACGGGATATGCTTTGCCGCCGCGTGTGCCATTCTCTTCGTTCATGAACATCACGGCACGGATCGTCCGTTTCGGTTTCAGGCCGAGTCGCTTGATCAAACTCACCGCTTCAATCGCCTGCACACATCCGGAGCCATCGTCATGCGCGCCGGAACCCTTGTCCCATGCGTCAAGATGCCCGCCGATAACAATGATCTCCTCCGGCTTTTCGCTGCCGGTAACCTCGCCTACAACATTCGCCGACTCCACATCGGGCAATGTTTCGCAGGTAAGGATCATGCGAACGGTCAGCGCCGTTGTTTTTTTTAATATGCCGCTCAACCAGTTCGCATCAAGAGTACTGATTGCCGCAGCCGGGATTTTCGGGATCGTGTCGGCGTACCCCATTACGCCGGTATGCGGCACATCGTCCAACCGCAGCGTCATCGAGCGCACAAGCACGGCAAGCGCACCAACTCTCGCCGCTTCAATCGCACCCTGACTCCGCTGATTCACCGCACCGCCATACGCTTCGAAGGTATTGAGTCTCGTGGGATCCATCGGCCGATTGTAGAAGATGATCTTCCCTTTGGCCTGCCCGCCGAGGGCTTGCAACTCTTCAAACGACTGTACCTCGATCACCCCGGCTGTTATGCCTTCCTTCGGCGTTGCGATACTGCCGCCAAGCGCACAGATCGTCAACGGAAACTCCTGTCCACCCGAAGCAGCCACTGCACTTTCGACGGAACCGCGCACCCAATGCGGCACCATCACCTTCTCCAGATGGACATTATCGAAGCCCAACCGTTCCATCATCTCCTTCGTAACCTCGACAGCCTTCGCGGCTCCCTCTGAACCACTGAGCCTGTGCGGCGCTTTGGAAGTCAACTCAACGAGCAAATCATACGCTCTACACGTCCGCAACCCTTCGGCGAGCAGGCTGTCCACCAACTCGTCATGCACCAGCTGCGCCGACGCGGCACATGTTGTTATCAAAATCAGACAAACGATCAATGCTTTCATCGCACTATTCCGTCTCGTTTTCATTTGTCACTTTTCCTTTTGCCTTTTGCCTTTCGCCTCTTGCCTTTTCCCTTTTTACTTCCCCCCATACCGTTTCCTGATTCCCGGAATCAAATACTCTCCGAACGCACGTGCCTGATCGTAGTCCGGTTTCCAGGCCCAGTCTTTTCTTGCCGCGTCGTCGTCGACATCTTCCGGCCACGTATCCACAATTGCCAGTCGCTTGTCATCGGGAGCAAATGTGATGACAGCGTTCTTGAATTCCTTCATCACTATATCCCGTATTTCTCCGGCAGAGGGCGAGAAGCTCGTGATATTATACACGGTCCGTGTCAGTGCCGACTTTGATGCAGTTTCCAGCAAGAGCATTGCCTTGATTGCATCAGGCATCGCCATAAACGGAATGCGCACATCCTCACGGACGAAACAGGAATAGCTCTTCGCTTGCGCTGCTGCGTGCAACATTTCAGGCGCATAGTCGCTTGTGCCGCCACTCGGCACCGTGATCGCGCTGATAAGCCCGGGGAATCTGATGCTGCGAAAATCAATTCCCCCGGTCAGTGTGTCTGCTGCAAGTTGCCGGTAGTGCCGCCCATAGTAGCGACCGAGGTGTTCACAGTACAGTTTGTTCACGCCGTACATTGTGGTGGGATAGTTCCAATCCGGTTCCTTCACTCTCCCCGCATTACGTTTTGTTTCCCTGTTTGGCAAACCATAGATAGCAATAGAACTGGGAAACATGAACTTTACCGGCTGACCGTGCCAGCGCGATTGTTCGATGGCCAGTTTCAGGAGATTCATTGTCCCGTCCACGTTCACACGGTGTGCTGCCTCCGGTGTAAACTCGGCCCGAGTCGAAAGCAATGCGGCGAGATGATAAATCGTGTGGATTTCATACTCGCTCTGCATGCGTTCCAACAGTCGTTCATCAAGAATATCCCCGGCAAGGGTTGCCGTGCATTTATGCTTCAGAGACTCATCAATACTCCGCACGTCGATGGCAATGATGTTCTGCGCACCTTCTGCCGCGAGACGTTCGATGAGTCCGTGACCCATTTCACCATTTGCACCGGTAATAAGCACGCCGGGTTTGCGTATGTTGTCACTCATGGAAGTGTTTTCGTTTGTTGTGCGTGATCAAGAAAAAAGAACAGGGGTGGGAACGAACATCATATATTCGGAACATTGTATCCGCCGCGCGAACTCCCCGGGTCCCGCCCATAGGTTCGCTTCTCTCCCCGTGGGATACTCCCGGTCATCATCAACGACCAGCATTGTCATCGAACTCTCACCCGCAATTAACGGTATCCAATATACGCCTTCAGACTAAATCAAACAACCGGCTATTGGCAACAACCGGGAAGTTGTCCGTACGCCTGTTCATTTCGCCTGGTCGAATTGGCGTCATACCAACGGCCGCAATGGCGTTTTCGATCGACGTCTGATCGACAAATCCCTTCTCGAATTCAACCATACCTGTTTTCGTCTCCAGGTCAATCGAAATTGATTTGACCCCTTCTATCTCCTTCACGGTTTTCTCTATCATGGCAACACACATATCACACTTGACGGACGGGAGCGAAATCTCGACAACTCCTCTCTTTCCATCTTCCTTTGCACTGCACCCAAACGCAAAAGCAACCATTGCGGTCAATATCACGATTATTGTTCTCTGCATATTGATCTCCTTGCTATTCATTGAATGTTGCTGACTGTTCATTGCTCGTTGACTACCTCATCCACTCTGCCATTCTAGATACTTTCAGTGTTCCTTTCTTTAACGCATATTCCTTCATCATGGTGAAGATAATCGGGGTGACGAGTAAGACATGAATTGCGGATGTGAGCATCCCGCCAATTGACGGCGCTGCAATCGGCTTCATAACATCAGAGCCGACTCCTGTACTGAACATGATGGGTAAGAGGCCGAACAAAGTCGTTGCTACAGTCATCAGTTTCGGGCGGAGGCGCAGTGCCGAACCCTCGAACGTTGCGTCATAAATATCCTGCTTTGTCATCGTGCCCCCGCTCGCAAGACGCTTGTCCAGTGCTTCATGCAAAAAGACAACCATCATGACACCCGTTTGCACAGCAACGCCGTAGAGCGAAATGTACCCAACCCAAACCGCAACACTGAAGTTATAACCCAAAAGATATTGGAGATACACGCCTCCTATCAAAGCGAATGGGACGGAGAGCATCACCAGAGCAGATTCCACCCAGGACTTGAACGTGAAATACAAGAGCATGAAGATGATAACGAAAACAACAGGGACGATAATCATCAACCTGTTTTGTGCCCGAATTTGATTTTCCCACTGACCGCTCCATTGCAGAGTGTATCCCTTGGGAAGCATCAGTTCGCCGGCAAGCACTTCTTTTGCTTCCCCGACAAATCCTCCCATGTCCCGGCCACGGACGTTGAGAAATACAATCGACCGCAGCTGTGCATTCTCACTGGAGATCATCGGCGGGCCCGGAACCATCTCGATACTCGCCAATTGGCCGAGCGGAATATACACCCGTTTTGAAACAAACGCTTTCGAGTTCTCGGTCTGAAGCGTTCTGATGCGATTTGGCCCTGAAGCTTCCGGTGCAGTAGCAGCTCCCATTGCTGCCGGCTTGTTTGTTGTTTCTCCCGACATCCCTCCGCCACCCGACGACGTACTCGCTGGGACAAGCAGGTTCTTCAATGCCTCAACGTTGTTCCTCGTTTCCCGCGCGTAGCGAACGCGGATCGGGAAACGTTGCCGTCCATCGATTACCGTACCCAGATTTTGTCCACCTATTGCGGTCTCAATGACGTCCTGTACATCGCCGATGTTGATACCATGACGCGCGACAGCTTCACGGTCGATTTTGATATCAAGAAAGCGACCTCCCTGGGTTCTTTCTGCATAGAGATCAGCGGCACCCGCGACTTTCCCGAGTATCTGCTCTGCACGAATAGCCAATTGCTCAAGAGTATCAAGGTCTTTTCCGAATATCTTCACCCCAAGATCGGTGCGTACACCCGTCGAGAGCATGTTGATGCGATTGATGATGGGCTGCGTCCAGCCGTTGCGCACACCGGGAATTTGCAACTTCGCGTCAAGTTCTGAAATGATATCATCCTTCGTGAGGCCGGGGCGCCATTGCTCTTTTGGTTTGAGAAGGATGATAGACTCCAGCATGCTGACCGGAGCCGGGTCCGTTGACGTTTCCGCCTTCCCTGCTTTTCCAAGAACAGTCTCCACTTCAGGAATCGACATGATGATGGCATCCTGTACCTGCATGATGCGGTTCACCTCCGTGATCGAAGCGGAAGGAAGCGTCACCGGCATGAACAACAGGCTTCCTTCATCGAGCGGCGGCATGAACTCAGAACCCGTGTTCATGATAAGGGGAATAGTGGCCAGAAGGGCGATCAGGTTGATCGCCAATGTCGTCTTCCGGTATTTCAGCGCCAGCGTAAGCACCGGGCGATACAGTTTGTCAAAAAAGCGCGAGAGCGGATTTTCAGTATCCAATCTGAATTTCCCGCGCATCAAAACGGCCAGTAGCATTGGCGTGAGCGTGATGGCAAGAATTGCCGAGCCGGCAAGTGCAAATGTTTTTGTGAATGCCAGAGGCTGGAAGAGTTTTCCTTCCTGCCCTTCGAGGATGAACACCGGAAGAAAGGAAACAACAATGATGACAAGCGAGAAGAAAATGGCGCGGCCGACTTGCCTGGTAGCGCGAATCGTGTATTTCAGATAATCGCCCGGCGTGAGTTGCTCGCCGCGCGCTTGTGCTTCCGAGAGTTGCCGGTATGTATTTTCTGCCATCACAATCGAAGCATCAATAAGCTCACCGATGGCAATGGCAATGCCACCCAACGACATAATGTTGGAAGTAATCTTGAAGAAATTCATGAAGATGAATGAGATGAGAATGGCAATCGGTAGTGCCAGTACAACGGACATCGCTGTTCTGAAATGAAAGAGAAACACGAGAACAATGAGACAGACAATGATAACCTCTTCGATCAATGCTTCTTTCAAGGTGCCCACAGCAGCTTCAATAAGGCCCGAACGGTCGTATGCAGTCTTGATTTCAACTCCTTCCGGAAGCCCTGGAGAAATCTCTGCAATACGCTCCTTGATCCTGTCTATCACTGTCTTGGCATTCTCGCCATTACGCATCACCACGATACCGCCGACAACCTGGCCTTTGCCATCCTTCTCCAACGATCCCCTTCGAATGTCGCCGCCGAACTGAACCCTGCCGATGTTGCGGATATAGACCGGCGTTCCATTCTGCCCCGCACCGACGATGATGTTCTCCACATCTCTCGCCGACTGCACGTAGCCCTGGCCACGAACAAAATATTCCGCGTCGGAAAGCTCAATGATCTTCCCGCCAACATCGTTGTTGGAACGCATGACCCCGTTTTGGACATCGGCCAGTGTGATATTGTACGCTCTCATCTTATCGGGATCGACATCCACCTGGTACTGACGGACGAACCCTCCGATGGATGCCACTTCAGCAACACCCTGTACGCCCTGGAGGTTGAGCTTGACGTACCAATCCTGGATCGCGCGTAGCGTTCCAAGGTCGTAGTCGCCTTCAAGCGTGTACCAGAATACGTGCCCAACCCCTGTTCCATCAGGACCGAGCTGCATTTTCGCCCCTTGCGGCAAACTGGATTGTACAGTGGAGAGCCTTTCCAGAACACGGCTCCGTGCCCAGTACAAATCCGTAGTCTCGTTGAAGATGATGTAGATGAACGACATGCCGAACATCGATTGCGCCCGGATCGCATGAACCTCGGGTACGCCCTGCAGGGCAGTCACCAGAGGGAACGTTACCTGGTCCTCGACGAGTTTGGGTGCCCGGCCCATCCACTCTGTAAACACGATGACCTGGTTCTCAGAGAGGTCGGGAATGGCATCGAGCGGCGTGTTGGCAACCGCCCAAATCCCCCACCCGATGATAAACACATAGAACACCATCACCGCAAACCTGTTGCGTGCGGAGTAGTCTATTATTTTCTCAATCATAAGAGTTTCCCGAAAAGATCAATCTTGTTGTTCATCGAACAATCCAATTCTCCATTACTCCAGGACGTTTAATTTTCCACGATCAGCTTGCCCCGTACCATTCCCATGCCGCAAGAAAAAGCAACCTCGCCGGTATCCGTGGGGGTAAAGATGATCGTTGTTGTCTCACGGGCTGGAAGCCGGCGGCGAATCCCGAGGCTCTCGAACACCACTTCGTTTGTACAGTCCGCATCTTCATCCCGATAAAAATGCATCGTCACCGGTTTTCCAACCTTCACATGTATGACTTCCGGACTGTACCTTCCTTTCACCAGAATCCCTACTTCGTTGTTGGCAGCATTCTTCTCTGCAGGTTTGAAATACTCGGACGGCCGTGCAAAAGGTTCTGCCGCCGAATGATCATTGTGTGCAGGAACTGCGTTCGCATGACTACCACTTGGTTGTCGCAGCTCACTCTCGGAATCAATCAGGAAACCACCCGTCCCGGCCACTCGTTCGCCCTCTTCCAGTCCACTTACTACCTCCGTGTATGTCTCCGTTGACGCTCCCACCATGACGTCTCGCGGTTCAAACGTATTTTTTTGAACTTCCACCCACACTATGCTCCTCTTTCCTGTCGTCATGATGGAAGATGCCGGAACGACAATGGTGTTCGTCGAAGGCATGGCGATTGCGGCTTTCACGTACATGTTCGGCTTCAATTTGCCTGCAGAATTGGCAAACTCTGTTCTCACCCGAACGGTTCTCGTGTCAGCATTGAGGACCGGATCGATGAACGCTACCCGACCGGTGAATGTCTCGTTTGGATAAGCTTCTGTAGTTATCCGAACGGTCTGGCCGGTCTTGACGAAGCGAATATCCTTTTCGTACATGTCCAGGTATATCCAGACAGTGGACAGGTCGGCGACATCGTAGATATCCTCTCCCATGACAGCATAATGCTGCGGATCAACATTCTTCTTCATAACCGTCCCGCTGATCGGAGAAAGCATTGTAATGATCCGGGCGACCTCCCGTGTTTCATCCAGTTCTTTCACTTGTTGCTCGGTGAATCCCCACCGGAGGAGTTTCTGTCTTGCTTGAATGCGAAGATCCAGAGCTCCGGCCGCAACCTGTTCAGGCGCATGTATCAACTGCTCCGCGGATTCCAATGCGAGCAAATATTCTTGCTGTGCCGAGATCGCCTCAGGACTGTACACGTCGGCCACAGGATCCCCCTTCCGTACGATCTGACCGGTATACGTCAGATACAGCTTGTCCAGCCGCCCGGAAAACCGCATACTGATATGCAGGTAGTTCGGTTCGGCGAAGTCCACGACACCAACGGCAGTGAGTTCGCTCTTCAATCTCTTCCGCTCGACGGTTGCCGTGGTAACATTTGCCATGACCCGTTGAGTGGGTGATAGGCTGATGCCTCCAATGCTCGTCAGGTTTTCCTCGCCGGATTCTTGCTGTGTCGTCTTCTTCACAAGCGCCATACCACAAACAGGACATGCACCGGGTCTGTCCGAACGAACCGATGGATGCATGGGACAGGTGTAATACTCAGCGGTGTCAGTCCCGGTCACTCGAACATCATCTGTTGTATGTACCGGAGCAAACACACGCCAAGCGAGTAGGACGAGAACGGAGACGGCCAGAATTCCAATAATGATGTTTTTTGACATCACTGATCCCTTTCTTCACTGATGAACGAAAGTTCCATGACACCCACCTGACGTTCCAACTCAGACACTGCTTGCTCGAACTCCATTCGTAGCATGAGCGACTCCATCGACAGTTCCACGAGTGTCCGGTACGCATCAATCAGCATGAGAAACTCCGTGCGGCCGTTCTGATACGCCGTGAGACTTGCCTTGAGTGAGAGCTGCGCTTGAGGAAGGATAACGGTGCGATACGAATCAAGTTGAAGCCTTGATGATTGAATTTTGAAATACATGTCACTGACATTGGATAAGACCATACTCCGCGATGCGTTGAGCGTTGAGGATGACCTGTTGATCTCCGCCGTTGCTTCTTCGATCCCTGCACGGATCTTTCCAAGTGCCCATGGCGCAAACGGCAGTGTTATGCCTGCACTAACACTCCATCCGCGGAAATCGCCAACAGGAACAGTGACGTACTGGATACCAACCCTGATATCCGGAAGGTACTCGCTCTTCGACAGCGAGAGCATAGCCCGACGTTCTTCCACCGCAAGGGAATCATGTAAGAGCATTGGCCGTGAGCGGAGCGAAATGTTTTGGAGGGTATCGAGAGTAGTGTTGAATGTTGTACTGTCCGGCAATACCGCAACCCCGAGTGTATCATCCGGTTGACGGTTGAGGATGGCTACAAGCATCGCTTTTGCACTGCGCTCTTGCTGTCGAAGCATTGTTCCTTGATTGTTGAGTTTGGCGAGCTCAACATTCGCTTTCAGCACATCCTGAAGTGTTGCATCACCGACTCCGAAGCCCGTCTTCGCAATTGTTACAAACTGCTGGAGCAACCGGGCGTTTTCCCCGTTCAGCGCAATGGACTGCTGAACGAACCAAAGCTCATAGTACGCAAATTTGAGCTTTGCGATGACTTCAAGCTCCTTCTCGAAGTGATCATGGTGCGAATGCTCCTTGTTGATTTCTGCAATCTCCGTTTCCTTCCAAAGCTTCGAAGGAAACCTGAACATTTGCATCAGTTCGATTTTTTGCATCTCCGCCCTGTCCCATCGAAAACCCGGCATTTCCTCACGCATGTAGGTCAATGCAGGAGGATCAAGCGCTCCTGCCAGCCCTACCCGCGCGCTGGCAGCGTCCACTTGATGAAGTGATGCTTTGATCTCAAGGTTATTCTTGATGGCTTCGGCGATGAGGGACCGAAGGTCCAACCGATTCAACGGCTGCGCAAATGTTTGACTGCTCATCGCGAACAGCAAAGCTGCCAGAAGTGTTTTCATAGCGTTCTCTCACAAATGGAATCGTACAATAAACAATCGCGCTTTACTCATCACGCAATTGTTATCCCCACTCCGGAAATGTTTTGATCTACGGAGCGAACGAATCGATTGGCAGGAGAATCAAATTAGAAGGGAAGAACAGAAGATGGGAATGTCTTCCGCAAAGAGGGAATGAGGCGGAAAATGAAACTGATATGAGAACAACGCAGTATTGCTGATTGGTGATGAAACAACAGCGAGAGGTATAATTGTCAGAGTGACATCATGAGTCGCGCATTGCAGCTTCTCGACATGAAGGAACTCCGCTTTATCACGTTCAACGGCAATGATCGTCGCACAGCACGACGTGTCTTTCTGATAGCTGATCTGGTGGGTCCCCGGAATGCTTTCCTCAAAGCAACCAAAGCAGGCAGCAGAGCCGTCTCTCAGAGTCATAGGACAGGAAGCGATAACGATCGGCAGACCGATATTGAACAATGCAAACATCACGGTCAGGCCAATGGCAATATTTCTATATGTTGTTTGAATGATCATCTGCTTTAACATAGTTCTTTCTTACAGAAGAATCAATCAACCTGTTCATTTGTGCTGGAAAACCCTCTATTCTTGATAAACTAGGGGCTAATCTGTAACAACTCTGGAGACTCTCGGTGTAATCAGGCATGTTACCTCATAGGGAATTGTGCCCATCTTCTCGGCAACATCCCATGAGGTAATCGCTTCATCCCCATCCGCCCCGATCAAGACAACATCGTCACCGGAACTCACCGGGTGGTACAAGCCGAGGTCAATCATAAGGTTGTCCATGGTGATTGTCCCGACACTGGGGTATCGCTTTCCTCCGATCAGGACCTCCGCCTTGTTGGTCAGCAAACGCGAGTACCCGTCACCATATCCGATCGGAATGGTAGCTACGCAGGTTTTCTCCCTGGTGTAGTATCGACGTCCGTAGGAGACGCTTGTACCTGCTTCAACTGTTTTGATGAGTGACACTTTCGACACCAACGACATCACTGACTGAAGCGCTGCTTCCCCTTCCATTTTACGAGAGGGAGTGAGACCGTACAACATGATACCGGGCCGTACCATATCGAAGTGCGATTCCGGCAAAGACATGATCGCCCCCGTGTTCGCCATATGCCTGACCGGAATTTCAATCTTGCGTTTTCTGATCTCCTCAAGGACGATGTTAAACCTGGTGAGTTGTTCTTTCGCGAATGTTTGATTAGAGTCTTCGGATGTTGCGAAGTGACTGTAAACTGCGACAATGTTCATCCGGTGCATCCTGCCAATCTGCTCGATGAACTCCGCAGTATGTTTCCAATCGTGGCCAAGCCGACCCATTCCGGTGTCGACTTTCACATGCACATTGGCTTTGCGTTGCATCCGTTCTGCAACTGATTCGATCTGCCGCGCCTCCTCGAGCGTACAGACGGTCATGTCGAGATTGTAAAATAGTCCTTCCTCTACAAAGTCCGCAGGAACAATCTCGAACACCAGTATCGGAAGACTGATGCCCGCCTTGCGTAAGTCCACACCTTCGGTAACGCGTCCAACACCAAGGTACTTCGCGCCGTTGCGGACTGCTTCACGTGCTATGATCTCCATGCCATGGCCATACGCGTTGGCTTTCACAACAGCAACAATCCCAACCCTTTCACCGACATAGTGCCTTACGACGGAGAAGTTGTTTCGAAGGGCTTGAATGTTAATAATTGCATGGGTAGGATGGTTTGAATCTGAGGTGTGATTCATGGGGAATGCAGTGTCTCGCTCGTGTTTGTTCTCATCAGGCACAATATCGGAATGTGGAGGGGGAATATCAAGCACGCGGGCGATACGTGGTGCCCGGGTTGAAGCCGATTGTGGATTGTGGTACGCGATACTAGGGAATCCTCATCACAGGATAATTCCCATTCGTCGGTTCAAACTGCGGATACTTCATCAGCCCCCATTGCGATTCCGGCTCAAGCACAGTGGCAAGGAAGAGAGAATGGATCTGATTTGTATTGACAATAACGTCTCCCTCGCGCAAGATGCTGTTGCTTATTGCAACTCTGACAGAGGGTTTCGGAAGAGAGTCTTCTTCAATCACATCAACGCCAATGCTATCGACAAGGTATGTGGAAGCATCAACCCAACGCGGTTTCGTTACCTTCGTCATCTTCACGTGGTGACGTTCGAGCAAAGCGATAATCGACGATTGTTCCTTACGGATGAAGTAACTTTCGGGGAGTGCCACATCCTTCAACGTGCGGACTTCAGGGTGATACGGCCTGACGCTCCACGTTGAGTCCTTTTGCCCGGGAAGGAGGAGGACAGGAATCTGCATCGTCCTTTGTCCTGGATAGTGGTCCATCCGGACAGCAACCATCTCGCCAGGCTTCATCGACGTAAGACGGTCACGTTCCTGTCGAACCACCTGCTTGATTTGCGTTGCATGTCCAGAGCAATACGCCAGAAGAGCTTCGACGGAAGCCAGCTGGGACTTTGCTCTTCGCTCCAGTTGCTCCTCCATCGTTTGCCATTTTCTTCCTTCCTGGATAAACGAGATTGTCCCGAGGATGCCAAAGCTCTGTCTTCCATCGTTGATCTCTGTCGTGCTGTGACGGATCCTTGAATCAGCCGACCCGACAATATACTCATGGAAATGGTACGGACGATTTGCCATTTCCTTTGCAACAAAGGGATAGATGGAATCATGCTGAACACTGTAGATGGCCGGCGATGTATTGGGATTCGTCAGCATGCCAAGCTGAACATCGGCAGTCCTGATCATTCCTGAATCGATAAACGACGGGCTGAACGAGGCATACTCATGGATATCAACGGTAACATCCGGTTTCCATTGGTCGAACAGATCGTGTAGGGCCTTGGTAGCCGGCGAGGTTAACAACACGTGGTTTCTGTTCAGGTCGATGCTATCCGCAGTACGCCGCTGGCGGAGCTCCGAACCGTCTGGATTCATCTGCGGCACAATGAGTAGATCAATGGAAGAGAGCATCTTGTTGTGATTCCCGGATGCAAGCCCGGCAATCAGAAGTGTCATCGCCTCTTTACCCGATGGCTCGTCACCATGCTGCTGGGCAAAAAGAAGCACTCGCACTTTTTGGGCATCTGCTCCGAACGTGGTTGAAGAGGAAGCCCTTGCTGCGAAGATCCCCCTCCCCTGTTTCGTCACCGCAATGGAATCCACCTGAATCCCGTGACCGTTCACTTCCCGAAGGAACGTCTGCAGTTCATCATATGACGTCAACACGGTGAAGTCCCTCTTCTCCACCGGGGCAACGATGTGTTGTTGAGAGTTCGAGGAAAACGAAAGGAAAACCATAAAGCCAAAACAAAGCAGAGTTCGCATGACGGAAGCCCCGGGGAAACTTACTTGATCAAAAGAAGTTTGACTGTACTGGACTGATTGTTGGTTTGACAGATGTAACCTTGTGCAAAAGTCAGATGGCCACAACAAACCGAAGCAACAAAAAGCAGCCGGGTCGTTCGCAAAGACATGTCCTAGAAACCCACGCCGAGCGAGAATCTGTTCACGTTCGGGAGAAGATCATACAGGGCATACGCATAATCAAACGAGAGCCTGGCATCTCCAAGAGGAACGGATACGCCAGCCCCGAAGGTTGCTGTCTCAGTATCATAACCGAAACGATACCCTCCGCGAAGGAAGAACTGATCAAACACACGAGCCTCCGCTCCCACGTTAACCCGCTCGGCATTGTCGTTAGGATGTGTGACATCCGCCGCGAGGAGGATATTGAACTGGTCGGTGGACAGCGCCGTCATCGAGATCCCGACCTGAAAGTGCAATGGCAACGGGTATTCATCCGCGGCAAGGCGTGCGGGTGACAGCCTGTTGTTTGCCTGCTGTGTGTTCTCGTCATACTTCCGGTTCAAATCGAGGCCATCGTATTTGAGGTCTCCACCGAAGTTGGTCATACTCATTGCGATCGTCAGGTCACGAAATCCAATTCTATACTGCGTCCCTATATCAAATGCGATCCCGTTGGCAGTTTCATTCCAGATGCGCTGACCCACGTACTTCGCCGTCAACCCCGCGCTGAAGTCCTCCGTCATCCTGCGAGCATAGCTCACCCCGATCATCATATCCTGCGCGTCAAAGAACTGCCCGGTTCCCTCCGGGAGCAACTCGGTGGTGATCTCCATCCTGTCCATCGAAAGGACAGTCATCGAGATACCAAATGATCCGAGATCTTCAGTCGTGTGTACATAGCCGGCATGATTCAATTTGACGCTTGCCCACCATTCTGTATGAGCGAACACCACGTCGTTTGACGGAACACCCACAATACCCGCCGGATTCCAGAACAATGCCGAGGCATCATTGACATGTGATATATAGGCCCCGGCCATCCCGGCCGCTCTTGCGCCCACAGGAATCTGCAGGAACTGTGCGCCTGAAGTCCCAAGGTTCGGATTCTGTGCAATAACCGTTCCCACCGGGAAGAGAAAGGCCGTAGCCAAAAGGACACTCCCGATGAGAAACCTGCAATTCAGATTCTGTGCTTTCATGGAGCGTCTCCTACTTGATGACCGCAAAGCGGCCGATTTTCTCAGCAGTATCTGTCTTCACCAGGTAGATGTAGACACCCGGGGCAATTTCACGTCCACCGGAGCCACGCATGTTCCAATCTTCTGTTCCGTTATCCCTGTCGTGTTCAATGGTCTGCACTCTGTCACCATCGAGAGTAAAGATATGAATTGTACACCGCGGTGGGAGATTGTTGAACTTGAGTACGCGAATCGGCTCGCGCCGGGTGGTACCGAATTCCTGCTCGAACCGGGAAGAGATGAGATACGGGTTCGGCACCACCTTTATCCGATCCAACTCGGAGGCAACCCGGCGGTCGTCCACCCTCGCTCCGGTGGTTGCGAACGTGAACGCATCCTGATACGTCAGCAATCTCCGCTTCACTGTTATTATCTCAACCACGGTTCCGGCTGTCGGCACTACGGTTGGACTAAATGATGCAGTGAGCGTGAACCCCTGTCCGGCAATCGTGTTGCCCGACCTCAGCGAGTCCCGTCCTGCAATCAGCGAATCGGCGCTGTTTCTCAACTCCACCATCAGATAGTTGATCGAGCCGCCGGAGTCAGTGAATGCTGATACAACGTTGAGCTTATACGTCTGATCGATGATTGATGAAACGGCCGTGACAGAAGCAATAACCGTAAGTGCGTTGTTGCCGGCGGTTTGCATGATCCCCTGAATGGGATCAGCCGGTGCCAATGAAATCATCACGCCATTTGTTGTGGTGTTGGTCGTCCCGACAATCACAGGGCGAAGCGGCATCACTTCCACCCCGCCCGCCACTATATTCATGCCGATTCTGATCAAGAGGGAGTCGCCCGCTTCCGGTTGATGATCCGGAGTCGCAGAAGTATCGGCAAGAACGACCAGCAGCCCCTCAACCGCGATGGGGGTACCTGATGTGTACGTGCCGGAAGCGACAAGGATCGTGCTCTTCGTCAAATCTCTCACACGGTACGTTGTCGGGGAAAGAAATGTGAGGCCGAATGTATGGGCAGTGTTTGGCGTCGTGGAATCAACCGTCACCTGGACTGAAGTTCTGAGATTACCTTTTTCAACCGACACGACCGGGAGAAAGCGTAACTCATATGTCTTGTCCCCTGCTTCCGCCACGTCGTTTGGCCTTATCGAAATAACAACATTCGAGCTCCCTGATCCGCTTTGTGTTACGGCAGAAACACCCACCGGTGTGCGTCCAACGGCGGAAGACCTGGGAATGGCGATGCCGAGGTTCATCGATTCGGTGTTGTTGCCTCTTGCACTTTCCAGACTTGCGACCAGAGAATCACCCTGGTCATAGGATGTTATCGAATACCAATACTCGAAGCCGTTCACTACTGCAGTGTCGATGTAGCTGTACTGCAATCCGAGGTCTTCGCCAATACCATTGATCTTGTCATACTTCGCAAGCGGTATAGGATCGGGCCCCGTGTTGGGAAACTGGTTCCGGTCGATTTGATCCCAATGTTGTCCCCTGTCGACACTCTTGTACAAACGGTATCCTTCAAAGTCGTACAGCCCTGTAAGTACATCACGGCTATTCTCGGATCGATTGTCCCATGTGATCGTGACTTTCCTGTCACCAGGAACAACCGAAAGCTCTGGTGGATCCGGAGGTTGGGGACGCGAATAGCCGGCTGCAAGAAGATCAAACGCCCGCTGTGTGTTCGTAAAAATATCATTCCGGGTGTCGCCTGCGACCATCACTGTAACAAATGTGAGTGTCTCGCCGGGAGCAATCGTATACGGCCCTGTCGCCATATTTGCCAGGATGTCCAGGCCGGAAACCGGAATCGTCGCCGGGTCGTCGAAGTGAATGTCGGGTGCGTTGATGCCCGGATGAAAATATCGTGGGCCGAGAGGGGAGGCATAGAGCGATGCTGCACTTGACATGATCCCGTATTGGACTGAATCCGTATCAAGATCATCATCGTATTGGTTGTAGTGGAAATCCGTAACGCCCTGCATGACTCCGTTGATCAACGGTGTTTTGAGCATTGCGACACCGAAATAGCCTGTTGTCCCTCCGGGCCATTCGCTGCTCAATCCATCATCATGGAAAAACGAGAGCTGAAGTTCCCTGTTAAACCCCACTTTGTCGTCGCCATATTCCGGGACTCCACCGGAGTAATTGCCAATGTCCATGTCAACATACATGCTAAAATACAGGCTGTCATATTCCTCAGTGGATTTGTTGATGATATCGTACGTGAAGAATATCATGTCCTCGACAAGCCTGAGGCTGAATGCATAGCCGGTCTGGTTCACCTGCAAGTTGCGCATGGGGCGCGTGTTATTCGAATCGTTGTAGACACAATAACTATCCTGATCGGAGATAAACAACGGGTTACCCGAAGCATCCTTCACCGGCCAGCCCGTGGCGGGCCAAGTGTATGGCTTGTCACTGAAAGCGATTCTTGCACTGTCGCGATTGTGATATCCTTCCGCGGCTTCCCATTCCTCATTGGTAGTATATCTTCCCTGAATGACGTTGTTGGGAAGTCCGACCATGGGGTTGATGCGGTAGATATATTCCTTTCCGCTCCCTATGGGAAATTCTCCTGATGGACCCTGCGAGAGCGTCCTCGCGTATAACTTGCCGCGGTTTTCGAAAAACTCACCAATGTTGCTTTTATTGTGCAAGCCACCCGCTCTATCCTGGATGCTCGATGTTTGCGGGAGCGGCACAAGTCGCTCCAATTCCTCTATTGCTTTCGGCCGCGGCTGGCCCATAACCTCTTGGCAAACGCCAAACATGCCCAGTACCGGCAACATCATGAGAAGCTTCTTCATATCAGGTCCCGACTGTGAGAGTAGTACTCTTCGGTGCTTGTGGTAAAAATCAGAATGTGAAATTCAGTCCGAGACGTGCCCGACGCGGGGGGCCATAGTTACTCGGGTCTTTGATATATTCCTCAGAATTATTTCCCGCGGTGGTCATATCAGGCTCACCAGTGTCTGAGTAGACAAATACGACGTTCTTTTGATCAGTCAGGTTCAGGACTTCAAGAAACACACCAAGAGCGTACGGACCACCGAAGCGCCATTCCTTGCTTACCTCCAGATCGATTGAGGAGGTTGCAGGCAGACGTCCGGAATTTTTCGGCACGTCACGTCCAACATCCCTGCCACTCGGTGTGTAAGGATAGCCACTTGATGCGCGAAGGGTAACATTCAGAAACATGTTCTCCAGCGGATGCGACCCGTACAACTCGGGCCCGTCATTGTCGGGAACATTGAGGCTCATATGCACATTCACAACGTGCGGTTTGTCAAAGCTGAGCGGATAGAGCAATGTCGACTCCGTCGTACCCGGATAATCCTCGGTTTCGGAAGAGGCACTCCCCTTCGCAGAGGAGTAGGTATACGTGAGGGAGCCCGCGAAATACCTGCTTCTTCTCATATTAAATGTCACCTCGAAGCCTTTGATATTTGCGTACGCTTCATTCAAGTATAACGTGTATCCGACAAACCGGCCACCGACACTGAATGGTGGAAAGTACTGGGTGCCGATCAATCCCAGCACATCTTTATAATACGCAGTGAATGTCCCCGAGATCGTGTTGCTGAATTGATGTGCAAGACCGACTTCATATGCAGTGGTTCTTTGTGCATCAAGGTCAGGCTGTCCGAACAATGGTTCGCGCACGTTCAGATCGTACTGGGAATTTTCGTAGAAGTACCGGTAGTCGGGGTTCTGGAAGAACCGTCCATAGGAAAAGTGAAGCGATGTTTTGTCGCTGATGGGATGCGCCACACCGAGGCGGGGGCTGATCTGTGTCTTTGATTCTGAATCGATGGTTGATGTGGGAACAAGAGGGTCCGCTCGGAACGGCGCAAGCTGGTTGGCATAGTCGAGACGCAAACCGAGGTTCACGACCAGGGCATTGAGCTCAATCTTGTCCTGAATGTATGCCGCTCCTTCCGTTGGCCTTTTTACATAGCTCGTAATGTAGGGGAAGTTCCTCCTGGGATCATAGACATTGAAGTACTTGAGTCTGTGTTTCTTGTACTCCACGCCGAATTTTACCTCGTTGTGCTGTCCCCATTGCCATACCAGGTCACCTTTGATATTTATGGTTCTTGTTCGGTTGTCGATAACCTCCACGGGGTCGGCCTTCGAATAGAATTCAAAGCCGGTACCGATCGGCAGATACTCCCGGTCGGTGGTTGAGACATACTGCGACGTGTCTTTGTCAATCCCCGAATAATAGGATTGGGAAAAATAGGAGAACCTGACGTCATAGAACAGGTTTTCCATAGCGCTGTGAGTGAGGGTGAATGTCCCCTGCCTGCTGTATTCACGATTTCTGATATATTGACCCGCGATGTACTTCCATTCATGGCCGTACGGCTGGCGTTGGTTCGCGGAATATCTTCCGGTGAACACCGACTTGATCATGGGGGAAAACCGGGCGCTCACCTTTCCAATTGCAGATGTGGTCCGATCGTAGCCAAACGGGAGCCAACTCCCGCGTGCGTCCCGCTCACCGCTCAGAAAGAATGTGAGATCATCGCCTGTGATGGGTCCGCTGACCGTCCCGCTAATCCTGTTCTCGCGATAGTTCTTATAGGGTGTCGCTCCGAACTCACTTGTCCTCCCTTCGACAAAGCCTGTGAAGTCTGTTCCCCCTTCTTTCGTGATAATATTCACGACACCGCTCAACGCGTTGCCATACTCTGCGTTGAACGTGCCGCTGAGGAAATTGAGTTCCTGGATAGCGTCATTGTTGATGCGCGTCCCGAGGCTCCCAAGCACAGGATCCTTCACATACATCCCATCAATAAGATATGCCACCTCGTTATCCCGCCCCCCCCGCACGTTGATACTATTCCCCTCGCCAACAACACCTGCTTGAAGCTGAAGCACTTCAACAAAGTTGCTCGCCGGGAGCAGTCTGATCTGCTCGGCAGAAACGACCGACATTGTCGCCGTCAGGTCCTTTTGAATGGCACTTCGCTGCGCCTGAACAACAATGTCCTCCAGTTGCACAGCCGATGCTTCGAGGGCCACCTCGAGAATCGTGGTTTGATCTGCATTGACCTGCACGGTTTTCGCCACGAGAGGACCATAGCCTATGATTGAGATCCGTACGTCATACGAACCGGGTGGAACGTTGATAATCACGAACGCACCATCGTTGTCCGTTATCGTGCCCCATGGCATCCCGAGGACAACCACATTGCCGCCAACAATATGCTCGCCTGTAGCCTTATCAGTCACACGACCGGAAATCTTTCCCACGGTTCCGGCGGATAGGTGACCGGACGAAAGACAGGCAAGGATCAACAGGCGAGCGAGCGTTTGTTTCATGCGATTCTCCTTTGAATGCAACACATCAGATTCTGCCGAAGGAAGTTACAGGTTACCCTGTCGTATAGTGACCAAGGTCTTCAAGCTGTTGATCAATCTCCTTCATCATTTTCAGCGCTTTGGGCTTGTTGCGCACGGCGACTTCCGTGGCCAACGCATTGATGACCACCGAGATGGCAGAAAAGGAATTTGTAAAGAGTAAGTTCTGGCTTCTAATCGGGATGAGTTTTGTTGAGAAAAAGCTTACGGGGGATGTCACCCTATCTGTGATCGCGACAACCGGAATGCCCCTGTCATGTGCGAATTTCACCGTGTCAACCGTTTCTTTTGAATACGGCGGGAACGAAAAAGCTATCAGGAGATCGGAGGTTTTCACAAATGCCATTTGTTCGGCGAACGTTTCATAATCGTGGACGAACGGTGTTGCTTTCACCGCTACCTGATTCAGAGAGTACGCCAGAATTTGAGACATCAGGGAGGAAATGCCAAGTCCCATGGTATAGACGTGCGAGGACTTCAAGATCATTGCCGCTATCGTATGGAATGTTTCCTTGTCGAGATTGTTGATGGTCTGATTGATATTCCGGACGTCCTGACGTGCAACGATGGTTAACGCTGCCTCGTGATCCGTGGTGCTCAACAAGGGGAATTTGTCCTTCAGCCGGATCTGGTGTTGCACCCCTTCCCGGAGCTTCGCCCGGAGTTCATTGTATCCTGTAAACCCCAAACTCTGGGCCAGACGAACCACCGTTGCTTTGGACGCGCCGCTTCGCTGTTCCACATCCGCGATCGAAAGGAACGCTATATCGCGCGTATGCTGAACGAGGAAGTCGGCAACTTTTCTCTGATTCTCCGGAAGTGATTGATATGCCGTCCGGATTACTTCCTTGAGATCCACGGCTGTTCTTTCTGAAAAGACTCTTGCCATTCGGCCACGCGTTCCGGTCGTCACCGTTCTACTTCACCAACAACATTTGCCTCGTTGTTGTCAATTGGCCCGATGTCAACCTGTAGAAATACACCCCGTTCGGCAAATTGCCCGCGGAGAATGTCGCTGTATGCGTACCGGGAGGAAGCTGACCGTTTACAAGAGTCGCCACCTCCTGGCCAAGGAGATTGAATACTCTCAGTGTTGTGAACGCTGCATGCGCGAGGTCAAAGTTGATCGTCGTCGCCGGATTGAACGGGTTGGGATAATTCTGTTTCAATGCAAAGCGTGCGGGCATCCCGCGTTCTTCTCCTGCAGCAGTTGAAGGATACCGCGACACGCGAACATCATCAAGACAGACCTTGTCAGAGTTGGTACCGCTCGGACCGCCGTCATACATGAGATACCGGAATGCAATATACCGGGCCGGCGTGAGTGGAAGAGCATACGCAAAGCGTGTCCAGACAGCTTTTGGCGCCAGCACATAGCCGAGCCGGAGGGTGAAATCACTTGCGTTTGTGCCTGTGGTCGAGACGCGTATGTCGAGCGAGTCCGCGTAATTTCCACTTGAGGAAAGTCGTGCGGTCAGCCAGAAGGTCAGGCTATCCTGAGAGCCCGGCGCAGTCCCGCCAGTATTTGGCGTGATGAGGTAGTCGTCGAGATAAAATCCGTTTGCCGTCCCGAAGTACGCTGCTGCAAACGCCGGGCCTTCGTAAGGAGGAAGGGTTCCCGTTCCACCAGTCGTAAAACTCTGATACCATGCAGTGTCATCCGGGCTTGTATTTCCATCGCCATTGATCATCAGCCAACCCGGTGGTGGAAACCCGCTGGCAGAAGTATCATTGAAACCTTCAACGAAAATATCCGTTCCCGAAACTCCGGCGGGATTGAGAATGAGAGCCCCGACCGTGCCCCTTTCTTTCCCCATGGTCTTCGCCATCTGCTGGGGCGCAGTGCCAAACGCTGTTGCGGTGCAAAGGACTACAGCGAGCAAAAACAATAGTGAACTCTTCATAGTACCTCCTTCAGGAGTATGTGATTGTGACCTGCTAGTGATAGCCAAAGAAAAAGGGTGGAACCAGCAGGAGCAGTGCCAGAACAAGAAAGTATATTTGTGCGGGTAGCATCCACCTGAACCATGTTTGCCATGAGATCCCGGCGAGGCCAAGCACTCCCATCGTGACGCCGGATGTCGGAAGTATGGGATTGATCCAGCCTTCTCCAAACTGAAACGCAAGCACCGCAGTCTGGCGGGTGATGCCTACGACATCGGCAAGAGGAGCCATCACGGGCATCGTCAACGCCGCCTGGCCCGACCCGGAGTGTACAAAGAAATTGATAATCCCCTGTGTGAGGAACATTGCCTGGGCGGCAACGATGGGATGGAGACCGGAAATCACCGAAGCGAGCCCGTACAGAAGCACATCGAGGATTCTGCCATCCGTGGCGATGACGAGAATTGCACGTGCACACCCGATGATCAGAGCAACTCCCAACATGTCCCGGGCCCCTTCCTTGAAGCCTTCCGCCAGATCATTCAGCGAAAGTTTGCCAACAACGCCGGCAACAATCCCCAACCCGAGAAACAGGGCAGCGATTTCATCCATATACCATCCGTATTCGAGGATACCGAACACCAGCAGAACTATGGCAACGACGAATGTCCAGAGCACCAGCTTGTGTCTCATCGTGAAGCGCGTACCATGTGTGTCGTCGAGATGGAACGAGTGCTTTCGTTCCTTGTCCAGGTCGTACACCGGGCTGCTTTTCGGATTCTTCTTTATGCGGGCTGCGTACATCATCACGAACGTGATCATGGAAGCGGTGCTGATGATGTAGATGACGATCCTGTATTCGAGACCCGAGTACAGAGGCAGTTCCGAAATACTTTGCGCTATCCCCACGGTAAACGGGTTGAACAGCGATCCTGCAAACCCTGCTGCAGCACCAAGGAATGGGATCGCCGTGCCCACAAGTGAGTCATATCCCAAAGACAGTGCAAGCGGAATGAAGATCAGTACAAATGGCAGCGTTTCTTCCCCCATGCCGAAGATCGCCCCGCCCAGCGAGAACATGAGCATCGTTACCGGAATAAAAAACTTCTGAAGATGTGGCTTCTGTGCGAACGTATATGCCATGCGCTGGACGGAAACAGTGATCGCCCCGGTCTTCTGAATCACCATGAATGAGCCGCCAATGACGAAGAGGAATGCTATGATATTGGCAGCCTGGATAAACCCTTTGATCGGGGCCATCAGGACTGCCGCCGCCCCTTGAGGCTGCCCCTCGACATAGGCAAATGAGCCTGGAACCACCAGCGTCTTCCCTTCTTTCGCCACTCTCGTGTATTCACCCCCGGGGACGACCCAGGTCGCAAGCGCCACGAGGATCACGACTGCGAAGATCATCACGAGAGTATTGATGCTCTTGCCCGTCTTCATTCTTTTGATTTCCGAATGATCGGCAGGCGCGTTATCATGTGAAATTTGTCCCCGGACAAGAGTATATGTGTTACGATGTTTGTGGCAGAGAGGTTTCCATTTTTGTCCGGCCGGATGTTCCCCGCATTCGACGCATCATACACGACTACTGTTCGCTCTCCGAGGACTTCAAATTCATCACCCGTCACCACGATACACGTGGCTTCATCAATTCCCACTCCAAGTAATCGGGGATTCTCCATCACAAGAGACAGCAGTCGGTTATGGCGCTTCCTGCGGACAAAATGCTGGTCAATGATCACGTCTTCCAGGAAGCCAAACCCCTCAGTCGTCTTGATATTCCCCTTCTTCATAAACACAAACGCTTCCGATGAATCAGTATTCAAGATCTCATCGCCGGTGATCATGACCTTGCTCATGACTGCCGCTCCCGCGCTTGTGCCGGAGATGGTCCCCCCGTTCCGGTACAGGGTCTTCAACCAATCATGCACTGGCGTCCCACCGATGGCAGCCGTCAAGCGGGATTGGTCTCCACCCGACAAGAACACCCCTGTTACACCTTCGAACATCTTCATCGCGGCCGGATCGGAAGCTTGTTCGCGATTCAGGATGATATAGTCGACGTTCTTTACGCCCTGTGCCCTGAACTGCTCCACTTGCTCCATCCCGGTTGTTTCTGCCTCACTGCTCGCCATGGGTAACACGATAATCTTTCCCCGATGACGTCCGTCAGCCAGAGTGATAAAACGATCCATCATTTCAGGAGTGCGTGTGCCACCACCGATGATGAGAAGGTGTCCGGCCTCCTTTCCTGAAGCATTCAACCCGGCTTCCGGCGGAAGCAAGGAAACAACAAGTGCCATCATGGCCACTATCGGGAGCCGGGAGAGATTCATGAACACCGTTCAATGAGTGCGTTGGCTATTTCCGCAGATTTGTGCAAGTCTTCAAGCAGGATGAATTCATCATTCGCGTGGGGGTTCTGTGCGCCAATGCCAAGGTTGACCGAAGGAATTCCCTTGTCGTTCAGCATGTTGGCGTCACTGCCGCCGAGATATCGAATTGGAGCAGGCGTGAGCCCGACGCTCTGTAACACTTGAACAGTTGTGATAAACGCTTCACTCTCAGAACTCAGGGCGAAGGGTGGGAAGTCCATACGTGATTCGAATTCGACTCCGCCCGCGACTGCAAGAGCCACCCCTTCGAACTCCGCCTTCAAGAAGAGAAGGTGATCATCAATCAATGCAGGAACAAACTCGCGCACTTCGCCATGTATCGTACACCGATCGGCAACAACATTCGTCGCCGAACCTCCCGCAATCATTCCCACATTCGACGTCATTGTCGGGCTGAGCCGCCCCATCGGTATGCGGCTGATTGCCCTTGCGGCAATTTGAATTGCGCTGATTCCGTTCTCCGGGGCAACACCGGCGTGTGCCGCCTTACCTGTAAATGTTGCATCATAGAGCGAACACCCCACAGCGGACTGGATGAACACCCCTGGACGCCTCGAACAATCAAACACAAAACCCATCCTGATGTTGTAGGGGGCAAGATCAACATGCTTCGAACCAAACATACCAATCTCTTCGGCAACAGTGAACACCACGATGAAATTACCGCGGTTCTTTACCATGAGATGCTGTTTCAAGACATGAAGCAAAACAGAAGAGCCTGCCCTATTATCGACACCGAGTATGGTGGTCCCATCACTTGTTATTCTGGAATCTGTCAGCGTCGGGCGAACGCCTATGGTGGAGCGCGGCGTGTCCATGTGTGCGAACAGTGCGATTGCGGGACGCGCCGGATCGAACCACGGCGGAACGCAGATCAGATTGCCACACTCACCGCTGATTGTCCGAGCGATGTTGTCTTCCAGGATCGTAACGGGAAGGCCAGCGAGGGCGTTGTGAATAAACCGCACCATCGGGCGCTCGCGCAAGGATTGCGCGTCAATCTTCACGGCTTCAAGGAACAACTCAACAAGGGACATTTAGGAATGTCGGTTTCAAAATGTGGATGTTGTGAAAGACCGGTTTCACGGTTAATATACCCCCGGCCTTTCCCAATGTCAAGCGTAAAAAGTGAAATCCTGAATGCAGGCGCTCATAACACGTCCACCTCTTGAGGCCGGTTGGCCCCTTTGGGGAGTGCGATAGAGTGGTGAAAGATGCTTGCTTCTCATAGCGCGTGGTAATATCTTGACTGGGGTTTGCCCATCTCCTGTTATTCACTACTACACAATACGAATGAAGCCTCAAGGCAGCACACCAGCCAGTGACGCACCATGGATCAGATGGGTGTTCTTTGCGTCCATCTGCCTGCCCGTTCTTCTCCTCGTTTTCAATGCCCACGATAGCGCCATTGCAAAGACACCGCTGTTTGTTCTTGGTTCTTCTTTCGTATTCGCTTTGCTCCTCTTTCAGAGAATGCGCAATCGGCATATTGAGTATGAGACATCAAACGGAAATATCCCCATAGTCGGATTCTTGATCTTTGCATGGTGTTCACTCTTGTACACCGCCTCACTGCACACAAGCATTGCAGAACTTCTCAGGCTCACCGCCTGCGTTATGATCTTCTTTACAGTACAACAATTGGTCTCAACCAAACGAGACCTTCAATCACTCATCCTTGTGGTTGCCATCCTGACTGCAATCGTGTGTAGTGTCGGTTTCGTTCAGTATTTCTTCGCGGAACAGCTCACCCTGGAATTCTACCTCGGAGAAGCGAGACGGGTAGGCTCCACACTTGGGAACCCCTCGTTCCTCGGGGGATTTATTGCACTCGTTCTCCCTCTCTTCGTCAGTCAGGCGCTCGCAACGCACTCCAACAAACGATGGTTCTACGGAATACTCGCAGTATGTCTTGGTGTACTCCTACTCTTCACACAATCGCGGAGCGGGATTGTCGCAACAACAGTGGCATTGATTGTCCTGGCAACATTTTCCACACGAGGGTGGCGTGCAGTTCTCCCGCTACTCATAGCTGTTGTAGTTGCAGGCACCCTTGTCATTGTCTTGTTCGCCCCACAACTCACTCAACGGTTTGAGGAGACATTCGACTACGGACCGCAATCCACACTTGAGCGGCGACTCTTCTTTTGGGAGGCAGGGGTCAAAGCCTTCCAAGATGCACCGTTGCTCGGACACGGCATCGGGACGTTCGAGCGTGTCATGGTACAGTATCGCTCACCCGAATACTGGATTGTAAAAAGCGAAGACATCGTACCGCATGCACACAATGAGTTCATTGAACTCGGAACTGAGCTAGGGATTATTGGTCTGGGGCTGTTCGGCTGGCTGTTGTGGCGCATATTCGGAACAGGATTCAGATCCGTGAGGAATGGGAAGGAGTGGGAACGCTTGACGGCACTCGGTATGATGTGTGGATTGTTGGGATTGCTTCTCGATAATCTCACCAATGTCTCTCTCAGACAAACACCTGTTCTTATGATGATGTGGCTGGTCATCGGGATGATAATGAGTAGAGCTTTCCTCCCGATCACCGGCGCAGCGCGTACGTTTTCGCTCAAAGTTTCACCTGCTGTTGCAATCGTCCCAATTCTCGCATGGGCTTTGTTCGCGATCGTTTATAGTCCGATGCAAAGGGATGTCGTTCGGGCTGATGGACATTTCATGAAAGCATTGCTTGCGCTTGGTATGGGGAAGCAGGAAATCGCCATTGGTGAGTTGCGTGAAGCGGTCGCGCTAAATCCCGCCGCCCACGTTGCGAGATCGAACCTTGCGCTTGAGCTTCTTAAAGCAAACAAGCCAAAAGAAACTCGATCTATCATTGATACTCTTCTTTCGGACTATCCACTCTACCCCAAAGCACATATCGTGCGCAGTGTCGCCAACCTGACCTTGAATGAAACGTCAGCGGCCATCGATGACATCCGGATTGAGCAGGCACACCGTACACATCCGGAGGTGTACTATGTCGAATCCCTCATTCATCAGAATCGTGGCGACTCAACTGCTGAGCGAGTTGCCCTTCTGAATCAGATCGCTTCCTGCAGGCGTGGAGCAATACCCACAAATATCGGGTATGCATGTACAAGATTAAGGATTTTGACTCCCTCTGATTCCCTCGAAGGACTCGAAAAAATCCTGGTGCAGCTCTCTTCGCAATTCCCCACAGAGCGGGCTATCGTCGAGAATCTCTCGCTCGTCCATCAATCCCTGGGAGATACCTCTTTCGTCACGCGACCGCGACAAACACCTGCTTATTGAGGTATTGAAAAAACAACGGCGTCCCCGACATGGGAACGCCGTTATCGAAGAGCACTTTGGCTTGTGTTACTTCAACACGTGGAACTCGATCCGTCTATTTTGCGACCTACCTTCCGGCGTAGCATTTTCGGCAATAGGGTCACGTATGCCCATGCCCACCGTGGTCATCCTTCTCGCAGAAATCCCCTTGCGAACAAGCCAGGTTTTTACTGACTGGGCACGATTCAGGGACAAACGGTCATTGGTATCCTTGCTTCCGGTATTGTCGGTGTAACCGGCTATCTCAATATTGATATCCGGATTGGCCACAAGAGCAATGAACGCTTTCTCCAGTGTTACCTCGGATTCCTTTGTCAATGTTGCGCTGCCGCTCTTGAATGTCACGCCATCGAGAACCACCGACTTCCCACGTTCCAGTATGATCGCCCTCTCGAGGGTATCATCCTTGGGATTCAACGGATTCGATTTGCGCGTGATCTCCGCTCCATCGGTAACGCCGCCTCCATCAGTGTCCACTTTGGCCGGATCCGTTCTGTGTTTCCTCACTTCGTCACCATCCGTCAGTCCATCTCCATCGGTATCAATCTTGTTCGGGTCACTTCGGAACGTCTTCACTTCGTCCCAATCTGACAATCCGTCGTCATCGGTATCTAGTTTCAGCGGGCTGGTCGAATGCTTCAACACTTCATCACCATCAGTGAGGCCATCTCCGTCACTGTCCAGCTTCAGTGGATCGGTGCGGTGTTGCAGTGTTTCTTCGCCGTCCAACAGTCCATCAGCATCGGTGTCGGATTTCGCGGGATCGGTTTTGTGTTTCATCACTTCATCGCCGTCAGAAAGCCCGTCCTCCTCGGTGTCGTTGCGAAGCGGGTTCGTGGAGTATCGTTTAATTTCTTCCCCATCCTTCAATCCATCCCCGTCGCTATCAGGCGCTTTGGGGTTGGTGCCGAGCCGCTGCTCCTCGGCATTTGTCAGTCCATCCTCGTCGTCATCATCAAGTCCGCTACTCCCGAGATAAAAATTGAAGCCCGCTTTCGCTGTGGCATAACTATCGGAGCGTTTGTACTCAAAGCCATCAAGCTTGTCATCGCCGAGCCTGAATCCGAGATCAACGACGATGGATGCCCTTCGTGATATGTGTGTCTCAAGGCCAACACCGACTGGGATCAAGATGGAAGTCTCCATCTTGTCCTCGGGGACGTAATTCTTGTTTCCATCGAGTCTCTTGAATAACAGGAAGCCACCGCCAAAATAAATGTACGGCGAGACCCTACCGCCAGGAAGAAGATGAAACCATGCCGTTATTGTCGCGGGAAAAGCATGAAGTTTCACGTAGTCGTATGGCACCAACCCCAAGTCAGGTTCTTGTTTCGCTTTCAACTCCTCGTATCCCGCCTGCAATCCAAGCGAGAACCCGGTTGTCACACCGTAACGGAGCATCACCTCACCCCCCGGACCAATTCGACGTTTGTTGAAGTCGTTGATGAACGTGTTCACGCCACCGTGAAGTCCAATGGAAACCCGTCCCACAGTTGTTTGTGAGTAGGAGGACGATAAGAGGCCAACAAGAAGTGAAAGCAAGGCAAGACCAATGATAATCAGTTTACGCATACAAAACTCCTACAGCATCAGATGAGAAAAATTCGTTGAACGACGGATGAAACTATGTGATTTTATTCTTAGAATCAAGCTGGTGGGAACAGAGGTACTGCACCAGTTTCCCCAAGCCCTGCCAGAGCGACAGGACGAGATAAAAACATAGATTCAGCTAATGAAGATTAGTGAGACAGCGAGGACTCCGTATCGTTGTATGCTCCACACTTGTTACAAAGGATAACTATATTTTTGAGTTGCCCCTTGCTGACAGATTCTGCGAGAACCGCAGCGCATTTACCACAGACCAAATCAAGTTCTCCCTCACTCTTAATCACTGGTCCTGAAGAGTTTTGCTTCAAGACTGTTCGAGTTCCTGCGATTGGCTCAGGAATTACAAAAAGCTTTTGTGCCGACATAAAGGTCTCCTTCATAATAAGAGGTTATTTCAACATGAAAACCGTCACAGACAAACATACTGTAGGTTTCGTTAAATGTCCACCACGGTCAAAGCAAGAAATCGAACGTATCAGAGATGCTGTATATGATCACCTTACTCAGAATAGGAGTCGAGAATTTTCTGTCTTCGAACTTCATATTCGGATTGGTAAATGGCTTGAGTTCTATTTGCGACTTCCTCACTTGACACGAGGACTTGTTTCTGTTCGAGTATCTTTTGTAGGGCATCTATTTTGCAGTCGGTAAATACTATTGCACCGATGATAACTTCTAACGCGGGTGTGGGCTGCATAAAACCATTCCTTCCAGTCTGGTTAAGAGGTCAGGTATACAGGTAGAAATCGGGAAAAAGCCGCGAAGAAGCAAGAGCAAAATAGAGCTTCTTGATTGATTAGGTGTTGCTACGAATAGCCTTCAGCGTTGCTTCCATTTATTGAACATCAAATATCCACCAAAGACCATGAGAAGCGGCCCCCAAGTAAAGAGTGGTTGAGGATCCGCTGCACTCTGATAGTTGAACACTGTAAGAGAATTGATGTAGTAGAATCCAAGACCGACACAGCCCAATCCAATAAAAAGTAAGATTAAGCCGACAACCCGAAGAGCGCCCACATTAGAAACACCAACAGAAGAGATACGGCCAGCACCACAATGAGGGCACTTCATAGCGAGATCACTAATCTGGTTGCCACATTCTTTGCATGATATGAGAGACATAATACTATCCTTTCAATAATTTACGCCTATAGTCATTTCAGACCCATCTTTTCGATCAAATCTTGGAGCTTCGATATTCTTTGCCAAGCACTGATGTTCGAAACCAACAATAGAATACAAAATGCAATACACACTAGGCCGACGGTATTCATACCCGGATACTGCACATAACCACTGATGATCAAAGTGTCGATTACGACTGTCCTGAAGTATCGATCCACTGCCAGCATAACAATCCTCCTGTAGAGTTGTTAAAATGAAAAGGGCGCAACATCTCTATCGTTCCCG
Source organism: Bacteroidota bacterium (assembly GCA_046160825.1). Lineage (GTDB taxonomy): Bacteria > Bacteroidota > Ignavibacteria > UBA10030 > UBA6906 > JBJXHC01. The sequence goes on along the minus strand of JBJXHC010000058.1, from coordinate 19,511 downwards.
CCCCGAGGTACTGGTATACCTGTAGCAAAAACGCGAGTGTGCTGCGCCCATTGAGGGCGCAACAGCGTTTTGCTACATGCAGAAAATTACCAGTTTTCGGGTGCGGTACGCGGTTACGCGATATGAATTAGTCAGATTAGATCAGCAGTAGGCATTTCTCCTTTATTGCTGTATATAATAACAAAAAGCGGTTCAAGCCACAACTCCCCATTTGATTTTCCTTTCAAGACTTCGTAGTATAAGCCCACCGAAACACTCACCAGACCTGAAAGCGACGAGCCAATACGTTGCTGAATACCAGACCGATCATTTCTCCGTAGCCCATCCCCCACCGATGGGATATTCCCTCAACGACGAAGAATACAAGGCATACGAACTTCTGCTCAAGAAAATGAGCGACGGGGAATTACTACGCGAATTTGCCGACAAGAGTCATGCGAGGAATGAGTTCAACACAAAGGATCATAGTTACTATTTCTTGGCCAGACATGAAATCAACGACCGGAAGTTACTTGCCGAAAAATCAACCCCCAAGAGCAAGAAGCAGTTGACTCGCGATGCCGTGACTTGGTGTGTACGAAAGTACAGGGAAGACAAAAAGAAGAACGAAGCAATAGTCGCACGCGGTATAGCCAGAGAAGCCGTGGAGAAATTCTTCCCATATCTACGGTCTAATGGCCGAACAAAAATGATTGACAACCTCCGAAACTCCTTCCTGAAAAAGGTCAAATCTCAGAGACGTGGAACCAAATGAGTTAGTTCCATAGCGGTTCCATAGGTATTTTGACCAATTTTCGCTCGTCAATTCCATGCTTATCCTATAGCGGCAGAAAAAAGCCGGTTCATCCCCTGCAAGGTGAATTGAACCGGCCTTTTCCCACCCAACAACACATGGAGGGACAAATGAAAAGAACGTTCTCAGGTACGACACATAAACCGAGAGACGATATAGCGAATTTGACGCGGCGAACACGAGAAGCTATATTGTGTTTGATAAAGAACGAGAATGCGGACGTTAGAGCGCCCGCATTCTCTAATCATCAATCATCGCTGGTTAGAGCAATGACCGAGCCTACCTCAAAGATACGCTCCAGCCAGTCGAAAATCAAGGAGCGTATTACAATGGCTAACCACCTACCTATTGAGAAGAAATCCCTTATTCTCTCATTGCTAACAGAAGGCCAGTCAGTTCGAGCCACGGCACGTATTGCCGACGTAAGCCAGACAACAGTACTCAAACTACTGGTAGATGCCGGAGACAAGGCCCGCGACATTCACGATTCAATGATGATGAACATTCAATCCAAGTTCATCGAAACCGATGAGATTTGGGCGTACGTCGCCAAGAAGCAGAAGCGCGTCAGATCAGAGGAAGAGGAGCGAGAAGCGGGAGACTTCTACACATTCATTTGCCTTGATGCAGATACCAAACTTGTACCCGTGTACCGCGTAGGGAAACGAAACGCAAGGGTTACGGTATCAGTCATGAAAGAACTATCCCTTCGCGTCACTTCAAGATTCCAACTTTCCACAGACGCATTCAAACCATACGCAGATGCAGTAAGCAGAGTATGGGGAGCGGATATTGACTATGCACAGATTCACAAGGAATATGCGGAGATGAACACTGAGAAACGGTACAGTCCCGGCCACATAATACGCACGACAAAGAACCCCATCTTCGGGTCCCCCATCAACGACCGCATTTCAACCAGTTACGTTGAAAGACAAAACTTGACAGTACGAATGCAGATGCGTAGGTTTACACGGTTGACGAACGCATTCTCAAAGAAGGTACGTAACCTTGAAGCAGCCGTTGATCTACATTTTTACCATTACAACTTTGTGAGAACCCATCAGACCTTAAGAGTCACGCCAGCGATGGAAGCAGGAATCACAAAGAGGCTATGGAATTGGGAAGACTTGTTGACATGGGGAGAGATAGCGAAAGCAGCATAAACTAATGAAAGGAAGAACAGCAATGAAAAAGAGAGAACTCGACTCGAACAACTTAGGCCACTCTGAGGATTGGGAAGGAAACAACGCAGCATTTGCGTGCCCTCATTGCAAAAAAGTGTTTTATCGTAAGCAAGAGAATACATTCAGTGAAAGGTGAGAAAGGTGTTCGCCTGTGTCCCAACCCGGATTGCGGGAAAAGTATTGGGAGGGTAACCGGCAAAGGTAGAAAGTCGGGAGGTGGTGCCAGCATTGAATGGTGAATCCATCAGCCAAAATGGCGGTCAAGAAATCTCAAACTGTAGCACTACCGGAACAGAGCGCGAAGAGACCGTCCAACGGTAACGCGTTGACATTCCGAGCGGAATTCACTAAATTTGTTTCCCGATTGCACTTGCCCCATCGTCTAATGGCTAAGACAGCAGATTCTGGATCTGCTTATCGAGGTTCGAATCCTTGTGGGGCAGCTTCCAAGGCAAAATTCAAAAGGAAAAAAGAAAAAAGGGGCTTGATTTTTGCCTTTTTGTGTTTTGCCTTGACCTGGCCTTATCGTCTAACGGTTAGGACGGAGCCCTCTCAAGGCTCAAATACGGGTTCGATTCCCGTTAAGGCTACCTACAGCACCCAGTATGGATTTTCTTCGTGTCTCTACTCTGCTCAGGGGTCCGAGTGAGGGCAGGAGTTTCAAATAGCATCTGACCTTCTTCTCCCCTCCAGGTGGAATGGCGGGTAAGCGTGACCCGCAGTTGTCCCATTCTCTGCAAATGAGCGCTATGCGTACTTGCGTGTGATCTCCCCCGTTACATTGTGAGTTTTTCAACAATGTTTCTGCATTGCACTCCATGTGCAAGAGAGGCCCCTCCCCTCACCGCTGCCGTCACATGCATGGCTTCAGTCATCTGGTCAAGATTGGCACCAGTTTCAAGGCACTGATTGGTGTAGGCATCAATGCAATAGGGGCATTGTACCGTGTGAGCGACGGCCAGACCAATCAGCGATTTCTCCCGTTTGGTGAGCGCGCCTTCAGTTGCAGTGGCCTCGGTATACCATGCGATGAATTTATCCCACAGGGGCTTTTGGTTCTTCCCGATGTCACTGAACTTTGCGAGGTCCTTTGATTCGTAGTAGGACGACATTATTCCTCCGTTTAATGATGCAATGATGGACTATGGATCACGTCGATGCTTCACGTCGCGCGTTCGATCCTGATAAGCTCTGTAGTCGCTGATGGTGTCAATATCGGCAAGCTCGGCAAGCTCGGCAAATGAAAGATTCAAACGATGGAGTCGCTCGATAGTCTCATGGAAAACTGATTCACTACTCCAGTGAACGCCGTCGAACAACTCCTTTGTCGGGGCATTCATACCGAGCAGGTAGTACCCGCCATCACTTGACGGGCCGACGACAACATCATCCTTCCCCAATCTCACAAAAGCACTTTCGAGAGTCAGAAGATCCAGTTCCGGAACATCCGTTCCAATAATGATGGTACGGCTCGATCCCGTTGCAAATGTATACTCGAACGCACGACGCATACGGTCACCCAACGTTGTGCCTTCCTGCGGAATCAAACGGAATAACGGCCCGACCCATGTACGCACCTCATCCACGCTGGCTGGGGGATCATAGAACACGTAGACTTTGATCTCCTTTTTGAGAAGTTGCCTTCCCAGTGTGAATGCATGTTCAGCAAAGAGCTTGTAGATCTCTGCGGCTGCCGACATTCCGATAGCTTTGCCCAAGCGGGTCTTGACATGCCCTGCACGCGGCAACTTGGCAAAAATTATGAGAGCCTGGGTGGTCAACATTATGCACCTTGGGACCTTGCGCTACCTGACGGGAACCTGTCACGCAAGAATTCCCATGTGAGCAATGCAAAGAACGGGAGATACTCCAAGAACATCAGCAGGGGACTGTCCAGCCATTTCCCTGAGACCTTGTATTGATATACTACGACATTACTGAGATTGGAGAGGAGAAGCAACGAGAAAGCTGCCGGCGACCAACGGATGACAATCAACGCAGCCAGCCAGGACAAGTACCATGGGTGCACAACGGGTGAGCATACGATAAAGCCGAGGAAAGCGAGAAATGTCTTCTCGATAAGAGACCGATTGAGAAACGCAACCCCCAGAATCCATGCGATGAACAAGAGACCGCAAACAAGATGTGCGGTTGTATTCTCGTTCAGGATGAAATTGACCAGCGAGAACACCGAGCCATTGAACTCAAATTGAGAATTGTACACAATAAACGATTCGACGAGTCCACCTGTAGGCTCGAAGTACACCAAACACCCGGCACCGAAAATAATCAACGGCAGCAATGAAACGGAATTTGCCTTCAGGCTCTTTTTGGCGTTCAGGAGCAATGGAACGATAAACAAGGGATAGAGCTTGGCGAGACCGGCAAATCCGAGTGCGAACGCGCCGGACACCGTCCGGTTCTTCATGATCAGATAGATGGAAAGCAACATGAATGGGATTCCCAGCGCATCGATATGGCCATCCAGGCCAAAGTACATTATGGGAAGTGGAGACCATGCGTACAATACGACCATCGCGGGGTTAATAGCAAGATGTTTAAGCAGAAGAAGAAGTACGATGAGAGTACACAACTCGCAGAGCGTCAGCAACAACTTCATGCTTGAGATGGAATCACCGAATAGCGCATTTGAAAAAGTGAAAAACGCTTGTGCAAGCGGCGGGTAGATCGTTCGCATGAGGGGGAAGTTGATCTTCGAAGGGAGATCTTCACTGTGCAACGACGACAGTTGAGGATCGTCCGGGGCAAACGCAAAGGGGTTGGTGCCAGATAATGCAACCTTCCCATCCCAGACATAGCGATACATGTCGTCCGATGCAACAGGGGTGAGGGGAACAAGGGTGAGTCTGAAAAGCAAGCCAAAGACGACGATCAACCAGAGAGTTGTTTTGTTGGGCACGGTTTCACCCCTGGCGCTGAGGGTATGTCGCACCACAATGCCGAAAGGAAGAAATGCCAACGCATTCACTGCAATAAAAAAAACTACTCCACCGCTGGCCGAAGTCGGGACATAAAGACCGAGGTAGAGCAACTCGGTGACAACGCCAAGTGCGACCAGTTTCCACGGAGCCATTTACACCTTGACGAACAGGTATTTGAAGATGGTGAAGAGAATCTTCGCCGAGGCCTTGATCGTACCCGAAAGAGTCCCTGTAACCTTGGAGCGTCCGATACGTTTGCGATATCGGACGGGGACCTCAGTGCATCTCATCTTCAGCTTCGCGGCCTTGATTTGCATCTCAACTGTCCATCCATAGGTAGGGTCCGACATCTTCAGCCTCTTTAGCGCATCAGTACGAATCGCTCTGAAAGGTCCGAGGTCTGTAAATCTCTGACCCCAGAACATTCGAATCAATGTCGAGGCCAACCAATTTCCCGCTATCGCTTGGGGGAGCAATGCCCCCGGTTGCCGCTTGCCGAGCATTCGAGAACCAATCACCAGATCATATCCGTCCGTCACGATGGGCTGGAGAAGATCCGGCAGGTCCTCAGGATGGTCACTGAAGTCGCCGTCAAGGAAAACAATCACATCGCTGCCACATTGCTGAAGGTAGTCGATTCCCTTGAGGCAGGCGAAGCCGTATCCTCTTCTCGACTCATGGAGCACGGTCGCTCCGGAATGCCTGGAGCGTTCAGCAGTCTGGTCAGTTGACCCATTGTCAACGACAACAATATCATCCACGCATGCCGGGATGTGCTCGACAACGCTGGCAATTGACTGTTCTTCATTGAACGCAGGTACGACTACACCAATTCGAAGCCCTTCAAACATTTGGGATCATTTTTCTCGCATCAAAACTGGTGATGCATCCAAACTATCCATCCTGATGACCGTACCGGTTGAACGTTCGATCTGCCCGAATTGCAACACTCCGGTCGGACACGATTGTACACACGCGCTACAACGGACACACTCCGGGTCTTCCATGGGAAGCCCTTTGTTCGCGAAGTTCATGACATCGATACCCTGATGGCACACCGACGTACACACGTTGCAGGAAATACACTTCTTCTTGTTGGAGAGGATTCGGAATCGGCTGAAGCGTGCGTAGATGTGCATGAGCGCTGCAAGGGGACAGGCAAACCGACACCACACGCGTCCGCTGAACCAGAAGTACGCACCGTATCCCACTGCACCCGCCAGGAACAGATCAACAACGTACTTGTAGTTGAACTGGATGCCGAGGAACGACCAGCTCTGGAAGATGCCGTTGAATATTGCAATCACCGTTCGTCCGAAATCCGTACCGGGCGTTGTCCAACCGACCACACGGAGGATAAGCAACAGGAAGGCAACTGCGAGGATGAACTGACCGACCATGTTCACTCGGTTCCACGCAGCACCATGCGGCATTTTGTGACGGTGTGTATCGCCTAACGTTTCCGCCATTGCGCCGCATGAACAAATCCAACCACAGTACGCGCCTTTGCCCCAGAAATACACGATGCCTGGAATGATGACAAATGTTTGTACGAGGCTTATCCCAAGCCACCACCAGAGAGGCTGTGTGGTGAATACATTCCAGATGAAGAGAGGCCATGCCAGGATGATGCCAAAGGCGCGCCAGTATTCGCGGCCGTGGCCATAGTTGACGAGAGGAAATAGCGCGTCCGCAATGCTCTTGCCTATCCCCGAATCAAACACGCCGTTATAGCCGAGATACGGCAAAAGAAAATAGGGCAAGAGAAAGAGGGGAATGAACTGAATCGTCATGAGCGTCAGGGTTTGCGCCTTCACGTACGGTGTCTTCCTCCGCTTGATGCGCCGGTAGCCGAAGATGAAAATCAGCAGGCTGTACACGAGAGCATAGTAGAACCCTCCTTCGCCAAGCGACAACATCATCGTTCCCAGAATCGTCGACTTGTCAGCAGCCGCAGCGGCAATTGACCCGCCCAGTCCGGTGACGAACGAAGGCACGTTGAAAGGAAACCAATTGTTGCCTTGGAAGAGGTTCGTCACTTCTCCACCGGCTTTCCAGTTATACACGAAGAGACAGAAGAGGAAGAAGAGTCCGAAACCAGTCCATCCCCTCCATCCCAACTCACCGGTGATCTTCACTCCGGTCCTGCGGAAGAACTCCAACGGAGCTTCGCGTCCAATCATCGCGAAGACGGCGTCATTTGAGAGCGTGAGCTCCATTCCCGATGCATCAATCAACGTCGCATCCTTCTCCCCGATGTTCTTCACCTGGCTCTTCATCATCAACGTAATACGACCGGGCTTATTCGAGTCTCCCATGAACCCGCCGCTGCTGGTAGTGACGCGCTCGGAGCTTGGGGATTCAATCGCAACGTCGGCCATCGGATCGGCCATCAGCTTGTCCAGACGTTCCACGTTGTCGGGCTTCGGCCTGGAGAATTCCTCCTTGCGATACGAGATGGTCACGTCGCCGCCGCATTGAGCAATGGCAATGGCCGCTTCCAGCGCGCTGTCGCCTCCGCCCACCACAAGCACGTTCTGACTGGCATAGTCCTTCGGGTCGTGCAGCCGGTTGTACACCTTGTCGCGGTTCTCTCCCGGCACGCCAAGCTTGCGGAAATCTCCCGACCTCCCGATCCCAATGATAACTCTTCGCGCAAGCACGCTTTCGTGTTTCGGGATCACCACCTCGAAGTGTCCATCCTTCTTGACCACTTTTTCGACCCGGGCCATGCGCGGCGTAATTCCATTCTGCAGCGTCTGAGCGTTCAGTTCATCCACCAACGGTTCCTTCACCTGCGCCGTGAACTGCAAGTCACCTGCCGGAGTCATGTCAGTTGGATAGGTGAAGATGGGTTTTCCTTTGGGGAAGTTGACGATAGTAGAAAAGGGTTCGGTGGCTTCGAATACTTCAAAAGTCAATCCCTTCTTCCTGGCTTCCAGTGCAGCCGCCATGCCTGATACACCAGCACCAACGATCACGACATCCGTCACCTTTGGGTCAGATGCGCTTGTTCTGGCCTTTTGGAAATCGGGGTCGACGAAGATCGTCTGTACCGCCTTCGCTCCACTGTCAGCCGAAAACTTCAACAGCGGGATGCCTGTAAGATCGCCGACAATATAGAGACCGGGAATGTTGGATGAACCATCCGGGTTCACCTGCGGAAGTTTCTCGACAGTCCCCGCAGGCCACTTCGTGTGCAGCCATTTCACGTAACGTGCCAGTATGTTCATCCACTCACCTCGTGTCTTATGTAAACGCGAATCTCCATATTTCTGACCTTCAAGTTCACATTGGTGAGGAAATTGTGAGTCGTATCTGAAGCTCTAACGGCTATTGAGACCCCAATCATAGGGAAGATATTTGACTGCCACAGGCTGGGAGTGGGAAACGCCGAGCAACGTCATGGCGAAGTTCGAGGCGGAGCCATATCTCTTCACGAAATCATCACCGTACCAGGAGAAGAGTTCTGAGAGATAGAGTGTGTCTGTTGCTTTCTCAAAACGGTTTTTACTGACATCGTTCAAGAACTTCTTTGCATTGTCCTCGAGCTGTTTGTCAAGCTTCTTCCCAACATACGCCTCTGACCTCAACGGAGGACAACTCTTGGCTGCGCATACAAGCGCAAAGTGAATACGCGGCTCCTCGAACTGCTTCCGAATCACCTGATGCTCAATCTGGTTCAGACTGTATTTATCTTCAGCAATGTCAATCCAGACAATATCCCACGGCCCTTTCCCACCCTCCTGAATGTCCCGTATGCTCTTCACTGGATAACGGTCAATGATCAGCTTTAGTGTGAAAGCATTGTACACATTGATCCAGAACGCGAGCCGCTCATCTTGGTTCTTGATCGAGAAGGGATCAACTCTGCGCAGAGATGCAAGATACTCGGCAAAGCGCCTGTCGGTTTGAATTGCAGAATAATCCACTGCTCCGTTGGCAACATGGTCATGGAGAACACGTGTAAGCAATGAATGCGAGTTGTCATGCTGGGCATTACAGAGCGTGGCATACGCTAACAGCCAGGCAACAATCAGCAGACACTGCCTAGAACTCATGAAACACTCCTCCCGCAAAAACGAAACCACCGGCAATGTTTCTTCCGTGTGTAGCAGTTGCGAAAGAAATGGAAACACCCAAATGTTCAGAAGCCTTGTAGAGCAGTTTCGGCACGATAGCGGTATATTCCTGGTTGTTCGTTGAAAGTCCGTACACGGACGCTGCCACAAATTTTGAAGGAACCGATGAGGTTGATTCCTTGCCTGAGAGCATTAGAATAACATACAGACGGCTCTCGAACAATCCGTAGCCCAACTCTACATTGTAGAGCAGTTCATTTGAGAAGGCGCTGCCACGAAAGTTGAATGCAACGTCAGCCGTGATATAAGCAGGCTCGGGATAAAATGATCTCCCGAATAGGAGGACGGGCGCAACATTGAACTCTCCATCTCCAAGGATCAGACCGTTGGCCTTCTTGCTGTCACCTGACGGTATGCCGACACGCAATCCACACGAAGCTGCATAGCCATTCTCAGTGAGCAGATTGTATCGCGCCGTCAGATCTATGTCGCCGGGGCCGCTGCTGGTAAGCCTGGAAGTTACAGGAGCGAGAGTCGATTGCAGAGGAGCAACGGAGAGGAACTTGAATGGGATCGAAGCAGTCACAGTGAGAAGGTCGGTCACACCAACGTCTGCGAACGCTTGCAGAACATTATCCCGTACATCGGCGAAGACGGGTGCCTTTTCTGCACGATCATTGTAGATCTTATTGTAACCAATCGTGCTGAAGCCCAATTGGATAAACCCGGAGCCTTGCTTGCGAGGCCATGGACCTGCCGCAACTGTTTCAGCGAAAATGAGAAACGCTGCGATGAAAACAGCAAACCGTTGGAAAAAAAACATTTGACCTTCTATATGGTGTTAGGGGCTATGAAGGCGAATCGGACGTGCCAAACACAGGTTACATAATTGCTCGTGATTAGTCAAGCCATCTGCAACGAATCGAATGCTTTGCAATATCCAGGTCATCCTCAACAATGAGAACCTTTTGATTCATAGCCTGCAGGGTTCCTTTCATCTTTGGGGAAATAACGGTTGGCTCTGACAACATACGGAATCTCCTCATGAAACTCAGGAATGGTACATAATACCAACCAAGTATCACGAAATAGTCACGGAGGGTTCACGCGATGTTGTGTCCAAACACCTTGTAAACCCATCCATCATTTGCTATTTTGATGCGGTGTTACTTCTAAAATCCATTTTGAAAGTCAGCCATGCCTAACTACAATCCAGTCCCTTTTCAATTCACAGCCTACCCGCCAGAGGAACAGCTACACCGGGCAAGGGAGTTCTTTGATCTTTGCAACCGGCGACGAACTGTGCGTGAATTCTCGGATAAGTCCGTCTCGCGGGAACTCATCGACACGATCATCAGCACCGCCGGTACAGCGCCTTCCGGTGCCAACAAGCAGCCATGGAAGTTTGTTGTTGTCGATGACCCGGAATTAAAACGAACAATTCGTGTTGCGGCCGAGGCCGAAGAAAAAGAGAGCTACGGGCACCGGATGCCGCAGTCCTGGCTGGACGATCTGGCCGCACTGGGCACCGACTGGCAGAAAGCGTTTTTGGAAACAGCGCCGTATTTGATCGTCGTCTTCCGCGAGAAGTACAGGATCGAGGGCGGCGCCCAGAGGAAGAACTACTATGTGGATGAATCCGTTGGTATAGCATGTGGTTTCCTTCTTGCCGCTATCCACAACGCCGGACTTGCTTCGCTCACTCACACGCCAAGTCCGATGAATTTTTTGAGCGAGATCCTCAAGCGTCCGGCCAACGAATCACCCTACCTGCTTATTCCCATCGGCTTTCCCGCGGAGGACGCAACCGTTCCTGACATTGCACGGAAACCGCTCGGCGAGATCATGTCCCTGAACAGTTCCCGGTAGTCCATTTCACCTGACCACCGCTCCGCCGCAACTGCTTCCCGCTCCGGCAGTACAGCCATAACAGTGCGAACCGAACGCGATCCGACGGCGTATAAGTTTGTCAAAATCAAAATTCCAAATCGTGTCCGGCGCTCCGTGGTTCACGCGCCACTCAAGCATCTGGTTGAAGTCACAGTCGTACAATGTCCCATCATACCCCACGCTGATCAAACTTCTGCACATTACTCCTTCTGCGGCTGTTGGGTTGAATGCGTTTATCAGCTTCTCCATGTAAGACTCATATAACTCTGCCCGCTCAAGAAAGTGCTTGAAGCGGTTGATTGGCATGTTGGTGATGACGTACAGTCGGTTGAAAACAATTCCGTACCGCTTCCACAATTCTTCTTTGAACTGTTTCTCAATTGCTCCCTGCTCAGGGGGAAGGTATGCACCAACAGGGTTGTAGACCAGGTCCAGCACGAGCCCGCTTCCAGCTTCTCCGTAGCCAAGTGCGTTAAGTCTTCGAATGGATTCCAGGCTCGCGGTAAACACACCCTGTCCACGCTGTGCATCCGTTTCATGTTCCTGGAAATAAGGTAATGATGAGATTATCTCACAATGATGAGCATGGAAGAATTCAGGAAGGTACTCCATCTTTTCCCCACTCACGGGATGCGGATCCAAGGTCACTGTAAGGTTGTGCCGTACCATCACGTTTCTGTCGAGTGCCCTTGCCTCCGCGACAAAGTACTTAAAATGTTCATTCAACTCCGGGGCCCCGCCCGTGATGTCGAGATTCCTGATCTGAGGATACAGTCGAAGGATTTCCAGACAACGATCAATGGCGGACCTGTCCATCATTTCCGTCCGCTTTGGGCCGGCATCAACGTGGCAATGTTTGCACGCCTGATTGCAGAGCTTACCCAGGTTTACCTGAAACGTATCAATGCTGAGCGGTTTCAGATCCAAACGTGCCAGAGAAAGCGTTTGTTCAAAACCCATCGTTTGTTCCCTTCAGTAAAAACGCTAACAGTTTGGCGATGCGGATGTTTGTCGCGCCGCTTCCGACTAGTGCGGCTATCCCCTTGGGGATATCGTTGGCTCCATTGGAATACGCAAGAAGGAATATGAAGAAGGACAGAAGGACTTCAATCATCAGTTGAAATATTCAGTGATGTTTCCTTTGCATCTCCATTATGAAAGACACAGCTCTTTACGAAGCAGTGCGACTGATGGATCATGAACGATTTTTGGAGCCGCTTTCCCCCGGCTTTTCATTGACTGTATGTCGGATTACTCGACGGCAGCAAGGGGCCACCATTGTTCGTGTTGCAGCTGATTCGTTTTAGTCGATTTCATGATAAGGAATTTTCTTCCCATTCAGAAGGCGTTTTCCGTTTTGGCAAAGCCCACACCATTGTGTTGAATACAGGTTTACCTCTTCAATTTTCTCCTCGCTGGTTGAGTTGTTACTAGAACCCTTGAATGAGTTATCGAATTTCCCTATTATGTGTCAGTTTGGGGCTCAATCTGAATCCGCAGTTTGGCAAAGAATTCATGCCAAATCCAGTTCTGTAACGGTGAAATCTCCTACTGGGTGGCGCAGGTTCGGTTTAAGGCTACGTAGAAATGGCTGGGAAGGTGGTACATGATGCGCCCGTAGCTCAATTGGATAGAGCGTTAGACTACGAATCTAAAGGTTGGGGGTTCGACTCCCTCCGGGCGCACAAAAAAAAGGGGCGGGAGAATTTCCCGCCCCTTCCATTTCCGGATTCTCGCGCCTCATTCCCTCTTTCCACCAAATTCCGACGAACCTCGCGTTGACTTCACGCTGGCGATTTTCTCAGCCTCCGGAAAGAGCGAGAGTGCTTTCTGGGTCTGTGTATCGATCCGAAGCATCACCGGATACCAACCATCGTCTCCCCAGAACGTTCGTGCAACAAACCCCTTGAGTCTGGTGCGGATAAAGTCATTGTCTTTCTGCAATGCATCGCGATCCGCGGTAACACCTTGCGATTCGACAAATCCTGTAAACTCGGCCAGCAACTCGTCGCCGATGGTGAACTCTTTGATGAAGCGTTGCATGTTCCCGTCATATTCCCCTCGCAGGAGCAGTCCCTTGCCCGTGAGATATTGATTGGTGAACTGATAGAACACATCGCGTCGCAAGAGACTCTGTGTCCACTCGGTGAGCGGACGCGGCTTTACAATATGGTCCGGGGTTATTCCTCCACCCCCATATACCGTCCTGCCGGAAAACGTTGTATAGGCCGGTCGGATGGAATCACCTTGATCACGCGCATGATCGACATTCTCACCTTCCGCTTCTTCTCTCTCAAATGCTTCGGCACGATATGCGCTGCGATCCTTTCCTTCATACGAACGTTGAATCAGTCTGCCGCTGGGAGTGTAGTACTTCGCAATGGTTAACCGGAATGCCGAACCATCCGCGAGGTTCCACTGTCGCTGCACCAATCCCTTGCCAAAACTCGTTTCACCGACAATAAGCCCGCGGTCCCAATCCTGAATTGCGCCAGCGACGATTTCGCTGGCACTGGCCGAACTGTTGTTCACGAGCACAATAACAGGCACTCGTTCAAAGGCTTGACCCGTTGTTGCAAAAAACGATTCCTCCAACGCGGTTTGGCGCGCTTTGGTATAGACGAGAACCTTGGAGTTCGGCTTCTCTCCCCCGTCAATAAATAAGTCCGCCATGCGCACCGCCTCATCCATAATACCACCGGGATTGCCCCTGAGGTCGAGCAGAAGGCGCTTCATTCCCAATGCTCGCAATTTCTGCAGGCCTTCAATCATTTCCTTCCCGGTCGTCAGGCTGAATTTGTTGACGCTGATGTATCCTGTTTCATCGTCAACCATGAGTGCGACATCAACACTGTGGATGGAGATCTCGGACCGGACGATTTCATACAGCAAAGGCTCCTGAACTCCGGGGCGAATAATACGCAACTTCACTGTTGTGCCTTTCGGCCCACGCAAACGTTTCGACGCCTGCTCCACTGTTAATCCGATGGAGGAACTGTCACCGATAGCAATAATCTTATCATTGGAAAGAATTCCCATCATGGCGCCAGGACCTCCACCCATTGGCTCCACGACAACAATGGTGTCGCGCAGTGCTCGTATCCCCAATCCTACTCCCTGATATTTTCCCTGTACCTGCTCCTCGTTTACGCGCTCTGCATTTTTTGCCGTCAAGTATACCGAGTGCGGATCAAGACGGGTGATCACTCCTTCGATTGCTCCCTCGGTCAGGTCGCCGACACTCACATCATCCACATGATATTTTTCGATCAGGTTCAGTACGTCTTTATACTTGTTCAACTCCACATAGATATTATCACTCGACACGATCTCGTTGGTGTAAAATCCGATGGAGACCCCGACGATCAAGACAATCAAGAGATTGCGAAGCGAGAACTGCGACTTCATAATAAACCTCGAAATGAAGAATGGAAATATTGAATATCCGTGCCCAGCATACTTGGAATACGGCCTTCTGCAATGATTGGTTACGTCCGCACCGACTGCTGCTTATTCAACACATGAACAACGTGAAATGTTCGGAGAGCTCCATGCCCAGTATAAGGATGTGGCTGAAATTTCTTCCATCTCATCGGGAAAATAGCTATTTTCAGGCTGCAAGATTCTGCGCCCGTAGCTCAATTTCCAAAATGGCCTGCGAACCGCTTTTGTGAGAAGATGCCATTTTGAGAATCCCGCCGTTTGCTGGCGGGATCCGCAGAAGAGTAGAACAAGATTTAACGTTTGCGCCCGTAGCTCAATTGGATAGAGTGCCTGACTTCGGATCAGACGGTTGGGGGTTCGACTCCCTCCGGGCGCACAGGAAAGCAATTGGATGGAATAAGTCCAAAATTGTGTGGATTGGTGGTGCAGCCGCTTGCCACTTTTTTGAATTTTGAACTGGCCCGGAGGGCTCTTGACTGAAGACGAGCGCTGGATGGAGTTTGCCCTGAAAGAAGCAGAGCAGGCATACAGACGAAAAGAAGTTCCGATCGGCGCAATCATTGTCCACAACAGCAAGATTATCGGGAAGGGCTATAACCAGATCGAATCTCTCAAGGATCCGACTGCCCATGCCGAGATGATTGCAATTACCGCTGCGACGAGCCAACTTGGGAGTCGGCGACTGGAAAAGTGCATTATGTACGTCACGCTTGAGCCGTGTGCAATGTGTGCCGGAGCCATTGTGCTGGCGAGGTTACCGAAGCTTGTATTCGGAACGACGGATCCGAAGGCGGGCGCATGTGGAACGCTGTACAATATCGTTCAGGACGACAGACTGAATCACAAGGTCGAAACCGTGCCGGGGGTAATGCAGGAACGATGCGCTGAAATTCTGAAGGAGTTCTTTGCAAAAGTGAGAACGAACGGCATGGGAAAGCCCTAAGCGGTTATTCTCCTCCCTGCTGAAGCTTTTCAGCGCGATCTGCAATCTTCAATTGCTCTGCCAATTCATCCAGCTTTCCATCGATGATTTCTGCAAGGTTGTACAACGTCAAACCGATGCGGTGGTCTGTCACCCGGTTCTGCGGAAAATTGTACGTCCTGATCTTGTCACTCCTGTCGCCGCTTTTCACCATTGACTTTCGTTGCGCTGCAACATCGCCCACCTGAGCCGTCACCATACTTTCATAGATCTTTGCGCGTAACATCTTCATTGCGCGTTCACGGTTTTGCAACTGTGAGCGCTCCTGGCGACACACAACGATCATTCCTGTTGGCTTATGCGTAATACGCACAGCCGTTTCCACCTTGTTCACGTTCTGACCACCCTTGCCGCCTGATCTGAATGTATCAATTTCCAAATCAGCCGGATTGATCTCAAACTCCACCTGCTCCACTTCCGGTAACACGGCAACTGTCGCCGCCGAGGTGTGCACTCTCCCTTGTGTCTCCGTGTCGGGAACACGTTGAACGCGGTGGACGCCACTTTCAAATTTCATTGTTCCGTAGACATCTTGTCCGGCAAGAGAGAATGAAATTTCCTTGAATCCACCAATCCCCGTATCGTTGAGATCAAGAACCTCGAGTCTCCATCGTTGTTTCTCTGCATAGCGCGAATACATCCGAAACAAATCCCCGGCGAATAGTGCAGCCTCGTCGCCCCCCGTCCCGGCACGAATCTCGACCATGACGTTCTTGCTATCGTTCGGGTCTTTGGGAATAAGGAGGATTTTCAAATCCTCTTCAAGCTCTTCAACTCTCTCTTTCGTCCCATCCATTTCCGCATACGCAAGCTGCTTCATGTCAGGGTCAGACGAGGTCTCGGTGATTTCTTTCAGTCCTGCGAGATCGCCCTTGGTCTTCTTATAGATTTCATACACTTTGATCAGAGGCGTCAGATCGCTGTGCTCCTTGCTCAACTCACGGAAACGGTCCTGGTTGCTTGCCAACGATGGGTCGCTGAGGAGCCGGGTCACCTCATCGTACCGTTCCCTCACCTTTTCAAGTCGATCAAGCATGGGTTAGTTCAGCAGGGCTGCCTGGAGGGGAATGGGGGCGGGTGCAAGCACGACATGCGGCTCTTCACCAAGGGCGCAACGCAATGCCACAAGAGCAACCTCCAATTGGCTTTCGTCCGGCTCTTTTGTTGTTATGCGCTGGAGCCAAAGTCCGGGAGCAACAACGACTCTGCCCAGCGGAGTATCGCTTCGTTTTGCCGAGGCCTTGATGAATTCGTACGATACTCCACCAATAAGTGGAATGAGAGGAAGATGCGTTAGCAGACGGGTCAACAACGTCAGCTCACCCAGCCATTGAATGAGCAATGTGTCAAGGATGCTGAAAATGGCAATGGCCACAAGCATGACGATCAGGAGGAAACTGGTGCCACAACGGGGATGGAACCGGGTTTGTTTTGCTGCGGATGGAACATCCAAACGTTCGCCACGCTCGAAAGCGAACACCGCTTTATGTTCTGCACCATGATATTGAAAGAGACGCTGAATATCCTTCATCATGGAAATAATGCTGAGATATCCGAGCAATAGCCCGATCCGGATTCCGCCGGAGACTGCGTTAAACCAGAACGCGTCCTGGCTGACATTGAAAAGCGTGCTTGTCAGAAATAGTGGCGTCACAAAAAAAACGACTATCCCGATTCCCAATGAGAAGGCGACCGTAACGCCAAGTTTCAGATTATCATTGGAAGATTTTCCGGTTTCGGGTTGACTATTACCACTTTCTGCCTTTGCGCCCTCCGTATCCTGCATGCTCACTTCCGCGGAGTAGTTCAGTGTGCGAATGCCAATCACCATCATTTCAATCAATCCAACTGCACCGCGAAGGAGTGGGAGCTTGAATACTGGATACTTCTCGGCAAGAGAACGGTGTGGTTCCTTCTTCACAACGATCTCGCCGCTGGCCCGGCGTACGGCCGTGGCAACCATTCCAGGCGCCCGCATCATCACGCCTTCGAGTACGGCCTGTCCCCCAACCTGCATTGGTTTTGTTGCATCAAATCTGCGTTCCACACATTCCTCATTCAAAAATTCTGAAGCAAAATAGCGAATTGCTCCCTGAAAGTCCATCAAGGTTCAGGCGCGGAAGGTCCATCTGGTGGCAGAACCGATCCATGGGAGCGCTTCGTGAACATTGCAGCGAGGCGTCCAAGCTCACTCGGGATGAAAAACTTGAACGAATGCATCAAGAAAAGAAAAACAAACAAGAGAGCTACCTTGAACAGAACAGTCGAATCCCCTGCCAGGAAAAAGAAATACATGCCGTAGACGATCAACGCTGCACATGCAATCTTGGCCATCCTTTCGAATTCATACTGGACTGGATAGAATCGCCTGACGACCACATAGAGCGCAATGGCCATCAGTGCATAACTCAATAAGGTTGCAATAGCCGCACCCATGATTCCCATGGTTGGGATGAGCAAATAGTTTGCCGCAATGTTGACTCCTGCGCCAAAGAATGTAATGGGTGGTAGCAGCTTCGTCTTCTTTTCGATGTAAATGCCTGCCGACATATTACCTGAGATCCCAAGAAAGAGATACCCCAACATGACGACCGGAATGATGGCGAGTCCTTGCCAGTATGATTCCGGAAGGATTGATCGTCCAAACAGCAAAGGCATCCTGACAACATCACCGATAAAGAACGATATCGTGAGAAACACACACACCATCACGAGGAAATAATAGGTCAGGATGCGTGCGAAGAGAGGTTTCGCTTCCGGATCGTTGGCGTGGGTCAGGAAAAACGGCCTCCACGCAAAGTCGACGGTCGAAACAATCAGCATCATGAAAATGCCGAGTCGGTAGTTGGCCTGATACACACCCACGGTAGCTTTGTCCGTCAGGCTTTCCAGAATTGGCCGGTCAACCACTTGTATCACCATGGTTGCAATCCCTGCGGGAACATACGGCAACCCGAATTTCAACAGCGCCGGCAGGAGTTCCTTGTTCCAGTGCGCAGTCATATTCCTGAAGATCACCGGCAACAACATCGTGAAGGTACACGCTGATCCGATCAGGTTACTGAGGAATATTCCCTCAACACTATATTCAAACACTATCAAGAAGAGAACATTCAGTATGACGGTGATGAGTATTCCGGCAAGTCTGATTGATGCAAAGAGTTTTGCCTTGCGTGCCAGTCGGAGTGAAGCAAATGGAATAATCGACCAAGCATCGAGTGCAAGTATCCCTGCTGAATACAACACAATTGATGACAGTTCCGTAGGTACACCCGCTGCTGTAGCAAGCGGCAATCTGAGGACGATGATAACAAGGGAGAATATGGTGGACGTGAAGAGCAACGCCGTGAACGGGACGGCAAAATTCTGTTTCGTATCACCGATCTCAAGAGTCGCGGAATACTTAAAGTACGCCGATTCCATGCCATAGCTGTAGATGACATTCAGAAATGCAAGGTATGCAAAGACCGTCGCCACAACACCGAGTTCCGAGGGGACCAGGATGTTCGCGTAGAGCGGGGTGAGAATGAAGGTGAGAAAGCGACCGAGGATTGTGCTAACGCCATAGATGGCTGTGTCGGTGCCCAGGCGCTTGATTTTATCAAACATCAGCCATCACGCACTGAATGAAGGAGAACCCATCAACTCCAGAGAGATGTCCAGAGCCTTGACGGAGTGCGTGAGCGCACCGATGGAAATAAAATCCACGCCTGTCTCTGCTACGACGCGCACGGTGTCAAGCGTAATCCCGCCGGATGCTTCCACTTCCACATTGCCGTTAATGAGTATCACGGCCTGTCTCAACATATCGGTCGGGAAATTATCCAACATGATCCTCTGTACACCGCCTGCATCAAGGGTCTGGCGCAGTTCATCAAGATTGCGGGTTTCCACTTCAATCGGGAGTTCTATCTCATTTCTTTGCAGATAATCCTTGCACAGGGATATTGCGGGAATGATTCCACCGGCTGCAGCGATGTGGTTGTCCTTTATCAGAATCATGTCATCGAGACCAAATCTATGATTCACACCTCCGCCTATCCGTACAGCCCACTTGTCGAGGACACGCAAACCGGGAGCGGTTTTCCGCGTGTCAATGATCTTTGCGCGCGTACCTTCGACAGCACGGACGAATTTCCTTGTTAAAGTTGCAATACCACTCATGCGCTGGAGAAAATTGAGAGCGGTGCG